>JACRCD010000042.1 GCA_016219175.1 Deltaproteobacteria bacterium | reverse complement strand
TCGAAGCCGGGATAGACCCGCAGAAGGATCTGGGGGCTTTTCTGGAGGGGAAAAAGCATGACAACGTGGTGCTGGCGGTATTAAACGGGTCGGCCGATGCGGGCTCCGTCCGTACCGACATCATGGAACGCATGCAGAACGAGGGCAAGATCAAGATGTCCGATTTCCGCATCATCAACCAGGTCAAGGACGATTTCCCTTACGTGCACAGCACCATCCTCTACCCTGAATGGCCCATGGCCGCCCTGGCCAAGACCCCTGCCGCCACGGCCGCAAAGATGACCGAGGCGTTGAAGGGAATCGCCCCCGGTTCTCCCGAGGCCAAGGCCGGGGAAAATCTCGGTTGGAAAGATCCGGCCGATTACAGCTCCGTGCGGGAATGTCTGACGACGATTAAATTCGGCGCCTTTGCCAATTAGGGGCCGTTATAAAATGATGAACTCGTAAAAAGTCGGCGACAAAGCCCGGATGGCTAAGTAACAAAATTCGATATACAAGGCGTAGTGTATTTTTGAGAGTGAGGCTATACATGTGGTATGCCGAACGAACAAAAATACGCTACAACGCAGTAGATCGGATTTATGCCCTTCAGGGTATTTTTTACGACGCCATCATGTTTAGAGAAAAAAATCCGCGGACCCCGCCATGAATCAAAAAGAAATCACCCTTGCCCTGCGGTGGCTTGATCCGGAACAAAACGCGGATTTGCCTTTACCCACATATCACTCGGACCTGGCGGCCGGCATGGATGTAGCCAGCGCCCTTACCGAGCCTCTCGTGCTTGCGCCGGGAGATATCTGCCTGATACCAACCGGTTTTGCCGTGGCCATTCCACCGGGTTTCGAGCTGCAGGTTCGCCCGCGCAGCGGCCTGGCCATCAAACATGGCATCACGGTGGTGAACAGTCCCGGCACCATCGATGCGGATTACCGTGGAGAGGTGAAAATAGGCTTGATCAATCTGGGCCGTAAATCCTTCATTATAAACCGGGGGGACCGTATCGCCCAAATGATTCTGGCTCCGGTCCGCCGAGCCCAGGTCATGGTTGTGAGAGATTTGACGGCAACTGGCAGAGGCGATGGCGGGTTTGGCCATACCGGCATCTGACGCAAACCGGATGTTTTTTGCCGCCCGCAAAAAATGATATGTTAACATGCTGGTCGCGGTTTTTGCCTTAACAACCGGGCAGTGTTTACAAGAAGAGAAAATACATGCGGTTTTGCGTTCTCGGCAGCGGCAGTAAAGGTAATGCCACCTATGTAACGGCGGGTGGCAGGGCGCTGTTGATAGACAACGGCTTTTCCGGGGTGGAAATTGAGAGAAGGCTTGCCTCAATCGGGGTGGAACCCGGGTCGCTGGATGCCATCCTGCTCACCCATGCCCATGCCGATCATATAAAGGGGGCTGCTGTTCTGGCCCGCAAATACAACCTGCCCATTCATGCCAACAAGGGCACCATCGCCGCCTCGGCAAAAACATTCGGCCTGGTCCCTGCTCTCCATGAGTTTCTGACCGGATCAAGTTTCAATCTGCATGATTTCCTCATTCATCCCTTTGCGGTTTCGCATGATTGCGTTGATCCGGTAGGCTTTGTCATTGAAAACGGCTCAAGCTCCCTGGGTTACTGCACCGATACCGGCATGGTCTCCCGCCTTATTCAGCACCGTCTGACAGGCTGCCATGGTTTGATCATTGAATGCAACCACGATCCTCTTATGTTGAAAAACGGACCCTACCCTCCGCACTTGAAGCAGCGGGTGCGTTCCAGGCACGGTCATCTGGCCAATGAGGATGCGGCCCGTTTTATCTCTGAACTTCTGCATGCCGGTTTGCAGCATGTTGTCTTGGCTCATATCAGCGAAACGAATAACGATCCTGCCCTTGCCTACGAAACGGTGGCGGCAATGGTAACGGCAGGGCAATTCAACTCAATCGCCATTTCTTTATCGTGGCAGGATAAGGTTGGGACAATGGTTTCCCTGGCAGGCAGCGCGGAGCATGGCGAGTATTAAGGGACGATGCCCGTGGAGGATCGGGGCCACCTCCTTTGTCATTCCCGCCGACATAGAGGAAAATGTCCGCTATCTTGCCGATAAGGTAGATGATGTTCAGCTTCTTTTTTTTGAATCCGCTGGTCAAAGCAGGATGCCTCAACAGGTCGATGTCAGCTGGTTACGGGAGGTGGCGGCATGCCATAATCTCAGTTACACCGTGCATCTGCCCACGGACATCCAGCCGGGGAGCGGTTCTGAAGTTGATAGACAAAGGGCTGTCGCTGAAATTGTCCATTTCATGGACGTGCTTTCCCCTATTGAGCCTCTGCGTTATGATCTGCATCTTGCCTGGCCGCAGGGCCTTATTTTACCGGCATGGCTGGAGAACATAGCTCATTTCCTTGACGCGCTCAAAAAAAATATTGGCCAGGAAAGCGGCAGAGTGGCAATTGAAAATATAGATTATCCTTTCCATCATGTGCGCTCCCTGATTTTACAGCATGGCTTTGATCTTTGCCTGGACATCGGCCATGCAGTGAGATTCAACGACGATGTGGAGCAGGTCTTAAACGATATCCCCGGGACAACCCATATTCATTACCACGGCGTGAAAGAGGGCCGGGACCACCAACCCCTGGGCATGGAACAGGGGCCTCTCACCGCAAGGCTTGGTGAGCTTTTTCGCGCGGGTGATTTCCATGGGGTGGTAACCCTGGAAGTATACAGCAGCCATGATTTGCAGGCCTCCTTACAGCATATTGACGGAATCTGGACTCGTTCCGCCCAGGAGAAAAAATAAGCGGAAGGAGCGTCAGCTTCCCAAAATGCCGCTTGTCCGTTTAACTGATCCTACCAGAACGGCAGGGCTGTCTTCGGAAAAAATGGCGGAGGGCGTTTGCGAAAAGAGTTCGCGTGACTGATAAAGAAGGTCTATATCAACATCTGCTGGTGAGCCGGGTAAGGCTGAATATCTTCCGGCATGATCGGCAGGGTGACGGTAAAGATGCTTCCCACTTTTGGCTGGGAACCAACGGAAATCGTTCCCCCATGTTTCTCGATGATGCCGAGAGAAACCGCAAGTCCTAATCCCGTTCCTGACAATTCCTGTTTGGTCGTGAAGAAAGGTTTAAAAATTTTGTGCATATTTTCGGGCTCTATGCCGAGTCCGCTATCCTGGACGATGATGGCGATATTCTTGCCATGCAGTTCGGTCTTGATTTTTACATGCCCTCCCTTGCCACAGGCATCCCTGGCGTTGGTCAAGAGGTTCAGCAACACCTGACAGATTTGATCCTTTACCACCAGGACATCAGGCATGTGTTCGGCAAAATCCTTCTCAACGGTGATTTTTCTGTCATTGAACTCTTTTTTGCACAGAAGAAGAATGTTGTCGATGGTCTGATGGATATTGGTATGAACCAAAGCGCCGCTGGTTGGCCGGTTGAAGTCCCGCAGATTCTGGATGAGATTTTTCATCCTGTCGCATTCCTGGATGGCGAGTTCGAGCATGCGCATATTCTGTTCGGAAAATGATTCCTGCTGTTGGACGCCCAGGAGAATATTGGCGATGGCAAAAAGAGGGTTGTTGAATTCGTGGGCAATAGAAGCGGTCAGTTTGCCTATGGCACTGAGTTTTTCGGCATGAAGAAGCTGATGCTGGGTTTGAAAAAGGGCCTCTTCAGCTTTGATCCGGTTTGATATTTCATGCTGTAATTCGTCAATAAACCTTTTCAGCACGATAGTTCTCTGCTCAACCTTTTGTTCCAGCTCCTCATTTGCTTTTTGCAATGAATTTTCAGCCTGTTTCTGGTCGGTAATGTCACGGGCTATGTGGACAGAACCGACAAGTTTCCCTGATTGGTCAAAAAGCGGAGAAACGGAAACCTCAAAAAAAACCCCGAAAAGATCGAGAAATTGAACGGTTTTATGCTCGCGCTGGTCGTTCAGGAGCAGGGTATGGGGGCAATAGGACGGTGGACTCTCTGTCTCGTGCATCACTTTATAGCATTTTAAGCCGATACACTGTTCCACTGGTTTACCGACCAGGGATGCCATGGCTTTGTTGAGTCGGATAATGCGGTGTGCGCTGTCGAGCAGGACAATGGGGTCCGGAACCGCATCAAAGGTTCGTTCCCATTCCTGCTTGGCGCGGCTGATTGATTCTTCAGCGCGTTTTTTTTCAAGTATTTCATTTTGCAACTGGGCGTTAATGGCCAGAATCTTCCGGGCCAGCGCGAAGCACAACGAAAACGTTATAGCTAAAATCACAATAATAATTGAGAACTCAGCCAGCTGGTATTTTTTTATGAGAGTTTGCCCTTCCTTCTCTATTTCTTCAAGACGTTTCGTGCCCGCAAGACAAATGCCGTTTCCTTCTTCGCTCATTTTGCCGAAAAGGGGTTCCGTGTTTTTTATAAAGTGAAAAAGTTCCTCTCTGATCTGCATCAGGTTTCCTTTTCCCTGGGCAGCCTGCTGCACTAATTCGTCCCTCCTGAGCAGCAAATTTTCAAGTGTTGCAAATTTTTCCTCAATTTCCGGAAGAAGAGAGTTGATGGCCTGGGTATTCAACGCAGGTTGACTGCTGCCGGTCCGGGTATAGGTGATTTCCAGTTGCAGCTCCTCTTTTTCAGCAGAGGAGCGCGGAAGTTTTTTGTGAAAAAAACCTCCATTCTCGATGACCTGCACCCCTGTTCGTATTTCGGCAAGATCTTTGCCAATAAGCCCGTGGATTGTCTTTCGATTTCCCTGATGCGCTTCAGGGAGCATTTGGTAAAAGCGGGATTTGATTTGTTGAAGGCTGTTGACGATCTGTTCGCCAATGAGATGTCTTGACCTTTCGTTTGCCGCTTTTTTGCCAAGTTCCGCTTCAAGGTGATGAAAATAGGCGTGGGTGGACATCAGAAAAACAGCCCCGGTAAGCATGACTGCGACCAGAACAAAAAAAGTGGAAAGAGGATAGTTAAGAAAACGTTTCACAGGTTTTGTGCCCTAGCCGGGTTATAAAATATGCGGAAACCATGCGGGACAGCATTCCAGGGCATTAAAACAACATTCTTCCCCCCACAAATAAAGGTGTTCAGAAAGACATATTCGCCGCTGAATTTCTCCCATATTTATCATTAACAGGTTGGTGGTAAAAATTCAACCTGTGCAGGCGGATGTCTAATATGCCGGATTGGATATAAATGGCCCGGGAGTGCGATGAAGATAGGGCGATCAGGGCGGCAAGAGATGCACTGATCGCCGTTTTGTCTGAAGAGGCCAGCGATTTATTGTGTCTTGATTGAGGTAATGATTTCGGATACCAGCTGCCCGTTCGGAGCCTTGGCATCAGGGTGCAGTTTGACCAGTTCTTCCCAGGTTGCCATGGCTGCCTCGCGATCTTTCAAGTCATAAAAAAGAACAATGCCACGATTAAACCTGGCTGTTGTATGGTCCGGGTTTAGGGTAATCGCTTTGTCAAAAGAGGCAATCGCCTGGGCAGGGTTGCCGTTAAGCCGGTACATGACCCCCAGGTCCGTCAACACATTGGCATCATTGGGATTTAAGGCGAGAGATTTGTTGTAGGCCTCTATGGCCTTGCTAAACTGTTCGCTGTCAAAGTAATAGTTGCCCAGTTGCGTCCACGCCTCAATGTTGCCCGGGTTAGCCAGCACTTCCTTTTCCAGGGCAAGAATGGTCTTGGTGATCTCCGCATCCGGAATTTGCGGCTGACTTTGCTGTTGCGCCGACTGTTGGCTGACAGGAGCGGAGGTGGGTGTTCCGGATTTGTAAACGCTGAAAACAATTCCTGACAGGAACCCAAAGGCCAATGCCACCAGGGCAACAAACCACATGGTTTCTTTTTTTATATAACCTTCGGGAGTATTTGTATTGTTTGTCACAGGGGTTACCTCTATTCGCTTATTTTAGTCTGTTGGGCCTCCATGCAAAACAGCTTTCGCATGCCTCATGGCCCTTGCAAAGATTATTATTAATACGAGAGAGGGTCAAGCTGAAATGTTCAAAAAATTGAATTATGCAGCACAAGTGCAGTAAAAAAAATGACCAGGATTTCAGGGGGGAAAATCAGGGTAAACAACTTTTACCGAGAAAACAGCGTGTTATATTGGCGCGAAAAAAAGCCGGCAGGTGGCATATAACTTGTACCTGACGAATACGACGTTGTCCTCGGCAAAGTTCATTGCCGAAATAATTCGTTGATGAGGAGGAGATATGCGTATAGCTGTCGTGTCGAGTGATAGAATAGAGGTGAATGGCCGTTTTGGCAAATCAAAGCGGTTTTTGATCTACGAGCAGAAAAAAGATGGTTTGCGGCTTGTTGGGGAAAGAATCTCGGAACCGCTGGTCGGTGATTATTTTGACAGGGAGATGTGCGATTGGATTGCGGATATCATCCAGGACTGCCAGAAAGTATATATGGCGGGAATCTGTAAAGAGGCGGAAAGGGCAGTGACCAGCCGCGGGATAACCCCGGTGATTTATCAGGGACCTATCGATCGGATCGTTTTGTAGCTCCCTCCCTGTCCTTCAGCCTGCGGCCTAAACACCTGAGCAGCTACGGTTTTTCTTTTGTTTTTCTCTCCAGTCGCTTAAAAAGGGCTCATACGTGTAAGGATTGACCATGTTTACATGCTGGGGGCATATGGGGAAAAATGAAAAAAAAATAAGCAGGGATAAAAGCGGGATTCCCCTGTTAACCGATGATGATTTTCCTTTCGCGGAAAATTACGGGCAAAAGGAGCAGCGGTCGTTTGCGGAACTGTTTAATCTTACCCTCTTTGACAGCGAAAGTCAGGCCATCGCGGCTGAAGAGAGGGGAAAAAGCTCTGGAAGAACCCTTTATCTCGCCCCCCAGGAACAAATTGATCTGCATGGATTAACGGCTGCCGAAGCTGAGCGTAAGGCTGTTAATTTTCTGATAACTGCCCGGAATAAGGGGTTGATGACAGTGCGGATAATAACCGGCAAGGGTATTCATTCCCAAGGAGGTCCTGTCTTGCGGAACCTCATGGAACATCTGGCCGGAATCTTGAAGGCCGAGGGGCGGATTACTAAATACGCCTGGGAAAATGGCCAAAGAGAAAGGAGCGGGGCTCTCATCATTTATCTGTAGTCCCACGGCAACATGTTTTTTATTTTTTTGATTATTTCTTTGTCCGGGTAAAAAGGCGGTTCCGGCGCCTCCGGCAGGGCAATAGCGTGGCTGAGACTGAAGGGCGTGGAGGCGATGTTTAGGTTATAGGCGTGCACCAGCAGGGTCTCCAGGTTAACAGTGTCGGCGATGTTGTAGGCCAGCAGGGTTTCCAGAACGTTGCTGTTCCCCGTGCGGGTGAATTCGCGCCAGAGAAGCACCGCCCCGAATCCGTCAACACCCGTTAGGTCCATTCTGTTTATTCCCAGCATCTTTTCGCATCCTTTCAGGCCGCCTTTATAGCCGAGTCTGGCCAGGATGTGTCGCAGATCTATATGAGTTTGCGTCAGCCGTTTGTGGAGGCAGGACTCAATAACCGGTACATCAAAGTTTTTGCCGTTATAGGTGACAATGACCTCATAGTCGTCAACGTCACGGCGGAAATCTTCCAGGTTGCGCCCCTGAACATAGGTACGTATTGTTTTTCCGTCGTAAAGCGCTATGGTGGTAATGACGCACTCCTTGCCTGCCATCCCGTTGGTCTCAATGTCGAGGAAGGCTGTTCGGTCACGGAAATGGGGAAAAAGCCGCCAGTGGTGATTTGTCGGCAGGAGATTGGCGTAAAACCGGGCGGAGTTGTTGCCTTGAGCGCGAAAGTATTCGAGATAGAAGGTGATGTGTTTTATTTTGGCTGGGGGCAGCCTTTCCGGAAAAGGCGCACGCCATTGTTCCCAATAGTGAATGCCTGAATCCCAGATTGTTTTCTCTGTTTTCTCTCCGATGCCCGGGATATGAAGGAAGGTATTAAAAAGCATGCGCGATGAGCGGATTCATGGCTTACCAAAAGGAAAAAGCCCGGTCTTTGCAAAAGCGTCCGGGAAATTTCCGTGACTCTTTTGCAGATGCAGGGCTTTAGAAATCCAGCAGGGAATAAAATGTCCCGGAGAAAGCAAGGGGACCCGGTCGGGCCCCCTGCGTTTTCCGGGAAAATTCCTTGTTGTAATTAGAGTTTGAACAGCATGTCGCTGTAAACGGAAACCGGCCAGAGATCGCTGGGCATGAGGACCTCCATGGCATCAATGTCCGAACGCAGATCAAACAGGCTTGTCCGCACCTTGTCGCGGAAGGCGACGGCCTGTTTGTCAACCTTGTCCATTGCTTGCGCCTTGGCGGTCTCGTCGGCAAGTTTTTTGAGCTTTTTATCCGCGGAGACAAGCAGGGTATTAATGCTGTCAAGCAGCTCTTTTTGCACGGAGGCTGCTTTCCCCGCCACGGCGATAGAATTGCCGAGTTCGGTAATGTAGCGGATCGCGGCCGGGATATATTGCCGCCGAACCATCTGCATGGCGGTCTGCGCCTCGATATTGATATGTTTTGAAAACTGTTCAAGATAAATATCGAAGCGGGAGTGCAGCTCATCCTTGGTGAGCACATTGTATTTGGCGAACAGCTTGATAGCCTTGGGGGTAACAAAGGATTTCAGGGCGTCCACGGTTGTCTTGGTGTTGGGCAAGCCCCGTTTCTCGGCCTCCTTTTCCCATTCCTGGCTGTAGTTGTTGCCGTTGAAAATGACGCGGGCATGGTTTTTTACCGTATCCTTGATGATGCTCAGGATTTCGGTGTTGACGTTTTTTGCCTTTTCCAGGCGGGTGGCGATCTCGTCCAGCGCCTCGGCGGCGATGGTATTCAGCGCCACATTGGGGCCGGAGATGGACTGGGATGAACCGACCATGCGAAATTCGAATTTGTTGCCCGTGAAGGCAAACGGTGACGTGCGGTTGCGGTCGGTGTTGTCCTTGGGCAGCTCAGGCAGGGTGTCAACGCCGATTTTGATGAACTGGCAACCCCCTTGCGAACAGATCTTCTCGCCTTTGGCCAGGCCGGTGAGAACATTGGTCAGTTCCTCGCCGAGGAAGACGGAGATAATGGCGGGAGGGGCCTCGTTGGCGCCAAGGCGATGATCATTGCCCGAACTTCCGCAGGTGCCGCGCATGATATCGGCATGGGTATCAACGGCCTTGAGCAGGGCGCAAAGGAAAACCAGGAACTGGGCATTGTCTTCCGGGGTGTTGCCCGGCTCAAGCATATTAATGCCATCGTCAGTGCTCAAGGACCAGTTGTTATGCTTGCCCGAACCGTTAACCCCTGCATAGGGCTTTTCGTGCAGCAGGCAGACCATGCCGTGGCGGAGGGCCACCTTCTGCATGGTCTCCATGACGAGTTGATTGTGATCGGCTGCGATGTTGGTGGTGGCGAAAACAGGCGCCATCTCAAACTGGGCCGGAGCAACCTCGTTATGTTTGGTTTTGGAGGTGATGCCCATCTTCCAGAGCTCAATATCGAGATCCTTCATGAAAGCGGACACGCGATCCTTGATGGCTCCGAAGTACTGATCCTCCAATTCCTGGCCCTTGGGCGCCGGGGCGCCGAAAAGTGTCCTGCCGCAGGTGAGGAGGTCGAGACGGTTCAGGAAATACTCCTTTTCCACCAGAAAATATTCCTGCTCCGCCCCAACTGTTGAAGTTACTCTGGTGGCGGTTGTGTTGCCAAGCGCCCGCAGGACTCTCAGGGCCTGAGTGGAAACAGCGGACATGGACCTGAGCAGAGGGGTCTTTTTGTCCAGTGCCTCTCCTTTGTATGAACAGAAAGCGGTGGGGATGCACAGTGTGACATTGCCGGCCGCGTCTTCCTTCAAAAAGGCTGGAGAAGTGCAGTCCCAGGCGGTATACCCCCGGGCTTCGAAGGTGGCGCGCAGTCCGCCGCTCGGGAAGGATGAGGCGTCAGGTTCGCCCTGGATGAGCTGTTTGCCGGAGAATTCCATGATGACGCTGCCGTCCGCGGTCGGGGCAATGAAGGAATCGTGTTTTTCCGCGGTGGATCCGGTAAGCGGCTGGAACCAGTGGGTATAGTGGGTGGCGCCTTTTTCAATGGCCCAATCCTTCATGGCATTGGCGACTACAGCCGCGGTCTCCCCTCTCAGTGCCGCTCCCTTGTCGATGGTTTCCTTCAGAGCTTTGTATGTCTCCTTTGGTAGTCTTTCCTTCATGAGCTTGTCGCTGAAAACATTGGAACCAAAGAGTTCCGGCACGTTCACGTTGGTCAGATCGGAGTAATCGCATCCGTAGTTACATTCGGTACACATTTCTGTCTTCTCCTTGCCTAATGATTACTGAGGAATAGTTGCTGTTGAAGAAAATCTTCAGGGTTTCGTGCTTGTTCCAGGTCAAGATATCAACCTGTTCAATATGTTTGTCTGTTAAGAAGCAAAATATACGCCAAATTTCATGCTGCGCCGTATTTTGTCATGCTGGCAAAGGCAAATCATTGGCATTGTAAGCAGACAAATTAGTCTATCTATTTCCCATATTCTGGCGCGCGAGGCAAGTTTTTTTATTTGTAACAAAATTGTAATAAATGAAACAAAAACGTGCTGGTTTTGGTAGCACCTCAAGCAGCGGCATGGAGCAGCCCGCTTTTGATCTCATTTTTAAAGGCCGGGTCTTCAATTTTTTCACCTTGGAAGTCCAGCACATAAAAAACATCCACCACCTGATCGCCTTTGGTGCCGATTTTGGCGCGGAAGGTATTGATGCCGAAGTCGGACAGGGTGCGGGTAATGTCGTAAAGAAGGCCTGCCCTGTTCGGGGCGTAAACCTCAATGACGGTGTACCGGTCGGAAGCCTCCGGGTCGATAACCACCTTGGCCGGGAGGCGCTGGCCCATCTGCGCGGAAGCTGTTCCGCCGGAGCCGAGGAGTTTCTTGTGCAGACGATGGGTCAGCCCGATTCTGAAGTGAATCGCCTTGGCCAGGTCATCTTCAAGGGCCTGCCAGTTCTGGTCTTCAAATTGATTATCCAGTGTTGAAGAAACATGAAGGATATCAACAACCGTGCCGTCGTCCCAGGTGTAGATCTGCGCGGCAAGGACCTTCAGATTATGCAGGGCCATAACGCCGCAGATTTTGCTGAGGATTCCCGGTCTGTCCTGGGCCATGATCAAAATCGACCAGTGGCCTTTTTCCTTGCTGGGTTTGACGATGACTTCCTGTCTCTTAAGTACCTCGTGGAGATGAATATGGGTAACAACCTCTTCAGGGTTATTGCCAAGCAGATAGTCGTCGGGCAGAATTTTCAGCGGAACGGCGGGGCTGTCGCCAAGCAGGGCAACTACCTGCTCCTTCATCCAGGTGATCTCCTCGCGGGGATCGGGCAGGGTGAGATCGTCGCGGCTAAGGATATTGACTATTTTCAGGTAAAGTTCCAGGAGAAGGGCTGCTTTCCAGTCCGACCAGGCCGATGGTCCCGTGGCTTTGGCATCGGCAATCGTCAACAGGTAAAGCATGGTCAACCGGTCAGGATCTTTCAGCTGCCGGGCGCATCGGGCTATAAGGGTTTCATCCTCCAGGTCGCGGCGCTGGGCGATGTCGGCTAAAAAAAGATGTTCCCTGACCAGGAAGGCCAGGCAGCGGATGTCGGCATCCGGCATGCCGAGCCGTTTGCCGATTTCCCCGGCCAGCTCGGCCCCGTATTCCGCGTGGTTTTTTCCATGGCCTTTGCCGATATCGTGCAGCAGGGCGGCAAGAAAAAGAATGTATGGCGAGGGCACAGTGATGAACAGCGCGTGTTCAGAGCGGCGGAGTCGGCTCATTTCTTCGACGGTCTGCAGCAGGTGGCGGTCGACCGTGAAAACATGATAAATGTCATGTTGCGCCAGGGATTTCAGGTGATGAAACTCCGGAATGTAGGCGGCCAGCAAACCGCATTCGAGCATGTCGGTAAGCGCCTGCAGAGGGTTTGCCCCCTGGATGGTATCCAGAAAGGCCTTGCTCATCCTTTTCGAGCGGGTCAGTTTGTCATCGATGAGCCGCAGATGCACGCTGATAAGTTTTTTTGTGCGGTGATGCGGGGGAGAGGCTGTCTGTGATACGTGGCTAAAGACCCGCATAAGCAGGTACGGGCGTTTGGTCAGCAACCCGCTGTCGGTAAGATGAATACGCCCCTGGCGGAGAGTGATGCCTTTTTCCAGCTCTTTGTCCTGCGCGTGTTTTCCCGGCTCGACCAGACCAAGCACCTCTATGGCGTGTTCAAAAAAGAGATCCGTGGTGACGGCAATTGTTTGCAGTTGTTCGTGGATGTCGCGCATGAATCGCTCAACACCGAGCATGCCCTGTTCGTCTTTGTAGCCGAAAGCCTTGGCCATTTGTTCCTGGTGTTCGAAAAAGAGCTGGTCGTTTTTGCGGCCGCTGATGTAATGGAGGCGGTTTCTTGTTTTGATCAGCGTGTTGAAGGCCTTGTCAAAGGCCTGCAGTTCTTCCGCTGAAATCAGTCCGGCCCTTTCCAGATCCTGAGGCTTTTTCAGGGTGAAAAGGACCTGGGCGGACCAGAGCATGGCCTGTATATCCCGAAAGCCCCCGCGGCTCTCCTTGATGTGCGGTTCAAGGAGGTAGCTGTGATTGCCGAATCGTTCATGCCGCTTGCGGCGATGTAAAAGCATATCCTGCAGAAAGGTTTTCCGCCGCCCTTGCACGAATGTTTTCTGGAAATCCTCCATCAGGGAATCGAAAAGGGTCCGGGAGCCGGCAATATACCTGGCGTCCAGCAGCGAAACCTGCAGAAAAAAATCTTTCCCGGCCTCTTCGAGGCAGGTTTTTGGGGTTCTCACTCCGTGCCCGACTTCGAGGCCCGCATCCCAGAGTGGATAGAAAACCGCTTCGGTCACCTCGTTCAGCTGGGATTCAGCGTCCGGATGATAAAGGAGCATGAGGTCAATGTCCGAGAAAGGAAAGAGTTCTTTCCTGCCATATCCTCCCAAGGCTACGAGGCACATGCGGCTGGCATCCGCGCCGCTTTGCCGGAAATATTCCTCCAGGGCGGCGTCTATCAGGCTGGTGTGTTTTTCAAGCAGGGCATGACCGCTGAGCCCTTGTCGCCAGAGCGTCTCCAGGGCATCACGCTTGGCGCGCAGTCCGTTCCTCATTTCAGATGGCTTCCTCTCCGGTTTCTCCTGTTCTGACTCGGATGACCTGTTCCACCGGCATAACGAATATCTTGCCGTCGCCGATTTTGCCGGTGAGGGCCGCATTGCGGATCACTTCAACGATTTCGCTGACCTGCTCGGCTTTGACGATCAGTTCGATTTTTACCTTGGGGATAAAATCGACCACGTATTCCGCTCCGCGGTAAATCTCTTTATGGCCTTTCTGCCGTCCATATCCTTTCACTTCAGTCAGGGTCATGCCTTTTATGCCCAGTTGATTCAACGCATTTTTGACATCATCAAGCTTGAAGGGCTTGATGATGGCCTCTATTTTTTTCATGAAGGTCTCCTTTAATGTGCAAAATTACTCTGCGCGGGTATGACGATAATAGGGGCTCGACTATACATACGGTATGTCGAGTTCCAGCCAAAAACCTACAACGCGGTAGAGCGGATTTATGCCCTTTGGGTACTTTTTACGACGCCATCAATTTTGAAACGTTTCGGGCGAAGAGGGTGAAGGCGGTTGTCAGCCTGTTTCGCTGTCGCCGCCCCGCTCCTTCTTAAATTTATCTGTTGCCGTCTATCCAGGTGAACAGTCGCCAGCGTGTGTATCTTACCGCAAAGAGGCTTTGGTTCGAAGTGTTTTTTTGCCAATTCAAGGCGCATTACATGTTGTATGCTGTTTCGCTGTGCTCGCTCTGGTCAAGCCCGATGACCTCGTTTTCGTGGCTGACCCGCATTCCGCCTGAGATGGCATTGATAATTTTCAGCAAAATAAAGCTGACGATAAAGGCATAGGCCCCGACAACCGCCACCCCGAAAATCTGGGTGGTCAGAAAGGCCGGATTACCTGCTAATAAACCGTCGGCGCCATTCGGGTTCACACCCTTTGTGGCAAAAATGCCAAGGCAGATGGTGCCGATCACCCCGCCCAGGCCGTGAATTCCCACCACGTCCAGGCTGTCATCAAAGCCGATTTTATTTTTCATGGTGACGGCCAGATAGCAGCACAACCCGGCAATAACGCCGATAATAATGGCGGAATTCGGGGTGATGAATCCGGCGCCCGGTGTCACGGTGGCAAGACCGGCAATGGCCCCGGAGGCTGCGCCGAGTGTTGTTGGTTTTTTTCTGTGCAGCCATTCGACCAGCAGCCACATGCCCATGCCTGCCATGCCGGCAAGATGGGTTGAGATGAAAGCCGCGGCGGCAATCCCATCAGCGGCGAGCGCGCTGCCGCCATTAAAACCGAACCAGCCGAACCAGAGCAGGCCGGTACCCAGCAGGGTCATGGGCAGACTGTGGGGAATGAAGCTTTCCCGGCCGAGTCCCTTGCGCGGGCCCAGAACAAGAACCGCGGCCAAGGCTGCCATGCCTGAAGTCAGATGAACAACAAGGCCTCCGGCAAAATCGAGGACCCCTCTGGCGCCAAGCCAGCCGCCGTTTCCCCATATCCAGTGACAGACGGGGTTGTAGACCAGTATTGCCCAGGCGAGGCTGAAAACAAGAAAAGGTCCGAAGCGCATGCGCTCGGCAAAGGCGCCGGTGATAAGCGCGGGGGTGATGACGGCAAACATGCACTGGTATATCATAAAGACGTTCTGCGGGATAGTTTTGGCGTACAGAGCGCTGGGGGTGCTGTTTACCCCATTGAGGGCAAAGAAGGAGAGGTCGCCGATAAATCCGCTTACATCCGGGCCAAAGGCCATGCTGTAGCCAATATAGACCCATTCGATGCTGATTATTGAAATCATGATAAAGGATTGCAATATGGTGCCAAGGACATTTTTGCCGCGCACCATTCCCGCATAAAATAAAGCCAGCCCCGGGGTCATCAGCAAAACCAATGCTGCCGAGACAAGGATAAAAGCTGTGTCAGCCCCTGAAATCATTATTTGTTTTCCTCCTCTGTTGTTTTCGTTATGTGCGGAAAAAACGATATGAAATCTGCGTTCTTTAAGCAAGCGCTGTGCCAGATACAGATCGTGCATTATCTGCCCGATCTGCCGAGCAAAAATGACGCCGGAAATGAATACGAGCGGATATTTTATTACATAATTGTAATAAATCAATAGAGGTTTTACGGAATTGTAATGCGTTTTAGGGGGCAGCTATTTGATGATCTGGTAGCGATCAAACATGACGGAGGCGATGGGATTTTGGGGCCACTCTTTTTTGAGCCAGGAATCCAGGTTGCGGATCATTTCCCCTCTGGCCAGGGCATAACGGCGTAGTTCGTCAGGAGGGCGGTTCGCGAAAAACTGAAAAATAGTGTCACGCACAAAAAGTCGTTTTTCTTCCGGGATGGGGACGCCGGGCTCAAGAAGAAGGGTCAGGCTCAAATCAATTCTGACCAGGACGCTCTCTTTGCCGTTTTCCTGTTGCCCGGCAATAAAAAATGCCGGCATGGCCCATTTTTTTCTGGATTTGGGTAAGGTTGAGACGGTTTGAGCTGGCTGGGCCTCGTGTGCGGGAGGGGGAGCGACGCCGGTAACAGCTCCATGGGCTGAAATATCCGGCTGGGTCCCGTGTGCGGGCGGGGGGGCGACCTCCGGTTGTATATTTTCTTCTTCCGGCGTGGCTCCGGGGGGGACTGTCAGGGCTGTCTGCTGCGGGGGAGTTGCTTCCTGTTTGGCAAGTTCGCCGGTGGTGGCGCGAAAAAAGAAAGTGGCGCCCAGCAGGAGAACACTGAATACCACAAAACCTGGAAGAAGAATTTTCTGATAAAGAGGACGCGCCTGAAACCAGGTTACGCCTTGGCTAATGGCGAGAACAAAAGAGGCTGGCAGGAACGAAGGGAGGGGACGGGTCTGGGCTTTCTCCGCTGTTGCGGCAGTGGGGGCAAGGATGCCGGCGTCTTTTTGTTTGGGCTCTTCGCTTTCAAGCAGGGAGGCCAGATCGATGTCTTCCGCTGCCCCGGTCTCTTTGTCGAAAAAAACATTGGCTTCATCTTCAGGCGAAAGCATAAAATCTTCAGCCTGAAAAGCCGATTCCCAGTCGCCCCCTAAGTCGTCGTCCAGCCCTTCGGGTAATTTAATATCGAATAAGTCTTTCGGATCAGAGTCTGCTGCCATTGGCCTTGTCTGTGAAAGTCCGCTTCACGGCACCAAGGGGAGGTGCCTGGTGGTTTAAAGTAGATAGTTTTCTCCCGCGGAAATCAGTTTCCACAAACCTTGTCGATTTTTTCCCCTAAAGTCTCGGCGGTGAACGGCTTAACGATATACTGACTTACCTTGGCCTTCACGGCAAGAATGATGTTGTCCTGCTGCGCCTCGGCGGTAACCATGATGAAGGGGATGTGCGCCAGTTTCGCGTCGCCCCTGACGTGCTTCAGCAGGTCCAGGCCGGTCATTTTGGGCATATTCCAGTCAGAAATAATCATATCGATTTTTTCGCTCTTGAGCACATCAAGCGCGGTGGTGCCGTCATCCGCCTCGACAATATTCTTATAGCCAAGCTGGACGAGAATGTTTTTGACAATTCGCCTCATGGTGGCGAAATCGTCGACAACAAGAACCTTCATATTGGTATCTGCCATATCATCCCCCCGATGAAAAAAACGGCTTATTCCATCCTGATTGCAAAATGGAATGAATCGATTATGTATCCTTAACCCGAAACAGGGCTTAACCAAAAAAATCCACTGAAGAATCGCGCGCAAAGTGGACTTTGTATAATATAGATATATGATTTTCTCAGTTACGTAAAGTTTGATTCAACTTGAGAGCGCTTTTTTTAGTTTTGTCCGGAGACGCAGCATGGCCTTGCTGTGCATTTGTGAGATACGTGACTCCGTATAGCCAAGAACATGGCCGATTTCTTTCATGGTCAACTCGTTATAATAATAGAGGGACACCGTCAGTCGCTCGTTATCGGGAAGATCATCAATGGCTTTGGCGACAAGATCCCTTATCTGGGTGAGGTTGATTGCTGAAAAAGGATCGGTTTCAACGCCGGAAAAAGGCTCGGTCAGGTTATCGTGCGGGTTGTTGTCGGTTTTCCGCTGGCGCAGCAGCTCAATATCGAGAAAGGTAACGGATTTCGTTTCATCCAGCAGCTTATGGAAATGCGCCAGGGGCATTTTGAAATGCTGGGCCATTTCTTCATCAGTGGCCGGGCGGCCCAGTTTTTTTTCCAGTTCCGCATAGGTCTGCTCCAGATCGGTGATCTTCCGGCGGATCGAGCGCGGGACCCAGTCCAGAGAGCGCAGTTCATCCAGCATGGCCCCTTTGATGCGAAATTCGGCATAGGTCTTGAATTGCACATTCTTGCTTAGGTCGAATTTGTCAATGGCATCGATAAGTCCGATGATGCCGCAGCTGACAAGGTCGTCGAGCGCGACCTGGGATGGCAGCCTGCTGGCCAGACGGCTGGCGATATATTTAATCAGGGGAGTATAAGTAAGGATCAGTTCGTTTCGCTTTTCCGGAGAGAGCTCGCTGGAAGAACTGAAATAAGCCTTTGTATAGTCCTTGAATTTAGGTGACTGCGGTTTATTCATTTTGTTGGGTGAAGTTGTTCCTGGCTGAAGGATCATTTCCGGCAAGCCCTTAGTTGTGATTCGTTAAGTAACTATATTATAAATCAAAGAGTCCTTTCCAGAAAAATTTAATATTTCCATCAGCCTGGGAGACTATCTCTTCTTCAGCGAGATGATCGGCCAGTTTTTTAAACATGCCGGCAACCTGGGATTTTGGGGAGAGTTCCGTGACCAGCCGTTGCGCTCGGACGGCCTGCAGCAGTTTTTTATCAAAAGGGATATAACCAAGATAGTCAAGAGAAAGCGTGGCCAGAAAACGATCAGCAACAAGGCTGAGCTGCCGGAAAACGGCGAGGGCCTCTTTTTCTGAATGGGCGGAGTTGACCAGGATGCGGAATTTCTTTACCTCATGGCGTGAGGAGAGGACTTTAATCATGGCATAGGCATCGGTGAGAGAGGTTGGTTCCGGGGTTAAAACGATAATGCGTTCCTGGGCCGCCAGGGTAAAATAGATAACATTTTTATTGATGCCCGCGGCAGTGTCGATCAGGAGGATATCAATCTGTTCGCCGAGTTCGGCCATTTCAGAGAGAAAATAGAGTTTTTGTTCCTCGGTAAGGTCGGACAGCTCGAGGATTCCTGAGCTGGCAGGCAGGATAGAGATGCCACCCGGACCTTTTACCAGGATATCTTGCAATGTTTTTTCGCCGAGGAAAACGTGGTGCAGGTTGTAACGCGGGGTAAGCCCCAGCAGAATGTCAACATTTGCCAGGTTGAGATCCGCGTCAAGTATGACTGTTCTTTTTCCCAGTTTTGCCAGGCAGTAGGCCAGATTAACGACAATGTTGGTTTTGCCCACTCCACCCTTGCCGCTCGTCACGCACATGACCCGCGGCGGCTTGGCCGCTGGCGTGGGCGTAAAACCGCCCAGAGGCTTATGGGTTTGCTCCATCATTTTCTCCAAGGTGTCTGCCTGATGCATGGTGATTTCCCTCATCAGCCGCGGCTGAAGAATGAATTTTCATTATCAAGTATT
This sequence comes from Deltaproteobacteria bacterium, assembly GCA_016219175.1. Lineage (GTDB taxonomy): Bacteria > Desulfobacterota > Desulfobulbia > Desulfobulbales > SURF-16 > SURF-16. The sequence goes on along the minus strand of JACRCD010000042.1, from coordinate 18,118 downwards.
GCCTGCCATCCCTTTTTGAAAAGTTTTTCCAGGAAAGTTTTCGAGGCAATGAAAAAGTCCTCCGGCACCCTTTGCCCCGTGGCCAGAAAGGATATCGGGATGTCGGCTCCGGCAATCTGCTGACAGAGCGCCGCGTAGGCCCGGGTCTCGTCGATTTTGGTCAGGATGATCCCGGTGGGTCCTAGAGGGGAATAGGATTCGATGATGTGCTGTAAATCCTCTTTTTTGGTCGTGGCGCTTAACACGAGTTGCGGCTCGATACGGGCCAGGGGGGAGAACCAGCCGGCCAGTTCCTTTATGTGGCTTGCGTCGTAAGGGCTCTTGCCCGCGGTATCAATGATGATGAGGTTGCAATCCCGATGTCTGTCAACCGCAGACTGCAGATCCTTCTTGCGCAGCACAATTTCACAGGGCAGCTGCATGATTTTGGCGTAGGTGCGCATCTGGTCGGTTGCCCCGATCCGGTAACAGTCCATGGAAATCAGGGCTACCTTGCACTTTTCCCGCAAACTATACCAGGCGGCGATTTTGGCGGATGTTGTGGTCTTGCCGACGCCGGTGGGCCCGGTAAGCGCCAGGATGACAGGCGCTTTTGATTTATTGTCTATTTTCGGCGGGGCAACCTGCAGCTGGTCGATCAACTGATTGCGCCAGCGGGTCACATCCTCGGGGTCCGGGCGTTTCTTTGCTTCAGCTGACGGGGCCTGCGCCGGCGGCGGATTTTTGGTTGGCGGTTGGCCGCCATTTTTCCGCAAAAGGCTGGAGAAACGCAGGCGGAGATCATGTGCTTCAAAATTGATGCCCTCGTCTTTTCCTGATCGCAGCGATTGTTCCATATTTGGTAAAGTTTTATTCGCGCCCTTCTGTCTGAAGGAATCATAACCATAAATGGCCGGCTGCCTGGCCTGGGGCCGGCTGTTGTTGTCCGAGGGCGGAGCGGTTATGGTTTCGATATCGTAATCCATCGCCGCCACAACCTCATAGCGCTGATTGGCGGTTCCGGCATTCACGGTCTTGTTGGCAAGAATAACGGCGTCTTCGCCAAGTTCTTTTTTTACCAAGGCAAAGGCGGTCTTGCTGTCTGGTGCTTCAAATCTTTTGATGCGCATGGCTCGGTCAAGTAGTTTGCGGTTGTCGGATCAACTATCTATTTCTGTGCTTTAATGTCAACGGTGCCAAGGGATTGGATCTTTAATTGGTTCGTCAGTTCATTATGTGACAATACCACTACCTGGGGCATAAATCTCTCAATTAGTTTCCTGAGATGCCGTCGCACCACGGGAGAGCTTATGATCAGCGGCTGATATCCTTCTAGGGAAACTTTGCCCACCGCGGCCTGAATTGCTTCAATAATTTTTTGTCCCACATTGGGGTCCATGGCCAGGAATGATCCCTGTTCCGTGGACTGCACCGATTCACGGATAATATCTTCGATCTTGGTGGAAAGGGTAAGCACGGACAGGGTCCCTGATTCATCGGCAAGTGAGCTGACAATGGAACGGGACAGCTTCTGCCTGACGTATTCGGTGAGAATTTCCGGATCTTTGCCCATGGGGGCGTAATCAGCCAGCGTCTCGCAGATGGTAAGCAGATCCCTGATGGACACCCTTTCCCGCAGCAGATTCTGGAGGATTTTCTGGATCTTGCCCAGGGGAAGCAGACCAGGCACCAGTTCCTCCACAACCTTGGGATGGGTTTTGGCCAGATTATCCAGCAGCTTCTGGGCATCCTGCCTGCCAAGCAGTTCGTCGGCGTGGGTGCGCAGGACCTCCGTCAAATGGGTGGCCACCACGGTTGACGGGTCAACAACCGTGTAGCCGGCCAACTGGGCCTCGTCTTTTTTGTCAGCGCTTATCCACAGGGCAGGGAGTTTAAAGGCCGGCTCCTCGGTGGGGATGCCGTCGATTTCCCGCTTGGCCGCGCCGGAGTTCATGGCCAGAAAGTACCCCATCATCAGTTCACCTCGGGCGATCTCCACGCCTTTCAGGAGCAGTACATATTCGCTTGGTTTGATCTGCAGATTGTCCCGGACATGCAGGGGCGGGATGATAAGCCCCATATCCGTGGCAAACTGCCGGCGGATGCCGCGGATGCGTTCCAAAAGATCCCCCTCCTGGGCCTCGTCCACCAGGGGAATAAGTCCGTAGCCGACCTCAAGCTCCAGGGTGTCGAGGGGAAGGAGCGCCTCGACTGTTTCCGGAGATCCGGGCAGGGGGGCGACTTCCTTTCTTTTCTCTTCGGCAAGTTTTTCTTCCGTTTTTTCAGCGGCCAGGTTTTGAAAGGCAAACCAGGCAAGTACTCCCATCACCGAGCCAAGCATCAGAAAGGGGATATGGGGCAGACCGGGAATCAAGCCGAACATCATGATGATGCCGGAAGAGACGGCCAGCGCCTGGGGTTGTCTGCCGAATTGCCTGGAAAGTTCCTTGCCCATGCTGGTGTCGGAAGCGGCGCGGCTGACGATGAGGCCGGCGGAGGTGGAGATGATCAGGGAGGGAATCTGGGCGACCAGGCCGTCGCCTATGGTGAGCAGGGTGTAGGTTTCCGCGGCCTGGCCGATTGCCATGTTCTGCATCATAACGCCGATAAAAAAACCGCCCAGGATATTAATCACCATGATGACGATACTGGCAATTGCCTCACCGCGCACAAATTTGCTGGCGCCGTCCATGGCCCCATAAAACTCGGATTGCTGGCTGATCTCCGCCCGCCGTTTTTTAGCCATCTCCTCATTGATAAGGCCCGCGTTGAGATCCGCATCAATGGCCATCTGTTTTCCCGGCATGGCGTCCAGGGTGAAGCGGGCCGCAACCTCGGCAATACGTCCGGAACCCTTGGTGATAACAATGAAATTGATGAGCACCATGATGAGAAAGATGATGATGCCCACGGCAAAATTACCGCCCACCACAAAGTTACCGAAGGACTGGATAACCTTGCCGACGGAACCTGTTCCCTCGTGGCCGTGCAGCAGAATAAGCCGCGTGGAGGCGATATTAAGGGACAGCCTGAAAAGCGTGGTTAAGAGCAGCAGTGAGGGAAAGGCGGAAAACTCAAGGGGGTCCGTGTTGTACATGGACATGAGCAGGATGACCATGCCCATGGTAATGCTGAGAGAGAGCAGCAGGTCAAGGATGAGCGTAGGCAGGGGCAGGATCATGACCAGCAGGATGCCCACCAGGCCAAGGGCCACCACGAGACTTGACGTCTCGATATTGACCGCCTTCATTCCTATTCTTTCAGTTTTTTCCGCCATAGATATTTCGGTTCAGGTGTCCAGGGTTCTCTTACGCGCTTTTCTTTTTCAGTCCATAAACATAGGCCAGAACTTCGGCCACCGCCTGGAAGAGATTTTCAGGGATCTGGTCATTAATGTCCACCGATTTGTACAGGGCCTGGGCCAGCGGCTTGTCCTCCACGACCGGAATGCCGTGCTGTCTGGCTACTTCCTTGATCCTCCCGGCAATGACTCCCGCCCCCTTGGCGATAACCAGCGGGGCGCTCATGGTGGTGCTGTCATACATCAGGGCTATGGCCAGATGGGTCGGGTTGGTAATGATGACATCCGCCTGAGGCACCTCGGCCATCATGCGTTTGCGGGCCATTTGCATTTGAATGGAGCGGATGCGTCCCTTCACGTAAGGATCACCTTCCGTCATTTTTGCCTCTTCCTTCACTTCCTGTTTGGTCATTTTCATTTTCTTCATGAATTGCCAGCGTTGAAAGGCGTAGTCCAAGGCGGCAAGAATGGCGATGATGAGCGCGGCCTTCAGAAAGATCCAGAAGGAAACCTTGGCGTAAAAAACCAGGATGGGGTAGGGCTCCTGGTCCATGAGCGGCAGAAGACCATCCAGATTTTTCATGATCTCCTTATAGGCGACAAAGCCGACAATGGCAAGCTTGGCAATGGATTTGATGGTGTTTGCCAGGGTTTGCATGGAAAAGATACGGCCAATTCCTTGAATCGGGTCGATCTTATCAAGCTTCGGCGTCATTTTTTCCGTGGTGAAGAGAAAGCCGATTTGCGCGTAGTTTGCCGCAAGGGCCGTGATGAAGATGACGATCATGAGCGGGCCGGTAAGGATGGCGATTTGTCGCATGGACTCCTGGGTCAGTTGGGGCAAGGTTCCGGGAATGATCTCGATGGCATGGAGATTGGCGAGATAATAACGCAGCAGGTTGAGAAAATTTTCCAGCATGAAGCCGCTTAAGGCATAGAGGGCCAGCAGTCCGCACAGCAGGACCGCGGCGGAAGGGACCTCCATGCTTTTAGCCACATCGCCTTTGTTTCTGGCGTCCTGGAGTCTGCGCGCGGTGGGTTCCTCGGATTTTTCCTGACCGCTCGGTTCTTCAGCCATATTTTACCCTCCCAGTCCCTGGGCCAGTTTCGGCAGAATGCGCCCCAGCATCTCAAACTGGCTGACCATCAGGGGGAGAAAATAGATCAGTGACAAGCCGATAAAAATAAAACCCACCCCGATATTCAACGGCATGCCCACAATGAGAATCGGCACCTGTGGTACGGTTTTGGCGATAATGCCCATGGCGACATGGGAAAAGAAAACAGCCGCCGAGGCCGGGGCCATGATTTTTACCGCCATGAAGAACATGCGCGTCATGCCCTGCATCATGCCCTCAAAGGTAGCCCCGCTGATATGCAGTGTTCCCGGTTTGACCCAGGTAAAACTTTCAGCCAGGGTGCTGATATAGAGATGATGGCCGTTGATGGCTAAAAAGATGAGAATGGCAATGAGGTTCCAGAACTGGCCCGTCAGAGAGACCTGGATGCCGAACTGCGGATCCATGACCCCGGCCATGCCCATGCCCATCTGGATATCCACCATCTGGCCCGCGAGCTGAACAGCATCAAATATCAAACGGGCAAAAACAGCAAGAATAACGGCAAAGGAGACTTCGCTGGCAACAAAGACACAAAAACCGAGCATCGTTGCGGGCAGCTGCTCCGCGCGCACCGGAACTATGGAGACCAGAATCAGGGAGGTGGCGGCAGTCAGGAGGATTTTGACCTGAGAGGGGACATTGCGTGAGCCGGTAATGGGCATGAGAAAAAGCAATGGCCCCACCCTGATCATGATAATGACCAAAGCCAGAAATTGATTCATCGTCCAGTTCAGCAGGCTAGCGTCAACCATTATCGTCTCCCTTTCATCTGATGAGATCGGGAATGCTGAGAATGAGATCCCTGGTGTAATCGCCCATTTTGATCAGCATCCAGGAGGAGAAAAAGAGCAGGGCAAGCATGACGGCGACTATTTTCGGGACAAAGGTCAGGGTCATTTCCTGGATCTGGGTGGTCGCCTGGAAGATGGCCACGATGAGACCGACCACCATGCCGATCAGCAGCAGGGGTGCGGAAAGCAGCAGGGTTACCGTGATGGCGTTCTGGCCTAAAGTGATCGCTTGCAATGGCTCCATCGCTATACCCCGAAACTTTTAACAAGAGAACCGACAATGAGATACCAGCCATCCACCAGCACAAAAAGAAGCAGTTTAAAGGGCAGGGAAACCATGACCGGCGGCAGCATCATCATGCCCATGGAAAGAAGGACGCTGGCCACCACCATATCGATAACCAGAAAAGGCAAAAAGAGGATGAAACCTATCTGGAACGCGGTTTTCAGTTCGCTGATCACGAAAGCGGGGACAAGAATCGTGGTGGGGACCTCGTCCTTGTTGGCGGGTTTTTCCATCTTGGCGATGCCGAGAAAAAGAGAGAGGTCCTTTTCCCTGGTTTGCTTGAACATAAAGGCCCGAAGCGGCTTGACACCCTCGGTGTAAGCCTGCTGTAAGCCGATTTTTTCTTCCATGTAAGGTTTGACGGCCTTTTCGTTCATTTCCGTTAAAACCGGGGTCATGATAAAAAAAGTTAAAAAAAGCGAGAGCCCGATGAGCACCTGGGCCGGGGGCATCTGCTGGGTGCCCAAGGCGTTGCGCAGAAAAGAAAAGGCCACCACCAGCCTGGTGAAGCAGGTGGTCATGAGGATAATGGCCGGCGCCATGGAAAGGACGGTGAAAACAAGCAGGATCTCGACGAGCACGGCCACCTGTTTGGGGTCGTTGCTTTCCGCCAGACCGACCTGGACGGAGGGCAGGGTTACCGCCCCGCCCTCCGTGGTTGCCATGAGCACCAGAACAATTGACGTTAGAAAAAGGGAAAAAATTTTCATTGTCCACCCCTTTTCAGCGTTTTGGTGAGCAGGGTTGAAAACGATGACAGGTGCGGCTGTTCAGTTTTCTGGGGGGGCACAAAAGAGGCAACACTGCTGTCAAGACGGGTCAGCATGGTGATTTGCTGTTCGGTTATGCCGATGGCCAGCATCTCTTCAGCGATCTGCACCACGGCCACATACTTTTTGGGGGCAATCATTTTGGTGTCAATGATGTTGATCAGGGTGCCCTGGCGGAGGCCGGCCCGGTTCAGCCCCAGTTTTTTGAGCCAGATGACCAGCAGCAGCATGATGCCGACCGTCAGGAGCAGGGCGCCGAACACTTTGATTAAGGTGAAGGCCAGGGTCGCTGTCTGGGCCAGATCAACGACCGGCGTTGTCACGGAGGCAGCCGGGGCAGCTTCTTCGGCAGCCATGGCCGGCCGGACGAAGAACGGAAGGCCCGGCAATAATGACCAGGCCAGGCGTCTGACTGTCTGTGCGGCTTTGTGTTGAAATGATCCGTTCATTATTGTTTGTCGTTTGCTATCTGCCGTCTGGGCCGGGCCGGCGGATTTCAGCCTATGTTCTTGATGCGGTCAGCCTGGCTTATTATTTCTGTTATTCTCACTCCGAAACGATCATTAACGACAATGACCTCGCCTTTGCCCAGGAGCTTTCGGTTGACATAGATTTCCACCGGCTCGCCGGCGGCCTTGTCCAGTTCGACAACAGAACCCTGGCTCAGCTGCAGCATCTTGTCAATGATCATGCTGGTGCGTCCCAGTTCGACAGAGATTTCAAGGGGGATGTCCAGCAGAAAATCAAGGTTGTGGCTGGCGGCCGGGGCTGCGGCGCCACTGTCAAGTTCGCTAAAGTTGGCGGACCGGGATCCGCTGCCGTTACCCGCGGCCAGGGAATCCCAATCCTCTTCTCCTCCGCTTTTCGGCTTTGCTTCTTCCAGGGCGCTGGCCCAAGCATCATCCAAAGATTCATCAGCCATTTTTTCTCTCCATGTTCAATGAAAACAATTCCTCCGCGGTTTTCGGATCCCAAAACAGCTCCGGCCCGCCGGTTATTTTCCTGCGTAAAAATTTTATATCCCCTAACTGGGGGCCGAACAACGTTCAGCCCCGCGGGGCTAGTCTTTTTCCTGGTCAAAAACCTTACGTTTAATTTGTAACGCTTTGCTGCCGCGATGAATTCCGGGTGAGCCCATATACTTTCTCACTCCGGCGACAAAAGCCGGCAGCATTTCGTCTTTTCTTTTGTCAAGTTGAATGATGTCGCCGACTTCCAGGCTGAGAACGTCCCCTGCCGGCAGGGCTGTCCTGCCCAGTTCAACCTTGAAGTCGACGGAAATATGCTTGATGTTGTCGGTCAGAATCCGTTTGAGGCTGATATCCTCCTCGCTCTGGTCCCGCTGGAAGGTGGTCATGAGTTTCTGCTTGACCGATTCGAGATTGGAAAGCGGGATGCAGGAAGTGATACTGCCCACGGCGCGGTCCATATCCACTTCATAGCGATTGATGATGACCACATCCTCGGGCTCGCAGATTTTGGCGAATTGCGGATTGATTTCGCTGCGGACATGCTGAACCTTGATGGGTTGCAAGGAGTACCAGGACCTTTCGAGATCGCTGAGCATCAGATTGACAATCCGCTGGATAAGGCGCTGCTCGATGCCGGTAAAATCCCGCCCTTCTATCCTGACATTCCTGGAGCCGCTGCCGCCGAGAAAGCTTTCCACAAAGGCAAAAACCAGCTTCGGTTCAATGACAAAGAGGGCGTGCCCGCGAAACGGCTCCATCTTGAAAATCTGCAGGCTGCTGGGTACCGGCAGGGTCCTGACGAAGGCGCCGAAACGCTCCAGTTCCATGGGCACCGCGGTTATGTCGAGAATGCGTCTGAGGGCCGAGGATATTGACGTTCTGATGGAACGCAAAAACACATCGTTAATGGCCTCCATGGCCGGCATCTTGACCTGGACAATACGTTCCTGCCGGGTAAAGTCATACGAGGTGTATTCAAGGGCCTCTTCGTCAAGATGTTCTTCAGGCTCTTCAATGTCACCGCCGGCAATGCCTTTTAGGAGGGCATCAACTTCATCTTGACTGAGGATCTGTTCCATGGAAATTGATCAGTGATGTCTTTATATTAATGTTAAAATGTTAGCATTGGCATCGGCTGGATTACTGTACGACAAATTCGGAAAAATAAATATTTTTGACTTTGTCGGGCTTGGTGATGCGGTTGAATCGCTCGATGAGCTCATCGCGGATGCGCAGTTTCCCTTCCGGGGTCATGACCTCTTCAAAGGAAAGACTGGTTACCATCATGATAACGATATCCCGCAGTTTCGGCGCAACTTTTTCAATTCTTTCGGCAGCCCCTTTTGGTTCAGCTCCCTCTTTGCCTTCCTTGGCTTCCTTCCCCTCCTTGCCGCCCTTTGCTTCAAATTCCAGGCTGATTTTCATTTTCAGGTAGCGGTTGCCTTTCGGGTCGGCCAGATTGACCACAAAGGGTTCAAGGGCCACGATGTCACCAACCGCTTCAGCCGTTTCCGCATGCTCTTCCTCGGCGCTCTCCTCCGCTGTATGGGATTTTGGGGCCAGAAATTTTGTGTAAGCAAAAAAACCGCCGGCTCCCAGCAGGAGGATCGCCACCCCCAAAATAATAAAGAGCATCGCCTTGGACTTCTTTTTTGGCTCTTCGGCGCCGCCAGCGGTTTTAGCCTCATCTTCTGCCATTGTCATGTCTCCCGAAAGAAAAAATTCAGCTGCCCTATTTGTCTGTTCATTGCCATAGCAGGTATTATGCCATAAATATATTGATTAGTAAATCAGTGTATAACATATTGTTTACAAAGAAATATTTTCATTCGGTCCTGTTTGTTTCCATTATCTGTCAAGACGGGAGCGGACCGCAGTGGTCATTTTTGTGACTCTTGCGAAGGCGAAAAGTCAAAAAAATGAATGGAAATTTGCCAAGGCAAGAAAGGTCCTTGGCCGATGACAAGCAGGACCATTTATGGTAAAAGGGACCCGTATTTCAGGAATATAACGGCCCAGGGGCCGGACCGATGGTTGATGTCCGGACAACCGGGCCGTTTCGGATAATGCGCACATAACAGGAGAGGGTGACATGGGTAAAACCGTTACAGAAAAGATACTTGAGGCTCATCTCGTGGAAGGCGAGATGGTGAAAGGCAAAGAAATTGGCATCCGCATTGATCAGACCCTGACCCAGGACGCCACCGGGACCATGGCCTATCTGGAATTTGAGTCAATCGGCATCCCCCGGGTGCAGACGGAATGCTCGGTCTGCTATGTCGACCATAACCTGCTGCAGTCCGATTTCAAGAATGCCGATGATCATCGTTTTCTGCAGTCCATCGCCAGGAAATACGGTCTGTATTTTTCTCCCCCCGGCAACGGCATTTCCCACCAGATCAACCTGGAAAGATTCGGCAAGCCGGGCAAGACCCTCCTCGGGTCAGACAGCCATACCCCAACCGGCGGCGGCCTTGGCATGCTGGCCATCGGGGCCGGAGGTCTTGATGTGGCCATGGCCATGGCCGGCAAGCCTTTTTATCTGGTTATGCCCAGGGTTTACGGGGTGAAGTTGACGGGTAGGCTTTCGCCCTGGGTATCGGCCCGTGATGTGCTGCTGGAATTGCTTCGCAGGCTTTCCGTCAAAGGCGGGGTTGGCTATATCATGGAATACTTCGGCCCCGGGGTGAAGGAACTTTCCGTTACCGATCGGGCCTCCATCACGAATTTCGGGGCGGAACTCGGGGCCACGACCTCTGTTTTCCCCTCGGATGAAAATACCCTGAAGTTTTTGCGGAGCCAGGGAAGGGAAAGCGGCTGGCTTGAGATTGTGGCCGATAGTGATGCCCGCTATGATGAGGTGGTCGAGATTGACCTGTCTGCCCTGGAGCCGCTCATTGCCTGCCCCTCCTCGCCGGACAATGTGGTGAAGGTAAGAGAGGTGGCGGGAAAACCGGTTGCCCAGGTGCTGGTCGGTTCCTGCTCCAACTCCTCGCTCCGGGACTTGGTCGTGGTCGCCAAAACCCTGGCCGGCAAACAGGTGAGCAGCGAGGTGAGTTTTGAAATCAATCCCGGCAGCCGCCAGGTGCTGGAGAATCTGACGGCCATGGGGGAAATGCTGCCCCTCATTCACGCCGGCGCCCGAGTGCATCAGGCCGGTTGCCTGGGTTGTATCGGCATGGGCCAGGCCCCGGCCACCGGCACCATATCGCTGCGGACCTTCCCCCGGAACTTCCCCGGCCGCAGCGGGACAAAAAACGATCAGGTTTATCTCTGCAGTCCCGAAGTCGCGGTGGCTTCGGCCATTACCGGGAAAATTACCGACCCGCGGGACCTCGGGGCGTATCCGTCCTTTTCCCTGCCGGAGACCTATCTGCCCGGCGACTCCCGCATCGAGCCGCCTCTCCCCGACGGAAGCGGGGTGGAGGTCATCCGTGGGCCCAATATCGCGCCATTCCCGGCTTTTGCCCCGCTGCCGGAAACATGGAAAGGGAAAGTCCTGCTGAAGGCGGGCGATAACATCACCACCGACCACATCATGCCTGCCGGCGCCCAGGTTCTGCCGTTACGCAGCAATATCCCGGCCATCAGCGACTTTGTCTTCAAGGCCCTGGATGAAAACTTCAGTAAGCATGCCAGGGAAACCGGCAGCAGCATGATTGTCGGCGGTGAAAATTATGGACAGGGGTCTTCCCGGGAGCATGCGGCCCTTGCCCCCAGGTATCTGGGAGTTGAGGTGAAAATAGTGAAGAGTTTCGCCCGTATCCACAAGGCCAATCTGATAAATTTCGGCATTCTGCCTCTTACCTTTGTTAATCCCGCTGATTATGACCGGATTCAGCAGGGGGCAGAGGTCGTTATCCCTCATGTCCGGCAATCCCTGCTGGCCGGCGCCGAGACGCTGGCCGTGGAGATCGACGGACAGGCTGTTGAGGCGAGCCTGGATGTTTCCGCCCGGCACCGGGAGATTCTGCTGGCTGGCGGCTTGCTTAATTGGGCCAAAGGTAATTAAAAAAATTGTACCGCGTGTTCCCTTATCTGTTTGTTTTATGACTTTTATGGACAGGTCTTTGCGGAGCAGAATGTTTGTACCGGCTGGTACAAAAAATTGTTCATCTTGTAATGTCTTGATATCGCGTATTATTTTCTGTCTTTTCCGGGAAGGGGGCATTTGGTATAAAAAATTGTATTTTTTTTGCTCGGGGGTTATTTCCGGAGAAAAAGGTTTTCCGTTGGTGCATAAGGGTTTGGGAGAAAAAATATTTTTTTGGCAGCTTGGCACACCTATTGCTATATCTCCTAATCAAGATAACAACTCTTATCTCCTTTCTCCAGAAAAAGGCCGATCCTGTCCCCCCAGGGTTGGCCTTTTTCGCTTTATGCCCCCCTTTTTAGTCCGGATTTTTCCCTTTTTTTTGCTGAAGATCGATGCAAATCACCTCAAACATTGTAGGCCTGCTGCGCTGTCCCAAGTACGACAGGGGCATGATAGCAGAGCAGTTGGCAACCATGGCCGCTGCCCTTTCTTTTCGCGTCCCCTCCGGCAGCCGGGTGTTGCTCAAGCCTAATCTGGTTTCAGGCCGCGGCCATGACGGCCTTGCCTGTACCCATCCGGAATTCGTCGCCGCGGCGGCGCAGTGGTGTGTAGACTGCGGGGCCACGGTCTCCATCGGTGATTCTCCGGCCTTTGGCCGGGCCCAGGCGGTGATGGTTCAGTGCGGTATTGCCGAGAGGGTAAAGGATTTGCCGGTCAAGTTGGTTCATTTTAAAACAGGTCTTCCGGTGCAACTTGCCTGCGGAGAGAAGGTCGTCATTGCCGCCGAGTCCCTGGATTGCGATCTTCTTATCAACCTCCCCAGATTCAAAGCCCATTCCCAGACCCTGGTCACCTTGGCGGTGAAAAACTATTTCGGTACGGTGAAGGGCTTTGGCAAGGCCCGGCTGCATCAGAAACTCGGCAAGGATGAAAATTCTTTCTGCCGGATGCTGGTGGATCTGCTGGCTGTGCTGCCTTCGGGCGTCAGTTTCATGGATGGCATCGAGGCCATGCATCAAAGCGGGCCCATGGATGGTGTTGCCTTTCCCCTGGGGATTGTAGCCGGTTCGGTTAATCCCGTGGCCCTTGATACCGCCATGCTGATGACACTGGGGGTTCCCGCCCGGGCCAGCATGGTATGGAGGGAGACGGCCCGCCGTAAGTATGCGGGGGCCGCTGAAAAGGATCTTGTTTTTCCTTTATTGCATCCCGGGGATGTCCGGCCGAGCGGCTTTCTGCTTCCCGCCGCTTTAAAACAGATTCCCTTCCACCCCCGCCAGGTTGTCACCAGCCTGGTCCGGCGTCTTCGTCTGTTGCTGCACTCATGAGAAGGCGTCCCGCAAAAAAAGTCGTTTGCAGGGAAACAGCGGGTGAAAAGGGAGAACTTTTTGTGAGCAGGCTGGCTCTATCCATGGGAAAAGATGACTATCTATAGACATTACCAAGAATTTTTTTGACATATAATAAGGAGATCGTCATGACGAGTATGATCAAGACCGGCGTATTGATGGCTGTGCTGACCGCGGTTTTTCTGGTGGCGGGCCAGGCCATGGGCGGACGGAGCGGGATGACTTTTGCCCTGGTGATGGCCCTGGGCATGAATTTCTTTGCCTACTGGTTCAGCGATAAGTTGGCTCTGTCCATGAGCCGGGCCCGCGAAGTCAGTGAAAATGAGGCCCCCGATCTGCATCAGATGGTGCATTTCCTGGCCAGCAGGGCGGACTTGCCGAAGCCGAGGGTCTATATCATTGATGATCACACCCCCAATGCCTTTGCCACGGGCCGCAATCCCAACCATGCCGCGGTTGCGGTAACGACCGGCTTGATGCAGCTTCTCGGCCGGGATGAGCTGGAGGGGGTTTTGGCCCATGAGCTGGCCCACATCAAGAACCGGGATATCCTCATCAGTTCCATTGCGGCGGTTATGGCGGGAGCAATCAGTTACCTGGCCAGCATGGCGCAGTGGGCCATGCTTTTCGGCGGGATGCGCCGGGATGACGAAGAGGGCGGCGGCAATATGCTGGCCGGGCTGGCCATGATGATTATTGCCCCGCTTGCCGCGACGATCATTCAGCTCGCGATTTCACGGAGCAGGGAATTTCAGGCGGATGCCACCGGCGCCTCCATCTGCGGCAGACCTCATGCCCTGGCCAATGCCTTGGCCAAACTGGAGCAGGGCAATCGGCGTCAGCCCATGGCGGTCAACCCGGCCACGGCCCAGATGTATATTGTCAACCCGCTGTCCGGAGGACAGATTGCCGGCCTGTTTGCCACCCATCCCCCTATCCGTGAGCGAATCGACAGGTTGTTGTCGTTGGGCTAGGGTGGGGAAAGGCCGGCGCCGGCGCCGGCCTGTATTTGCGGATTACCTGCCTTCGCTTTCCTCCAGCACAATGGCCCGGGAGGTGAAGGATATGCCCTGCTGCATTTTAGCGCCGATCATCACCGCCTCCACCAGCGGAGGGCTCGTCATTTCGTCCGACTGCCAGCGGATCACGAATTTTGCCCCCGACCCTCCCTCGATGTCCGATTCCTTGACAATGAACTCCATTGCACTGAAGGGAGCGATCGTTGCCGTTTTATCCAGGTGTTTTCTGATCAGCTTGCCTTGGGAATCATAATAATCCGCCTGGGTGACGGTTATGGATTTTTTCTGGTCAATATTTCTCAGACTTAAGGTGGCGGCGAGATAAAATTCATTACCCTTTGTTTTATCTCCGGCGTAAATATGTGAATAAACGGGCACATAGAGCAGCTGTCCCTGGGAAAGCCGAACCGCGCCGTCGGCCCGGCATGGGCTGGCGGGGCCAAGGATCAAGCCGGCAATCAGGGCCAGCAGTACCTGAATGTGGTGCGGGCTTATGAATTTTCGCATGGAGACACCTCGTTGTGAATTTTTGTAAATCCCTGGGAAATCATGAAGATATCTTTACATTTTTAAGTTATAATTCTATCATTTTACAATGAAAAAATCATTTGTTAATCCAGCGGAATGAAGGAGCTTTGTTGATGTATAATCTGGAAGGTAAAGTTGCACTGGTGACTGGAAGTTCACGCGGCATAGGCAGGGCCATTGCCGTGCGGTTTGCCGAGAACGGCATTAATCTGGTGGTGAACTATGTCCGCCATAAGCGGGATGCCGAGGAGACGGCCAGGGATATTGAAAAGGCCGGGGTGAAATGTCTGGTTGTCAAGGCGAATGTGGCCAATGATGATGATGTGCTTGCCATGTTTGAGCTGATCAAGGCCGAATTCGGCCGGCTGGATATTCTGGTGAGCAATGCAGCCTCAGGGGTCTTAAAGCCCGTTATGGAATTAAGCACCCGGCACTGGAACTGGGCCATGGATATCAACGCCAGGGCTCTGCTTATTCTCGCCCAGCAGGCCGTGCCGCTCATGCCCCAGGGGGGGAGAATCCTGGCCGTGTCAAGTCTCGGTTCCGTGCGCGCCGTGGAGAATTATACGGCGGTGGGCGCCTCCAAGGCCGCTCTTGAATCACTTGTCCGGCACCTGGCCGTGGAGCTTGGTCATCAACACATCACCGTGAACACCATCAGCGCCGGGGCCGTGGACACGGAGGCGCTCAAGAAATTTCCCAACCGCACCCAGATTCTGGAAACGGCGCTGGAACGAACCCCACTCGGTTGTCTGACAACGCCTGAGGATGTCGCCGATCTCGCCTTGTTTCTCTGCAGCGATTTTGCCAAGATGATCCATGGCCAGACTCTGGTCGTTGACGGCGGCTATGCTATCAGGGCCTGAGCCACGGGTTGTTGACACGGCGTGGCAAGCCCAAGAATGCTTTTGCCCATTGACGGGGAGTGAAAAAAGGATGCACGGCGGATTTCATACAACCTGTCAACTGATACTGGCGTCGGCTTCCCCGCGCCGGCAGAGGTTTTTGCAGGAGCTGGGGCTTGATTTCATCGTTGAGCCTTCGTCCGTGGATGAGTGCGGCAGGTTTGGGGAGAGCCCTGAATTTTTTGTGCTGCGCCTGGCCGAAGAGAAGGCTGAGGCTGTTGCCCGCGGACATGTCCGGGCCTGTATTCTTGCCGCCGATACCATCGTTGTGCTGGACAATGAAATTTTGGGAAAGCCGCGCGACGCGGCGGATGCAGAGGCAATGCTGGCGAAGATGTCCGGTAAATGGCATGAGGTATGGACCGGCTACTGTCTGCGCCGGCTGGCTGATTCGCTTGTTGTCAAGCGGGCGGTGCGGACCCGGGTGCTTTTCCGGCCGCTTGATGCCGATCTGCGCCGGGCCTATGTGCTGACAGGTGAGCCCCTGGACAAGGCCGGCAGTTACGGACTGCAGGGCAGGGGCGGATTTCTGGTGGCGAGGATAGACGGATCCTATAGTAATGTCATTGGCTTACCTGTGGCGGAGGTGATTGCCGATCTGCTCGGTCTGGGAATCATTTTGCCGAATACCTCACTCCCGGCCTTATAAGTGAAGAGGCGGGTGATGGCGGATACTTTAAAGGCAGGGAAAGACGAAATGGATGAAAAAATGTTTGATAAGGGTACACGGCTTGCCCTGGAACTGGGGATCCGCTTGAAGATAGAGCTTGAGGGAGTGGACATCCCTCTGGAGAGTGCTTTTTGCGGCTTTGTCGATAATTATATCATCATCTCGCCGCCTTCTCCCTATCACCAGATCCAGCACAAGCTTTTCAACGGGGCGGAGATGGTGGTGCGCTATTTCTATCACGGCACAATCTATGCCTTTCAAACCAAGCTTTTTTCCCAGATTGAACAGCCGGTGCGCCTTCTCTTCATCTATTACCCGAAACTCATCCAGAAGAGCGAATTGCGCAGCGAGAAGAGATCCTTCTGCTATCTCCCGGCCATCGTCACGGCCGGCGACCGGGAAAATAACGGGACCGTGGTTGATATCGCCAAATCAGGCTGCCATTTCATGGTGCGCGGCAAAAACAACAAAACGCTCATTCATTTCAAGATCGGCGATGAGGTCAGATTAAACTGCAAATTCCCAGGGGTGAAGCAGACGCTGGAGATCATCGGCGTGGTGAAAAATCTGCGCAGCAACAGGGTTGAGGCGAATGTGGGGCTGCAGTTTAATGAAAATACCCCGGATATCACCCAGAAGATTATCGCCTGGTATATCTCCACCATCGAAAAATTTGTCCCTGCCCACGAGGTCAAACTGGAAATACCCTGAGATAGTCTGTTGCGAGGGTTTCAGGGTTTTATTTGCTTTTTCCAGATGTTCGATGTGGCAATCGCAAGAGCTGACGGCTAACATCCGCGCCTTGTCCGCAGAATGTTATTGTTGGGTCATTTTTTCCCATGATTTCGAATTGATATCTAGACAATACCTGCACCAGTGCTTAACGCCACCTTATTTACTTGACAACATGTCACGAAAAAAAGATACTGTGAGAAATAGAGGAGGGTTCCTGATATGCAGACTATGACAGTGAGTCAGTTCAAATCCCATTTTTCAGAAGTACTCGACCTTGTTCAGCAGGGCGAAGACATCGTCATCAGCTACGGCAAGAAGAAGGAAAAAATTGCGGTGTTGGTGCCATTTGCCAATTATGAAGGCAAACCGCGGCGCATCGTTGGCTTGTTGGCTGGCAAGGCATCATTCTCAATTGCCGATAACTTCAAAATAACTGACGACGAATTCCTCTCCTTATGAACTGCCTGCTTGATACCCATGCCTTGCTCTGGACGTTGTTCGACCCCGATCGGCTTGGTAAAAAGGCAGCAGACTGTATCCGAAATCCTGATGTGACCATTGCGGTCAGCGTCGTTACATTTTGGGAAATCTCCCTCAAGTACGCTACCGGTAAATTGCAACTCGACAACGTGATGCCCGATGACTTTCCCGAAGCCGTTCGTCAGTCTGGCTTTTCCATACTTCAACTTGCCGACATGGATGCGGCTACCTTCCACCGCCTTCCCCGCATGCAGCATAAAGACCCTTTTGACCGTCTGATTATTTGGCAGTCCATCTCCCGTAAACTGACTCTCATTTCCCAGGACAGGGCCTTTGCTGACTACAAAAAGCTTGGGCTGAAAGTGATCTGGTAAATGGTCATTTCGCAACCTCTTCTGTGGTGCCCAACCCGTTCCGTTTCAGCGTCAGCGGCGCGGAGTTTGCGGATCGTCCGTCTGCAAACCGGGGTTGGCGGTTTAATTTCTCGACTCTGCGGCGGTCTTCACCAACGCCGTGAATTCCTTCCCGAAAAGAGTATCCTTGCTAATAATTTCCCACGCTTGCCTGAATGCGGTCTTGGAGAATGCGAACAGCATGCCTTCCCTCCAGGTCTGCCAGATCATTTTGTCAATATATCCTGCATTGAACAGCCCAAGTTCTTCCGAGCAGAGATCAAAGTAGGCCCTCATGTAACGGAGTGTCCGGTCTCTTGTTTTCTGATCGGATAGTGCATCGAGTGAAAATGCGGGTTCATTGATGTTCTCTGGGAAATTAAGAATGATTTCCTGATAGCGCTTCGTATAGTCGGCTAGGTTTTGAAGCGCGAGTTGCTTTCGGGTCGCGCGTCCTTGGTGCGTGGAGCCGGTGGTGTACGCCGGGCACGGGCGTGATCTTATGGGGTATAAGTCCCCCGTATGTAAACCCGTTACTGTCGTGAGACAGGAACAAAATACTAGCCCAAGTTTAACACCAATGAGAGGATTTTAACGATTTCTGCTCCATTTGCCCTCAAAAAATCTAATAATATCAATTGGTATATTGTTAGAGGGGCTATGTAGTGCCATAAAATAAATGAGACATATTGACTTTTTCATGAAAACCTGTCAATGATGATCCATGTTCATTCGACAGACAAAAACCAGCAGCGCGGTATCAGGGGAAGCGTACTACACCTTCC
>JACRCD010000041.1 GCA_016219175.1 Deltaproteobacteria bacterium | reverse complement strand
TTGGCGGCATCGCCGTCATCACAGTCATCCTTGCTGCCGGTGCAGGAGGCTACCGTGGTATGGCCGTCACCATCGACGTCAACACTCAGGCCGTCATCGCTGATGCCGTCGCAGTCATTGTCCAGACCATCGCAGATCTCGGCTGCCGCGCCGGCCAGGGCATCGCAGGTATTCCCACCCCAGACGCCCGCTGTGCAGGTCTCCGTACCGGTGTTGCCCGAACATTCCCCGACACCGCAGCTGCTGGCCCGGCTCAGATTCTCGTCAACCTGGCTGTTGCAGTTGTTGTCCTTGTTATCACAGCTCTCGATGTTGCCAGGGAACTTACCGGCATCGCTGTCGTCACAGTCATCCTTTGTCCCGGCGCAGGAGGCTACCGTGGTATGGCCGTCACCATCGACGTCAACACTCAGGCCGTCATCGCTGATGCCGTCGCAGTCGTTGTCCAGACCATCGCAGATCTCGGCTGCCGCGCCGGCCAGGGCATCGCAGGTATTACCACCCCACGAACCGGCCGTGCAGGTCTCCGTGCCGCTGTTGCCCGAACATTCCCCAACGCCGCAGCTGGTGGCGCGGCTGAAGTCATCCACCGTGCCGTCGCAATTGTTGTCCTTGTTGTCGCAGCTCTCGGTGTTGCCAGGGAATCTGGTGGCATCACTATCATCACAGTCATCCTTGCTGCCCGTGCAGGAGGCGGGAGAGGTATGACCGTCACCATCACCATCAATATTCAGATCGTCATCGCTGATGCCGTCACAGTCGTTGTCCAGACCGTCACAGATCTCGGCCACTGAACCGGCCAGCGGATCGCAGGTATTATTGCCCCACGCACCGGCCGTGCAGGTTTCCGTGCCGCTGTTGCCGGAACAGAGACCAACGCCGCAGCTGGTGGCCCGGCTGAAGTCATCCACCGTGCCGTCGCAATTGTTATCCTTGTTGTCGCAGATCTCGGTGTTGCCGGGGAATTTGGCGGCATCATTGTCGTCGCAGTCATCCCTGGTGCCCGTGCAGGAGGCGGGAGTGGTGTGGCCATCGTGGTCCACATCAACATTCAAATCATTATCATTAATACCGTTGCAGTCATTGTCCAGGCCGTCACAGATTTCGGCCACCGCACCGGCCAGCGGATCACAGGTGTCGCCGCCCCAGACTCCGGCGGCGCAGGTCTCTATACCGCTGTTGCCCGAACAGAGCCCCACCCCGCAGGTCGTTGGCCTGTTCAGATTCTCGTCAACCAGGGCGTTGCAGTTGTTGTCCGAATTGTCACAGATCTCGGGATTGCCCGGAAAATTACTGGCAGCCGAGTCATTGCAGTCATCTCGTGTTCCCGCGCAGGAATCAATGGAGCTGTGCCCATCGCCATCCGCATCATAGATCAAGGAAGGATTAACATTGGTTGCGGCAAAACTCGGGGTGGCCCCGGCATTGGTGGAAAGGAAAAAACCGTCAAACCACAGGGCATCTTCCCTTGACCAGACAGTCACGGTATGGAAGCCGGCGCTTGGCACGGAAATCCTGGTTGTGCTGGTGCTGCCGAAGTCATCGTTTGTCCATTGCCAATTGCTGCTTCGCACGGACTGAACGGCGACGGCGCTGGTTGTATTGCCGTTCAGGCTGAACCAGAGTTCGCTGTTGCCATTATTGTTGCTGTTGTTGACTCGAAACCAGATGTAGTAGGTGCCGGCCTGGGGAAAATTGAGATTGTACTGCACCGGCAGCCCACTGGGAGGGGCCGAGGTATCGGTAATCAACGCGTTAAGATAGGCATTGCCGTTGCCCGATCCTGTCCGCAGCGACCAGGAACCGTCACCAAACACACTGTATCTTTCCGCCTCAACGTATGTGCCGACTGTATCGACATCGCATGAAGTAGCGCCGCTGCAGCTTTCATCATAGCCATTACAGTTCTGGTCAATGCCGTCGCCGCAACTTTCCAGGGCGCCGGGAAAAACACTGGAAGCATTGTCATCACAGTCATCCGCGGCCGTAATGCCGCAGCCCGCGGGCCAGCAATTCTCGCCGACACAGGATCCCTGATTGGTTCCATTCGGATCAAAGTGGCCATCCGCGTCCAGATCATCACAGTAATACCGAACACTCTGGGCAATCGATATGGTATAGTCTTCCGTTTCCCCCCAGGTATAGCTGCCGCAGGCAGTCGGCGGGGTATTATACTCCAAAATAACACGCATCCGGGTATTGCCCAGAACGGCAGTGGCTGGAACAACGATATCCTGAGTGAAGGTATGGGCGTCGCTGACAACAGCGTTGCCGAAATCGACCTCTTCACCGGCATCAGCAAAATCCCCGTCATGGTTGAAATCGATCCAGGCCTTGACATATTCCACCCATGGCCCTCCCTGGGTCACAACCATGGAAACGGAACTGAGAGAATATGTTTCCCCTCTGTTCAGCGTCGTAAAAACGGTGCCGGTAAAATCCGAATAATTGCTCGCCCCGGATAGATTG
Organism: Deltaproteobacteria bacterium; assembly: GCA_016219175.1. Lineage (GTDB taxonomy): Bacteria > Desulfobacterota > Desulfobulbia > Desulfobulbales > SURF-16 > SURF-16. The sequence continues at coordinate 44,956 of JACRCD010000041.1, read as the reverse complement.
GATGACCCGTTCAACGACACCTCGTTTACATATTCATAACTCGCATTCGTGGATGCCGAGCTGCAGTAGGTCTGTGAGCGGGCATCCTCGGCAGAGGCGGAGAGCAAAACGCCAGCCGAAAACAAAAACGCTAAAAATGCGCGCAGACAGGAAGTCGAGGAAAAAGGTGAGGGCTCTAATTTCTTCATTTTTCTTACCTTGGCTTTTCTCTTTTTCTAGCAGGAAAAAAACAATTCTCTATTTAAATGCAAAACTATATATTTTCTGGACAAGGCATCCCACTTCGTTACTCGCCAGCCACGGGTCTGACTGGCGGTCAGGCTCGTAAATACAAACGCTATGCCGGCAACGATGGGGGATATGCCACATTTGTCCGGACGGAAAAGCCGCCCTTCACCTCCCAAATGGAGGGTGGCTGCCCGGACAAAAGTGCTGATGTGAACAGAGATGAAAGTATTGCGCGCCTGATCGGACAACACGACGGCTGACGAAGGCAAAGCTGCGGCACGCTTGGCCGGAAGCAGAAAAAAATAAAAAATTCTCCTGCCATGGTTAGTACATGCTTCATCATTTTTTGCGCCATTTTCAATTCATCTTTTTAATCAATTCATGAGCTGCATGCTGATTACAAAAAATCAGTATTTATACCTTTCAGCAATTCCTGTGCCCGCTAAAAAATAAAGAGAGCATTTTTTGGCCGCGGATACATAATCTGTTACATTTCCAGAATTTTATTTTTCTTTTTTTATTTTTCCGGGAACTTTTTCTTTGGAATTACGTCGGTAGCTGCTGGGTCATATTCCCCAGATTGGCCAACCGAGCGAAATACCCCACAAGCAGAGGGATACGTTGTAGTATAACGGGAATTGTGAACGGGAATTGGGCAGGATTCCGGGGCGCGCTTCGCTTACCCGGAATGACGTGAAGGCAACTTGGAAGCAGATAGGTTTTTCAGCGGATATGACACAGCTTGCAAAGAGCGGTTCCGCCATCCTCGACAACCACATGATAGGCATTATCATTGGCCAGGTCATGGCAGGAAACGCAGGTCACCTTCCCCCGGCTGAGTTTAATGATGCCGGTTTTTTCAATGTCGTCAAGCGGCACATATTCAGCCTCCTTGCCCCGAGGGGGATATTTTTTCGCGACAGGATGAGACAAACCCGGGTCGACCAGACAGCCGTTCGAGCAACCTCTTGCCCCCGGCTTCCCTTCCTTCGTCGCCTCCTGGTAATGACAGTCAAGACATTGGTCCGGATCAGCCGGATTCACCGCCGTTCCGTAATGGCCCACTTCAGCGGCCCGGGACTGGAGGGCGCCCATCAGAAAGAACTGAACCATGACTGCCAGCAGGCCACAAAATTTTACCGATCCTTTCATTTCACCCCTCCTTTTTCTTTTCAGCGCCAACACTTTTTCACAACGCAACGTTATCCAGAACATCCCTGACGATTCCTGCCAGGGTTTTGCGGTCAAAAGGCTTCATGATAAACTCATGGATGCCGATCTCAAGCGCCTTTTCCCGGGAAATCATCTCGCTGTAGCCCGTGCAGAGAATGATCGGCATATCCGGCCTGATCCGAAGCATCTCCGCGGCCAGCTCTCCCCCTGTCAGGTCAGGCATGGTCTGGTCGGTGACAACCAGGTCATAACCGGCCGGATCTGACCTGAACAGCCCTAGGGCGTCCAGGCTGCCCAATACCGCGGTTACCTGATAACCAAGATGCTCCAGTACGCTTTTTTCCGTGTCAAGAACGCTTTGTTCGTCATCCACCAGAAGTATCCGTTCATGGCCGCCGGTAAGAGCCCCGGCCTCCTGCTTGTCCTCGACTCTCCCCACATCCTTGACCCGGGGAAAAGAGACAAAAAAGGTCGTTCCTTTACCCGGCTCGCTTTCCACCCTGATCATGCCCTGACAGTTCTGCACGATGCCGAGCACCACCGCCAATCCCATTCCCGTCCCCTTACCGACCTCCTTGGTGGTGAAATACGGTTCAAAAATCCGCCCCATGATCTCCTGGTCAATGCCGCGCCCCGTATCAGCCACCATGAGTTCGATGTACTCGCCGCCAGGGACCTGGAACTGCGGGGTCGCATCACTCTTGCCCAGAGTTTTCCGGTACAGACTGACCTGTAATGTGCCGCGCTGGTTTTCCATGGCATGCAGGGCATTGGTGCACAGATTGACGATGACCTGCTGAACCTGGGTCGGATTTGCCATAATACAGCCGCAATGCGAGTCGATATCCTCCTTTATCTCGATGGTGGCCGGCAGAGAGGCTCTCAGCAGCTTCAGGGATTCCTTGATGATCAGATACGGCTGCAACACATCGCCTTTCGTTTCCTGTCCCATGCGGCTGAAGGTTAGAATCTGCTTGACAAGATCCTTGGCCCGATGGGTCGCCTTGATGATCCCATCCAGACTGCTGCCCAGATGGGTGTCGCTCCGGAGCGTCGCCTTGGCCAGCTCGGAATAACCGAGAATTGCCGCCAGGATATTATTGAAATCATGGGCAATCCCGCCGGCCAGGGTGCCGATGGCTTCCATCTTATGGGCCTGGCGCAGCTGCTCTTCGGTGCGCACTCTCTGGGTAATATCATTATAAAGGGCCACGATCTCGCCGGAAGGCAGCTTGTAAACACTGTTTTCCCGCCATCTGGTGTCAACCCCCTTCCGCAGGGCGACAACCGGCTGATATTCCGCCAGGCCTGTTTCCCATACCCGCTGAAAAACCTTCAGGATCCCCGAGTCGATATAATGAGGGAATATTTCCCGCACCGATCCGCCCAGCAGCTCATCCTTGCGGATGGAGTCCATCTCTTCCGCGGCTCTGTTGAAATCAACAATAACAAAATCATCGCCCTTCTCATCAATGGCCTGCAAGACGACAACACCGCTGGTCATCCGGTCAAACAGCTCCCTGAACCTGTCCTCGCTGCGGGCCAGAGCCCTCTCGATCTGCAGACGTTCTTCAATATGCTGCTTGAGCTGCATGTTTTTAACCGACAGTTCGGCGGTTTTCTCGAAAACCTGGTGTTCTATCTCCTCATTTCTCCGCCGCAGCTCCCGGGCCCGCCGGCTAAAGGCGAATCCCGCCACGGTCATGACGACAACAATGATAAGACCTGCCGACATGGCCAGCACGATCATCGCATAATCCAGATCACGCCACCCGACAGCCCGCGTCAGTGTTGTCCGGTATTGCACGCCGTGCAGATCATGGGAAAATTCCCTGGACATCAGCGGCAGGATATTTTTTTGTATAAATTCCGCCTTGCTTGCCTCATCATGCCCAGGCCCCGGATCCAGGCTGGCCGTGACAGAGTCAATCCGCAGACTGAGCCTGAAATTCGCGCCGCCCTTCAGGTTAGCAAGCAGTCTGTCAGGGTCAACCTGCAAAAGAACAAGTCCGCTGGCCGCGTTGCTTCGCTCGACAATGTCCTGGCGCACGTCCTTGCCGGCATAAATCACCTTGCATACCGAAAATACCGTGGGGCCATCGCCAAGCTGCTCGGAGGAGAAGACGATCCTGTTTTCATGCACGGCTTGATGAATCAGCCCGGCAAAAGCAAGCTGGGAAGAGATATCAAAACCGATCAGAGCAACGTTTGCGGGTGCATACGGCTCATAAAAAAGGAGAGGAAAATAGTCAGGGTGGAGAGGCGAAGGGGCATAGCCATTGCCTGAGCGGATATTGATGGAAAACAACGGGAAGCCCTTTTCCCGCATTTGCTGCTCGAAAAAATCACGCTCTTCCATGAAGATACGCGGCAGATAACTGGTGGAAACCAGAAACGGATAACGGACAAAAAGAGACTCGGAAAAAATACGGAACTGATCGCCGTCAAGCCGCAGGGTGGAGTTGATCAAAGCCGCCAGATTGGTGGCCGCATCAGTCAGACCGTTAATGCGCCGGTCAATGTCATCGCCAACAAGCTCGGCCTCCGCGTGAAATGCCTGTTTTTCTTCCTCCAGGGCGTCATTCCAGGCGCGATGCACCAGGATACAGGCAAAAATCAGCCCCAGCAGGAAACAACACAGGGGCAGGCCGCTCTTGCGCAAGATTGCCGACAGTGCCATTATTCGACCTTGACCGCCTTCCTCACGATTTCAATGGGCAGAACAAAACCGGCTTTATCGAGCAAGGCCGAATTGACAAACAAATTCCACCTCCGGTTGGCAACAATCGGGATATTTTTCGGGTCCTCTCCTCCCAGAATCAGGAGAGCGGTTTTGGCAGCCCATTCACCCTGCTCGGCGGCGATCTTGGCCATGGTCAACATGGCAAAGGGCGCCATCCAGTCAAGATAGGACACGGTGAATCTGCTGGCGTTGCGGCTGACAAACCCGGCGGCGCGGCTGTTGTCCCAGTCATTGATGCCGGCATTGTTGCCGCAAATAATGAAATCAGCCTGCTGGGCCGCCAGATAGCCCGCCTCCCATTCGTCCATGGTCTTTACCGGCAGATGGGTGATGGCAATGCCGAGTTTGCCATAGGCTTTTTTGCTGAGGTCAACCTCTTTGAACTGGGTCAATTCATCCGCGGAGAGGAAAATCCCCTGCCGGGCATTGGGGACAACGCTTTTGACCATATCCACCAGGGGCTCGATGGGTCCCACCTCGATCATGCCGGTGGTGTTGCTGTAAGGATAGCCGTAAGGCTCAACCGTCCAGTTGAGGCCGCAGAAAACCACCGGGATCTTCACATCCCGCAGATACGGTTTGACAAGATATTTTGAAACGTTGTCATCAGCGGCTATGACCACATCAGGCTTCCAGGCATCTATCAGTTCCTTGGCCTCTCCGGCTTTTTGCGCGGCAAACTCCGCCCCGCTATTGCGTTTGCCATCCATATAGAACGTCTTCAGCTCGCACTTGCCCCGCAGCACCTCTTCGATGGCATGCTCGATATCGTCATTCCAGACATAGCCGGCATGATAGGAGGAAACATACAGACAGCGGGCCGCCCGCCCCTCCCCAGCCATGGAAAAAATCAGCAGGGCCAGGGTACCGGTAAAGATAAACAACCTTGACAACAAGCGAAGCATGTTCATCTCTGTCTCCTCCCGGGGCTGGTATTTCATGAGCTTTCTGTTATCGCGCCTGCTTCTGACAGTATTGACCATACCACAGTCAGCGTCCTGCATTCCACCACTAATTGATCGCCTTCCGCCTTCCCCCTCAATCCTTCAGCGGGCAAGGGCGATTGCGGAAAAACTCGAAATAGAGCAGCGGCACGGCCACCAGCGTCAGGGCCGTGGCTGCCACCGCGCCGAACATCATGGCAATGGCCAGCCCCTGGAAAATCGGATCAAACAGCATGACAAACGAGCCGACCACCACCGCCGCCGCGGTCAGCACGATGGGCCGGAGCCGCACCGCTCCGCCCGTGATCAGGGCCGTGCGCAGGGAGCCGCAGCGCTGCCATTCCATCTGCACGAAATCAACGAGCAGAATGGAATTCCGGACAATGATGCCGGACAGGGCGATAAAACCGATCATGGAGGTGGCGGTAAAAAAGGCGTTAAACAACCAGTGCCCCGGCAGAATGCCCACCAGGGTCAGGGGGATGGGGGCCATAATGACGAGCGGGGTGACAAAACTGCGGAACCAGGCCACCACCAGGATATAAATGAGCACCAGCACCGCGGCAAAGGCAATGCCCAGATCACGGAACACCTCATGGGTGATGTGCCACTCCCCATCCCACTTCATGGCGTACCGGTCTTCAAGCCAGGGCTGGACGGCGGAATACTGTTTGAGTTCGTAGCCCTCCCGCAGAGGCAGCTGCCGGATCTTTTCCTTCATATCCAGAATGGCGTAAACCGGGCTCTCAATGCTGCCCGCCACATCGCCGGTGACATAGGTCACCCTTTTCAGATTCTTATGATAAATTGTCCTGTTCTCCACGCCATCGCTTTCGCGGACCAGAACCGAGAGCGGGACCGGCGTGCCGTCCGCGGCGGGGACGGTCAGCTCCCGCAGAGCGGAGAGACTGGCCCGGTCGGGCAGATCGGCCCGCAGCAGCAACTCCACGGGCTCCTTTTCCTTTTCGTAATGAACAAGCCCCGCCGCGCCGCCATGCAGGGCCATGTGCAGGGTCTGGGCCACGGCAGCGGTGGAGATGCCGTGATAGGCCGCCTTTTCCTTGTCCACCGTGAAGGTGATTTTGGGCTGATCATCCTCCACAAACCAGTCGATATCAACCACCCCGTCGGTAGCCGCGAAAATATCCCTGATCTCCCGGGCGATCTCTATCTGCCGCTCCAGGTCAGGGCCGTAGACCTCGGCCACCAGGGTGCTGAGCACGGGCGGGCCGGGGGGAATCTCGGCCACCTTGATCCGGGCGCCGTAGCGGTCGCCGATCTCCTTGAGAGAGGGCCGCAGACTTCGGGCCAGATCATGGCTCTGCATCTTCCTCTTCGCCTTGCCCACGAAATTGACCTGGATATCCGCCATGTTGCTGCTGCCGCGCAGGAAGTAATGGCGCACCAGGCCGTTAAAGTTATAGGGGGCCGAGGCGCCGATGTATGACTGGTAATCAATGACCTCCGGCACGGTCTGCAGGTAGTTGCCCAGCTCCCGGGTCAGAGCGGCCGTGCGTTCAAGGCTTGTTCCTTCCGGCAGGTCGATAATGACCTGCACCTCGCTCTTGTTGTCGAACGGCAGCATTTTCACCGTCACCCCCTTGAAGGGCACCAGCAGCATGGACAAAAAAAGCAGGACGCCGACCACGGCAAGAACGAGCAAGCGCTTGAAGCGATTATCGATGAACGGACCGAGCACCTTTTCATACACAACATGCAGCGCTCCTGTTTCGTTGTCGCCTCCACCTCCGCCTTTGACGTTCTTCAGCACCTTGTAGCTGAGCCAGGGGCTGACGATAAAAGCAACCAGCAGGGAAAAGAGCATGGCGGCCGAGGCCCCCACCGGTATGGGCCGCATATAGGGTCCCATCAGCCCCCGCACAAAGGCCATGGGCAACAGGGCGAATATCACGGCAAAGGTGGCGAGAATGGTGGGACTGCCCACCTCATCCACCGCCCGGACCGCGGTCAGCGGGTCAACCCGCTGCAGCTTGAAATGACGGTGGATATTTTCCACCACCACGATGGCGTCATCCACCAGGATGCCGATGGAAAAAATCAGGGCAAAGAGGGTGACCCGGTTTAAGGTATAGCCATGGAGATAGTTGATCAGCAGGGTGAGCGCCAGGGTAACGGGCACGGCCACGGCCACCACCAGGGACTCCCGCCAGCCGAGGGTGAGCGCCATGAGGATGATGACGGAGATGGTGGCGATGAGCATATGATCAAGCAGCTCGTTGGATTTCTCCTTGGCCGTATCCCCATAGTTACGGGTCACCGTTACCTGGATGTCGCTGGGCAGGATGTTGCCGCGCAGCCTGTCGATCTTGGCCAGGGCTTCGCTGGCCACGGTGCTGGCGTTTGCCCCCTTTTTCTTCGAGACGGCGATGGTGACCGCCTCCTTCGGCCCGGCAAAGGGGGTGAGGGACTTTTCCGCCGCGGCCGGGCCGGTCCCCATGAAAACATAATCGCGCGGCTCCTCGGGGCCGTCCGTCAGAGCCGCCACATCCTTGAGATAGACAGGCCTGCCGCTGTCGACCGCCACCACCACCCGGCCCACCTCATCACTGTTTTCCAGAAACCCTCCCGTTTCCACGAGATACTCCCGGTCCCCCGAGGGAAAAGAACCGGAGGGCAGGACAAAATTGGCCTGTTGCAGGGTCTGCTGAATCTGCAAGGCCGAAATACCGTAGGCCCGCAGCCGGGCGGGATCAAGGGTGATGCGCACCTGCCGTTTCTGGCCGCCGGTCACGGAGAACTCGGAGACATCCGCATCTTTTTTCAGCTCATCGCACAACCCCAGGGCAACGCGCCGCAGCTCATAGCCCGTATACTCCGGCCTCTCACTCCACAGGCTGAGTGTCAGGATGGGCACGTCATCGATTGATTTGGGCTTGATCAGCGGGCAGGAAACCCCGGCGGGAATCCTGTCGTAATGGGACATCAGCTTGGTGTACAGGTTGACCAGACTCTTTTCCATGTCTTCGCCGACATAGAAACGGACAATGGTCAGATTCATGCCGGGCTTGACAATGGAATAGATGTACTCCACTCCCTTGATCTCCCAGAGAAACTTCTCCATGGGCTTGGTCACCCGCTCTTCAACCTCCTTGGCCGTGGCCCCCGGATAGCTGACCATGACGTCGATCATGGGCACGACGATCTGCGGCTCTTCCTCCCGCGAGGTAATGACCACGGCGAAAATCCCCAGCAGCAGGGAGGCGAAAACGATGAGCGGCGTCAGTTTGGATTGGATGAAGGCCCTGGCGATGAGCCCGGAGATGCCGATTGCTTTCATTGCCCTTTTTCCCCTTGCAGCAGACCACCGTCCACCGCCCTCTCCACTCCGGCCACGATCACCTGCTCGCCGGCCCGGAGCCCGGACAGGATCTCCATGTTCTCCCCATGGGGTTTGCCGAGCCGCACCAGCCGGTAGGTGATGATGTTTTCCCGGCCCACCACATAGACGCCGGTGAGCTGCCCCTTCTCGACGATAACGGAGCGGGGCAGTAGAACGGTCGAGCGGATGCCCACGGGAATGCGCACCCTGGCATGGAGGCCGCTCTGCAGTCCGGCGCCGGGCAGGGCGACTTTGACGAGAAAACTCCGGGTGGCCGGGTCAACGGCGGGCACGACATCGGAAATCGTTCCGGCCAGGGACATGGCGGCCGCCGGGATGTCCACCATGACCGGCAATCCCACCTTGAGTTTCCCGGCCAGGGTTTCGTTCACCGCGAGGTCAAGCCGGTACGAGGAATTGTCTTCAATGGTCAGCAGAGGCGCGCCCGGCATGGCCATGCCGCCGGCCTCGATCCGTTTGCCGGTCACCAGACCCGCCACGGGCGCGGTGAGGCGGGTGAAATCCTGATAGACCCTGGCCTCGGCAAGTCCAGCCTGACCTCTTTTCACCGTCTCCAGGCAGCGGTCATATTCCAGGCCGGCAACCTCCATGCGGGTCCGGGCCTCGTCAAGTTCCTGGCCGGTCAGCGCCTTGCCGTCAAAGAGATTTTTGAACCGGTCATGGGTTATGCGGGTCAGTTCCTTTTGTTTGCCGGCGGCGGCCACACCGTTTTCCGCTTCGGCGACAGCAGCCTCGGCGGCAGCAATCTTCTGCCTGACATCACGATCATCCAAGGCCAGCAGGAGCTGACCCGCCTCCACCCTGTCGCCCTCCCTGACCCGCAGTGACATGACCATCCCCATCATCCTGGCCGCCACAACCGTTTCAGCCCTGGCCTTGACGGTGGCCGAGGTCTCATAATACTCATCCACCTCCGTGGCGGCCACCTCGGCCAGCTCCACCCCGCGGACCTGCGGCCGGTTGACCGCGCCCTTTTCCGTGGCTGTTTTATCCCGGCAGCCGGCCAGCAGCAACAGCACCAGGCACGCTATCATATATATGTTCATGTTTGTTTTCATCGTGACAAATCCATAAAATTATTGACAATCTCGAAAAAAGCAACTGGATGGCTAAGCACAAAAAATCGATATACAAGGCGCGGTGGTGTCGCGAAAGCGGAGGCGTACATAAGGTACGCCGAGCATTTCGCGATCCCGCCGCAACGCAGTAGATCGGATTTATGCCCTTCAGGGTATTTTTTGCGACGCCAGCAATTATTGGTCCGCAAGCCCCAGATCCTGCAGAAGCGTGCCGCCTTCACAGCCGAGAGCGGCCTTGCCCAACTCAAGATCATTGCCCCTGGCGACGACAGCCGCCCGGGCGTGATCAAGGGCCACCTGGGCATCAAGCAGATCAATGAGCGGCGACAGTGAATTCTCATAACGCACCCGCACCAGACGCTGGCCCTCCTCCGCCGTCAGGAGGGCGGCCTGGGCCAGTTCAAGATTTTTCCGTGCCTCCTCCACTGCCTGATACGCCTCATAGACCTTAAACGATACCGCCTTTTGCAGACCATGCAGGTATTCCCTTGTCTCGGCGATCCGGTGTCTGGCCTTGACCTTCTCATATTCCCGCTTGCCGCCGTCAAAAAGCGACCAGCGCGCTACGGCCGCCACCTGCCAGCTTTCGCCTTCGGAGCCGAAAGGCGCGTCATGGTCGTTGAACTCATAGGAGCCGCCGAGGCCGACCGTGGGCAGATAAGCCGCCTCGGCAAGCTGCAGACTGTTTTGAGCGTTTTCGTGTTGCAGCTCCAGGGCCTTGACATCCTCCCTCCGCAGGGAAGCCTTTTCATAGTAATCGATATCCAGCAGCACCAGATCGACGGCCTCCCGGTCCGGTTCAACCGCATCATCCCGGCTCATGAGCAGCCCCAGCCCCTTTCTGGCCACATCCCTGTTTTTCCGGGCGCTTACCAGCTTCTGTTCCGCCGCCGTGACCACGGTGCGCGCCCGCAGGGTATCGGAATACAGGCCAAGTCCGTTGGCAAAACGCAGCTCGCTTATGCGGGCATGCTCCCTGGCATCCTCAACTCCCTTCTCGGCCACCGTGACATATTCTCCGCTGGTCCGCGCCATCAAAAAAACCCTGACCACCTCCAGGGCAATCTCTTCCTTTTTGCGCAGATACTGGCGGGTGGCCGCCTCCTGCTGTGTTTTGGCCATATCCAGACCGACATTGGCCTGCTTGACAAAAAGCGGCTGCTCTATGGAAAAAAGGGTCTGGAAGTCCCCGGTGTCAGCCGGATCGTTCAAGGTGTCGATGGCAAAATCCCGGGCGGAAAATCGTTGCTGATTAAGCTTGGCCATAAAGGCGTAGGTGGGATTGGTGGTGCGCAGATATTTTTCCTCGATGGCCACCGAAGGCAGCAGGGGGCTGCGGGCAATGCCGATATCAGCCCTGCTCGCCTCAAGCCCGCTGGCCTGGGCCTTGAGGGCGTGGTTGCTGCTGAAACTCTCCAGGATCGCCTCCCGCAGACTGACGGTATTTTCACTTCCCGCCGCGTTTGCCGCAAACACGGAATGAAGCAGGATGACGCTCATGAATAGCAACACAACAGCTTTCATTCTCAATCTCCGGGGCAGACGGTTTGACATGGCTCATGGCTCACAATGAATACATCTTCATTTTCAGGCAGCGGGTATGTCAAGGGAAATATATCATTTTTTATAACAGCGCAATTTCCGTTCACCTTCATGTCGCCAAACAATGGGCAGGACCCAATCTACCCTTTTGCCCCCGGAAAATGCAAAAAAAATCGTACCCATCCGGGGCGACAACGCGCAAAAAATCTGTTCCTCGAGGCTCTTGCAAAATGAACGTGTGTGTCATTCCGAACGCAGTGAGGAATCTTTAATCGCCTTGATTTTATTAGATTTCTTCCTTCGGTCGAAATGACAGTATGCACTCTTTTGCTTATTTTGCAAGAGCCTCCCTCGGATAAAGATAATGCACGGGATCACGATAAAAGCTAAGATGGGGTCCGCGTGCGCAACAAACGGCCGTTGCGCACCCTACCGTCCACTCCTCCCGTAGGGTGGGCACGGCTTTATCGTGCCCACCGGGAGTACCGTGGGGTTCTCGTCCGCGTGTACAACAAACAACCGTCACGGGCAAACCGCCATCAAACCAAAATGAAGAGCTTAATCGTCACCACATGAGAACACATTTTTCAACGCGATCCCTGGCGTATATTTTTCTTGTTATCCTGCACGTTTTTTTCCTTTCGACATTTTCTCAACCGGCTGGGGCGGCCGACGGTGTTCCGCCGGAGCAAAACACGCAAACCGCCGAGACCCCATCCCCGCAGAGCGAGATCGAGGAAAAGCTGAAAAAAACGCAGGAAACGCTGGCAGGCAGCGACCCTGAAAAAATCGACACCCTGGCCAGCCAGGCAAACATCCCGGTTGAGCAATTTGAGAAAAAAATCGGGCTGCTGCGGGAAATCGAGGCAACCTACCAGCGCCAGCTCGCCTTGCTTGCCAAACAGTCCTCCCTGCAGCAGGAAGAAAAAATCCTGAACGAACAGATCGATTCACACAAAGGCAGTCTGGTGGTGCAACTCCCCCCCTATTCCCTCACCACCTATGACCTGTACCTTGATCAGCTCGAAAAGACCGAACAGCAGGACCAGACCCTGTCGGTGACACTTGAGGCGGACCAGAAAAAACTCGAAGAGGCCCGCTCCGAACTGGAAGCGTCCTCCCAGTCCCTGCGCCAGATCACGGAAGAGGTGAGCCCGAACGGAGAAGCCGTTGATTCACCCGCCCAGAACATGCAACTCTCCATCGCCAGACTGGAACAGGAGCTGGCCGAGGCAAACCTTGGGCTGCTCCGCATTACCGCCGACAACAACAGGATCAGCGCCGCCATCGCCGGCCGGCAGAAAAATCTGGCCCAACAGCAGCTTGACCGGGTCCGGGCCAATCTGACCTATGACGAAAAGGATCTCCAGGAAAAGCTCAAGCAGCTTGACGGCCTGCGCCAGAAAATCAAGGGTCTGCTCGCCACCCTGGAAGGCGAACAGCAGAAGGTGGAAGAGGCCTGGCACAAGGCCCAGGAGGAATTCAAGGGGACGGACATCGATGACGCCGCCAGCAGGGAGCGGAGCAAATCATGGCTGGACGCCAGGCAGGCCTGGAGCGACACCTACCAGCAGGTGCTGGAGCAGCAGGAAAATACCCTGCGCCTCATTTCCCAGGCCGAGGAGACCTGGCGCCGCCGCTATGCCCTGCTGAAACAGGAGGCGGCAAGCGACGACCTGGACCGCTGGGAAAAGGAAAGCGGTGATACCCTGCAGAGCATGGACAGCCTCATCAAGATGGCGCAGAACACCCAGAACAGCCTGCAGCCGCAGATCGTCTCGCTGAAGATGCGGCTGGCCCAGGAACATCTGGACCCGGCGGTGGCCCAGAACCTGCGCACCATGCAGGACGCGCAGACCAGGCTGCTGGAACGCACCCTTGAATATCTCACCCGGCTGCAGACCCGGTCCCGCTTTGAAACCCGCTTTCTGGCGGAGATCAGGGCCAGACAGGAGAACATCAATCTGCTCGCCACCCTGAAAGGGGCCGGCGCAAGCCTCCTCAATATCCTCGACTACGAGGTGTGGGTCATCGACGACCAGTCCGTGACCGTGAAAAAGGTCCTGGTCGCCCTGATGATTCTCATCATCGGCCTGCGGCTTGCCAAATTCATCTCCCGCTTCACCACCAACCGCATCCTGCTCCGCACCAAGCTGGATGAAAGCGACCGGGCGATCTTTGACAGGATCCTCTATTTTCTCATGCTGGTGCTGATCGTGCTCTTCGCCCTCGACACGGTCAACATCCCGCTCACCGCCCTCACCTTCCTGGGCGGCGCCTTTGCCATCGGCGTCGGTTTCGGCACCCAGAACCTGCTGAACAATCTCATCAGCGGCTTTATTCTCATGCTGGAACGTCCGGTCAAGATCGGCGACACCATTGAAATCGACAATACCGTGGGCGCCATCGAGGAGATCGGCATCCGCTGCATCCGCATCCGCACCCCGGGCAACGTCCATATCCTGGTTCCCAACAGCAGCCTGCTGGAAAAAAATATCGTCAACTGGACCCTGTCCGACCAGATCATCCGCTGTCAGGTCAGGGTGGGGGTCGCTTACGGCGCGGATGTCCATGAGGTGGGCAAACTGCTGCGCCGGGCGGTGGACGACCACGGCAAAATCCTGAAAAAACCGGAGCCGATTATCATCTTCAACGATTTCGGCGACAACGCCCTGATTTTTGATGCCTACTACTGGATACAGCTGGGAGCTGACCGCATGGGCAAGATCGTTATCGAAAGCGACGTGCGCTTTCTCATCGAAAAATATTTACGCGAAGGCGGCATCGCTATTCCCTTTCCCCAGCGGGACATCCACCTTGCCACCACCCGGCCGCTTGAGGTTAAAATCCTTGGCGACAAGGAGGGCGGGACTGAAACGCGAGACGCGGGCACGGCTTCCGGCAAGGTTGTGTCATAAGAGGCTCTTGCAAAATGAACTTGAGTGTCATTCCGAACGCAGTGAGGAATCTTTAACTGCATTGATTTTATTAGATTTCTCCCTTCGCTCGAAATGACAGGAGTCTGTTCGAAATGACAGGAGGCACTCTTTTGCTTATTTTGCAAGAGCCTCATAAAAGAGAGTATCAGGAAATTGCCGGCATAGGTATGCCGACTTACGGGACAATTCAAGACACTAGCCCATGCCCTCGCTGACCACCATCATCTTCATCCTCACCTACCTGGGGGTGGCATTGGGACGGGTGCCGGGCCTGAACCTCGACCGGACCGGCATCGCCCTGCTCGGCGCCATCCTCATGATCACCAGCGGGGCGGTGCCCCTCGGTACCGCCCTGCAGGCCATCGATCTGCCGACCATCGTCCTGCTTTACGCCCTGATGATCCTCTCCGCCCAGCTCCGGCTCGGCGGGTTTTATACCTGGGTCGCCTCCCGCTGTCTGGCTCTGCTTGACCGCCCCCGCCGCTTTCTGCTCATCAGCATGGTGCTGGCCGCCCTGCTGTCAGCGCTCTTGGCCAACGATATCATCTGTCTCGCCTTCACCCCGGTGCTGGCCCTGGCCCTGACCAGGGCCGGACTCAACCCCCTGCCCTTTCTGCTGGGGCTGGCCGCGGCCAGCAACATCGGCTCGGCGGCCACCATCATCGGCAATCCGCAGAACATGCTCATCGGCCAGGTCGGGCGCCTCCGCTTTGACCATTTCCTGTTCTGGTGCGGACCGCCCGCCCTGCTCTCCCTGGCCGGTTCCTACTTCATCATCTGCGCCGTGTACCGCAACCGCTTTGCCGGCGTCGTTGCTCAGGCCGCGCCGGCATCGCCGGTCCCCTGGCCCGAATTCAACCTGTGGCAGACCACCAAGGGGCTCGTTGCCGCGGCCGTGCTGCTGGGACTTTTCTTTACGGACATTCCCCGGGAACTATCCGCCATCACCGTGGCGGGACTGCTGCTCTGCAGCCGGAAAATGCATTCCCGGCAGATGATGGAGCTGGTGGATTGGCATCTCATCACCCTGTTCTGCGCCCTCTTTATCGTGGTGCGGGGCATTGCCGGCGAAAATATTCCGGCCCGGCTCATCGACTGGGTCAGCACCCTTGGTTTCCGGCTGACGGATCTCCCCAACCTGGCGGCTGTCTCCACCGTCATGAGCAATCTGGTCAGCAACGTGCCCGCCGTCATGCTGCTCATCCACTTCCTTGATCCCGCCGAGCCCCGGCAATGGTACGTACTGGCCCTGTCCAGCACCTTTGCCGGCAACCTGCTGCTGATCGGCAGCATCGCCAACCTCATTGTCATTGAACAGGCCAAAAAACTGGGTATTGACATCAGCTTCAGGGAGCATGCCCTGGTTGGTGTGCCAATAACGCTCATGTCCCTGCTGGTTTTGGCCCTCTACGGCCTGGCGGCGGCTTTTTACTAGTTTTCGCGCGCGCAACAAAACGGCGTTGCGCACCCTTGACGGCGTGCTCTGTCTGGTAGAAGGGTGGGCACGGGTTCATCGTGCCCACGCGGCTGGGCGGCATGGCTTTGTCACCCGTTGCCTATGGCTAAAAAGCCATGCCGATGCTGAAATGAACCGTGACGTTGTCTTCCTCTCTATCTTTATCCTGAGCCGGATTCCAGGCAAAATCCAGCCGGGCCGGCCCTACCGGCAGCAGATACTGAACCCCCGCCCCCAGGCCCGGCCGGAAGTCGCTGAAGTAATCGCTTAAGGTCCTGTCGATGACCGCCTGGCGGTCGGTAAAGGGTCGCTGCTCGTCCTCTTCCGGGGAGAGGTTCGGGGCGACATTGCCGTAATCCATAAAAAGAGAGGCAGCCAGACGGTCGGTCAGCAGACGGCGCATCTCCACGGAAAAGACGTTGAAGGCCAGGCCGCCCAGGGGATCGCCGGAAGAGTCCTTGGGCCCCAGTTCGGACTCCTGGAAACTGCGGACGGTGTTCTCGCCGCCGTTAAAAAAACGCTCGCCAATGGGGATGATGACCTGATTGCGTCCCGGAAAGATAGCGCCGGTTTCATAATGCAGGGCCAGGGTATTTTTTTTGCCGAGCGGGTAGAACTGCCGGGCCCCGAAATTGAACCGGTAAAAGGAGAGCCCGCTGCCCATGGAGGGTTCGGCGATCTCCGCAACCGCGGAAATTTTCCTGCCGCCGGTGGGGAAGAATATGTCGTTTCTGTTGTCAAGGGTTGTCTGCAGCTTGATGCTGGCCACCGTATAATCGCTCTCCGGCGCTATGACCTCCAGGGCGGTAATATCCTTGGTCTTGGTGCTGCTGTAGAGATAGCCCATGGTAACCGACAGATCCTTGCGCAGATCCTTAACCAGCAGCATGGACAAGCCGATCTCTTCGCTGGTGAATGACGGCTCTTCCCGGTAGCGGTAAAAGACGGGCAGATCCGCGGTGATATCGCTGCCTAAAATCCACGGGTCCCTGATTGCGGCCTCGACATTGGCGCTTTTAATCGATCCGCCGACCTCGGCCCGGAAAACCCGGCCGCTGCCGAATATGTTATTGTCCTGAAAACCGGAGCTGCCCCGCAGAAATTCATACGAGCCCCAGCCGGCCTGGAAAAAGATTTCCCGGGACAGTGTCTCTTCCACCTGCACTTCGAGAAGCCTTTCCGTCTCGCTGAGCCCCTCGGCCAGCACAATGGCAACCTTACTGAACAAACCCGTCTGATAGAGCCTCCGGAAACTTTCCCGTTTTTTCAAGCTGCTGAACTGCTCCCCTTCCTGGAGGGCCAGCCGTTGCAGGATAAAGTCCGTTTCGGTCCGGGTGTTGCCGGACACCCTGATGGCCCCGATGGTCACCCGCGGACCGCTGATCACGGTGCAGACCAGATCAACCGCGGCGGATGAATCGCTTCTTTTCTCCTTGATATCGATCTTGGCGTCCGGGTAGCCCAGATTGCCGTACACCTCCTGCACCCCGCTGCGCAGCATCAGTTTACGGCGGCCGACCAGCGGCTTGCCCGTCATGTCCGCGGTCAGCTTATCCAGCTCGGGCCGCGCCTCTTCCAGGATATCCCCCAGGAAACCGATGGCGCCCACCGTGGTCTTTTCTCCTTCCTGAATGGTGAGCCGCACCTCGACCCGGCTGCGATCCTCGCTGAAGAGAAAAACAGGTTCATCGATGGCGACCCGCAGGAATCCCTCTCCCTTATAGAAATCCGCGATACCGGCCAGGGCGTCGCGGATATCGGACTCCACAAAACGATGAAAGTCAGACCCGAAAACATCGTCGTCTTTCTCCGCGAAAAAGGCGAGCAGTTCATCAGTGGCAAAAGCGCTGTTGCCGTAAATAACCAGGCTTGCGACCTCAACCAGCACCCCTTCGCTGATGTTGAACTGCAGGCGTGTCCCGTCCGGCTCCGCGAAAATCCCGTAGGAAACCTTGGCAAAGGCATAGCCTTGCTTTTTGTAGGCGCTTTCCAGGAGAAAGGCGGCATCGTCCGCCATTGTTTCAGGAAATTCCGCCCGGGAAAAATCAGCCAGCTCCTCCGCCACCGCTTCCCGCAGGACGCTTTCCGCCAGGTGGGCGTTGCCCTGAAAGGCCAATCGCCAGGAATCCTGTCCATCGGCCGCAGCCCGGCCCGGCAGCAGCGGAAGCAGCAGAAGCAGAATTCCCAGGAAGGTGACGGTCAAGGCTCGGATCACGAATTATTCCTTAAACTTGATGGCGTCGTAAAAAATACCCTGAAGGGCATAAATCCGATCTACTGCGTTGTAGCATATTTTTGTTCGTTCGGCATACCACATGTATAGCCTCACTCTCAAAAATATACTACGCCTTGTATATCGAATTTTGTTACTTAGCCATCCGGGCTTTGTCGCCGACTTTTTACGAGTTCATCAAACTTGAGGCTCTTACAAAATGAACTTGAGTGTCATTCCGAACGTAGTGAGGAATCTTTAAGTGCTTTAATTTTATTAGATTTCTCCCTTCGGTCGAAATGACAGGAAGCACTCTTTTGCTTATTTTGCAAGAATCTCGCTTATCCAGGTTGTTTGGGCTGTAGACTTGCAACCGCATGCGCCCCCTAATAGTCTAATAGTCTACAGCCTAATCACATTTTCAACGAAAGCGAAAGACGATCTTAACCCCGAAATTCAAGTTATCATACACATCTTTTTCACTGGTAAGGTAAAGCCGGTCTCCGGCCAGAAAAAATCCTTCGATCAGCCGAAACTGCGCCTCAACCGTCTCCTGCCCGGTCTTGGTCAGCTTGCGGCCGAAGTCAAATTCAAACCGGTCGAGCACGGTCTCCTCGCTTTCAGCCTCCCCGCCCCCGAACCAGTTGGCCAGCAAACCCTGGCCGAGATAGACCGCCGTGTTCATGTTGGCCATGACCCGTCTGCCTCCCTCTTTCGTCGATACCGGCGGCTGTCCGGTGAGCACCAGCAGCAGCAGATCCTCTTCGGGCAGGGGGGGATCCGAGGAGAGGGTGATGGCCGGCTCATCCGGCGTGCCCTGAAAAATCATGGTGATATCATAGCCCGCCAGCCGGGATCGGGCTGTCATGTCAAAGGTTACCCGGCCCGGATCATTTTCCGGAAATTGGATGACCCCGGATTCCACACTGATCCTGCCCGCCGGCACATTAATTCTGGTCGGATCGACAAAAATCCGGCCGGTCAGCACCGGCAGATTGCCCGTGCCCGTCAACAGCAGGGTTGGGCGGACAGCGCCCTTGGCCATGTTGTTGGCGATCACAAAGGGTTCCTCGGAGCTGATCCGCACCTCGAAACTCATGTCGCGCCAGGGAGATTTATCAAGGGAAAAAAGCTGCAACCCCGGTTCGCTCCTGGGTTTGCCTGATCCCTTAAACAGGCTGAGAAAATCGATATTTTTCCGGTAACCGCCGTCCGTAATGTTGATTTTGCCGGTGAGGGCCGGCTTGCTTAAATTCCCCTTAAGCAGCAGATCGGCATCGGCGCGGATCTTCATGGACTCGTCCCGGTAAAAGAGAAAATTATTGCCGATAATCTGACAGTTGACGTAAGGTCCGTCTGCACCTTGCAGCGTGACATCGCCCGTGGCCTGAAAGGGCGCCCCGCCGAAAGAACCGGTAAATTTCCGCAGGGTAATGACATCCCGCTCCAGATCAGCCCGCAGCTCAAGCTTTTCCAGGGAAGGGTAGCCGGGGTTCTCCAGTCCGATGCTGCCGCCGGCAAACTTCATGTCCCCGGTAAGAAGCGGCCGGGCCGCAGCTCCTTCAGCCTTCAGGGTGACGTCCATCACCCCGGAGAGCCGCCGCACCCCGCCCAGGTAGGGAGCAAGCCAGCCTGTTTCAGGCATGTGCAGTTGGGCTTCCAGGTCAACCTTGCCGGGCAGCTGGTCCGGCAACCGGGCGGCAAGCTCGGCAAGCGACGGGATACCGGACCAGGCCCCCTTGGCGCGCAGGGTAAAGGAGGGAGAGGACAGGGAGAATTCCCGCGCGACAAGTTTGCCCGCATTGAGACGCAGATCACAGTCGATGGCCACCGGCTCGTCCGGCCCATGCTTGATGAACTGGGCCAGGGTGAGGTTGGCGCCCTTGACCCTGAACCTGCCCGCGGGCTGCTCCCAGGCGCCGTCCAGGACAAATTCATTACGAAGCTCCCCCTTGGCCGCTTGACCGGGTCCGTCCCCGGCGCCGTCTGCCCGGGGGGCGGGCAGTTCGATATACCCCTTGACGGAAAGCGGGTCAGGCAGAAAAGGGTTTTCCCGCAGGGGGTCATAGGGCAGCATCCCCTCAAGGGAGATTTTCTCTCCGTTTGCCGTGGCCAGCAGGAGCTTTTCCACCTTCAGCCCCGCGGGAGAATAGCCGAGGGCCAGGGCGGCGCCAAACGGCACGGAAGGCTGCGGGCACTTGAGCTCGGCTACCGCTCCGGAGAGAGTACCCCGGGGGGCGACAAGCGGCCCCTCGACAGTCAAGGCAAGGTCAGCGCCGCTGAAATGATAGCCAGGGCCGATGAGCCCGTCAAGCCAGCCGCGGCTGGAAAGATTGGCGCTCTCCGCCTGAAAGGAGCTCTCGCCATGGAGATCGAGTCGTCCCTGCATGGCGATGGTCCCCTGCTCGCCGCGCAACACGGCCTCGTCCATGTCCAGGGCCGGGTTATCCCCATAGGTGAATACGGCTGAAACGGGTTGAGTCAGACTAAAGCTGCTGTTTTTCCGTGACAAAACGAGCTGGTCAAAATTCATCCTGATGAGTTTCCCGGCCTGTTCATGGTGGGCAAGGCCGGAAAAAACCGCTTTGCCCTGATCCGTGTCGAGCATCGCCTGGGCCACCGTGAAATTGCGCCAGTCAGTGGTGAATTCGGCTGTCATTGCGGCCAGCCCATAACCGGCCACGGAACCGTCATGCAGGGAGACATGAAGCTGCTGCTCCCCGGTGGCCAGGGTGGCGACGCTTGCCTCCACCCTGCCGGCAAGCGGGGTGGGCAAGCCCGGACATGTTTCCGCGTAGCCGGCCAGCTCGTGAATGGACAATTGCCCCTCAATATCTACAATCTTGTTGTCCGCCAGGGCATAAACGCCCCTGGCCGTGAGGGTGTCGGAGCCATTTTGCAGCAACAGGGACTCGACCTTAAGCCGCGCGCTGTCCGATTGCCCCTTGATCCGGGCCTCGCCGACAACACAGCGGCCATAGGCCAGCTCCTTGGCCTGCAAAGCAATATCGCCCACCGGTTTGCGCAGTGAGCCGGTGATGCCCGCGCTCCCCTCCAGGGTTCCCGCCATTTCAGGAAGGTTAAGCAGCGCGGAGGCCGCCTGGAGATCAGCCAGGTCCAGTTGCAAACCGCCGGACAGCGAGGCATCGAGCCATGATTGTCCGGGAGCGGGAATTTTGAGTTCCGCCTTGGTCAGCAGGGCGGAATTGGATCCTGCCCGCAGGTCACCCCTGGCGATTTTTAGGACCTGCTCCCCCATGTTGCCCTGGATCTCAAAGACATGGGCGGGCACGGATTGCTTGAGCGGCTCTTGGCCCAGGGCGGTCAGGATGGCGGGGATGTTGCGCAGGCGAAGCCGGAATGAACCGATATGAGTGTTGCCCAGCCCGCTCCAGTCCCGAGCCGCGAAAAACGCCAGGGGCAGCGAGACCTCCGCCAGGTCAACCTCGTTTGCGCCAAAGTTTCCGGACAGAGCGGACAGCATCAGGGTGTCGTTTTTGATGCCGCCTTGCAGACGAACCTCGGTTTTTTCGCCCCGCACCTTGCCTGCCGACAGTTCAAGCTCCATATCCACCGGGGGCAAGCCTGTTTCGCCGGGGGTGATGCGCGAGGCAAGGTTGCCGGAAAGTTTGCCCGCCACGGGGAAATCAACAAAGTGCAGCAACCGGGCCAGCTCCGCCACATCCAGGTCTTCAAGCTTTATCTCCAGACTGGTTGCCCCAGGGGCGAGCGTGCCGGAACCCCGCAACCGCCCGCCGCCGAGATCGGCCCGCAGTGTAAAACCAGGCGGCTGCCCGCCACGGCCCCAAACCACGGAACCCTGCACGGCGGCGAGCTTGTCCGGCGTTGTCAGCTCGTCGATATGCAAGGCGTCCGCGGTATAGCGCATTGTAAGCTGGCAGGAGGTCTCAAGTTTTTTCTGGCCCTTCACCTCAAGCCACACCCCGGGAATGTTAATCCGCACGGGCTGTCCGGACCGGACATCTAGCGGGCCGATATGCAGGGACGCATCCGTAACGGCCACGGTATAATCTCCCTGGCGGATTTCCAGATCAACATCGTTTACGCTAAAAACCGGCAGCACAGCGGGCAGGATAACGGTTTCCCCCGTGGCTGCATCCGTGGAGGAATCAGGCGGGGCGGGAATATCAACGGCCAGGCGCGCCTGGGCGGCCTCAATTTTCAGATGAGCAAGGAATGTATCAAGCCCGTTCAGCAGAGTCAGCAGGGAATAATCAAGCCGCACATCAACGGCGGAAAACTCTACGCGAGGCTGGGTATCGTCCCTCCGCACCCCTTCCAGACGGGCCAGGGTGAGGTGATTTACCAAGTTGCCGCCGATCCCCCCCACCCTGAGCGCAAGCCCGAGCCGCGCCCCGGCCTGCTCCACCACCAGCTTGCCCAGGGAGGGCAGCGAGGCCAGCAGGCAGACCACGGCCAGCAAAACCGCGAGCAGAAGAAAAATACGTTTTTTTGACATCGAAAATCCTGATCAGAACAAACCAACCATAACAGTTTTATCCTCTGCACCAAACAAACGAGGATAACAGACGAATAGCCCTATTTTTTTCTTGACATTACCTGATATCAGGTTAGGATCTGACATATATATAGACAAAAAAACTGCAAAGACTGAGGCATTACCCGCGCCAAACGGCTACAGACGATCGAGGGGACTTTGCAGGCGTTGAATATCGCGCTCCATGACATGGGTGTAAATTTCGGTTGTCTTCACGTCGGCATGCCCGAGGAGATCCTGAAGCACCCGGATGTTCACCCCCTGTTCCAGCATGTGGGTGGCAAAGCTGTGCCGCAGGGTATGACAACCGATCTTCTTGTCGATCTTGGCCCGCTGACGGGCCAGTTTGACCGCCTTCTGCAGACCGGATTCGATGACATGATGGCGCATTTCCTTGCCGGAACGAGGATCGATGGACCGCTGCCTCCCCGGAAAAACCCATTGCCAGCCGGCTTCCCGCGCGGCATTAGGGTATTTTCTGGCAAGGGCCTCGGGGATATAAACTTCTCCGAAACCCGCCACCAGGTCCCGGTGATGCAGCCCCTTCACATCCTCAATGTGAGCGTGCAGTTCGTTACGCAGGTTCCGGGGCAGGACAGTGGTGCGGTCCTTGCCGCCCTTGCCGCCCCGCACAAAGATAAGGTTCTGGCCGAAGTCCACGTCCTGAATGCGCAGCCGGATGCATTCCATGAGGCGCAGGCCGGCCCCGTAAAGAACCTTGGCCATAAGGGCGTGTTTACCCTCCATGGCGGAAAGCAGGCGCATGATTTCACTCTGCGTGAGCACGGTGGGCGGCGTGGCCAACCGTTTGCTGCGAACCGGAGCGATCTCGCCCTCAATGGGCTTATCAAGGATATCACGGTAAAGAAAAACGAGGGCGTTCAAGGCCTGCCGTTGGGTCGAGGCTGACACCTTGCCTTCGGTGGCGAGATGGGACAGAAAACCTTCGACGTCCTTCGCTCCGAGGCTGGCCGGATGCGTCTTGCCGCCGAAATGATATATATAGCGAAGAATCCACTGGCAATATGTCTGCTCGGTGCGATAAGCGTAATGATGGTACCGAAGAAACTCACGAACCTGATCCATGAGTTTCAGTTTAGGGTTGGGACGGAATTTGGGCTTGTTTTCCATATTAACCATCTTAATATTTCAATAAGTGGAAAGAAACAAATATTTTGCAATATGCGGAAAGAAAAATGATCTTTTTTCCACTTTTTATTATTTAATATGCCAATAAGCGGAAAATACATCCACCTATATGGGGTGATATGCTGGAAAATTTTCCACTTATTGCACTGTTGGGTGTACCTGGTAAAATTATGTATAAAATATTAAAAACAATACTGTGGTGGCGTAACCCACCGAAACAACAAGATATTGAAGATACAGAAGAATATATTTTAGGGTGGAATGGTGTCCTCGAAAGCGAGAAATACAGACGGAAAATGACATCTGCAATGCTTGCTGTTCGCTTGTCAGAGTGTAAAATAAATTCTCCTGCTTATATCTTGTTTGAACATGAACTAAATAGGCGTATTGCCTACGTGCAAGCATTGCCAGCATATCTTTCAATCGTAACTGGCATTGTTGGTATTTTTCTAGGTTGGGCATTGGCTCAATGGAAACCATTAGAACAAAATACCTCTCTTGACATAATAGCTGACCACCTCAAAAAACATGACCAAACATATACCAGTAACTATACCGACGACAGACCCACAGAAACTATGCAACCACGGCCAGTAGGCAAAAAACTTATCATTGAGCCAAATGCAAAAATAAACTCCGGTAACAAAGACAATAACCCCAAGAAACAAGAAAAAAACTCCGAGACCAATTGATGGTTCCATACATGTATAAGTCCTCCCCCAACCATCGGTTCAACCATGACCGCGAGCACGGACGTTCAGTGGTCTTGCCGATTACTTGTTTAATTGCTTCTGCCGTCCTCCAGTTGCTCGCGGCAGGTTAACCGTGTCGTTATGTGCTGGTCAAACTTGTACATTCCACCCAAATAACTGCATTGCCTCTTTTCGTATTTGGCGATCACGGTAATCAACCACACAGGAATGGCAGGCCTCCGCCATCGTCAGCCCCTGACCACGGGCCAAAACCTTACGTTTCGCCTCATCAGGGCAGGTCAAAATATGGGCCATCCAGTCTGTTTGGCTAGTTCGGCTTACCTCCGGGTACAAATAGTTTTCGCCAGCATCAATCAGTTTATTACAGAGCTTCTCAAATTCCGTCGTGGCTTTGCACATAACCATCCTACTCCAGCGGACCCGGTGAAGTAGAGGATTTTCTGGCCGGGTCCATTGGCCGGGTCCGCTGAGTTATACGTTGGGTATAAAAATACCAATCTACACACTTACACCCGAAAACAGCGATAAACACACATATAGCAATTAATAAAATATTATACCAAAACGAGAAAATGGGGGGGATATGGGGCCAGAAACCGCTACAATTCTTGGTGCAATTCTTGGGGCTTTGGTCGCCGGACCGATCACTTATTACTTCACCATAAAGAGCGCCAATAGGCAGGAATTCAACCGTGCTGCCGCTGAATTTAGAGATGAATTTATTGAAGTCAAGCGTCTTCTCGCTGAAGATAAAACCTATGATGTTGCCATTGACAAAAACAAGTCCTCTGTTGTGGAAATTCTTGACAAATTCTTCGTCAACCATGAACGTGCCGTTATTCGTTTCCAGTCCCATCTTAGCACCGACAAGCTCTCCGGCTTCGACAAAGCATGGGGCGAATATTGCCAAAAAGATGATTGGCAAATACCTCTTGCCGGTTACTCGCAAGAAGGCGGAAACGACCCACAAAAAGAAATAGAGCTTATGAAACTTGCAAATATTCATTTGGACACCTTATTGTCTTTTGCAAAACCAATTTAATAAATCATCACCCAACCATCGGCTGCACCGTGACCCGCACCACGCGGGCCAGTTGGCAGCCAGTTAATCTTTTTTACCCCTGCCGTCATCTTGGTTATTCACGGCGGGCAGGTGAGCCGTGTCGTTAGAACTATATAATCCAATATGTTGCAATTTCTAAAGAAACTGGCTGGGGTAAACGTTTTCCCAATGCTTTGTTACCTCCTTGCAGCGTACTTCTTGTACGCGTTTTGTCTGGTAGTCGGCGTACCCCCAAGTAAGCCGCTTAGTGCCACGAGTGGAAGCTACCTCGCGCTTGCACTCTTCTTGTTTATGCTCCCCGAGTCGAAAAAACTAAAGCTCGGGCGGTTGTTTGAGTACGAGGCTCGCGTTAAGGAGATTAAAGAAGAGGTGAAGCAATTCAAGGATGAAACGCGAACGACCCTCGCCGCATACACAAATCTTGTCTCTGCCATCAGTAACACCGTCAGTCAAACCATCAATGTCAACCTGCCTAGCAGAGCTGAGGCGTCGCAGGCAAACGAGGAGTTGGACACCACTCTTAAAACCAAGACTGCACAGACAGAGATTGAAGAGCAAATTGAAAATTTTCTTGTGTCGGAAGGTAACGACCTTAACTACGCACTCGCTAAGCTCCGGATGCAGCTTGAGAAAGAACTCCGTCGAATACTTGGTAAACGTCTCGGTACTGTTTCACACATTGGCGAAGGCACTAGGTTTCTCTCTGCAAGATCGCTCTTTCTGCAATTCATTCGTCAGCATCCAGACTACGAAGGTATCAGCAGTTCCTTTGACTATATTCTCAAAGTTTGCAACGCCGCAATTCACGGGCAATACGTTTCTGAGGGTTATGCGCATGAGGCGCTGACAATGGGATTCCGGATGCTAGCTGAGCTAAAGAACATCAATGTCCAAGAGTTCTAACAATTGGGTCAACCAGACGGCGGGGAGCAGCATTGCGCTAATCGCGCCCAAGTTCAGTGGCCGCCGCTGGTTACCCTTGGCGTTGGGTGATGCATCTACACTTTTGATTTCAGCTCTGAGATTTTGGGCAAGTACGGTTTAGGTTCGCCCTCTTAGGCTTCGGCCACTTTCTGTAGTTGGTGGCTTCGAGAAAAGCGCGGCCAACGTGCTTGTGGCAAGTGTGGGCGGGCCGCTCCTTGCCTTTGCCGAATTGTTGCAGGTTTGTTTCGGCTGGTATTTTTCAGGTCAGTCGTGGCCGAGCGGCCCTTAACTCGTGTAGTTCATTGCAGGTTGCAACTTTATGGCCGCGCCGGCAAGCAAGGAGTTTACGGTTTTCGGCAAGTTGTTTTTAGTTTTGTCACGCGGCCTTGCTTATTTTTGGCAAGGTCGGGGCGCGGCACCATCAAGGCTCTGGCCTGTTTGGGACTGTAGCATCCAGTTCGGTTCGCATAAAGAAGGTCGTCGAGCGCCCCCGTAGTGTTGACCGCCTGGGGCAGTAAGAAGTTTGGGCCGCGTCATGCGACCTTCATTGGCAATGGCAAGTTTTTCACCCAACAAATGGGTCAACCTGACGGCGGGGAGCAGCGTTTGCGCTAATCGCGTCGAAGTTCAGTGGCCGCCGCAGGTTACCCTTGGCGTTGGGCTACTAAAAATTACCTTCAAAGGATCATCCAATATGATGAAACAAAATATGAAAAACATACGAATATTCAGCAAGTTAGTTGTTGTGATATTGCTTATTGCAAGTAATTCTTTTGCCTCTCCCCAGCTTGACGTAAAAGCACTGTCTGCCCTCCCAGAAAATGAAATTGATATTGGTATTGCAGCGCTCGTCTTGGCAAAGGAAGTTTTCCCTGAGCTTGACGTTCAAGAATACTCAGCAAAAATCAACACAATTACTTCTGCTGTAAAAACACTTACACGAGGAAGCACAGACCCAGATTACAGAGTGAGGGCATTAAACACGCATTTGTACAAAGATTTCGGCATGAAATACGATTTGAACGACCCGTATGTCAAAAATTTACAGAATCGATACATAAATGGGATTCTTGACACAAAAAAAGGCTCCTGCGTCAGTATGCCGTTGCTCTATCTTTCTGTTGCGCAACGTTTGGGGTATCCTGTTTATCCTGTCAGTGCTCCCCAGCATATCTTTCTGCGGTATGTTGACCCAAAGTTAAAGTTGCAAAACATTGAAGCTACTGGCGGTGGCGGGAACAGCCCAGACGAGGAATATATTGCAAGTCTTCAAATCTCATTCGGTGCTGTTGCGCAAGGCACATATCTCAAGACACTCACTTATCGTGAATACCTTGGGTTACTCATCGAACAGAACGGAATTTATTGGGGCCGGAACAATGATATCGAGAGAGCCATTGAGTATCTCGAGATTGCCATAAAGCTAAACCCAAGAGCGGCAGATTCAATAAAGTCTCTTGGAGTGGCCTATAGGATTCAAAGCAAAAAGGTACAAAGTCAACTTTCACAGGATTATGAGAAGAAAGCAAATGACTGTTTTGCAAAGGCGGAACAACTGGGGGCAACAGATTTGGAACTTAACAATTACATAGAGACCCAACGGCAAGCTCAAGAGAAATTTAGGAATAATCCCAAATAAGTGGAGGAAATTAACAATGAAACAGATCGGCTACCTACTCCTATCCCTTTTATTGCTTGTAGCATTCTCAACAGGTACAAACGCCAGGTATTTTTCCCCGGAGACAGGAAGGTATCTCACCCCTGACCCAATCGGTTTAGAAGGTGGGATCAATCCATACGTCTACGTCGAAAATAATCCCGTCAACATGATCGACCCTTTTGGTTTAGATTCTCTACTGGCCAATCACGGCATTCTCACGCATTACAACGACAATGGCAATGCTGTAGGATCGTATCCTTACACTAGTGGCCAGAGCGGTGTTACCGATCCTTCAATTCCATGGAAAGGGCCAACTCCTCCCGGCACTTATTCTCTAGACCCTAAGCAAATCAGCGAAGGCGGTTTTCTGCGGAATCTTTTCTTTGATTGGGGAAAGTATAGGGTGCCCCTAGCCCCAGATGCATCTACCAATACTTATGGGCGTAATAATTTCTTTCTGCATGGCGGTAAGGATCCAGGGTCTGCCGGATGCATTGACATAGGCAGCGGGGACAAGAAGCTCTTTCCAAAATTGATGGGCCATGACGGCACTATTCCTCTAACCGTAAAGTGAGCAGCAACATGCATAATAGGATTATCGGTTACTTCGCATTACTCGAGGTTGCTGGATTGTTGGGTTTTATTGTTGTGTCGCAGCATCAAGAGGTTGTGTCATTTCGCTATTTACCATTGCTGGTCGTGTTGGTTGCGATTGGAGCTATTGCGTACTTCAAGGCAAGGTTTCTTTCGTACAAGGAAATTGCCTACGTCTCGGTTGTGGCCTCTGCTATCTTTATTTTAGTGGAACAGTTATTGGGCTTTACGGTCTATCCTGGTCTTGTCAAAGACGCAGTTTTCCTATCAGGAGATTATGTGGCCCATATATTGGTGATGTTGCTTATTGGCACAGTAGGGCACTTTCTACTGCTGTTCCTAGCTCGTATGGCCAATAGTACGGAACAGGCCTGACGTTCTGACGTTTAAAGAGAAGGTACTGTGCACCGAAGGCCCAACAAGCGCATCAACGCAGACGGCGGGGAGCAGCGTTCTTCGAGCCTACTTCAGTGGCCGCCGCTGGTTATGCTGGTCGTTAGCCCGGCACGAATAAGGTCGACAGAATAAAATGAAGATAAATACAGTCCGACTGAGTGTTACGGATCTTGGTTTTCCTGAAGGCGCTCTCACACGGGAGATCATTGGCTCAGAACGTGATAGGGATCTATTTGGAAATCCAGCTCCGTTCACAGGGGGCCGAGCCAAACAACTGGGCCTGAAACTATGTCCGCCAGATGTAGGCCCTCTCATTCGATTAGAATACAAAGACCAGCCACCGGGCGAACGTCTGCATATTGCCATGAAACCGATCACTGACTCTGACGGAGAACCCCGTATTTTCGTTGTCGCCCACGACATTGCTGGCTTGTCACTGGACGCCGCTTTAGCACGCTCCAACGACAAGTGGGAGCCGGATGATCTCTTCGTATTCTGCTTTGACCAGTCCACGACTCACGACAACCAATGAGCGAAAGTATATCCGCCAAACGGTGCCGTATCAATCAATCCCATGTGGGCGACCAGGGAGAGTTGTGGTTTGCGGCAGCTCTGCCGCAAGGTTGGGTATGGCAGCCGCCTCGCCGTGATTTTGGCAAGGACGGTCTAATCGTAATCCGCGACGGAAGTGAACTGCACAACCTCGAATTTTCTGTGCAGATCAAGACGTCTACACGTCCACGGGTGCGCGAAGAGTTCATCGTTCTAGACGGTATCTCGCGGTCCTCAATTCGATATTGGCTAGCAAGCCCACTGCCAACCTTGGTCGTGGCAGTAGATATTGTCAATCGTGCCGGATGGTACGCCTGGCACCTAGACCTATTCGATTCGCCGTATGAGGTTTTCGAAGGCGAGGCCAAGACTATGACGCTTCGCATTTCCACAAAAAATCAGCTTAATGAGGTTGGCTGGCGGTCGATCCGCACAGATTTACACAGGCATTTTAGTGCCCTTCAGCGAGCACTCTCGACAGACGCCGTGGCACCTTACCTTTTGGCAACCGTGCACAATGTCGCCAGAATCGTCGGGAACTTAATACGCTTAGGTGCAAGCGCCCCTCCAGAACCTCCTTTTACGCAGCGCGAAGGCATTGCGTTCCTCGTTGAGCAAATGGAGTTGCAAGACCTAATATTTTCAGTACGATCGTTGTTGCATCGTGTTGCCGCCGGCTCTGAAGCCAACAAGCAGATCGGGTTATGGCTTACGTCGTTCGAGAAGATCGCGAACGATGCCCACCCAAGCCTGCGTGCGCTCCCGCCCAAGGGGCACGACATTCCACCAAACTTTAAGCTAGCGGTTGCCCCCAAGCAACTTCTAGAGGCGCGGCCGCATCTCGTCCTTGCTGCGGTCGATCTAATCAGACTGCTCACATCGCCGAAACCGAATACGGACTCAACACGTGAGAACGTAAAAAGAGCTAATGGTAGCCAATCAGGGGCTGGCTAACAACCGCATCAACGTTGACCGCTTGGCCAACGGTCGTATCGATATTTTGTCCGATTTTAAAAAGCTTGCCTTCTGCCACCATTGGTGGAAGCCAAGCGGCAAGTTATGCGGAGCGTTGGGCAGGAACAATAAAACATGAAGCAGGGACTCACAGTATTTATTTGCAGTACATTTGCAGATCTTGTCGGGGAGAGAGAGGCTGTCCTTGAAGCTGTCAGGAAACTACAGCTTAGACATGACTCGATGGAATTTTTTGGAGCTCGCCCCGGCCTGCCAATTGATACATGTCTTGAGGAAGTTCGCAGGAGTCACATTCTGGTTGTTGTTGTCGGACACCGTTATGGAAGCTTGGTTCCTGATCTTGATATCTCTTTTTCAGAAGCAGAATATGAGGAAGGATTTAATTTAGGAAAACCGTGCATAGTCTACATGCTGGATGAAAATGTTCCTGTTCTTCCAAAAAACATTGAGAGGGACCCGGAAAAAATCAGAAAGCTTGATCGTTGGAAAGGTCTACTACAAGAACGACATACTGTTGCAACGTTTAAAGACGGGCATGATCTCGCCGTATCAGTTGCAGCCGACCTTGCTCGCGCTATAGACACTATCGAAGAATCTGAGGAAGTTCGTACCACCCCTAGTAAACTAAAACATTCTGATATTAATGAAATATTAAATGAGGGAGAAGAACTTGGTATTTCGCGTGAGCGCGCTTTATCAATTTTTCGTCAGTCATTGAGAGCGGTAGCTACTTTAAGAAGTGATTTGAAGCCCAGAGTCTTTTTAAGTCACTCACATTCTGATAAGGAATTAGTCAGAGAAGTTGCCGACCGTCTTCGCGCAGATAATATTGAAGTTTGGATTGACGAGGCACAACTAAAAGTTGGCGATAGTTTAATTCAAACAATTGAACATGGATTAGACTTATCTGATTTCATAGTATTTTTCATCTCAAATAAGTCTCTCAATAGCCAGTGGTCGAGAAAGGAACTTAGCGTAGCACTTACACGCCAACTTTCAGGAGAAGGTGGTGCCGTATTGCTCCCGATTCTTCTCGAAGATGTGGAGCTTCCGCCTCTCCTTCGTAGTGTGGCATATCTCGACTTACGAGATAGAAACATTGAACACGCATCTCGTCTTCTTATTAATACTATTTGGAATAGATGGAAACCTGGCCATAACGTAAACGCTGTTGAAAACAAATTTAAAAGTGGAAATTTTCGTGCCTACATCAACCTCAAATTTGAATCAATGAAAGATAGTGTACGTACCAGGAAAATGCTACTTGGATTTCCTGAAGTAATTGAAGCTACGTTTACCTATGGGTCGGTAGATATGGTTGTGGTTTTAGCAGCGGATGAGCTACAACGCATTAACGCAATCGTAGAACTTCTTAAACGTCCAGCGATTCAAATAGTTACACAAATCGGAATAAAATAGTTCATGGACTATGTTTCCGTTTTGCATGATCTGTAAATATATAAACTATGCCCAACAATTGGGTCAACCAGACGGCGGGGAGCAGCGTTGCGCTAATCGCGGCAAGTTCAGTGGCCGCCGCAGGTTACCCTTGGCGTTCGGCCAGAAGGTTTCCAATGTCAGCATGCAACCATTGTTCAGAATTTATGTCAGAAAATAGTTTATGTCCAATATGTGGCTTCAAAATTTTACTAGAAAAATATCGAAGCGATATTGCTTATCCTGTTCTTGATGTGGCTGATAAAGTTTTTGGGGGTCCGCTTACTGGGAATTATTTAACTATCGAGCGAGCTACTGAATTAATCCAGCATATGCTTTCTCTTGCAAACAACATAGTTAAACTAAAAAACCCAAGAGAAGCTATCACTGTCGCGACAGGAAAAATAGAAGATATCACACCAATAACGTTGAATATTTTGAAAAAAAACTGGATACACTTTAGTTACTGTATACAAGATTTTTGTTCCATGGTGATGCATTCATTGCCAGAAATTGGTGTCAATCAAGCTTATTCTGAACTGTTTAAACTTGGGTTTAAGCAAATAGGTAGATCATATCAAAGTGAGTATATGGTTTCTGTGCAATCATTTTTTCGATTTCCAATATATATGCAAACAATTGGATTTGAGAAGGTGGTGAAAACGGATCTTATAAATGTAGATCTTGAAATAACCTCAGGATATTATTCTTATCTCCGAAATGATATGTTACCTATTAAATCAGGAGTTTGTGTACACACAACACCCATTGATCTTAATTTTAAGCCTAATTGGCAGTTTAGACGGAAAAACGTTCAATTTGCTTTATCGAATTATAAATCATCTCATGAAGTAGCTCATTTTATTGGGCCAGAAATTGATCTTTTTATGCTATTAGAAGATTTGTTAACAGATTCTGCTTATTATAGTTTCAATCCTGGAAGTACGACAACTGACGTTATAGACGCTGTAATAACGTGGTGCAAAGACAAGAGTAGATTAACCTTTAATCCAATAAAGCCAGGTATAGGCCAATAGCATATTTAGTTATGGAAAACATCACCAAAAATTCATGTATCCTTGATGGAATAACGCTACAAAATGCTGCATACGCAATATGCTCCCATGGTGATACTTACACTGAAAGACAAAAATTATTGCCGATACAGTTAGTTTGTCTTGCTCAATTAATGGAGGCTCTTGTTTGCTATGATCATATTTTAACTTTGCCATCGCATGCTGAATATTGGATGAACATTGCTGAGTTGCGTAGTGCATATGAGAACGGAATTATTAAATTTATTGATTTTTCTGAAGAACTAATCAATGAAATATATGTTTACTCATCACAAAAGGTGTTTGAATACGTAAAAAGCCCAACGTTTCAATATTTTATTGATTCTGTTTTGGATGAATGTCTTGAGGGAGTAATTTTAAAAGTTGCAAAGAATTATAATAAGCTTAATAAACATCCGTTCAATCACTTTTTAATAAATGATCAAAAAAAAGAACTCCAAAACATTATTCAACAATCAGATAATCTATGGATGGAAGACCCTAGTTCTCGTGTAGCTCAAGTGATAACATCTCTAAGTTTTGGAACGTTCTGCTATAAAGATATCAGCACAATACTACAAATTCCTTATTCACCTTTCTGTTTAAGGGCTCCTATCAGTATATATGATGATTTGCGGCACACGAACCCACCAATAGTTAGTTCACAGTTGGCTATGTCATTAATAAAAGGGGAAGTTATAACGGAAGTTAATCAAGGGTTATCAGAAACATTTGCTAGTTTTTTTGATATAGAGTTTCCTTTTGTATTGGCATTTGCTCTTTATGAATCAAAAACACCAAAAGATTTATTTCAACACACGATTGACATTAGGAATTCCACTGGCGCGCGAGAGTTTCGTTGGAATGTAGCAGAGCTTGAAGAAAATCTTCGAATTGGGAATGGTCCAGAGATTGTTAGAATTGCACAGATAATAAAAACACAAACAAAAAATGTGTTTAATATGCACACGATGAAAACGGGAGCCAAGGTTAAACTTGGCATTGCAGGTATTTCGTTTGAATTACCAGTTTCAGTACCGGAAAAATTGGCATCGTTATTAATAAAAAGAAAAAGAAACACGTTTTATTACTTACTGTTATCAAGATTACCTTCATTGTATCGTATTAAAGAAGATATCTATCGCGTGTTTGACGTAAAATTTGATCTCCATGAATACGCCAAGATGATGTCTTTTACAACGGATTTAAAGAGTTCAGAAATAAAGGACAAGGGACGTCCATAAAATCATAAAAAAAACGCCGAACCAGGCGCTTGAGTAGACGGCGGGACGAAGGCGTTACCGTCTTCGGCACTGTCCTTGGCCGCCGCTACTCAGCTTGATCGTTGACCTACTAGGAAACAATATGGGAACTAAAATTTCAGCAAAAAAAAAGACTGCTAATAAATCAGGAACTGTGGAAGAGAATATATGTTTTGTCATCTCACCCATAGGAAAAGAAGGCACGGAATTACATGCGAAATTCAAAGAAGTTCTTGAATATATTATAAAACCTGCCTTTGATGAATCAGGATATAAATATTCAATCATAAGGGCTGATGATATAAATAGATCAGGTTCCTTTATAAATGATATTCTTGAAAATATTTATTCTTCACACATAGTTATAGCAGATCTTACCGGGCAAAATCCTAATGTTTTTTATGAATTAGGCGTTAGGCATAGCCTTAGGCCAAGGACAATACTTATCTCCCAAAATTTAGATGATATTCCATCTGATCTACGTGAATATAGAACAATTATTTATGATACTAGTGCCAAAGGAGCTGCTACTTTTAAAAAGAGAATTAAGACGTTTCTGCAAGAAATTAATAAGGAACCAGAGCGTCCTGACAATCCAGTTCTCGACCGTCTTGGCAGTGTAGTTGAAAATAAATTATCTCAGGTCGAAGCAGAAAGAGACGAATTAAAAAATGAAATTACTAAAATATTAAGCGGCAAAGCACCTAAAACACCGCAAAGTCATACATCCTCAAACGCAAGGACCCGATTTAGAAGAATACTCGAGCTAAAGAATGCCGAAAAACAAGAAATTTTTGGCGGTCGGTTCAAACGAGGCGATAAGGATTTTACCCTACCTCGTGAGCAAGGTCACTTCAGTTTGTTTTCTCTAAAAAGAGGGAAATCAATAGATGGCTTTTGGTATGTTTCTATGCCAATTTCTGAGGTTAATATAGATGAAGAACTATCTGACATCAGAGTGTTAATTGAAAAATGTTCACAAGGGCAAGATGTATCATGCAATTTCATAGTGGTTGTTGAGAATAATATTTCTGCAAAGAAGTCCTATTTAAAGAAATTCGAACAGATGAAAGAACATATCCCTGAGGAATACAGAAAATTATTTATTTTTAATTTACTTGACCCTCCTGAACTAGAAAACTGGGAAAAAGAGCTTGGGTTGAAGGTCTAACCATTAAGGATTGATGCGACGCTTTTTGTCGCGTTCAATCCTTTGTTCAAGAAGCCGCGGGCCTGACTTTATATAGGGGAATGCCTCGGAGGGAATTTTTCAGGAGGATTGCACAAAGGAAAGATTGGCCACCGGACTGACGATTTGTCTCGTAACCGGTCTTGGAGTCATGGTTGGATTGTCATGACGGGAAGTTCTTTTGCTCTAAATTGTACCTGAAAACTTGATTTTGAGCATACCTCTCCGTTACCCCTGGCTGGAGTTTCCGGAGAAAAAAATTGGCAGGCCGGAGGCCCAAACCTCTCAGGTCGGCCCTCGGCAAGGTTGACCCGGAATCAGACTGAAGAGATACAGCAGCATGCCGCCGCAGAGGAGACACCTGGGTTTCGGCATTGAGGGCTTCTGATTCTTTGCTGGTGATAAGACCGTGAGGCTTACCCTCTCGCCCTGGAGCGCGGCAAGAACTGTAAGGATCTGGAAGCGGAGTTTGGCCCACGAGACAGCGCAACTGCTGCTCATGAAACCATAGTGGCGAACTTTCATGAAGCCAGAGGGCAGGACATGCTGGAGAAAGCGCCTGATGAACTCGAAGGTATCGACAGTGGTCCGGCGTGGCCGGTTGCTTTCTTTCTTGCGGTAGGAGAAAGTGACCTCCCCGTTCTTGACATCAATGATCCTGGAGTCGGAGATGGCCACCCGGAAGATGTACGGGGCCAAATATTTGAGGGTCGCTTCGCTGTCGCCCACGGCCTGGGAATTGACGTTCCAGTCGATCTTCCAAACTGTGGGATCAATGCTGCCGACGAGTTCCGAATGGATCATCTCGGCCCGGAATCTGGCGCGGAAGATCTTGGAGAGTGCCTTGACCGGCAGATAGAAATTATTGGCGGACGGCAGCCAACGGTTGCGGTCCGCGGACAGGCCGCCGGCCGGGACGATGAGATGGAGATGAGGGTGATACTGCATCTGGCGGCCCCAGGTATGGAGTACGGCGGTAAACCCCGGCAGCTCAGCGCCGATGAAGCGCGGATCTTTGACCAGTTTTTTAATCGCCCCGCTTGCCGCCTTGAACATGGCGCCGTAGGCAGCTCGTTGATGGCTGCGGCAGAAGGGCCGGAGCTGTTCTGGCACGGTGAAGGTAAGCATGAAGTGGTGGCCGGGCAGTCGCCTCTCAAGCTGGGTTTCGAGCCACTGACGGCTTTTGTTGTACTGGCATTGCGGGCAGTGACGATTGCCGCAGGAGCGGTTGACCAGGCGGTGTTGACCGCAGCCGTCGCATTGATAGACAACCACGCCGAATTCTCCTGAACGGCAATTGATGATGGCGTTGATGGTCTTCTTATGCGCAAGCGGCATGTCTGGATATTGGGCAAGGTATTGTGGCCCGAAGGCCCGGAAGATCTCGGTGATGGCGCCCATGATTAGACCTCCTGCATGACGGAGTTGATGATCCGGTAGGCATCCTCCATGCCGGCGTTGGTCAGGTGGAGGTAGATCATGGTGGTCTCGATGTTGGCATGGCCGAGATTTTTCTGGATGACCCGGAGGTTGACCCCTGCCTCCAGGAGATGGGTGGCATAAGAATGCCGCAGGGTATGGACGGAGACGCCCTTCTTGTTGATACCGGCAATTACCTTTGCCCGGCGCAAGGAACCTTGCACCCCTTCGATGGACATGGGGACTTCGGAGGTCGGCCCATTCAGCCCGCCCCTGCCGACTGCCGGAAAGATGAGCCTTTTGTTGCGGTGGGTGGTCCAGTAGCGGCGGAGCAAGGCATAGGTTGATTCGGGCAATGGGACATAGCGGTCCTTGGCTCCCTTGCCGCGATGGACATGGATCATCTTGCGCTGCCCGTCGATGTCGGAGACTTCGAGGAACAACCCTTCCTGGAGACGGAGACCGCAGGAATAGACGGTCATCAGGTAGGCATAGTTGTGGAAGGGTTGGACGTGGGCCAGGAGCCTTTTGACCTCCTCCCGTGAGAGAACGGCCGGCAGCCGTCTTTCCCTGCGGGCCTGGGCAAGGGCGAGCAGATGCCACTCCCGCCTGAGGACATTTTTGAAGAAGAACTTGATGCCGGAATAACAGATGCGCATGGTGGCCGGCGCCCAGGCCGTGACGTCCTGGCGAATGATGAAGTAGTCGAGCAGTTCATCTTCGGTAAGGAGATCCGGGGACTTGTCGTAATGGACGACCAGCTTGCGCATTAGTGCTTTGGGGTCGGACCAAGATAACCAGTTGATATGTTACAATATCATGTATAAAAAACGATCAATTTCAGGGCTATAATGCTTTTTTTGGGGGAAAAACACGCGTTTTAGGTGGTGCTGGTATGGCAAGAGCCAATCGTCATTATTTCCCCGGTTATGTTTGGCATATAACCCATCGGTGTCATAAACGGGAATTTCTTTTAAAATTTCCCAAGGATCGGCAAAGATGGCTTCAGTGGCTCTTTGAAGCAAGGAGGCGGTACAATCTTCTTATCCTGAATTACGCTGTCACCTCCAATCACATTCACCTGCTCGTTTTCGACAAGGAGGGTGGAGAGGTGATCCCCCGGTCTATTCAGTTAGTGGCTGGTCAGACTGCCCAGGAATACAACCAGAGGAAAAACAGGAAAGGAGCTTTCTGGGAAGATCGTTACCATGCAACAGCTGTCGAAACCGGAGACCATTTGCGTCAATGCCTTATCTATGTCGATCTGAACATGGTAAGGGCATTTATGCTTCGTGAGCCCGGAGCGCCGTATGTTTCGCTTTTTGAGACTGAAAAAGAAGATATAGGGCTGGATAATGGTGTTTATTGGAACAATTATCCCGAAATATTGAATGGATAGCTTGGTCCGTCCCCGAAAACGGATACGGGCACTATGAAGTTTCTTCCTGCGTGGTTGCTTGCCGGTTATCGCGGGCGTTGGTCGCAACAGAAATCGGACTTGGACTGCATGACTAAAGTGATTAAGAAATTCGTCTGGGATACCTCGGCTATCGTGAATATTAAGGAGCCGAACGACAGCGGGTATTCTCCTGGATACAGCCTTATTAAGGATCTATCGGACGGTTGGATACCAGGCCCATATAGAAACATCTTTCCCAGCCTAGCTATCTTTGAAGTCTCAGCGACAGTCTCTCGGATGCACCGAGATGGGAAGCGCATCCTCCGTGAGTTCTACCTGATCGACGAGAACTCGGTTCTGTTTGATGTGAACCAAGAACTGATTACTAAGAGTTACGAGCTTCTGGCCAAAACGGGTTTTGATCAACTCAGAGGTGCTGATCTCGTATTCGCTTGCATAGCAGCTATCGAGGATGCTTATCTGGTCACCCTTGATAAGGCATTCGGCAAGCACTTGGCGGGGAAGCTGCGGATAGTTGACCTTAACGAGAGCCTCCACACGGCGAACTATCGTCGTATGTTTGGCCTGTGAGCAGGAAAGTCGAGCCCAATTAGAGGTTACGGCGGGTTGGCAATAATGGCACCTGCATTCCACTGTCCCCCGGCGTTGGACAAAAGCGAAAAACTAATAAAAAGGAAGTAATGAATGCCGACAATTTTAAGAGTTGGGGCTTACCGATTTTTCTTTTATGCAAATGATCGCGAGGAACCTCCGCATATTCACGTCGAAAAGGAAGATAAAATTGCAAAGTACTGGCTTGATCCTTTAAGATTGCAAAGTAGTGGTGGCTTTAATCGTCTTGAGCTGAAACAGGCACGAAGAATTGTCGAAGAAAATAATCAGAAATTTATTGAGGCTTGGCATGAATACTTTGGCCGTTGAAATTGAGGTTCCATTAGCTGTGAATGTTCACATTACTGACGATTCATTATCGGTGGATCTAAGTGATGGGAGATCTATTTCTGTTCCTTTAGGTTGGTATCCAAGGCTAGAGCATGCCACCTCCGAAGAGAGAAAAAAATGGAGACTCATTGGTAACGGTCATGGAATCCACTGGGAATACATAGATGAAGATATTAGCGTTGAAGGCTTAATTTTTGGAAAACCATCAGGAGAAAGTCAGATTTCTCTCAAAAAATGGCTACAAGAGAGAGAAAAATAGTCCATCGGGATAGGGACGGTCATCGCTGACCGCCCCTCCCACACCACCGTACGTACGGATCGCGTATACGGCGGTTCGCGGGAAAGGGGGACGTCCTTAACATTTTAAGTTTTACAATGTGTTGTTTTCCGCGGCATGCCGCGCCATGCCCGCATAGACCGCCAGGGGCTCTGCATCATGTTATGCCCACAAAAAAAGTTTAAATTTAAATATTAAGGGCGTCCCTCCTAAAGAAAAAGCACTTGCCAAATATCAAATTCTCACACATTATAGTATATCAATAATTGTGTAAAATGAGGTGTGACATGGCGACGAATCTAGCGATTGATGATAGTCTTATCGAGCAAGCCCAACTGCTGGGAAAACACAAAACCAAAAAGGCCGTGGTGACAGCGGCATTAGAGGAGTACATTCAACGCAGACAACAAAAAAACATTCTCGAGCTTTTTAACAAGATAGAGTACGAAAAAGACTACGATTACAAAGAACAACGGAAAATAAAATGAAAATAATTGTGG
Organism: Deltaproteobacteria bacterium; assembly: GCA_016219175.1. Lineage (GTDB taxonomy): Bacteria > Desulfobacterota > Desulfobulbia > Desulfobulbales > SURF-16 > SURF-16. The sequence continues at coordinate 5,233 of JACRCD010000041.1, read as the reverse complement.
ATACTTGCGTCTGGTCCCTTGCTCTCCGCCGCAATGAATCACAATCAAGCTATCTTGTCGATGAGTTGTCAGAGCTGATTTCGGAAGTAAGGGTTCAACTTGTTGGGCCGATACGCCAGGAACTCCTTTCCGGCGTCAAGTCAAAAGTGCAATTCAATATGCTTAAAAAACATCTTTCCGCATTTTCGGACCTCCCTCTGCTCTCCAGCGATTTTGAACTTGCGGCTGAATTTTTTAATCTGGCAAGAAGTAAAGGCATTCAAGGCTCAAATACTGATTTCATTATTTGCTCTTTGGCCTACAATCACAAGATGTCAATATTCACAACTGACAGAGATTTTGAGTCATACGCATCTGTACTACCGATCACATTATATGAGCCGAGGCTGCGAAAACAACCGTAAAATACCAGGGAAGGGGGACGTCCTTAACATTTTAAGTTTTATTTCCTGCCGCAATGTGTTATTTTCCTCGGTATGCCACGCCATGCCCGCATAGATGCGCCAGGGGCTCTGCACCATGTTATTGCCCGAGGCATTGAACGCCGGAAGATCTTTCGGACCAGAAAGGACTACCTGGATTTTCTGCGCAGGCTGACCACTCTTGTCACCGAAACCAAAACCGACTGCTATGCTTGGGCGCTTCTTCCCAACCACTTTCACCTGCTCTTGAAAACCACCAATGTCCCCCTTGCGACCCTCATGGGCAGATTGCTGACGGGATACGCCGTTTCGTTCAATCATCGTCATCAACGCCACGGCCATCTCTTTCAAAATCGGTACAAATCGATTCTTTGCCAGGAAGACGCCTATCTCCTGGAGTTGGTGCGATATATTCACCTCAATCCCTTGCGTGCCGGGATGGTATCCGACATCTGTTGATGATCGCCCTAATGGAGCCACCTTGTGATCGCCTTAATGGAGCCACCCCGGTGATCGTGATCGCCCCAATAGAGCCACTCCGTGATCGGCCTAATGGAGCCACCCTGCGATCGCCTTAAAGGCGTCAGTTTAAAAACAAACCGGGTCTCGGACTTTTCCTACTAACTGGTGTATCCTCCCTGATTTTTCGATTCATTCAGGAGGGAGCGCCAAATGGCTAACAGGAGGTTCGAGATGTATGAGTTTCACCAATTCTCTCACGTATGCGATTGGGGGCTTCTGACCGCCAACTCGCCAAAGCCGGCCTTATTGGCCGGGTTAAGGCCGGAGAAATCCGGAATATTGCCCACCCTTTCTCGTATCCGAAATAAAATTGGATTAACATAGGAGCCTCTTGTAAAATGACGACCATGAACCTTTTGTCATTCCGGGCAAGCGCAGCGCGACCCGGAATCCATAGTGCTTTCCGGATTCCCGCTGGAGTTTATCCTCACGGCAGTGGGGGCGGGAATGACGGCAAATTGATTTTATGTCATTTTGCAAGAGGCTCATAGGTTAATGTCAAATGAAGAATGACCTTCTATAATTTACGGATGGGAGTATTCACCGCCAATAGACAAAAAAAGGAGGTCATCATGAAGCGGAAAGAACAAGGTATTGGGAGGATTCTCCCGCCACCATTATTTGTTATAGCATTGTTTTTGCTTGGTTTTGGCATACAGTGGCATTACCCGCTTTCATTTCAAAATAGCTATCGATCTTTTTGGCTAATCGTTGGAATCATTCTGATCGCCTTTTCGGGATTGTTGGCTTTCTTGGCAAGACGAATCATGCGGTCCCAGAAGACCCCAATAAGTTTCAATAAGCCGACAGTTGCAATTATCCGCAACGGGCCTTTTGCTTTTACGCGCAACCCATTGTATCTCTCCCTGGCGTTATTATATTCTGGCGCTGGAATAATGGTCAATTCCGCATGGTTCGCTCCGCTGCTTATTGTGTTAATTCTTTTCTTGCATAGGGTGATCTTGCGCGAGGAAAGATATTTAGAACGTGACTTTGGCAACGAATACTCGATTTACAAAAAAAATGTGAGAAGGTGGCTTTGAGATTCCGCATTACCGAACACCGGGCTGGACAAGGATGCGCGGCGGGCCGCTGGTGATGCAGGTCGTTAAGCTGGGCCTTAAAAAAAGGCGACGCATAACCAGTATCACAAAAGAATAACGGGAACCCACATGAGTCTTGAGTTTAAAGACTATTTTTCCGGCAACTCGGGAAATTACAAAAAATATCGTCCTGAATATCCAGCGGCGCTATTCGCCTACTTAGCTTCTCTATCGCCAGCGAATGAAACAGCATGGGACTGCGGAACGGGATCGGGGCAAACCGCCAAAGGCCTGGTACGATTTTTCAAGAGTGTTGTTGCCTCTGATCCAAGTCGTCCTCAAATCGAAAATGCAGAGGAAATTAAAGGCATTAAATACCTCGTGGCAACAGCTGAAAACAGCACCCTGGAAAACGGGAAGGTCGACCTGATAACAGTGTCCCAGGCTCTCCATTGGTTTAGAATCAGAGATTTTTTCAAGGAGGTAGAAAGGGTTTTGAAACCAAATGGCATATTGGCGGTATGGTCGTACAATTTGCTTTCTGTAACCCCGAGCATTGACAAAATAATTTCTCATTTTTACAGCAAGATCGTTGGCGATTATTGGCCAAAGGAACGGAAATTGGTTGAAAGTGGATACAATGAAATAGTTTTTCCATTTCAGGAGGTAACACCGCCATACTTTGAAATGAGAGCTGAATGGAATTTGTATGAACTTATTGGCTACATATCAACATGGTCAGCCGTCAAGGAATTTCAATTGGCAAATTCGGTGTCTCCAATCGACAACTTGTATGAAGAAGCATGTCAATATTGGGGTGAACCAAGAAGAAAAATGACGATAAACTGGCCGTTAACCTTGAAAATAAGAAATAAAATCACCTGATCAAGAGGTTGGGTTGACTGCGAGAAGCGTGGCGGCGCTACGCGGGTAAGTCATTGGCGCGGCCAGCTCCTCTTTAGCGTTAAGGGTTCAGCAATTGTTGATATACCGTTTATCATGCCGCGAAGTGTCCGTCATTCCGGCATGTTTTACATGAAAGTAGACGGTGCTCGAACTGGATTGAACTGTCCTGTCTGACAGAAAAAATCCTGCTGGATAGGACAAAACCCCTGCGTCCGGTCCACAATCTAGCCCGGTTTGCCCCCCCACTTCAGATGTTTTTCCCGCAGCATTTCATCCTGTGGAAAAGCCGCAATGCCCGCGCCCTTCGGCATTGCGGCTATCTCTATCGCGGGCAGGGCCCGTTCCTACGTCGCGAGACTTTCATTATTCATTGTTCCGCTTGCGGTGATGGCGGTTGGCCGGCCGCGGCCCAGCAGGCAAGAGACTTTGCGAGAAACCGCGATACGGGAATGACCTGCATGGCCTCTTTGGTATGAAACTTGCCACCTCTATTGTATTTCAATTTATATGAAAGTCGACGGTGCTCGAAACTGACCATGCCGGAGCGCCGGACTTTTATGGTTCGTTGTGGCTGGCCAGCCTGGTCCAGCCATGCTGGTTAGCGGATTCGTTTTTCTTCACGGCCATGAAAAGCGGGCGATGAAGAAAAATAATGGCCCCAATGCCCGGTGACAACACCGGCGAAATGTAACAACAGGAGGAACAAATGGAAAAAGCACGAAAGCAGAAAGGCGGAATGGACATGCAGGAGATGATGGAAATGTACAAAAAGCTGGCGGTACCGGGCGCCCCGCACCAGATGCTGGCCCGCCTGGAGGGTTCCTGGACCACCAGAACCACGGCCTGGATGGGACCGGATTCCCCCGCCATGGAAGGCGCCGGCGCCTGCGAGCAGAAGATGCTCCTGGGCGGCCGTTACCTGCAGCAGGAGTATGTCGGCGATATGATGGGGGAAACCTTCACCGGCATCAACATCATCGGCTACGACAACCACACCAAAAAATATGGCTCGGTCTGGATCGACTCGATGAGCACCGGCATTTACTGTTTCGAGGGGTCCGCCTCCGCCGATGGCAGGACCATTACCCAGGAATGCACCTATGACGACCCGGTCAGGGGCGTCATGACCTGGCGCAGCATAACCAGGGTCGTGAATGACAATACCCTGGAGTACGAGATGTTTCTCATCCCCAAGGGAGGCAAGGAAGAAAAAGCATCGCGGATGATCGTCACCCGCAGGCAGTGACACCCGCCGGACGAGCCGCGGCGTTTGGCCACGGACGGGGTGTTGCCCCTGTCCCTCCGGCGCCGCGCCTTGTCTGGTCCCGGCATGGCCGATTTCTGAAAAAAAAGGAGGTCATGATGAGAAACGTTCAGGCACTTATTGTAATTGCGGCTCTCTTGTTCACGCTTAGTGCGAACGCGCAAAATAATAAGGCTCTCAAAGTCGAGCCGCTACCGCGAGATTTGGAAATTCAGCTGGCGCTAAGCGCACTGCCGCCACATCTCAGAGACAATGCAACAGTATATGTATTAAGCCCTGACAAGGGTTTTGACGTTGCCCGCAAAGGCGCCAATGGGTTCCACGCCTTTGTTGCTCGAACCGGCGATGATGCGTTCAGGGGGGCCTGGCCCTTAAAGGAATATCGAGATGACATTCTCTACCCTGTTTCTTTTGATAGCGCCGGCGCCAAGGAACAGATGCGGGTCTTCTTTGACGCTGCTGAGATGCAGGCCAAGGGTACTCCCGCCGATGAACTAAAGAGAATCATCCAAGACCGTTTCAAAACAGGATACTATAAGGCGCCGGAAAAGGCCGGTATCTCATACATGTTGTCTCCGGTGTTAAGAACATACACAAATCCAGAGGAAAGTGACAGCGTCGCCACCCTGAGCGTGCCACATGTCATGTACTACGCCCCCGATGTTTCCAATGAGGACATAGGTGGCGGGGAACCCGCCCGCATGTACCCTTTTGTTATAATGCCCGGCCCCCATGGATACTTCATTCAGCTTCTCGGCCTGACAGAAAGAGCAGCTATTTATAAAGAGTATGAGGAGATGCTGGCGAGACTCTGCAAAATCAAAGAAGAGTGGTGTCTGCCAAAACCGGCGGAACAGGAAGCCGTTATCCACCAGATCAAATAAACCTCGGCGGCAAAAACAAAAAAAAACGCAACGTTGCTGGTAAGTTCCAAGTTCAGATAACCTGATCTCGGCAGATTTTACTCTGATACCAGGATTGCGATTCGAGAAGAGTGCCTAAAGTACTTAAAATGCCTAAAATACTTGAAGTTGCGGTACTTTCTGACAAGATAACTCCTTTAACTTTAGGCACTT
>JACRCD010000039.1 GCA_016219175.1 Deltaproteobacteria bacterium | reverse complement strand
CCTTTTACCGAATAATAGCTCATAAAGGTCCTCCTTTCGGGGAAAGAAAATTGACCCTCCGAGCTTCACACCGCCCAATTCCTGCCAATGAAGATAAACCCAACTGGCGCTTTTACGCAGGAATTCGGCGACCTCATCAGGGGTCATTATCCCGGAAACGGATTTTTTTTCAATGGGTATTTCACTCATGACCTGAATCGTTTTGCTAAAAAGGCGGCGCACCCACCACAAGATCAATAATTTTGTGGACAACGCTCTTGGGGATCAAAACGAAAAAAGACGGGATGTGGGCAAGCCGTTTAGCATAAGCTTTACTCTTTGGGGAAATGCTTTTCAGCCATCTTCTGATGAGCCTGCGGACAACATAATATTCGGGGGCATCCATCGTGATAGCTACAGACAATGCTTCAGGCAAATTTTTTCGGCCAATAATGCCCCAGAACCGGCCAGGATGAGACCAGGCCGCATATTCTGTATTGTCCACCTTGCCGATATACTTGCAGACATAGGCCTGCATTTTCCTTTCAGAATCCTTGATGACTTCAACGTTTGTGCCGGCTGCCAGATGTGCGGGGTAACCAGTGCCGCAGACCTCAAACCACAAATAAGAAACGTATTGCCTCAAGAGGTGAATATTTATTTCTTCACCCAGGTCACCAATCAGGTGATAATGTGGCGCGCCTCTCTTTTGCGGCTCAAGCTTCCAGAAAAACCAAGCCTTGGGGAATTTGTCCAAAAGTACCCTGCGGAAGTTGTCAAGGTGCCTTTTCCATTCATGGCTTTCAGCGGGGAAATACTTTGGATAGGTGAGGGTGAGAAAAAGGGATGGATACAACGGAAGAGAAAAGAGTTTTTTGAGCAGGTTTTTTCGTGATCGGGATGAAAATTTGACTATGGCGGCACGGTCTCCCCGCGAAGAGGCTTGCACATAGAATGATTTAACTGCACCTCCTATTTTAAAATCAGAACAACCATGATTGATGACCACCTGGCACCCTGGAAAATCAGGAATTGGCGGTTTAACATGGGAAGGAAGAATATGAATAAGGGAAAGGTCGGCATTGACAGTGCCGGAATCATGACGTAATGATAGCATAGATACCTCCTTTGCGGGGTAGCTGGGGCCTACTGGTTGGGATACTTCTTGGCGGGAGTGCGCCCTTCCGGTAGGCTTTTTTATTTTAAATGATTATTTAGATGGGAACGTTTCTTTCCATCGAGCGATAAATTCTTTTTCTCGTTTCTCCTCTTCCTCGAATTCTTTTCTTGAGTCCTCTTCCATCTGCTTGATAAGAGCTATCCGAAGTTTTGCCCTTTTGGATTCAGGGTTTTTTATGCAATAATCGGCCTCGGCTTTGTCTTTCAGCCATTCGGCATATGCTTGTTGCTCATCATCCACAGAGGGTTGATTGTGGGGTAGATCAGGATCGTTGAGGTATTGTTCGGGGCTGACATTGGAAACTAACTCTTTTAGATCCCTGAACATATCCTCCACAAAACGTGAAATTGGCGTTTTTGTGACATAGCTCCATTTTTTGGCAAAATCCAAAATTTCAAAGTCAATGGAAAGATTCAATCGTTCACGGGTTTTTTTTTCTTTCATGGCAACATATCCTCGGACAAAATTTATAAACAAGCATGAAAACTATATAGACACATTAAAATACGCACAAGTGCGCATGTCAATATATTTTATGCGTACAATTGAATTAAAATATATAAAACTATGCGCATAAAATATAAATATGCTACGCAATAGTTTCCCGAGATTTGAGCATTTAACAAGCCCGGTTCAAGCTTGGCCGTTGTCGATGGGGATGCCCGAACCTTCGGGCAAACCCCATCGACAACTATTTGGGAGGAGAAGGAAATATACGGGTTGTGCGCCGCCTGCTTGCTGGCTCGCTCGCTCGACGTGAACGGCAGCGAGCCGCAGCAGGCTTTTTCTGTGCTTTCGGCGAAATATGTGATACTCAAGGGAATAGCGGAATATTTTTTTCGCGCAAGAACAGGGGGGAAGTATATGGAGTTTCTGCAGAAAATAAAAAAGGCGGCAGGAAGACTTCCAGTCGCCTAAATACAATATTCTATAATACTCGGTTTATTCGCAAGTAAATCTATGCGTTCTAATTACATCTTCACCTTCTAACACTCTCACTCCCTTATTGTTACCTCGCGCATCTCTCCACAGGACAATACCGGGGATATGCATCCAAAGCCAGCCCTGATCCAATGTGGGTATCCCTGGAGTAATTTGATCTGTTGTGTCCACAATGATCTCACCGCAAAGTCGCCGACTGTGTCGGAATATTTGCGGCCAGCTGATTTCAACAACCCAAACTCTTTCTGGCAAAGGTAGATCCTCAAGTAAATCCTCATATTCTGAGTAGCTATCTAATTTTCTCGCCGTGTCTTTCCACTCTTCCGCAGTACGTAAATATGTTCTCAGCACAAGCTCATCTTGCCGTGTGTGCTTCTTGAATTCTTTATACCAGAAATCCGTTTCGGGGTGGATATTCTTCTGATTCTTAAGATGCTCTTCTCTATAATGATCAAAAGTGTTTGTTATATTATGCATTCGTGGACACAAAAGATCACCCACAAATGCCTCTGCATCTTCAGCCATGCAATAAATTCCAGGAGGGAGCCCAACAGCTATCAACTTACAACCGTAATATTGGAGAAAATCTGAAAGAATTAGTGTATATGGCCCAAGATTATCATCCTGAAAAACGAATCTTTCTATCCAGTTTGTACAACAATGGTAAATAAAGCCTGTTTTGGGATGCCCAAAGTAGTCTGTCTGGGTTTGAGCACCCCAAGAATCTGGTGTAAATGTATGCCCCACGATCACAAGGGCATGCATTTCAGATCCAGCGACTACCCCAACGAGGACAGGAATACCAGATTCAAGGTAGCGGTAAATTATCTGTTCCCGGTGTTGCAGCGGTACATCTGTAGAGTCATTACCCCAATACTCATACAATACAGCTTCTTGGCCTAAAGCTTCTAACGAAACCCCTATCTGTTGCCCCGTCATCCCTGAACTTGGTATAGCCCGATGCCCAGTGGGAATTTTTGAAGTTATTTCTGTGAAGTCTGGCCCCATTTGCTCCTTTCCATAGAAGGTTGAAATAGAGGTTAGAGCTGCTTGGGCACATCGAATAATCCTCCCGTCCTGCTGGACATATGGGAATGCTTCAACCTTCAGGAGTTTGCCATTAAATTGGACATCGAAAAAGCGCTTACAGACAAGAAACAGGAATTTATTGTTTTTTTTAATAAATATTTTTTGGTCGAGTAAAGCACCTGATATTGATGGGGGGTGAAGTGGTCGGATATCACAATAACCCAAATACCTTGCATCACTATCGACGACATCATCAAGTTGCTCAATTACCCCTGTAAAAAAGTGTAACCGTTCGACATAGTTACTATTGACTGTAAAAACTTTATTATAGAATTTTTCGTATTCCTTTTTATATTCTTTTTCTTTGGGCTTTCCCTCTATCACAATGGTTTCGCAGCCTGACTCTTCAACCATCGCCAGAATACGCCCGATTGCTTTCGAGTTCCTATACTCGTTATGAAGTTGCGCAAAATCAGCGCCGGAAAGTTTTTTTCTAAGTTTCATGGTAAAAAAAAACCGAGTGGCTTAATAAGTCACTCGGTCTCCTTTAATATTATCAGTTTGCTGCTATCGAATCAAAACTTTCGATTGTGCAGATTCCGCTCGCCAGTTACGCATCGCTTCTAAAAAAAGACAGGTTTCTAAAGGTTTTCTAGTTCCATTAGGTATTTCTTCAAGATTGATTTTAAAATCAGAACCTGTACTTTTCTTTGGGGCTTTCTGGAGATCTTTGCTTTTTTTATTTTTCGCAGCCATAGCTCCCCTCTCTACATTTTAGGTAATTAACAAAAGATGATTTCAAGATAAAAACAATACTTATTTTTAATATATCGGATTATTCAGATTAAGGATAAATATTTTTGCTAGAGAAAATGAGTCGCCACTCATTTTTATTATCTCAATTTATAGAATTTTGATGGGGATGTCAATTTTTTTCGCCTTTCTCTTGCCTAATATCGCGGACTAACAAGAGGATAAAAACAAAATGACCAGCTTTTTCCATTTTTTCCCCAGCTTCTAATATCCCATTTTTAGGATAAGCAGCAGCTTCGGCTCATGTGCCCGTTGGAATTCTTGGACTGGTTAGCATAATTCATGCTATAGTTATGTGAGAAACTGTGTGAGAAAAAACTTAGCGCATATGGTAAATTGAGGAAAATCACTTGCTGTTATGAAAAATATTTTGCCGTTATTTCAGCATATTGCATACTGGTGAGGTTTTGTGAAGCTCGGGGTTTAATGACTTCTAAGCCGTAGGTCACAGGTTCGAATCCTGTCGGGCGCGCCATGTTTTGCATAAAAGGGTTTCAGGGTTACGCCTGAAACCCTTTTTGCGTTTTCCAGCAACCACACACAATTTCTATTGAGCGACTCGATGCGCAGCACCCGGTTGAATGATGTGTAGGAAGTTAAATTGATATGAATTTCAGATCATTGGGTAGTTGATAAAGTTTAGATTGTGCAACAGGATTCTGGTACTTCTTTTCTTTAATGGCAAGAGTGTATGCGTTTACTAATTCCTTGTCCATGCGTGGGTCAAAGATAACTTCCTCGAACAATTCATTTGGTGAAATCTTGAATGGGTGTATATCACAACTCGATTCACTCGCTGGGCAATATATAAGTCTCACTTCTTTTTCGTGCTGGAACTCCCGTCTTTTTAAAAGAAGAGACTTCGGAATGCCAGAACCATTCGAATCAAGTAAACGAATTTCTTCCAGCGAAGATCGTAGTTTTTTTTGTTTTACATATTCCACCTTACCAATAAAACACCTTACCTGCCAATATTCTGGATCATGCTTTTTTAATGCATCCAGTAGCTTTCTCGGAGTTGTCTTTACTTTAGCCCCTTGCTTGTCAGGTGAATAAATCCGCCACATTGCATCGGTTTCTCTGCGCAAAGTCCAGCACATCCCATAAACATCTGCTCTTACAGTAAATATATTCCCAACATTTTTGTTTTTTAAGGGAATGGATAATAATAAGTTTTCAAATGGGTCATCCCACTTCTTGGGCTTCACAAGATTAAGGTGCATTTTTTGCAAATCCTCTAGCAGCCTGTGAATTGGCATGATTCTGTAAATAGGTTTGTCAAAGTCCGACTCTTCCATATTTATATAATTTTCAGGCAATGGTTGAATATCAGGTCTATTTCGGTATTCTCCGAAAAATGCTATCTCGAAAGCTTTTTTTTCTTCCTCCTCCTCCTCCTCCTCCTCCTCATCATCATCATCATCATCATCATCATCATGATTTATCATAATTGTTTTCCAGAACAAGTTCGCGGAACAAAATTATGCGCTGGCAGATACTTTTCGTGGCAAGTTATTTTAAGAGCTATGCCGACAGCACATTGTAAGATCAGATTATCCTCAGGGCAGTCATGAAATACCCCACAATGCCTGCGCTGGCAGGGCTGCGCGCCAAAGCGCAAAATGCTTTGAAAGTTAAAAATTATTCACAAAATCGTTTATGACATATCGTACTATATATATTTTCTTTGCCGTCCGTAGTTTTTCCTCAATCTCCATCAGCTCGGTCATTACAAAAACACCTTGTAATCAGCGTTCAATGCCTTGGCCAGCCGCTTGGCCAGTTCCTTGCCGATAACCCGTTTGCCGTTTTCCATCTCGGAGATGTGCCGTTGGGGTATGCCGGTCAGCTCAGCCAATTGCCGCTGCGTGAGATTTTCACGGTAGCGATAGGCGCGGATGGCGACTTGCTGCTCTTTGCCGATGTACTCCGGAAACACCTCGGCAACAGTGTAATTCCGCTTATCTTCAGCCTCAACGGTTTGGGCATACTCTTTTATCCTCGGCGCATTGCTGCGATGGACACGCAGGCGCAAAGTTATCATCTCTTCATCAATATGGCGCTTTTTCGTGGCTTCCGGCATATATCACCTCTATCAGTCGAATTTTACCTTTGCTTTCCCGCCAGATTGCCACATAGGTGGGCTTGCCCTTTTTCAGGTGGCAATGGTGTTCACAATCGGACAGCTTGGAGTAATTGGGCCAGTCACCCCGCACCGGCCCGGCTGCCTCAATTTCACGCACCAGCTGATACAAAACTTCTTGTACCTTGATGGGAAGCTTCTCTTTTTGCTTTCGAGCCTTGCCTGTAAACTCAACTGTCCACTTCATAATATATACCAATTATTAGTATCAGACAAGGGCATTATCCATTCTTCGCCATTGGCAAAATTCAGAGTTTATGTGCTTGTCTCTAGCGGCGCAGCTACGGTCTCTGCTGATGACAGAAATTCCATGCTGCAAACATAAAATCAAATAAAGGGGGCGGTATTCCCACCCTGACCAAGCAAGCTCTGCATGGCAGCTGGCAAGGGGGAGAAAAACTCCATCTCGCGGCCGCTGGCCGGATGACGGATGCGTAAACCCGCGGCATGCAAACCCTGACGATCAAGGCGCAGCCGCTGCCAATCACCGGCTGTCAGCCTGCCCTGCTGAAACCTGAGGAAGAACTGCTCATCAACCCCGTAGAGTTTGTCGCCCACCACCGGGAAACCGAGACTGCAGAGCGTGGCCCGAATCTGATGGCAGCGGCCGGTGACCGGGATGGCCTCAAGCAGACTGATACCACACCCCGCGTGCAGCCGCAGAAATCGCGTGCTGCATTTTTCGGCTTCTGCCGGGACCGCTTCCGCTGCTTGGCCCGGATAAAAACGAACTTTCTTGCGGATAACGCTGTTGGGATCGGCGGCCAGACAGCCGTCGGCCTGCAGCGATTCAGCCGGGAATTCCCCTTCCACCAACGCCAGATACCGTTTATACACCAAACGCTGGGCAAACTGCTGGTAACAGTGGCGGGCCGCGCTTTTATGCTTGGTTGCCAAGACAATGCCAGAGGTTTCCCGGTCCAGCCGGTTGATCAGGGAGAAACCGGTCAACCCCTGCTGTTCCCGCAGCAGAGCCCACAGGGTGTGCCGGAAAAAGCGGCCGCCCGGATGGCAGGGGAGATTGGCCGGTTTATCCACCACCAGCAGATCATCATCTTCGTACAGCACGGAAAATCCCAGCGCCACCGGAGGTTCCGTAAGCTCGGGCAACAGATATACCAGCCGGTCCCCGGCCGCCAGCACTGTCGTGGCCGTGGCGGAGGTTTCGCCGTTCAGGACAAAGCGCCCACCCGCCAGCTCCTGTTGCCACTCTTCCCGGTTGCGATAGGTAAAGCGGCTGGTTATGAAGTCCAGCAGCCGCTGGCCTGCTTCTTCCGGGTTGATGCATACCGAGGTTTTCCTCTCCATCGGATCCTTTCCTGCCGCGCGTTGAGGGTATCGTAATAATATCAGCAATAGTGTACAATGCCGGTCATCGTGCGGCAAACATACTATGAAGCCGGTGATTCCGCCAAAGATAACAACAAGGGCAACAGGAGAAATCAATGAAACTGTGGGTTACGCCGAAGGGCGACCGTTGGCTCTGCGATGAATGCCAGAAGCAATATGAAAAAGCAATTGAACAGGAGGGGTGGAGAGTGGCCTTTGAAAAATGGGAGCCCATGCTGCGCTGCTCCGCCTGCGGCTATGGCGATGTGGAAATTTCCGATTAGGCGGGCCTTGTTGTCAAATCGTTTACCGGGAACCATACCCCATGCTTGAAATCCGCGGTCTATCTATCACCCCCCCCTTGCTGCTGGCGCCCATGGCCGGGCTGACCCATTCGGCCTTCCGCACCCTGCTGCTGCGCCTGGGAGGCGTTGGTCTGCTCTCCACGGAAATGCTCTCCGCCCGCAGACTCCCCATGGAGAATGCCGTTATTTCCCCCTTTCTGGTCAGCACCGAGGCGGAACATCCGCTTTCCTATCAGCTTCTGGTGGCCGACAACGTTCACCTGGCCCGGGCCATCGACCGGGTGCATGAGCTGAAAGGCGATGCCATTGATCTCAATCTGGGCTGTCCTGCTCCGAAGGTACGGCAGTTCGGCGGCGGCAGTAAGCTGGTGGACGATATGGATTCCCTGCGGCAACTGGTGGCAGAGGCCAGGGCGCATACCGCGCTGCCCTTGACCGCCAAGATCCGGCTGGGGGAGGAATTAAACGAATCCTCCCTGCGCAATCTCTGCCGCATGCTGGAAGGGGAAGGCATTGATCTGCTCACGGTGCACGCCAGGCTGCGAAAAGAGCCTTTCATCCGCAAACCCCGCTGGGAATGGGTGGGCAAGGTGAAGAACTGGCTTACCATCCCGGTGGTGGCCAATGGGGGAATCTTCTCTGTTGATGATGGCCGCCGTTGCCTCGAACGTTCCGGGGCCGATGGTTTGATGCTCGGCCGGGGCGCGGCCATGCGTCCCTGGTTGTTTCACGAGCTTGCCTCGGAACTGTATGGCCTCGATCTGCCCCGGCTGGAGATTGATCGCCCGGCCTGCTATTTTTTCTTTATCAGCCAGCTGGAAGAACGGTTCCGCCCCGAACGGCGACTTGGCCGCCTGAAGGAATTCACCCACTACTTCAGCATGACCTATCCTTTCGGCCTGCGGCTTGCCTCGGCGGTGCAGTCCAGCGGCTCGATGCAGGAGGCCCGTGAGCGGGCCACTGTTTTTTTCGCCCGGAGTTGAAGAACATTTTTCCGAACATTTTCCGTGCAATATCATCTATCCATTATAAAATATTATCTCTTGCCTCACCGATAGCAGCTTTGGCAGGGCAAGACAACTCTTGATGGCAGACAATTTGAAATTTCCCCGAGCAATTGGGAGAGCATCAGCTCGCCCCCTCATCGCCTTAAAACCTCCGGCAGTTGCACTGCCCGGCAAAAGGAGAAAACCATGAAACGATCATGCCTCATGCTGGCGGTCATTCTTATGACCGGCTGTTTTGCCCTCCAGGCTGAAGCACGCCCAAAAACCCGCTATGACGAAACCACGAAAACATGCCGGATTCTCGAAACAGGACCGCTGGAATGGGACAGCCAACCCTGGGGTGAGGGAGGCAAGGTTTTCAAACAGGTATGCAAAAGCTGCCACACCCGCAACAATGACAAGGGCGCGCCGTTTCTCTGGACTGAATCAAAAACATCCAACGCCTGGAACCGGGTTTTCACCCAGAAATACCCGAAATGCGCCAAAGATGGCGCCTGGGATGGAATCTCCCCTGATCAGATGCTTAAACTTAATGATTACCTCTACCGTTTTGCGTTAAACAGCGAGGATTTTGTTGACTGCGGCTGACATTAATCAGTTCCCTCCCGGTCTGGGAGGAATATCAGCAAGGCAACGGCATGGGCGCGGTATGCCTCCCCTGGCCGCGACGACCGGTCGGTCCGGAAAATAATGGGCCTGAGGCAGGAATCATTTGTTTTTCCCAGGATAGTTATGCTATTTAATACCTTACTGGCATTATTTTTTCCGCAGCTATTTTTCCGGATCATTTTTCACAGGACGAACTATGAAAATGGCCACCCGCCCCTTTTTTTTGGCAGTAGCAGTACTACCGGCAATTCTCCTCTGCCTCGCAGCCCTTTCCGCACAGGCGGAGCTGCGAACCAGCGAGAAATCAATCACGATCTGCCAGAAAACCACCCCATCCCTTGAAAGGGAGCTGGCCGATCTGGATGTTGGCCTGGGCAGCCCGATCTTCATCCGCATCTTCAAGAAATCACGGGAACTCGAAGTGTGGGTGCAGCCGGAACCGGCCGAGGAATACCGGCTCTTTAAAACATACGAGATCTGCACCTTTTCCGGGGGCTTGGGACCTAAAATCAAGGAGGGAGACGAAAGAAGCCCGGAGGGTTTTTACAGTGTCGGCGACCGGCAACTCAACCCGAACAGCCAGTACCACCTCTCCTTTGACATCGGCTATCCGAACGCGTACGACAAACTGCTGGGCAGAACCGGCAGCGCCCTGATGATTCACGGTGATTGCATCTCCGTCGGCTGCTTCGCCATGACCGACAGCAGGATCGAGGAGATTTACACCATGGCGGAAAAGGCCCTGCGCAACGGTCAGCACTCCTTCCAGGTACACATCTTCCCCTTCCGCATGACCACGGCGAGCATGAAAAAACACAAGAAATCGAAATGGCTCGCCTTCTGGAAAAACCTTAAGGAAGGATATGATTTTTTTGAGGAGACCCACACCCCCCCAAAAATCAGCGTGGCGGAAAGCAGGTACGTCTTTGCCCCGGATTACCCGGAAACGGCAAAAAATCAGCGGAAAAAGACAAAACTTTATAATTAAGGTACTGCTTCCCCCATCTTTCAGCTGTTTTCCTCATACGGCCTGAACCAGCAATTTCTTTTCCCCAGGATCTTATAGAGCATTGCCGGCAGATCGCCGGGCAGCTGATAATCCTTGTCCGGATCCTCCGCGAATATAGAAGCGGACCTGCGGTCAATTTCCTTCCAGTTCACATAGTGCGCTTCACTGGCAATGGTTTCGAAAAGAAACCAGTTATAGAGATTGTTAATTGAGGTTTTGCCGGCGCCGAGGCTACCCAGCATGTCGATTTTATTGCAAAATTTATTGGTAAGCTCGGAATAGATATTGATGCCGCCGCAGGCCCCTATGCTGAGAAACCTTTGCTTGCCAGCCAACTCTTCATGGCCGATCCGCTCCGCCTTGACCAGTTTCTCCAACGGATCGAGGATATGGTCATTAAGCCAATAGCTGTGGCCGCGGGGGGCATACATCTCATGACCCGCGACAAGGAACTGTTCCAGAAGAGACTGCTGTGTCTCGCTGTCATGAAAGACCGCGACACTGTGGGAGATTTCGATATTATTGACGGTTTTGACAAAGTCGACAACCAGCGGTGTACCCTTGAGAAATTTAAAGATCTTCTCCGTGCCGCCATTTTCCTGCCGCGCGGCAGGCCCCAGCAATCCCGCCAGCTCCTCGCCGGCAAAGTTATCATGCCGCATCTTGAAGCGGGCGCTCAGCCGGGGACGATAGCCTTTGCTCAGTAGAAAGGCGGCATTGGCGACAAAGGAGTTGCGGCCGTCATCATCTCCATGAAATACCGACAGGCTGCTCAGCGAGCCGTCTTGCAGCCATTCCGCAAACGGGGTTCTGATGTAATTCGCCAGCGGTTCGGTGTCAAAATTTATCAGCAAGGCTCTAATCCGAGCCGCATTTTCGGCACCCAATATCCCGGGCTTGCCCTCCAGATAATATTGCAGAATTGTCCTGATCTGCTTGGAAAAAATGCTGGTATCCTTGGCCCTGGAAATCATGGTGTCGACAAGAAAATTCCGCGTGCCGGGAAGTATGCCGTCCAGAAGCTTTTCAAATGTTGCGGCAAAAAGCACCAGGCTGTTTTCATCCTTGAATGCCGAGGCCGTGACCAGGGCCAGAACATCTTCCTGTCCTGCCTGGTCGGGGGGAAGAAACATGGCGAGTCTGGCTTTGAGCGACAGGCTGGAAACAAAATTGGCCACATTAATATTTTCCGGGTCAACATCCTGCATGAAGCTTAAGAGGCTTTTTCGATAGGTGGCATTAATTCTCTTTTGCAGCTCTGGAATCAGAATAAGACGAAACGAACTGTCATAGAGGATGGAAACCCTTGTCATCAAGGCATAGATATTGGCGGTACTGAGCCTTTTAGCCGTCTCCATGCGGGCGAAAGCGGTTGCTTCCCGCAGAACACCAATGGCGGAATGCTTTTCCCCTTTATTGGCAAGAGCGGTAAAGCGGGCCTCAAACCTGCTTCTGGTTTCCGGTGGAAATTGCGCAAAGAAGGCGGCAAGTTTCTGAAAGGAGTAGGAGGCCAGCTGTCCATCGGAAATTTCATCACCTTCACTGTTGGTGACGGAGTGGAGATTATTGATCACCCTGACAAGATGATCAGAGGCCTTGATGTATGCCTGCAGAAGCACTGTCTTTTCGCTGGGGGAGAGGAACTGATAGTCGGAATCGTGCAGTATCTCGGGCTTGGCAAAATAGCCGGTCAGCCATTTATTGGCGGTTGTTCCGGTTATGCCCGGCAACCCCAGAAAGGCCTTTGCCGGCAGAATATTATCAGGAGTAATCCGGCTGATGGCGCTCATATTACTTAAAGCCTCCACCACGGTGATCCCGGCAATCTTACTGTTTGCCTCCACCGCCCAGGCTTGATCCGGAGAAAGCGCTTTGATAAAGGTCAGCCCTTGCGACACGCTCTCTTCACCGTGGCCTTTAATCTCAAAAAAGACCTTGGCCGCCCACCGCGCCGGTTCCTTCATTTCCCGCAGCAGGCGTAACGCGTTCAAGGCATACTCTGCCTTGAGAGTGGGGATGAGGCAGAGGCTCAAGCCGCTCCAGGCCGTGACATAATCCAGCTCTTTCATCTCCGCCAGGGCCCGCAGGGCAATATCCACCTGTGCTCCGTCCAGGGTGCAGAATTGTTCAAAAAGCTGCAGATGGTCATAACTGAAAGGTTCTTTTGCCAGAGTGGGCAACAGCGTGATGGCCTGGGCCGCGGTGATATCAGGGAGACGGCATAAGGATCTGAAAACCCTCATGTTCGTATAATCCAGGTTTTTTATAAGTTCCTTGCCGCCTTCCAGCTGCTCCGCCGTTACGCCGGGAACTTTACTCAGCGCCTCCAGGGTAAGCTCGACACCCGCCCCGCCCGCCCTCAGATCCTCGGGGACAAATGCCGCGACAAACATGAAAACGGCAAAAAAATACCGCAAACGCCGGCTGAAAACCCGCCGCGCCATTCTCCTGAGGGCGCAAGGCATGAAGAAAGGACACGGCAGGGCAGACCCTGCAATAATAGTACACATCTCTTTTAACAAAGCCAATTTCCACACTTCTTTATGGTGCGACAATTTACCTCATTGCTTTTTCCGGAAAAGAATACAATGATTGCCCGAAAAATTAACAATTTCTACAGGATATTCAAATGACGGAACGAAGAAAAGATCAAAGATTCAAACTTACTGATGACGGGCACTTTATCGTCCATGCCAGAAATATCGGAAAAATTGAAAATATCAGCCTGGGCGGATTATGCTGCTCCTGCGTCAACGATATTTTTGATCCCCATTCAGACAACACCATCGATATTCGCTGCAAAAAAGACCATCTGCATTTACAGAAACTGGGCATAAATATCCTGGCAACGGAAATAACCGCGGGTAAATCATTTTTTAATGTATTTACCCGCACCTGCCATCTTAAATTTCAAGAAATATCAGCTGGGCAGCTTCAGCAATTGCACTATTTCATCGCCAGGAACGCCATCAATGTCAACAGCGTCCCCGCGGAGATGGCGGCAAAATAGCCTTCCCCCTTTTTTTTTCAAGGCTATTGGTGCAGCAGGACAAATGGGTGTACCGTTTCCCGCGGGTTTCTCTTGGAGGCTTTTTTCCCTTTAAGTTTTTTACCTGCCGGTATCCTGGGTTGCCCATGAGATTTTCTCTCACTTGCATGAATTGGCTTGGGGCGTTTGGCGCCCTCCGCGCCGGCAACCTCTATTGAGACATTCTTGCCGTTGATCATCAACTGCTCAAACGATTTCAGCACCTGGGCCGTAAATCTGCTTTCCGCCTCAAGGATCGACGAATAATTCATGACTTCAATCTTGCCGATTTTAATGCGGGGAACATCCGTATTATCATTGATATGACCTATAAGCCGGGCCGGGTGTACTCCGTCTTTTTTGCCCACGTTGATCACGAGACGGGTAAACTTTTCGCCGCTTGCGTGTCGTGGTGATTTCCCCTCTTTTTGCGGTTTTCCTTCTTTTTTCTGCCTGCTTTCCTGCACTTTCTCCCTTTCCGGGACATTTAATTCCGGGGCGTTGCGATAAACTTCCAGGAAACGGTTGAACTCAATGGAAAAAAACCGTTTAATCAGCTCTTCCCGGTCCAGAGAGGCCAATTGCTCCGATATGGCGGGGAAAAACGGATTAAGCTGCTCATGGGCGACAGCGACATTTTTTACGGTGCTGGCCAGCCTGAGCAGCTGACTTTGGCAAATTTCATGCCCGGAGGGGATGCGTCCCGCTTCGAAGGTCCTTTTGAGAATTTTTTCAATTTCCCTGATTTTATATTTTTCCCGCATGTGGATTATGGCAATCGAAATTCCCGATTTACCCGCCCGTCCGGTCCGCCCGCTGCGGTGGGTGTAACCCGCTATCTCATCAGGCAGGTTATAGTTAATGACATGCGTTAAATCAGACACATCCAGCCCGCGGGCCGCCACATCGGTGGCAACCAGCAACTGTAGGCTTTTGTTGCGGAATTTATTCATAACATGGTCGCGCTGGCCCTGCGAAAGATCTCCATGCAGGGCGTCGGCGCCGTATCCGCTCTGGATCAGCTGCTCGGCAACCTCGTTGGTTTCCTGGCGAGTCCGGCAAAATACTATGGCATAGATATCCGGATTGCTGTCAACGATCCGCCGCAGCGCCATGAATCTGTCCCGAGCCTGCACCATGTAGTAGACATGACGGACGTTTTCCGATCCGGCATTGCGCTGACCGATGGTGATTTCAACCGGATCTTTCATGTATTTGCTGGCAATTGCCGCCACGCCTTTTGGCATGGTAGCGGAAAACAGCAGGGTATTTTTATCCGCCGGGGTATTGGCCAGGATGGCATTCAGTTCATCCTGGAAACCCATCTGCAGCATTTCATCAGCCTCGTCCAGCACAACCAGGCGAATAGCTGAAATATCCACGACATGCCGCCGGATCAGGTCATGCAGCCGGCCAGGGGTTGCCACGATTATCTGGGCTCCGCCGCGCAAGGCCCTGATCTGTCCCTCGATACTGGCCCCGCCGTAAACGGCGACAACACTTAATCCTGATACATATCTGGCGATATCGCCAAGATCCCTTGCCACCTGAACACAGAGTTCCCTGGTGGGACATAAAACCAGGGACTGGGTTTGCTTCAGCCGGGTTTCAGTGAGCTGAATAAGAGGAATACCAAAGGCCGCCGTCTTGCCTGTCCCGGTCTGAGCCAAACCAACCACATCAGCCTGCCTGTTTAACACGATGGGAATGATCTGTTCCTGAACAGCGGTGGGCGCCGTGTAACCCAACTCGTTAATTCCTTTGAGAATATTTTCCTGGATGCCTATTTCGTTAAATGTAGTCATATTGTTCTTCATGTAATAGGTGAGGCAGGGCAAGAGGGGTTTCCGGCACTGCATAAAAAAAAGCCCCGCGGGATGCGGGGCACATTGCTGCAAATTTGCCTTATATCTTAACAGATGCGTGACATAAGTACGAAATTTGAGCCCTGAAACAAAAAAACCGCACTGCCTCAGCTCGTCGAGGATTGTGCGGTTAACTTTTTTTGTATTGCAAACTACAAACAGTCACTGCTCAGCTTGACAATGCTATTAACATGCCCTGGAAGAAAAGAAAAGCTTTTTTTTCTTTTCAGCGCAACAACTCAAAATATGACGAAAGAAAACTATGCCGCGGCAAAAATGATACCACTCCGTATGGCGAGTAATTATACCTATTTTGACAAATCTTTTCCTTGACCTGCTCCGCATATCAGCCTAAAACAATAAAAGGCGCTGTGATACTTGTTCCCGGCGGTAAGCCGGCAGAGGAGAAAACGAATGAAAAGAGTGAGAAGAACATCGTTTCAAACGGGAGCGGCTTTGGGGATAGTGCTTTCCCTGTGGATTACAGGCATGGCCGGCGCAGCCGTGAAAAGCCATGAATATGGCAATGTGCTCATGAGTCAGCCCCAGAATGCCAAGACCGCCCTGCCGGTCACCTTCAGGCACTGGTCCCACCGCGGCAAATACACCTGCCGCCTCTGTCATGTTGATCTTGAGTTTTCCCAGCTGGCCAACGGCACGGGGGTAATGGAAGAGGACAATCGCAACGGCATGTACTGCGGAGCCTGCCATAACGGCAAAGAGGCCTTTGCCCTTGAGACCTGCACCAAATGCCATCCAAAAGACAAACAGCATGAGGCGGAATTGGAACAGCAGGCCAAAAGAGAGTTCCAGAAACTGAAAGAAACCATGCCGGGCGCTACCTATGGTAATAAGATTGACTGGATGAAGGCAGAGGTGGACGGCGTCATCACCCCGAAGGACTTTCTGCAGGGGATCAGCCTCAGGAAAAACGACATGATGGTCAACAGCCGCGACGAACCCCGCTCGCCGGCCCTCCCCGGTTTGCCGGAGATCATCTTCTCCCATTCAAAACATGTGGTTTGGAACGGTTGCGGCATGTGCCATCCTGACACATTCGCCCTGGAAACCGGCAAGACGAAAATGTCCATGAGGGAGATCACGGAAGGAAAATTCTGCGGCCGCTGTCATGGGACGATTGCCTTTGCCCTGAATGACTGCACGCGCTGCCATTCAAAACCGGTTGCCAGTCCCTGATCGGCCGCCAATCGCATGAATTTCATTAAAGCACATCTCCGCCCGGCCAGGGAAAAGCATCCGCCGCTTGCGCCCTGGCTGGCGGCCCTGACAGCCCTCATCCTCTCAGGCTGCGGGAATAACTTTGACAACTTTCTGGCCAGAAAAGAGCTTGAGGATCCGGGAAGTCCCATCTTTCACAAGAAGTACACGACAAAGTCCCTGCCCCGCGCGGAGCTGGATCATCTCCTTGACATGGCCCTTTATACCGGCCCCGCCGAACAATACGGGGATATTATCATGCGCGAGCGGAGCGTCAACCACCGTGTGGACCCCGTGGTTTTTTCCCATAGAATCCACCGCAGCCGTTTCACCTGCCGAGTCTGCCACATCGATCTTGAATTCAGCATGAAAAAAGGCGGCACGGGCATTACCAGAGAGGACTACCTGGCTGGACGCTTCTGCGGCGCCTGCCACAACGGAAAACTGGCCTTTTCCGTCAACTACTCCTGCAACCTCTGCCACATCAAGATTGACAAGCAAGGGCATTACCAGGCCAAGAAAGATGCCATGCTGGGCGGCCGGAATCTGCCCCAGCAGGAGTATGGCGATGGCGTCAACTGGGTGGAGGCCATAAAAAATGGGGCAATTTCACCCAGTAATTCCATCAGCGAAGAAGGGGCGGAGCAATCCATGCCGCTGCCGAAGCATCTGGAAAAACCAATACGCTGGACAACGCGCTCGCCAAGAACCCTGGTGGTTTTTCCCCATGAATCGCATATCCTGTGGCTGGACTGCGCCAACTGCCATCCTGATATTTTCACCCTGGCCAAGATGGGCACGGTTGCCTTTGACAAGGAAAAAAACCTGTATGGCATGTATTGCGGCACCTGTCACATGACGGTTGCTTTCCCCATGAACGGCTGCAATCGCTGTCACCCCGACCAGAAAAACAGACTGTAATCCGAGCGGGCAGGCAAACGCCTGCTCGGGTGTCCTGCCGCCCCCTCTCCCTTGCCCCCTTGACTTCAAGAATTTCGTTGCGGCAGGACGGCGGAGAGAATGGCCGCCAGCACAGCCAGAAACGAGGCGAGAAAAAAACTGCTGGAGAAACTTCCTGTTGTTTCCGCTAGAACACCAGCCAGATAGGGGCCGGCAATCTGGCCCAGGCCAAAGACAAAGGTGATAAAGCCAAAAACGGAAACAGCCCGGTGCGCTCCCACATAATCGCCAACCAGGGCTGCCATGATTGACGGGATGCTCCAGGCCACAATCCCGTAGCAGCCGATAGAGAGATACAAAAAGACGCCGGGCAGATTTACGGCGATGAGCAGGTAGGCGAGCGATTGAATACAGAAAACCATGACCAGCGCCGCCTTGCGGCCAAGTTTGTCTGATAGCACCCCAAAAACAGGCCCGGAGAAAAGGCTCAGCAAGCCCACCCATGACCAGAAATTTCCTGCCGCCGCTTCGGAAAATCCCCTTTCCTGCACCAGGGATGTGACAATAAAGGTCGCATAGATCACGTAGGTGAATCCGAAAAGAAAATAAATGGCGGCGCAGTGATAGATGATGCGTGGCAGTCCCTTTTTCGTCTCAAAGATCTGCCTGTCGGAAATACCCGGGGAAACGGAGCTGCCCACCGGCTGCAAACCCAGGTCCTGGGGCCTGTCCCGCAGGACGAGATAACAGATCACGGCGGCGGCCGTGACCATGGCGCCAAGTATGAGCCAGCTGGTCCGCCACCCTGACCCGTCAGGGCCGTTCAGCCAGGGGACCATTTTCCCGGAGACAATGATGGCAAAGCCGCTGCCGATGACGACAAACCCCGCTGCCCGTCCCCGCCAGCGGCTTGAAAACCAGGCTGAAACGAGGGCCATCATGGGAACATTGGACATGCCGCTGCCCACCCCGGTCAGCATGTAAAGCATGATGATAAAAAAAAGCTGCCGGCTCACCCCGATACAAAGCATGGATCCGCCGGCCAGCACCAGGGCCGCGGTAATCAATCTTCTTGTGCCGAACCGGGCCGACACCTTGCCGCAGAGCAGCACGGCCAACAGATATCCCACAAAATTCGCCGTGCTGATAAGGCCCATCTGGGAATAAGAAAGGCCAAGCGAGCCGCCCATGGCCGGCAGCAGCATGCCGAGGGCAAAGCGCCCGAAGCCGAGGCCGGCGCAGATGCAGAGGGTGCCCGCCGCCACAACGAACCAGCCGTAATGGATGGCGTGCGTTTTTTTCTCTTTATGATCTTTCATGGAAAAACGGCCGGGAGGGAAACGACACTTCGCTACGAGGAGGCTTCGTGCCGCAGGTTGAGAAAACTTATCTGATCATTAATAGTCCAGAAATCGTATATCAGGCCGGCTCCGAACAAAGCGCCGGTGAAAAAGAAGACCAGACCGGTGACCCATTTCCCCATATACATTCTGTGGATGCCCAACAGGCCTAAAAAGGTGAGCAGAATCCAGGCAACCGTGTAATCGATTTTCCCCTCCCTAAAGCGCAGATCAGCCTGCCTGTCCATGGCGGGAATAAGAAACAGGTCAATCAGCCAGCCAATACCAAGCAATCCGAGGGTACAGAAGTACAGGGTTCCGGAAATGGGTTTTCCATAATAAAATCGATGCGAACCGGTAAAGCCGAATATCCAGAGAATATAGCCGATTGTTTTACTGTGAGTGTCGCTTTGCAGAGCCATAACTTTGCCTCCCGGCTGAACATTTACAGGACTTTACCACTCAATATTAATAAAGGATATCTCTTTTTGGGGGCCGTTACGAAATAACCATTACCTTGCTAACCCTTTCTTTACGGCCCCTTATGACGGTCATTGCCTGGCAATGTAACGGTTATTTTACGGCAAGGGTTTAGTTGAAAACCAAAAACAGCAAAACATAAAGGCAGGTAGGTATGATCAGAAATTATATTTTACCTTTTTTCATTGTTTTTTCTCTCGGCGTGACAGGTGTGTCCATGGCCGCGGAACCTTGGGAATCGACGTCCATGACAAAGGAGCAAATAAAAGCAAAACTTACCCCCCTGCAATATAAGGTGACCCAGAATGACGGGACGGAGCCCCCTTTCCGCAATGATTACTGGGACAATAAAAAAGCGGGAATTTATGTTGATATTGTCTCGGGGGAACCTCTTTTCAGCTCCCTGGACAAATTTGATTCCGGCACGGGGTGGCCAAGTTTCACGGCCCCGCTCGAAGCCGGCAACATTGTCCTGCATAAGGATTTCAGCCTTTTCACGACTCGCACGGAGGTGCGCAGCCGTTACGGCAACTCCCATCTGGGGCATGTGTTTGATGACGGACCTCCCCCCACCGGCAAACGTTTCTGCATGAACTCGGCAGCCCTCCGTTTCATTGGTGTGGACCAGCTGGAAAAGGAAGGCTATGGCCGCTATCTCCCGCTTTTCAAGGATGCCCCTTGAAATAGCCGGACTCGCCCAAGTCACGGCCGTCACTTCCTCTGCCCCGGATTTTCAAGGCAGCATGCTTCATGCTGCCTGTTTCTTTTTCTTGACACACCCCTTGCCGCTATTATACTAATGGCAAAATTATTCAATAATTTTTATCAATTATAAAACACTTAAAATACCAACACTTATGACAAGGAGGGTTTAAACATTCCGTTGACCCACGGGATGCGCATCGCCAGCAAACAAATGATGGCGTCGTAAAAAATCCGATCTACTGCGTTGTAGCGCATTTTTGTTCGTTCGGCATACCACATGTATAGCCTTACTCTCAAAAATACACTACGCCTTGTATATCGAATTTTGTTACTTAGCCATCCGGGCTTTGTCGCCGACTTTTTACGAGTTCATCAACAAATGAAAAAAAATCAAATGATCAGCTGCTTTACCACTGAAGTTAAAAAACAAAATCCCGGAGGAAATTTAAATAAATGAATATATGGAAATCATTATGGATTTTCGTTCTGGCCGGTTTTCTAGCCGGCTGCGCCAAGCAGGCTGCGGAACTGCCGTTTACCGCTTCTGATCTTTCAGGAAAGCTGGGACACGGGTACAGGCAAAAGGTTGACAATGCCTTGATCATCCTGGACGCCTCGTCATCCATGTATGACTTGGAAGCGGGACAGCAAAAATATATCCGGGCCAAAAACGTTGTGCTCCATATGAATGGTACGTTGCCCCCCATGAAGCTCATGGCGGGTTTGCGCGTCTTCGGGCCGACCGGAGAAGGAAATTCCGAGGACAGCAGGCTGGTATACGGCATATCCCAGCATAATACCGCCGACCTTGCCGCAGCCATCAAAGCCGTGACCGTAGGCGGGCTCACCCCCTTGGCCAAGCCGCTTTACCAGAGCGCGGATGATCTACAGAACAGCAAGGGAAATATTGCCGTAATCATAGTCAGTGACGGTTTGGGCACCGACGGGAAATCCCCAGTTCCTCCTGCCGAAAATCTGAAAAAAGCATTTGGCGACAAAATTTGCATCTACACGATACTGATCGGCAGCAGCGCTGAGGGGAAAAAAGTGCTCGAAGAAATAGCAGCCGCGGGCCAATGCGGTTTCGCCACCACGGAAAGAAATCTTGCTACCAGCGAAGGTATGGCGGATTTTGTGGAACAGGTGTTTTTTGAGAAGGAACCCGTTGCCGCAAAGCCCGCGCCAATACAGGTCCCTGAAAAAGATAAAACCGTAACCATTAATCTGAAGGTGCTGTTTGATTTTGACAAGGACGAGGTGCTCCCACGTGAACAGGATGAGCTTGACGAATTTGCCGCCTACATGAAGGAAAATCCTCAAACAACCGCCGTGCTTGAAGGACACACCGACAACTTTGGCTCCGAAGCGTACAATGAACGGCTTTCGTTGCGAAGGGCAAAGAGTGTCAAAAAATACCTGGTGAAAAAATTCAACATTGACTCAACTCGTCTGATAACGAAAGGGTATGGCTTTTCCCGGCCCATCGCTTCAAACAAGACTGAGCAGGGGCGCCAGGAAAACCGCCGTGTCGTGGCTGTCATCTCGGCCAACGCCAAAAAATAACAGATTTTTTACTCCCTGGGAAATCATGGCCGGCAATCCCGCCGGTCATGGTTTCTTTCTTGGCGGCCGCTCCTCATCCACCGGGATCCCAGCCAGCGCCTGCTCGGAGAGTGATAAAGGGGAAGGCATGGTGTAACAGCGATCCCCACAACAGCATTCCTCGTTTTTCTTTGTTTTACCCAGAATACGCCGGGCGGCCCCGACCAGGGGCTTGACGGAGAGCATGAGCACCAGGATGGCGCCTGCTACCCGTACCGCGGCAGGCACTATCTCCGACGATTGACCAACGACGGCGCGCGCGGAAATGCCCAGATGAAGGTAAAGCTGATCGACCAGCAAGCCGCAGACCACGCTGACCACGGCAATTGACAACAGATAGAGAGCCGTGGCCCGCTTGCCCAGCAGCCCCAGCACAACCGATATGGAGGTCATATTGGTGGCCGGCCCCACCAGCAGAAAAACAAGGGCCGCTCCGGGACTTACTCCTTTCAGGATCATCGCCGCGGCAATGGGGGTGGAAGCCGAGGCGCAGATATAGAGCGGGATGCCGACAAGAAGCATGAGCAGCATGGCGGGCAGACCGCCTCCCAGATAGCGGCCTATCAACTCATCCGGCACCAGCACCGTGATAACTCCGGCCGCAAGCAGGCCAATAAAAAACCACCCCGCCAGATCAGACCATAATTCATCCTTTGCATACCTCAGGGCGGCAATGATTTTAGCCATGAATGTTTGCTGACTGACACTCTCTTCAGAAAGACAAACGTCACCGCTGCAGCAATCATCATTCTGATCGCCCACCACAGGGGCAATGGGACCGGCCGGCCGTGCTGGAGGATTTATTATGTTTTCACTGAAACCAGCCACCAGGGCGGTGGCAAAAGCAGCCAGGGGCCGGACCACGGTCATGATGGGATCAAGCAATGCATAGGTGATGGAAATGGAGTCTATCCCTGATTCGGGGGTGGAGATCAAAAAGGCCGTGGTGGCGCCGTTATTAGCGCCCTGTTTCTTTAAAGAGGCGGCAGCCGGCAGAACTCCGCAGGAACAGAGGGGTATGGGGATGCCAAACAGCGCGGCCTTCAGCACGGGCATAAACCGGCCTCTGCCGAGATGATGGGCCACATAGGCCGGGGAAAGAAACATCTTGAGCAGCCCTCCCACCACAAGCCCGAAAAGGATAAACACCGAGGCATCCATAAGCAGATGCCACGACTCTTGAATAACTTCCCATATAAATGATATTGTTTGCATCATAATCACTCCCGGATATGTTCTAAGGCCAGTTCGGCAACCCTGCTCACATGATCATCAGCCAGCCTGTAATAGAGAACCTGCCCCTGCCGCCGGTTTACAACCAGCTTGAGCTGGCGCAGCAGCCGGAGCTGATGACTGACAGCGGACTCGGAAACTTCAAGGAATGCCGCCAGATCGCAGACACACATTTCCTCCTCTTCCAGCGCCCTGATAATCCTCAATCGCGTTGGGTCGGCAAAGGCCTTGAAAAACTGAGAGAGGCCCTCAATTTCATCCGCCCTGAGCGCCTTGCGGCGCGCACCCCCAACCCTATCTTCATGAATGATGCGGCATTGGCAACGATCATCGTATTTTTCCATTAGCATCCCTGAACAAATAAACATATGAGCATATTTTCATATATAATACCGGGCAATTCCCTTGTCAATCACTGACTGGCATGACAGAAAACGGAACGCCGGCCTGGGAACGGCGCCTGGATGACGGCAGAGACAGGGCTAAGCGACACCCCTGCTTATCAGGCGCATGAAAAAATACCGGCCAAAAAAACGGGGCTATGAAGACAAAACAAAAAAGCTGGTTACGCAGAGGGAAATTCTCTGCCGGCCCCGGGTTCTCCCGGGCCGGCAGAATCAACCTGATGGGTCACTTTCCGCAGACAATTCCAACAAGATCCGCATTCAAATTCCCTTCAACGGGATGCCAGACCCAGCCGTCTTTCCCAAGGTTCGGGGAGTCAACAGGCTTCTCATTTCGCCAGGATTTTGTCTCGCCGATCGCCCATTTTTTCAGGGTGCAGTCAACGCGCAGTTGCCGGACATCCTTGGCATGGCTACCCACAACCCCGTCGTAAACCTCTTTTATGCCTCCTTCGATTGTTTTGAGCGAATTCGGCGAATAGTTGTAACTGCGTCCATCCGGCAAATTTTCAAGAACCACCCAGGTCAACTGCTCCTCAGCCGCGACAGGTTGAGCAACTGACGGAATGAGCAGCAACGCCAGGTAAAGCAAACTGATTTTTTTCATCTTTTTTCTCCTGTTTCTCTTAAAAAACCGCCATGGCACCTGGCTTACGCCGGCCAGATTACGAATATGCCCGCCATTACAGGCCAGGCTGCAACCCCGGATACTCCGGAGAGCCTGCTGTTTCATTATTCCGGCAGCAGAGCGGGGAGACCCCATTGGGCACGCGCCCTGTCGCACCGTTCGTTTGGCTCGCCATTCAGCCAGGCCGGCTGAAAATCCCTGCAGATCGAGGCCCTCTTTTCGTAGATGTTGCAATGAACTCTTTCTCCTATCAATCCCATCAAGGATATGCAACGCGGAGATGGACAATTGGTCCCTTTCATGACAAGACGGAAATCAGTCAATTTTTCCGTCAATTCCACCGGGACGCCTCCCACGGTCGCCTGATCGGATTCAGCCCAGTAAAAGGAAGCGCGGAAAAAGGCGCAACAGGCGCCGCAGTCAAGACATGGATTTGCCATATTGTATTCTCAAAAAAGTAAAGCCGGACAGGCAATGAGTAAAATGCAAGCAGTTGACATGTTTCCCAGGTAATTGTCAATATGAATTTACAGCTGGCTGCCCAAGTGCTTGTGCCGGAGGCTATCAATTTAAGCCGCACAGGGATAGCCCAGAAACAACAAAAGGGACGCCGGAATTCCGGACGCCCCTTTTGCTTTACTCCCTTTACAGCAGCTGCTTAGAACTTATGACATTTCACACATTCATAGCCCCTGCTAAGGTGTTTTTTATGCAGGCTGTTGCTGCTCCAGGTTTTCGAACCATGGCAGTCGTTGCACAGATCGCTTTTCGGCTTGACCAGGCCGGTGGGCTCGGTGGTGTGGCAGCTCGCACAGGTGAGAATGCCGCTACCCTCGCCGTCCTTGGCGTGTTCCTGGTGGATGCCCTGCCAGGACAAGGTTTTTTTGTCATGGCACAGGGTGCAGTCCTTGACCTTGGCCGGCCAGGTATGATAGCCGAGTTCGGTGAAAGGCACCATGCCGGCGCCATCCGGGGTCTCGCCCGAGTAGTCATGGCACTCGGTGCAGGCCGGGGCCATGGACTTAGGCTCAACGCCGTGGGTGATCAGCAGTTCCGCGTCAACATCAACCATCTGATAACCGCCGGTCATGCCCTGATCCTCCATGCCTTTCCGCACGGCCTGGTCGAAATCACCGGTCATGAACATCCACATGATGGCCGGCGGCACGATCTTGCCGCTCTCATGCAGCGGCATGACGGAGGAGTGACGTTTAATCGGCACGATTTTCGATTTGCCGTCAAAGGGTTCGCCGTTTGCGCTGGCCATGGAATAGACGCCCTGGGCATCGGGCTGAATCGTCTGGCCCACGCTGTACACCTCGGAGGTGCCGTCAAACCAGGTATAGTCCGGCTTGACATTGGCAAGCTTCACCTCTTCGCCGACAAAGCCGCCCTGGCCGGAACAGAAGGCCGGATTCCAGACCGGAGTCAACCAGTCGCGGGACATCTCGGTGGCCCCGCCCTTGCCGAAATGACGGATATGGCAAACCTGGCAGGACACCTGGCCCGCGGCATGCCGGTTCAAGGTGGCGTTGGCGTGGGGCGCGGCGGTGTGGCAGTCACTGCATTTCGGGGCCGGGGCCTCGGTCTGGCGCAGATCAATGCCGCGGCCGCCGATCTTATGGCTGGATGCGGCATGGCAGGCCGAGCAGGTCAGGTCAGCGCCCCCCGCATCGGCTGACATGTGCACGTCCTGGGTGACTGTCGGCGCGGCGCTGTTGGCGCCCATGTCCCCCCGCTTGGTCCAGTCACC
Organism: Deltaproteobacteria bacterium; assembly: GCA_016219175.1. Taxonomy (GTDB): domain Bacteria; phylum Desulfobacterota; class Desulfobulbia; order Desulfobulbales; family SURF-16; genus SURF-16. The sequence goes on along the minus strand of JACRCD010000039.1, from coordinate 238,335 downwards.
GCCGCCAGCCTTGGCATGACAGCGCAGGCAGGACTGCCTGGTCGGCAGATGCACGGTGCGGGCCAGGCCGACCATGGTGGTGCCCGACGGCATCTTGGCATAGTCAGGCACGGTGGTGTAATCGCCGTCCGCGTCAACCAGACCGAAGACGTAGGTTTTTGTTTCGCCTTTGACATTGACCACGGTCTCGGCATTATTCGGATCGGGATCCGGGACAAAAGTCCGCTGGTACATATCATTATGGCACATGAGACAGTCAACGTCATTGACGCTGGGCGGATGGGGGGCATTGCCGTCAGCCCTGATATGACAGGTGTAACAGGCGCCCTTGGAGGATACGGCATAGGTGCAGAAGGTATTGATGCCGCCCACGCCCTTGCCGTCATCGCCGGTGCTGTTGGTCACATCCGGGGTGGGTCCGGACCACTGCATGTGCAGACTGTTCAGCATGTCCTGAGCCTCGGCTTCATGACAGGCGATACAGGTTGCCGGCCCATTATAGGAGGTAATGGCCTGATGGGCCGCGATTCCGCCCGAACCGCCCGAGCCGCCCCCGGTGGGGACTGCGGCGACGGTGAATGGGGATGTTTTGTTCGCCTTGTTCCTTCTGTCGGCAAGATCACACTTGAAATCCCATTGCCCAGTCATTTCATCGGCCGGCACGGTGTAATCATAGGTGGCGGTCAAGCCGTCAATCTGCATATTCTGCCCTGTTACCAACTGGGTGTCCGCCGCATCCCGGATGGTGATCCGCGCCGACCGCAGAGGGCTCCGCCAATCACCGGTACCGGTGCAGGTCAGCCGCACGGAGTTGCCGGCCAGCGCCGGGTCCGGATTGGCGGACATGTCAATACCCCGGGTGGCGGCTGAGCCGGTGCCTGAGAGCAAAGCAAAAATTGCTGCGGTAAAAATAATTTTTTTCATGAATCACTCCTGTTTTATGATTATGCGGCCCCAAAGAGCCATTTTCAACACAAACACCTGCGTATCCAGAGCTTGACCTAGCGGCTCCGGCGTAGAATCTAAATTTTTTCTTTATCGCCCCTCCCTTGAGTGAATTGCCTCGCATGCAAATTTTCTTCCATGAGAAGTTGCTTCCCGCACAAGTATGGTTACGGTGTGGCATAGAGCAAACAACGTGCCCGTTTCCCATATCGTACTTTTTATAATGATTTTTTCATCCTAACTATCTGTTATTTAATGATATATTTTTTACCGGCCCAGCGCCTCGCCAAACAGAAATTCTGCCTGCTTGTGTCGCTTTTTCGCGACGCAAGCTTCCGAGGTGCGACAATATACCGCACCGCAAAGCGGCATCTTGCCTTGAAACCAGAGGGTTTTCAGGAATAATTACTGCTGCGTAACACAGTGTAGTATTTTACATACGCTATAAAAAAATTTGTACGGCCGCGCCAAATGAGGATGAACGTGACCAAAAGTCCTGTTACCGCCTGGCGCGTTCCGACATGAGCTTAAAAAAATTTATCACCAGGCCGGGCGGAGGGATAAATCTTGCATAAGATTCACTTACAATTTAAAAGAATTTGTAACCCCTATGCAAAAAGACCAGAGGCCCGCCCCAGACCGGTAAAATCCAACTTCCGTTTCGCACAGGAGAGCAATTGATCCAGGATGAACTTCAAAACAGCAGCTTCATCAAAACCCTTCTCAATGAAATTCCCTGCGGGGTGCTTGTCCTGGATGCAGACCTGCGCATCCGGCAGATAAACAATGTCATTGAAAAAATTATCGGCGTAAAAAACGATGAGGCCGTCGGCAAGTGCGGCGGCGACATACTCAACTGCATCAATGCGATCAGATCCCCCAACGGTTGCGGGTCAACGGTTTACTGCAACACCTGCGTGACCCGCCGGGCCGCGGCCGATGCGCTTCAGCTCAATCGAAAGAATCAGGCCCAGGGCAATTTCCAGCTTGTTTTCGACGGCAAATCACGGAACGTCAAGCTGCATATCAGCGCCAGCCCCTTTTCTTTCCTGGGAAAACGCTATGCCATTGTCATCATCAACAACATCTCGCAACTTGAGGAGGTCTGCCAGCCGGAAAACAGGCTGTTTTCCCAGAGGATCATCGGCGAACATCAATCCGTCAAAGAACTTTACGGCCTTATCTACGAGGCCTCGCGGGTCGACCTGCCTGTTTTAATCCAGGGGGCCAGCGGCACGGGCAAGGAGCTGGTTGCCCGCGCCATCCACGATGCCGGCCCACGCAACAGCATGCCTTTTATCGCGGTAAACTGCGGCGCCCTTCCCCATACCCTTCTGGAGAGTGAACTTTTCGGCCACGAAAAAGGGGCCTTTACCGGCGCCCTGTATACCAAAAAAGGCAGATTCGAACTGGCTGACGGAGGCACTATCTTCCTGGATGAAATCGGGGAACTTGATCTTTCGGTCCAGGTGAAGCTTCTCAGGGTTCTGCAGGAGGGGACATTTGAAAGAATCGGCGGCACCTCCACCATTAAAGTGGATGCGCGGCTCCTCAGCGCGACGAACAAAAAACTGGAGGATGAAATCACAACCGGCCTTTTCCGGCTTGATCTTTATTACCGGCTCTGCGTCGTGCCCATCAATATCTCGAATTTACGTGAGCGCGGCGATGATGTTATTCTTCTGGCCAATCATTTTCTGGCGGAATCGGCAAACAATCGGGGCGAGACTAGAAAAACCCTATGCCCCCAATCCGTGAGCCTTTTGAAATTGCACACCTGGCCGGGAAACATCAGGGAGCTGCAAAACACCATCCAGTTTGCCCTGATGAAATGCAAAACCGATATCATCGAGCCCCACCATTTCCCTCAATATTTACAAGGTTATGCAAACCCTGCCGCGGATACGCTTGCCGGAATAATGACCCCCAGAGAGGCCACGCCCAAACTCGACATGGCCGCCGTCCGGGCCGCCCTTGAAAAAACCGGCGGCAACAAAAGCGAAGCAGCCAAGATGCTCGGTGTCGGCCGGGCCACCCTGTACCGTTTCTTCAGTAAAAAACTGGCCGGCTAAACCCGGATCCCCTGAAATAAAGAGCTGGCGGCAACAAACACTTGGCGCGCCGGCACAAAAATTTGTCCAGCCAGCCAGGACGACCAAGAGATTGAATCCTGCCAATCCGGATTTTCTTTTTTGTCCTTTTCTCCCATTCTCCCCATTTTCCCTGATATTTTTTCAACCACCCCCAAACACCATTTTCCATATCCTCCCGTTTTTATTGATATTTGCCATCTTGTCTCATTGTCTCGCATTCTCACTGTCTCAAATATTTCCTTCTGAGACAATAAGCGATCATTTTATGAGACAGTTTCCGGACACGGACTGAAGACGTATTATATTAAACGGTTTGTCTTCCCATTTAGTCTTGCTCTCCTTGGATATTTCTTCTCCAGCTGCTGTCTCACTTCCTGTCCGCGATACAATTCCCGCCTGTCCGGCAAAATTTCCTCAGCATAAATATCTATAATTTCAGCAAGTTATAGAAAAAATTAACGACAAAACGTTAACGGCACAACCATTGCAGTAACTATTCGCAACGTCACAACGTAGCAGAAATGCGCCAAACTCATCGCGAGGTGAGGACGGAAAGCCGCGGGTCTCCTGGATAACGAGACAGCCGGGTTGCAAAAACAGGCAACCCGGCTTTTTTTTTAAGCAAGGGAGAAAATTTACAGTGGAAAATATCCGCGACCACAACATACGGCAGTTAATCAACCTTTCCGAATTGCTGGTCACGCTTTCCGGGCGATATGCCCTGACTACCGACGATGAAAAGAGTCTCATATTTTACGGCACCGTTCTGGACAACGCGTGCAAACTGCGCCTGACGGCCAAAAAACTGTGGAATGAGCCGGATGGGCATCGCCGGCAAAATAAAGAAAAAGGAAAAATGAAAAAGGAGAACTATCATGAAAAAAAAACTCACCTTACTTAGCGCGTCATTGTTTCTACTGGTCTCTGCCCCGCTGATTCAGGCAGCGCCCGCCTCGGCCGCGCCTTCTGTCTATTTTGACTTTAACGGCGACACCCTGGCGGATACGACATTGAACATCACTCCCGGCTCTCTTTTCACCGCCGACATCTATGCCAGCGATTTTGTCGACATGCTGGGCGGGGCTCACGGCGGTTTACTCGGCTATGGCTTAAACGTCAGCTTTGATTCACTGCTGGCCACCGCTAATTCCGCCGCCATCGCTCCCCCGTGGAATATCCCCACTGCCAATAACGTGGCGCCGGGCAATGTCTCGCTTGGCGCGCTCAATTTCGATTTTATGAACCCGGGAGGCCTGGCAACCACCCCGCCGCTGAAGCTTGCTTCGATAAGCTTCACAAACCTCGGGGCCGGTTCTTTTATCTTGGACCTGGCTGATCTGAATCCCCTTGACACCGATTTTGGAGCCTTTGACGGCTTTGATTTTGATGGCTTGACCACCTTCCAGGACGCCCAGGTGACGGCAGCTGTTCCCCTGCCCGGAACCGTTTGGCTGCTTGGCGCGGGTCTGGCCGGTATCGCCGGATTACGCAAAAAACGCCGGGAAGCACGCGGATAAGGATTGCACAAAAGCTTTCTGAGCAGAGAAACAAGGCGCCTGCCTGAAAACCCTGCCTGAAAACGGCTCAAGCATACAAACTCATATTTGGGTGCTTGAGCCGCTTTCCAGCTTTCAGCCCGCCAACAAGGGAGGATAGATTCATGAATAGACATCCGTATTTACAAAAGAACAGGGCCCGCTCCTGGGCGCCGGCGTTCTTTTCTTTTCTGACATTCCTATGCGCGAGTTTTACGGGTATGGATGCCCGGGCCTTTACCGTCAATGTGGTTGACAGTAACGGCGTCGCGGTGAGCGGGTTCCGCTGGCTTGTCGAAGAGGACGCCACCTATGCCGTTACCCCCGGGGTAAACAACCCGGAAAACCTTGCCGTCAATTTTCACGCAAGCTATATGCCGGTGGTGGATAAAGGCGCCTCACCGGGGTCAAGCGCCAATATCGCCGTGGCCGACACCCAGAAGCGCTATTTCGTCACCGTGCTGCCCGACCAGAAAAGCCCGGCCAGGCCCATCGGTTATTCCCTTGGCGCCGCGTCCGTGAAACCGGGCCAGACCGAAGTGACTGTTATTGTAACAGAGCAACCCCTGCCCACGGCCCAGATAACCATCCAGGTTTATCACGACAACCAGCCCATCAACAACGCCTGGGATAGCCCCGAGGAGCCGGGTCTGGCTGGATTTACCATCGTGCTGGAGGACGGCGGCGGCCGCTATGGCATTTCCGCCGGCCAGCAGAGTTATGATGTGTACGGCAATCCCCTGGGCACCACCTATGACGCGGCCGGCAACATGCTCGTCATGGGCAACGGCGTTATTCTGACCGACGCCAACGGCTTTGCGGCCATCAAGTATCTCGCCCCGGGCAAATACGGCATACAGGCCGTGCCGCCGGCGGGGCAGAACTGGGTGCAGACCGCCACCATTGAGGGCACCAAGATCATTGATGCCTGGCCCAAGGCCAATGAACCGGGATTTTTCCGGGAATTCGGCACGCCTGGGCCCCATGTCGCCATCGGTTTTATCCAGCCGATGAACACCGTCTCCGATCCTGGCGCGGGACCCAGCATCAGCGGGCAAATCATCAATAATCATCTGGCCCGCACATCCGATACGACCCAGCAGTTCTTTTTTAACGGCGCGCCCATCGCCCACACCACCGCCTGGGTTGGTCTAAACGACATGGCCGCCGGTATCGGCACGGGTGTTTTTGCCCAGGCCACAAACGCGGACGGCTCCTTCACCATCCCTGATGTGCCGCCGGGCAATTACCAGCTGGCCGTCTGGGACGACAACCTGGACCTGATCTTTGCCTTTTACAATGTGACCGTCAACGCGGACGGCAGCTGCAATGCCCTTGCCAACTGCGATCTCGGACCGGTCCCTGTCTTTCAGTGGTTTGCCAGACTGGAGCAGCATGTCTTTTATGACGCCAACGAAAACGGCTTCCGCGACTGCGTTACCGCAACCTGCGACGATTTGACGGCAGGCGACGAGGTGGGTCTCACCGAGGTGCCGACCAACATCCGCTGGCGCGATGGTTCCGTTTATCAGTCATTCCCCACGGACATGGAGGGCAACGCCCCCTATGACGAGGTTTTCCCCTTTTTCAACTGGCTGGTGGCCGAGGTCGACTTCGGACGGTTCAAGGCGACCGGCGCCACCATGATTACCGATGCTGGCGGGGCCGTTGATATCAATGACCCGTGGAGCTTTGACGGTGTGTTGAACCCACAGCTGCAGCCGGTCAACGACCTGTCCACCGGCGCGCCCCTGATCGACCCGCGAACCGGCGCCCAGGCAACAACCCCCCTGCCCTTCCGCACGGAAACGGGGCCGGTGCTGCTTCAGGGCTTCCAGGCCTTCCTGGGCCAGACCAATGTCATCGAATGGGGTAAAAAAGCTTATAGCCCCGGTGAAAACGGCGGCATTTCCGGTATTGTCTTCTACGATACCACCCGGGCGGAAGACGACCCGGAACAGGCGGCACCAGAGCCTTGGCAGCCGGGCATCCCCCGCGTCGAGGTCAACCTTTACGCCGATGGCGACCATGACCACCCTCCGATTGGTAATTTCCCCGGAGTGGAGGACGTTGACTGGAACAGCAACGGCATTTTTAACGGCGCCGACGGTATCGTTGATGATGTCAATAATGACGGCATACTCAACCGAGCCGACGCCATCCAGACAGCCAACACCGACAGCTGGGATGACAGCAAGCCTGACGGCTGCCCCGGCGATCCGCTTGACACCTTTTACATGAACGCCAAGTGCTACGACGGCATGAGGAACTGGAACCAGGTCCGCCCCGCCGTGTTTGACGGCGGCTATGCCTTCACCTCCTACATCCCTGGCGGTATCAACTCAGGCAACGCCGAGGTGCCGGGTCTACCCGAAGCCATGTATATCGTGCAGGCCGTAGCCCCCAATGGCTATGAAATTTATAAATCCCAGGACAAGGCCGTGGACTTCGGCGAAGAGTATGTTCCGTCGCCGCTGCTGCTGCCGCCTGTCTGCGTGGGCGACGCATACGTCGTTCCGGCGGAGCTGTCCCTCTTCCCCGGCGTGCCCGCGCCCCTGGCCGGCCAGACGCTTAAGCTCTGCGACAAGAAACAGATAGCCCTGAATAACGGCAAAAACGCGGCGGTGGACTTCTTCATGTATACAGAAGTGCCCATTGCCGGCCATGCCGTCGGCTTTATTCTTGATGACATCAGCAATGAATTCGACCCGAACGCCATCATGTTCGGCGAAAAATACGCCCCCCCCTTCCTGCCCATTTCCATCCGGGACTGGACCGGCAAGGAAATCAACCGGGTGTACTCCGACGAGTGGGGTACCTATAATATGCTGGTACCCTCAACATTTACCACCAATATACCCAACCCCAGCGGCATGTCTCCCGGCATGTACACCCTGTGCATGAACAGCCCGGGCCCAGTCCCTGATCCGGCCCATCCGGGCCAGACGATGATTGATCCTTTCTTCAACCGTAAATACAGCCAGTTCTGTTACACGTTTGACTTCATGGCGGGAACAACCACCTACCTGGACACCCCGGTGGTGCCGGTTGCCGCCTTTGCCGGCCCTGGCCAGGACAGTCTTGACTGCGAGTTCGGCGACGGCACTCCGAAAATCTACTCGGTGAGCGGTCCTAACGGCGGTCCGTATGTTCCTGTGGCCAACGGCACCAACTCCATCACCATTCTCTCCGAGGGGGCCGCGGCGGTAGTGCCCAATCCCGCGTACAACCCCGCAGATCCGGCCAGCCAAACCACCATTACCAGGGATTATGGTTTCGGCGGTTCCGGAAAAGTGACCATCGGCGGCACCGAACTGCTCATTGACGCCTGGTCGCCCGATATCATCGTCGGCCGGGTTGCCTCAGGCACCGTCACGGGCGAGCTGGTGGTGACCAGAAGCGACAATAACAAATCGACCCTTACCGGGGTGACGCTGTCTGTTAACGAAGCGCTGCCTCCTGTTCATGTGCCCCAAGGCGGCTCAATCCAGGCCGCGGTTGACAACGCCGCGCCCGGTAGCCTCATCCTGGTCCCTCCCGGCACTTATCAGGAGTCGGTTATCATGTGGAAACCCGTGAAGCTGCAGGGCTGGGGTCCCGGCTCCACGGCGATCAACGCCGTCAGAGATCCTTCCGAGGCCCTGGTGGCCTGGCGGGCTCTGCTGCAGAATCTGGTTGATCCCGCGATGGGCGGCGATCCGACTTATCTCCTGCCCGGACAGGCTGTCGGCTTTACCGGCATCGAACCGGCCACGCTTTTTGCTGAAGAAGGAGCAGGCGTTCTGGTGCTTGGCAGGAATAATGAATTCGCCCAGAACCCCGGCGCCCGCATCGACGGTTTCACCATTACCGGCGCCGACAACGGGGGGGCCATCATGGTGAACGGCCGCGCCCAGTATCTTGAAATCAGCAACAATAACATTTTCGGCAACCAGGGCGTCTTCGGCGGCGGTATCCGCGCAGGACATCAAACCCTGACCACCGATACGGATTATGTGGACAGCCTGAATGATTTCCTGAACATCCACAACAACCAGATTACCCGAAACGCGGGTATCAGCGACGGCAACGCCGGCGGCGGCATTACCCTTGCCACCGGTTCAGACGGCTACTCTGTCTCCGCCAACTTCATCTGCGGCAACTTCACCCTGGGTGAAGGGGCGGGTCTGGCCCATGTTGGTTTGAGCAATAACGGTATTATCGCCGACAACATGATTATCTTCAATCAGTCATTCAACCAGGGACAGACCGTTAATGGCGGCGGTTTGCTGATCGCTGGTTCCGCTCCGGTCCCCGGCGGTTCACTGCTGAGCCCCGGCAGCGGGTCCGTGCAGGTCGTCTCAAACACCATCCAGGGCAACCTGGCCGGCGCCGGAGACGGCGGCGGCATCCGCCTGAGCCGGACCAACGGCCAGGATATTGAAGCCGCGCCCGGTAATCTCGCCCAGTGGTATCTGGTGAATCTGTTCAACAACATGATCACAAATAATGGGGCGGGCCTGGCCGGCGGCGGCATCTCCATGCAGGACGCGGCCAACGTCAACATTATTCATAACACCATCGCCAACAACGACAGTACGGGCACGGCGGGAGAGGCCTTTACTCCCGGCATTCCGTCTCAGTCCAACCCGCAGCCGGCAGGCCTTGTTTCACGGCTGCACAGCCCGGCGCTTGCCGCGATCACCGGATCTGATTTTTCAAATCCGGCGCTGGTCAACAACATCATCTGGCACAACCGCTCCTTTTACTGGCTCCTCGGTACCGGACTGGTGCCGAATATAGGGGTTGGCGAGGCTCCGGTCTATAACGACCTGGCCGTGCTCGGCAGCGCCGCCACCTTGAATCCGTTGTTTTCCGTGCTGACGGACCCGACTCCCTATGATGCCAGCAACATCGCGGCGGATCCGCTTTTCGTCAGCGAGTATGTCAACGGCGACCGCGGCTGGCTGGTTCTGCCTGAAGTCACCACCGGCATTCAAGCCGCTCCGGCGCTTGATGAAGGCGGCAACTTCATTGATGTCCGGTTCGGCCCGCTCACCCTGTGGAATCCCGTTACCGGCGTGCTTTTCGGCAACTACCACATCGGGGCCGGTTCCCCGGCCGTTGATGGCGGCAACGCTGCGGCAATCAACGGATTTGCCGAGCTGGTCAAGGATTTCGACGATGATAACAGGCCTCTCGGCAACGGTCCGGATATCGGCGCGGACGAATTGGAGTCAGGCACGGCTCCGCAGAATTCCTGCCGGGGTGACATCAACAATAATGGAGTGGTTAATGTCACTGATTTTTCAATTCTGTTGTCCCAATGGGGGCGCACCGACTGCAGCGCGGCATCACCCTGCAGCGCGGACCTTAATGGCGACGGTCGGGTCAACGTCCAGGATTACGCCATTCTCATGGGTGACTTTGGCCGGACTGACTGCTTAAATTAACTTAAATCCAGGAGTCATCCTCCGGCAACGACCGGCGGATGACTCCAATCACTCACGAACACAAGAAGTGAAGGGAGTAATAAAATGAAAACAAAGAGATACTACCTTGCGCCACTTCTCGCTGTCTTTTTGCTGCAGGCAGGAGTCACGGCCGCTCTCGGGGCTGTGTCATTCCAATGTCCAGGCTTTGATCCTGCGGCGGACAGCGATACAAATGGCGACGGCATGCTGCGCGCCACCGACGATGAGATCAGCAATCCCCTTACCCCCAGCCAGGTGTGCATGCATCTGACCGGCGGTGACGGTTTTGTTACCATGGCGGACGGCAAGGAAACTTACATATTCGGCTTCGCCAATGTCACGGGTCTGCCCGACAATCAAGTCCTTGAAACCGGCATATTCGCTGCAAATTTCCCGGCTCCTTCCATTATTTTACGGGAAGGAGACAATTTTTATCTGAGCCTGACCAACGTAGGTATGATGCTGCGTCCGGACCTTTTTGACGCGCACAGCGTGCACTTTCACGGCTTTCCCAATGCGGCGCCTGTTTTTGACGGCCTGCCGGATTCAGCCGTAGCCATCGTCATGGGCTCGACCTTGACCTATTATTACCAGCTGGCCGAGCCCGGAACACACATGTACCACTGCCATGTGGAGGCGGCGGAACACATGCAGATGGGCATGCTCGGCAATCTGTACGTACAGCCGGCCCAGAACAGGCTGCCGGACAACACCGACCTAAACGGCTTCATCCACCATACCGGCTACAAGTATGCCTTGAATGACGGGGATGGCTCCACCTATGTTGACAAGGAATATCCTATTCAGATCGGCTCCTTTGACCCCGCCTTCCATGACGCCAGCGAGTCGGTGCAGCCTCTGCCCTTTGCCGCCATGAAGGACAAATACGCCATGCTGAACGGCCGGGGATATCCTGATACGGTTAACCCGGACCCTCTGCCGGCTCCGGTGAAAAACAACGGCAAGGTTTCCCAGCCGGTCAGTACCCTGATTGAGGCCGTTGCCGGAGAAAAAGTTCTTCTGCGCATCTCCAATCTGAATGTGACCCGGTTTTATACCATGGCAAGTCCGAGTATTCCCATGCAGGTGGTGGGCAAGGACGCGAGATTGCTGCGGGGCGCCGACCCTGACGGCAATGGCCCGCTGCTTGGCCAGAATCTTTATTACAAGACCAGTTCGGTGACCCTGGGGGGCGGCGAGTCCGTTGATGTCATCCTCGACACCGCGGGCATTGAACCGGGCACCTATTTTTTCTACACGACCAATCTTAACTACCTTACCAATAACACAGAAGATTTCGGCGGCATGATGACCGAGATCCTGATCACCAATTAAGGAGAGACTCCATGAATAGAATGAACGGAAAACAAGGAATTCTGATTCCGGTGGTGTTCATGCTCCTGATGTTGTTCGGGGGTCAGGCCCAGGCCGTTGTGAACGGCGTCACCGGCACTAACTTTAATTTCGCGGTCAGAGAAGGTCATATCAGCTCTCCTGACGGCGGCAGCATCTTGATGTGGGGCTATGCCAACGGCAATGGGCTGATGCAGTATCCCGGCCCCACACTTATTGTCAACCAGGGTGATGTGATCACCATTAATCTGACCAATGAACTTCCGGCCGGCAACCCGGTTTCCATCCTCTTTCCGGGCCACAGCGTAACGGCAAGCGGCGGCAGTCAGGGACTGCTGACCCGGGAGTCCACCTCGGCAACGGACACGGTGACCTACACCTTCACCGCCAGCCAGCCCGGCACTTACACCTATCACAGCGGCACCAGGCCGGAGCTGCAAATCGAAATGGGACTGGCGGGCGTGATTATTGTCAGGCCGGCCGGCTACAGTCCCGCCAATAAAACAGCATACGGGACAGGCGACACCGCCTTTGATCACGAATACCTCTTTGTCCTTTCCGACATCGATCCCAATGTGCATGACATGGTCGAGTTCGGCATGGCCAATCAGATAGACAACAGCAAACGCGTGTCCGCCCTGTGGCTGATCAACGGCCGCATGGCCCCTGATACCATGGGTCCTGCCTATGCCCCCTGGCTGCCTCATCAGCCATATAACTGTCTGCCCCGCACCAATCCCGGCAAGAAACTGCTTCTGCACGTTGTTGCCGCCGGCCGGGAGATCCACCCGTTCCATGTCCACGGCAACAATGCAACCATTATCGCCAAAGACGGCAGACTGCTGTCCACCGACGGCGTAACTCCGGATCTGGCAGCCTCTGAATTCACGATCCAGAATGAGCCGGAAGAGACGGTTGATGCTATCTTCACCTGGACCGGTAAGGATTTGGGCTGGGATATCTACGGCGCCGGCGTCGGCTACGAGCACGACTGTGTTGACAACAGCGGCGACGGCTTCGATGATGTGACCCATGAGTACTGTGCTGATCACAACAAGCAGTTCCCGGTGCTTCTGCCGGAAAAACAGGACCTGGTCTTCGGCGGCTTTTGGTCGGGCAGTCCCTATATGGGCAATTCCGCACAGCTTCCGCCCGGTGAAGGCGGCCTGAATATGAACGGCGGCTATTTTTTCATGTGGCATTCCCATACAGAAAGGGAACTGACAAACTTCAATATCTTTCCCGGCGGCATGATGACCATGATGGTTGTTGAACCGCCCAATGTTATTATTCCATAGGTCGGGGGTACTCCTAATGAAAAAATATCAACAGCCGATAGGCCTTAAAAGTATTGTATTCGGGTTATTGGGCTTCTTTGCCGCCAGCGCTACCTGCCAGGCAGCGGATGTCTATCTTGTCGCCAAGCCGTTCATTAAACCCATGCCGGATGGGGCGCAGATAACCATGTGGGGGTTTGCCGCGGACGCGGATGGCAACCTCGCCACTGACGGAGGGGAAACAGCGACGGTCCCCGGACCGATGATCACCGTGGCGCCCACTGACCCTGTTTTAAACATTCACCTGCGCAACGATCTGGCCGAGGAGGTGTCCCTTGTCATCCCCGGTCAGACAACATCAATGACGCCGGTGAAGTTTATCGACGGGACGGGACGGGAAAGGGTGCGCTCCTTTACCTTTGAAACAGCCCCCGGCGCGACCGGGACATACACCTGGAACAATCTCAGACCGGGCACCTATATTTACCAGAGCGGCACCCATCCGGCCGTGCAGGTGCAGATGGGTCTCTATGGCGCAGCCATCCAGGATACGTCCGCCGGCTCAGCTTACCCGGGCGTGCCCTATGTTAATGAGATGGTTCTGTTCTACAGCGAAATCGATCCCGCTCTCCATGCCGCCGTGACGGGCGGCACGTATGGGACGGCAGCCTATCCGAGCACCATCGATTACCAGCCCAGCTATTTTCTTATTAACGGTGCTCCCTATCCTGCCGCAACCCCTGTTGTCGACCACAAACCGAAACCGGGGGAAACGCTGCTCATCCGCTTTCTCAGCGCCGCGCTCAAGGATCATGTCCCAGTTCTGGTCGGACCGAACATGAGCATTGTGGCCGAAGACGGCAATCTCTACCCCTATGCGCGTGAACAGTATTCCGTCTTGCTTAGCGCCGGTAAAACCCTGGATGCGGTGGTTGCTCCTCCAAAGGGGAAATACAGCATCTATGACCGCATGCTTGATTTAACCAACGGCGCAGCGACAGGCAACGGCGGCATGCAGACCCAGTTCTTTGTCAATGGCTGCAATGGCGACTTAAATAACAGCGGCAATGTGAATGTGACCGACTTTTCCCTGCTGCTGGCTGACTGGGGCAAGACAAATTGCAGTAGCGCCAGCCCCTGCAACGGTGATATTAATAATGACGGCTTTGTTAATGCTGCGGACTATTCACTGCTGCTGGCTGATTGGGGGAAAACAAACTGTCTTACCCCATGATGTTAAAAAAAGGACCATGGACCAGTTTGCATTCGAGCAGGCGCCTTTGCCGGCTTGAATGCAAACGGGCTTGAATATCCAAATTTAATTGTAAAATGGCATGAAATTTAATTGTAGCGCTTACCAACGGAAATACCTGCTCCTCTTTTTTCTGGTCTGTTTGCCGGGGGTGGTGCACGGTCTGCAAGGCTGTGCGCCCCATGGCCAGAGTCCGCCACCGCAAGAAACCAGGGCCTCAGACGCCTATGCGGGTCTTGAGGAGCAATGGGGCATCCGCCCGGAAACGCTCCGCCTCTCGGCCGAGGGCGCCATGCTGGATTTCCGCTATCGCGTTACTGACCCCATAAAGGCTGTCAAGATCACCTCTGACCACAAATTAAAGATTTACCTGGAAGATCAGGCCAGTGGAGTAAAACTTGCCGTGCCGACTACCCCAAAAATCGGCGCCTTAAGGCAGACCACGGGCGAGCCCCAGGCCGGCAAAATTTATTTCTGCCTTTTTGCCAATTCCGGCTCCCATGTCAAGGCGGGCAGCAAGGTGACGGTTGTCATGGGAGACTTCCGGGCGGAGAATCTGGTTGTTGAGTAGGGCGGCAAACCCTTGCCGCCATGTTCTGCCGGCTTAGGTATGCCGGCCTTCTTAAAGTATTATAGGCCCGCCGCGAGGAAGACCCGGAAATGTTCATAAAAAAAGTATTGCGCATAAGTGCGGCCGCCCTGCTGCTTTCCTTGGCCGCGGGGCAGCCGGCCTGGCCGGCGGTTATCAGTCCTGCCCTGCGGGACACCATCGCTGCTCTTGGTCCGGATGAGGAGACCCCGGTCATTGTCAACCTGCGTGACCGCGTTAATCCCGCGTCTTTCAGCAATCTCCCCAAGGGGCTGCGCCGCAGCCAGCTGATCACGGCCCTGCAAAAAAAGGCGGCCGTCAGCCAAAAAGGCGTGCTGGAAATGGCGGCAGCGGACCAGGCAACACGGGTGCGATCCCTTTGGCTGACCAATGCCATTTCCCTTTCCGCCAAAGCATCCCTCATCAAAAAACTCGCGGCCCATCCGGCGGTTGAATCCATCAGAGTCGATGAGGTCATTTCCCTGGTTCCTGAACAGACCAACGTCACATCCCTGCCGGAATGGAACATTGACGCCATCGGCGCCCCGGAACTCTGGGCTCTCGGCTTCACCGGCCAGGGGGTGGTGCTGGCCTCCATGGACACGGGGGTGGATGTCAATCATGCCGATCTGCAAGAGCGTTGGCGCGGAGGAGCCAACAGCTGGTATGATCCCAACGGCGAACACCTCCTCCCTTATGATGCGACTGGACACGGCACCCAGGTAATGGGCTTGCTGGTCGGCGGCGACGCCGGCGGTACCGCCATCGGCGTGGCCCCCGGCGCCCAATGGATCGCCGTGAAGATATTTAATGATCAGGACAAGGCCCCTCTGAGCGTTATCCACCTGGGCTATCAATGGCTGCTTGACCCGGACAACAATCCCCTTAGCGATGACGCGCCGGATATCGTCAACAATTCCTGGGGATTTACCACGAATCCCGATGAATGCTTGCTTGAGTTCCAGCCGGACATCCAAACCCTCAAGGCGGCGGAGATTGCCGTGGTGTTTTCCGCGGGCAACAACGGCCCCTCCCCTTACACCAGCATCAGTCCGGCAAATTATCCCGAATCATTCGCCGTGGGCGCCACGGATTCAACAGATACCATCGCTTTTTTCAGCAGCAGAGGCCCTTCATCCTGCGACAATGCCGTTTTCCCTGACATTGCCGCGCCCGGGGCCAGTGTCCGCACGGCTGATCTGACCACTCTTTCCGGCATACCAAACCCCAATCCGTACACCACGGTAACGGGCACCTCCTTTGCATCTCCCCATGTCAGCGGCGCAATGGCGCTGCTGCTCTCCGCCTCTCCCGGGGCAACGGTTACCGAGCTTGAAAGCGCCTTGCAACAATCCGCCTGGGATCAGGGTCTGCCGGGGTCCGACAATGATTACGGCGCTGGATTCATGCAAGTTCGCCAGGCCCTTTCTCTTATGCCTGATGTTAATCTGTGTGCCGGGGATATGGATCGTGACGGAGATATGGATGGCCATGATTTATCCGCAGTCGCCACCGCCGGCAATCTCACCACCCTTGCCGTTTTTGCCCAGGAAATGGGGCGGACGGACTGCATCCCCTGATCCTCAGGGTCTTCCCTTCAACCCTCCCAGCGCCGCAACCGCCTCAAAGAAGCCGCGCCCCGCCGCCGATTCAGTTCAATCCTCGCCTGACGGGGGCAAAATTATACCAATAATTTAGAATTGGCATAAGCCCTCTTCTTGAGTTCCCGGTCTGCCCGCCGCCATCGAGTCTGCCATTGACATGCATCTTTGCCCCATTATATAACGGAAGGTGAAAACCTTTCTTCAACCCTGAAAGCACGGCAAATGGCAATGAGCTTCCCTTATGAAGTCAATTTCCAAGAGCTTTTCCCGCACCCTTTTCCTCAATATGAGTCTCCTGGTCGTCATTTCCATCGGACTTCTCGGCACACTATGGGTTTTTCACGAATATTCCTCTTTCAACAGGCAGGCTGAGCAAATGCGGGCTGTGCAGCTCAATGCCCGCAAGGCTGAACTGAAACAACAGGTCGAGATTGTCGTTGATCACATCCGTTTCAAAAAGTCCCAGACAGAGGGGCGCGTGCGGGAGAGCATCAAATCCCATGTCCTGGAGGTCCATGCCCTTGCCACACATATCCATGCAACCAATAAGGCCGAAAAAAGCCTGGACGAGATACAGGCCATGGTGCGTGAAGCAATGCGCGCTTTACGTTTCAATAAGGGGCGGGGCTATTATTTTGCCATGTCGCTGGCGGGTGTTGACCAGCTCTTCCCCGACAAGCCGGAGCTTGAGGGCAAAAATCTGCTGGAGCTCCAGGATGCGAACGGCGCCTATGTTTTTAAGGATATGATTGAGCTTATCCGGCGGCAGGGCGAAGGTTTTTATGCTTACAGGTGGGGCAAACCCCTGATACCGGATAAAGATTTCCGGAAGATTTCCTATATTAAATATTTTGCCCCCTTTGACTGGTTCATCGGCACCGGGGAATATTATGACGACATGGAAGCGGACATCAAACAGGAGGTGCTTGACCGCATCGAACAGATCCGTTTTGGCCGGGAAGGCCATATATTCGCCGGCCAGTGGGACGGTTTCGGCCTGGCGGGTCCCGGCAAGGGGGAACAGCTGCTTTCCAGCCATGACCCCGGCACGGAGCGGGTAGTTCAGCAGTTGATTGATCTGGCCAGGGCGGACGGCGGTTATATTTATTACCTGGCCCCGAAAATCCTGGGTTCCAGGGAGGCCTTGAAAACCAGCTATGTCATGGGCGTCGACGAATGGCAATGGTACGTGTGCGCCGGAGAATACCTCGATGACATCGAGAAATCCCTGGCCATGGAAAAAGAAGCCATGGTTATTCGCCTGCGGGAAAATATTGCCGTAACCTTCATTCTGTTTGCCTGTCTGCTTGTCGCCTCTTTTTTAATCGCCCGCACCATCAGCAGGAAAACAAAAAACAATTTCGCCACCCTCAACTCCTTCTTTCACAGAGCCGCGCTCGAAACAACGGAACTTGACAGCAGGTCCCTGGACTTTATTGAATTTCAGATGCTGGCTGAATCGGTAAACCGCATGGTGGCTGAACGAAACCGGGTCATGGCTGCGCTGGCGGAAAATGAAAGCCGGTATCGCGCCCTGTTTGACTCTGCCAGTGATGCCATCATGATTGTCCAAAATGATCTTTTCATCGACTGCAACCAACAAGCCCTGAAGATGTTTGCCTGCGGCCGGGAACAAATGCTCGGCCAAAGCCCTGGCCGTTTTTCCCCACCCATCCAGCCTGATGGCAGTAATTCCGAAGAAAAGGTACGTGAAAACAACAGGCGGGCGCTGGCCGGCAAGCCCCAGTTTTTCCGCTGGACCCATCAACGGTGTGGCGGCGCCCTTTTTGAGGTGGAGGTGAGCCTCAGCGCCGTTGACTTGGCGGATAAAACCTTTATTCAGGCTATTGTCAGGGATATCAGCGACCGCATCCGCACGGAAAAACAGCTGACCCGTCAGGCCTCGGCCCTGGAACAGACCGCCGAGGAGATCGTCATCACCGATAACGAAGGCGTCATTGAATACGCCAACCCGGCTTTTGAGAAAATTACCGGCTATTTGCGGGCCGAGGCCATCGGCATGCTCTACTCATCCTTACAGTATCACCAGGAGGATCAAGCCGACAAAGAGATGTGGGCCACGATCCGGGCCGGCGAGGTATGGAGGGGCAGGGTCACCACCAGAAGAAAGGATGACATAGCCATTGAGGCCGATGCCACGGTTTCTCCTATTTTCGACCCCACTGGCAATTATATGGGCTATGTCTTTGTCAAACGTGACGTAACCGAGCAGATCAAGGTTGAAAAGATGTTCAGGCAGAGCCAGAAAATGGAGGCAATCGGCACATTGGCAGGCGGCATTGCCCACGATTTCAATAATATTCTTTCAGCCATTTTCGGTTTTACCGAGATTGCCAAGCTGCAAATCCCGGAAACCGAAAATGCCTACAAATGCCTCGGCAAGATACTCGAGGCGGCCGGACGGGCCAGGGATCTCGTGAAACAGATTCTCACCTTCAGCCGGCAGACGGCCATCAAGCCGCAACCCATTCAACTGAAGATTATTGCCAAGGAGACCATCAAGCTGCTTGAGGCCTCCCTGCCGACAACCATCTCCATACGGTCCAATTTTCTGTCCGACGAGTCCGTGCTGGCCGATCCGACCAGCCTTCATCAGCTTGTCATGAATCTTTGCACCAATGCCGGCCATGCCATGCGCAAGGCCGGGGGGGAACTTGACATCTCCCTCATTTCGGTTGAGCTTGATCAGGATTTCGCCCGGATCCACCCGGAAATCAAGCCAGGCCAGTTTGTGAGGTTGACAGTGAGCGATACCGGCCATGGCATGACGCCCGAGGTCAAAGAGAGGATATTTGATCCTTTCTTCACCACCAAGGGAGAGGGGGAAGGAACAGGCATGGGACTCTCCGTGGTGCACGGAATCGTGCGCAACCTCGGGGGGGCCGTTACCGTGCACAGCGAACCGGGCAAGGGCAGCTCCTTCATGGTTTATCTGCCGGTGCATGCCGGCCGGAAAGACCGGGAGAAGAAAGAAGACGAAAAGATACCCGGCGGGACTGAACATATCATTTTCGTTGATGACGAGGAATTTATCGTCGACATTGCCGAGCAGATGCTGCAATTACTCGGCTACAAAGTGGCCGGCAAAACAGACAGCCGGGAGGCGCTCGGCTATTTCCGGCAGCATGCGGAAGAGGTTGATCTGGTTATCACTGATTATACCATGCCGCGCATGACGGGGTTGGATCTGGCGCGGGAGATCCGCAAAATCAGACCGGATCTCCCCATTCTTCTCTGCACGGGGTACAATACGGGTTTTTCCGAGACAGAAATCAAAGAGGCCGGCATCAACGCCTTTATCTTGAAACCGGTCGTGCGCAAAGAGCTGGCCGCAATTGTCCGCAAGGTGCTGGACGGCAGAAAAAAGATAATGGCCACGGAGTCACGCTGAACACCCCCACCCAGCGCGGCCCCAAATCAGCAGGGTCAGACTTTCTTTCCTGGTTCGAGGATGCCTGTTTTCTGCTTACCGTGATTTAAAATTTGATGAACTCGTAAAAAGTCGGCGACAAAGCCCGGATGGCTACGTAGCAAAATTTGATCTGCCGCACTTACCCCGCTGATGCCTCCGAATGAGACTCCGGCTATCGACCCCGCCCTCGAAAAGGTCAGGGTCTCGCAAGCGCAACCAGCGATGATCAGTCGTTGTTTTTGTGTTTGGAACAGGCGCGACTGGTACGGTTTTTCTTCAGAATCCCGCTTACGACAAAAAAGCCGAGGCAGAGAAGAAATCCGATTCCCACCCCGATAAACATTTTGCCCCAGCCGCTGTCACTTTCCTTGACTGCGGGAGTCATCATTGATCCCTGTTGCGCATCTGTTGCCGGTTCTGTTTTAGCTTCCGAAGCAGGCGGGGCCGAGGTGTCGGCGCCCGCAACAGTTGCCGTCCGCAGCGGCGGCGGAGCTGCGGGCTTTGCTGTTGCCACCTCCGGTTGAGGCGGTACGAGGCTGAAGCCCTTGGCCAGTAATTCCGCGGCCTTGGCATCGCGCACCTTGCGGTCCTTGCTGCCCATGACCAGGGTGATAATCCGCACCCCGCCTTTCTTGGCCGTGGCGGCGATGGAAAAGCCGGCCGCCTCGTAATAGCCGGTTTTGAAACCGTCACAACCGGGAACCCGGGTCAGCAGTTTGTTGTGGTTGTGCATGATGAATTTATCGTCGCGAAAGCCCCTGGTCTGGGTGGAGGTGTACTTCAGGGCTTCGGGACGTTTCGCCAGCTCGCGGCAGAGAATGGCGAGATCACGGGCCGTGGTGACATCCGGCTGTTGTCCTTCGGAGGGCGGCAGACCATGCACGGAGTTAAAATGGGAATTATTCATCCCCAATTCCTGCGCCTTCTGATTCATCAGGGCGATGAACCCCTCCTTGGAACCGGCGATATGGGTAGCCAGGGCAACCGCGGCATCGTTGGCGGACTGCACCATCAAGGCGTAAAGGAGTTCTTCCACCGGAAATTGTTCCTTGGGATCAAGATAAACCTGGGACCCCCCGGTTTTGGCGGCCTCTGGAGTCACCTGCACCATCTCGTCCAGTTTCAGCGCCCCCTGCTCGACACGGTCAAGGATGACATAGAGATTCATCAGCTTCAGCACGCTGGCCGGATAGATCTGGGCATCAGCGTTTTCTTCAAACAGGGTTTTGCCGCTCTCGGCATCGACCACCAGGGCTGAAACAAAAGGATCCTTGGAGAGAACCTTTAAGGGAGTACGGGCAGCCATGGCAACGGACGGCAGCAAAACTAAAAGAAGTACACAAAGGGTAAGACGTTTCATATTTTTCTTTTACAACTCCTTAAAAATCCATTTTCAACACAGAGCACACGGTTAAACCACAGCGGGAACCCGGAAAAACCAATAGATTCCATGTCGTGCCTTGCTTGCCAGGAACGACGTCGTGGTTGCATGCTCAATAAGTTACTTGGAAGATTGACCGGTAAAAAGAGGGAGAATCGCCAAAAAAATCAAACCAAAAGGTGAAGTTCCGAGAATACGGTACCGTACCGGAAGTACGGGAAATTTTCAATAAGAAAGGAAATTGCGCAAACAACGAGATGCAGAGCCCGATTTGACATAACAGAACAACAGGGGAATGAGACGGGCCGCCGACGGTCAACTTTTCCGCCCGCGGTTGTCCGCTTTCCACAGTGGATGACGAAAAACAGACTGTCATAATTCTCAACATCTTTTATGGGAACAGAGATTATGAGGCATTGATGTCAGCCGCCTTCGTGGGATCATCAGATAAATAAACATATGGTGTGGCATCAACCATTGCGCCATAAAGCGCTGCCAGAGGATGGTAAACGAGACTGGATTTCCCCGCTCGATCGGAAGAAATTAGCAAAAAGTCAAAAACGTCCCCTTGTTCTCCGGAATGGAGAGCATTTGTGGCGGTTAAGGCTGCTATTCACCGCATGATATGCGGTTTTGCATAGCCATTGCGGCAAATACTCGCTATAATCACCGCATATCATACGGAGATTATGCATGTGGATTTATGAAAAGAAAGACTGGCCAAATTTCATCTGGGACGATAAAGCCCTGGCGTCATTGCTCGCCGAGGCTCGTCACCGGCAGGGACGCTTACTGGGTAAGATGGAGGCGTTAGGTTTCCCGATCCGGCAGGAGGCCAGCCTGAATATCCTCACAACTGATGTTGTGAACTCGTCGGCCATAGAGGGCGAAAGACTTGATACTGATGAAGTCCGATCTTCCATTGCTCGAAGATTAGGTATTCCTCTACAAAACGACAAGCCCGTTGGTCGCGATGTTGAAGGCATTGTTGAGATGATGCTGGATGCGACACAAAACTTCGACCAGGCTTTGACCGCGGAACGCCTGTTCGACTGGCATGCAGCTTTGTTTCCGACAGGTCGAAGCGGTATGCACCGCATTACCGTTGGTGCTTGGCGACCGGCAGAAGCAGGCCCGATGCAGGTTGTGTCTGGTCCAATAGGGCATGAAACGGTGCATTATGAGGCGCCGGAAGCATCCAGGATTAATGCGCAAATGACGAAGTTTCTCTCATGGTTTGAAACTGACCTGAAGCTTGACCCTGTGCTTAAAGCGGCTATTGCCCATTTATGGTTTGTCACTATTCACCCATTTGAAGACGGCAATGGGCGGATTGCGCGTGCAATTGCGGATATGGCTCTGGCAAGGGCAGATGGGACGTCCAGTCGCTTCTATTCCATGTCCAGACAAATTGAGCAGGAACGCAAAGCATATTACACACAGCTTGAGAGACAGCAAAAAAACAGTGTCAATATTACATCTTGGCTGTCCTGGTTTTTAAATTGCTTTTCGCGCGCTGTTGTTAATGCTGAAGATACACTGTCCCCGGTTCTCTTTAAGGCGGAACTGTGGAACCGGATTAATCCTGATCCGGTGAATGAACGACAGCGCCTTATTATTAATCGCATGCTCGACAATTTTAGGGGGCACATGACCACATCGAAATATGCCAAGTGTGGTAAATGCTCCTCCGACACCGCACTTAGGGATATGCGGGAACTCGTCGCCCGCAACATTCTGATTCAAAATCCGGGCGGGGGACGAAGTACAAGTTACCGCCTGATCACGGCAGAAGAACTGGAGCAATCTGGTGATGGGGTGACAAGAAAGCAATAAAAGTAATCGGGACAGACCATGAGTTAGAGCACGCATAATGTCCGTATTTAGCTTACTGGTTAATAGAGATTCCTGCGGTTCGGGCATCCACATGGTCAAGAAGAATGTTAAGTTTTGATTTTGCTGAAACGATTAGTATTGCCGATGGAAATATCTCAATTTGAGGCAATGGGATCACTATTGCAAAATTTTTGTCTTCAAAGTGGTCAGATTGCTATCGAAACTCGATTGCCGGTAACCAGGCAAACTGCCGTTTAATTGCTTGATTGTTCTTGCCTGTCCTTTCTGGCTGTCTCTGCACCTTTTGGAAGTTTACCCCCCCCCAAAAAAAAATGGGTTCACAAGTCCGTTCACGTTAAAATGTTTAAACAATGTTGAAATATTGTTTTTAAGGTGTTACATTTAAAGTGTAGACAATGTTTAAACTTTAAATTAGAGGTGAATTATGCTCATGACAATTAAAAAATGGGGTAACAGTTTGGCAACGAGGATCCCGAAAGCCGTCGTTGAATCCGTCGACCTTCGTCTTGACCAAGAAGTTGATGTTGAGGCCGTTAACGGAAAAATCATTATCACGCCAATTGCGAAAAAAAAGGAATATAAACTCGAAGAACTGCTTGGACAGTGTAATCCGAGCTCAATGAAACTCTCCAAAGAGGATCAAGAATGGCTGAACACTGACCCTGTTGGTAGGGAAACCTGGTAATGGTTAAGAAAAAGTATATACCAGAACGTGGCGATGTTGTATGGACAAATTTTGATCCTGCGGCCGGGCATGAGCAATTGGGTAAGAGGCCTGCTCTTGTACTTTCTCCAAGTCCTTTCAATAAAAAAATTATGCTGGCTTTGGTTGCACCGATTACAAGCAGGGTTAGAGGCCATGGTTTTGAGGTTCCCCTTAATGGCAAGAAGGTCCAAGGCGTTGTGTTATGTCAACAAGTGAAAATGATCGATTTTATAGAAAGAGGGGTTCAGTTTGCCGAAAAAGCCCCTCAACATGTAATTAGCGACGCGTTGGCAAGAGTCAGGGCGATTGTTAGCGAAGATGTTTAGTATTAAAGCAAATTTCGGGAGATGCGGCCCCTTGCTTTCCATCTTCCACAATATTCTGAAAGTGCGCATGGAATTTTACGAAGCAAAAAAAGTACTCAGTTCAGAGCGTCCTGATCAGGAAACATCTCAACATTGATGAACTCGTAAAAAGTCGGCGACAAAGCCCGGATGGCTAAGTAACAAAATTCGATATACAAGGCGTAGTGTATTTTTGAGAGTGAGGCTATACATGTAGTATGCCGAACGAACAAAAATACGCTACAACGCAGTAGATCGAATTTTTTACGACGCCATCAACATTAGTGTTTTGGAAAGACATTGATCTTGCCAAAAGCAATCCTTCTCTATCTTTTCTCAATTCCCCTCCAGATGGAGGGGTTACACGCAGGAATTAGCATAACAGGGATTTTCTCCAGGAAGATAATAACTATTAACCCAAGGTTACAGGATACCTGTCAAAATATCCACAGACGGATGAAGAAAATCTTGCAATATCAGCTGGAAACAGCTACCGTAATTCACTGAGATGTAGAGCGGATTTGAAAAGAGAAGATCTTACTCCCTCCCCCCCCTCTCAATGTCGATTACTTGAAGGACATGCTGCCGATTCCAGGGAATGTGTTAGCCCAATTCAACGAAGTCTTAATAAAACGAGTGGCCAATAAAGCCACACATGTTCATTATAGGAAATGGCTTCGATATTTTTTTGATTTTTCTGGAAAATATCACCCTCCTGAAGCTAAATCCGAGCAGGTTCGCTTATTCATTGAAAAGCTGAAATCTAAAAAGCAAACCGAGCAGCAATGTAGTCAGGCTGCTCATGCGATTTCTCTATATTTTGAATCACAAAAGCTGAAAATTCCTCCACTTCCAGGGTCCGATGAAGTGAATCCGCCGTCACCTGCCTCTCCTGGGAGTCGGCAAATCAAGCAACACGATAACAATATCGCTATTGTTGCAAGTACTCGCCACCCAGTCATGCAGTCAGCAGCCACTATAGAACCATTTCCATCATCTTATGGCACGCCAGGTGGTAAACGATATAACGAATGGCGATGTCTGGAAAAAACGAAATCGGTTGCATGGGACCAAGCAATTGAGAAACTTGTCGCAGAGATCAAGATCAGGCATTACTCCAGAAAAACACTAAAAACATACGCCGATTGGGGACGCAAATTTCAGCGCTATCTGAATGATAAACAACCGGATGAGCTTTCATCCTTAGATGTAAAGGAATACCTCACTTATTTAGCTGTTCAATGCCGTGTTGCCTCCTCAACCCAAAATCAGGCATTCAATGCATTGCTATTCCTTTTCAGGCATGTCCTTAAAAAAGACTTCGGCGATCAACGCGATATACCCCGTGCCAAAAAGTCAAAGTATATTCCTGTCGTTCTTTCCCGCCATGAAATTGATTCGATTTTGCAACATTTCGAATATCCCTTCGATATTGTCATAAGCCTGCTCTATGGATGTGGCCTTCGCCTCTTTGAGTGTGTCAGCCTTCGAGTGCAAAATTTTAACCTCGATGATGGAATTCTTACGGTACACGGCAAAGGCGATAAGGATCGGGCTGTTACTCTCCCGCAAAAACTTATTCCCAAAATTAAGACCCAGCTGGATTTTGTCAGCAAACTTCATGACAAAGACCTTGCAGCAAGTTATACGGGAACATTCCTCATCGACTCTCTCGAAAAGAAGTATCCTCTTGCTGCCAAGGAATTTATTTGGCAATGGTTTTTTCCACAGAAAGATCTGCCGCCGATACCCGGCACAAAAGAGCGCAGACGGCATCATTTACACGAATCGCATGTCCAACTTGCTCTGAAACAAGCCGTAAGACGAGCCAAATTAACCAAACGAGTTAAATCGCATACTTTTCGACACAGCTATGCTACGCCCATCTTTTACAGGCCAACTATGATATTCGTACAATCCAGACAATGCTTGGCCATACCGATGTGAGAACGACGATGATTTATACTCACTGTGTACCAAGTAAGACAGTGAAAGAAGCAAAAAGCCCACTGGATTTTTAGTCGACTTAAAATATTGGTATGCATTTTGCTTTATCGCTAATACCACAAATATGGCTATTGATAGGACGAATTCCGTCCAGCTAATAACTTGTTATGCACTAAACAAGAAAAAGGTATCTTGCATGGATATTTCTTTTCTAATTTTTATTACATTGCTAGGCTTATCAGCTTTATTTTATTTAGCTATATTCCTTATTGATGTGGGAATTTTTTTTCATGAATGGTTTTGCAAAATTAAAAATTATTATCGCATTAGTAGAAGTAAATTTTGTGGATTAAAATCAATTAGACACGAACTTGGCGAATGGCAATATGTAAATTCAAAAAGCTGTTTATTAGAACGAAAATGTAAGCATTGTGGTAAAGTCATAGATAGTGAAAAGAGACACGAGTGGTCGCAAACAAAATGTAGTAAATGTGGGGCTTGCAGGCAATGTGATGGAATAGGAGGAAGTATTATAAATCGTGGTTACTATACTGAACATGGATGTGGTGGATTAGGGTCAGACATATGTTGTCCTGGTTGCTCGCAGTGTTCCGATCCATATGTTTATGAGACCTGCTCAAAATGTAACGGAACAGGATATATCGACAATTGACAATACGGATTATATTGCATAACCATCGGTTCAACCGTGACCGCGAGCACGGACGTTCAATGTTGTTGCCGATTACTTGTTTAATTACTTCTGCCGTCCTCAAAAGCCTCGCGGCAGGTTAACCGTGTCGTTGGACGATAAATAAACAGAACATGAGTGCTGTTCTTGATTCAAAAACACACGCCACATTTCACCAATAGCTGGAGGAGCAAGAGTGAAAAGATTATGGATTAGTGGAGCTGTTGTATTACTTATATTGGTGACTGTCATTTTTCTGCGACCCAACCAATCAGAGAGTCCACCACCTGAATTGAAGGTCGGCGTGCTCAAACATGAAAGCTCACTCCCCATCTATGTGGCGGATGAGCTTGGACTATTCGCTCATGCAGGAATCTCTGTTCAACTCGTCGAGGTCCCCCCCGGCGATCATATGCCTGCTCTAATATCCAAGCGAGTGGACATTCTAAGTCCAACTTCTTTTCCCGTTCTCTTTGGGGTTATGGGAAAGAACCCTGGCCTCCTCTACGCCGTGTTTCCAGGGGCCGAAGTTGCGAACGGACCAACTGTCTATGGTTTTATTGTTTCGAAAGATTCCAGGGCCTCCGGACTTAACGACCTCCGTGGCAAGGTGTTGATGTCAATAAACCCCTACACAAAGATGAATATCCAAACCATCCTGTCTTCGGCGGGGATACCCAAAGAGGAATGGCCGGAAATCAAAGTTGCCGCTCGGGAAACCGCTTTGAAGGCTATCTCGGACGGTCAGGCGGACGCAGCGATTATGGATCAGCCTGCACTTGCTGTAGCGGTTGCTTCTGGCGATTACAGACTGCTGGAGGCGAACCCTCGCGCCAAGTACATAGGAACGCCTTATTGGAGTGGGTCTGGGGCTGTGTTGACGCAAAATTGGCGGGACAAGAAAGCATCGTTCGCCAAATTAATGTATGCCATTGATGAGGCAATTAAGGAAATCAACCGTGATCCAAACGCAGCACATAAGATCCTCGCGAAACGCTTAGGACTGGATCAAGGTATCGCAAACCAAATGGGGGGGTACTACTTTCCTACTTCTATTGAAACCGTCGACTTGGCGGGCATCGAAGCAACTGTCGGCGCACTTGTGAATGCCGGACTGCTTGATCAGCCGATTGGTTTGAAAGGGTTTTTTCCTCCAAGCACCTATGGAACCCCATGATTAGCTTTGAAGATGTTGCTATCAACCTGGATCTTCATGGAGAGTATACACTCCGTGTGAACGTCTCCTTCGAACAGGGGGATTTTGTTCTTGTGGTTGGCCCCAACGGAAGCGGTAAAACATCTTTTCTCGACCTGATCGCAGGTGTAAGAGTGTGTGCTACCGGTATGGTTAAGGGCATCGCGCCCAACCAGCCCGTCGCGTATGCCGTACAAGAACCCCACGGCAGCTTGCTACCTTGGTTGTCGATCATCTCCAACATCCTATTGCCTAGCAGTCTTGGGTCGTCAGTAGAGAGCCAGGAATCCAAAGCTCGATCTCTTCTGGACCGATTCGGTATATTGCATCGGGCAGATGATTTTCCGTACCGCCTAAGTGGAGGCGAGAAGCAAGCGATAAACTTCATCCGCACCATTTGCACCCCAGCATCAATACGGCTTTTTGACGAAGTTACGGCTTCACTGCATAGCTCTTTCAAGCATGTGGCGCGCGACGTGATACCAATGACAAACGAAAAAACCATCACGTTTTTTATCAGCCACGACATCACTGATCTTGTTCTTCCGTTTAATCGGTTTGTCGCGATAAAAGGCGGTGCCGTTCACGATATTTCAAATTCAGATGCCGAGGAGTTGATGTCCCATGTATAACCGTATCGGCCATGTTCAGAAACTCCTGTGCATAGCAGTAGGCTTCGCGGCAGTTCTTCTATTATGGGCTTCTATACTTCATGCCGGTCTAGTATCGACGGTCTTGTTACCTTGGCCAAGTGACGTTGGAAGGGAACTATTTGCGATGCTTGGTTCGCAACATTTTTGGCACGATCTGAGCGGCACGGTATGGACATGGCTGGCTGGGGTGTTCATAGGTAGCCTTTTCGGTGCGTTTCTTGGTGTTGCTCTTGGTCTCAATCGGTTCGTTTGGGCTGCCGCCGAGCCTTGGGTCGAGTTTATTCGCGCACTTCCTTCCGTTGTGCTGATTCCCTTGGTGAGTTTATTTATGGGTGTCGGTGTTTCATCCCGTCTCACGGCCTGTGCGCTGGTCGTTGTTGTCCTCATGATGGCAACATCAGGAACCGCGATTCGATCCACAAGCGCAGCTCACCTACGGCTTGCAACTGCTTGGCGTGCAACAGCAGTTCAACGGTTGCTCTACTTCCAATTACCGGCGGCATTGTCACATATGATCATCGCCCTCAAGGCGGGGATACCGATTGCCCTTATCGTTGCGGTAGCCGCAGATATGCTAATCGCAACGGAAGCTGGGATCGGCAAGATCATTATGGACTCTTTGGCCGTATTCGATACCGCGAAGATGTATGCCGCAGTTTTGGTTGTCGGCTTACTTGGCTACATCGCATCCCTTGTTGGATCGAAAATTGAAATTTTAGCGCTACACTGGAGTGGAAAATGAGCAGGAGCGAGAATTGTATTGAGTTTAGGGAAGACATTGCCTCTATCTATGACGAGACACGTCCTTTCAGCAAAGGGGCAAACTCAAAAGTTCTGCAGAATTTGAGCAATCATATTGCGTCCGCATTCGAGGGACAAGATACAGTTAAAGTTCTTGATGCTGGTGCAGGAACAGGCAGACTTACAATTCCCTTTGCCCAAGCGTACGACAAAGTCGCACAACAAATCACCGGGGCTCCTCGTTTATATATTCACTGCGTTGACAAGTCAGAAGCAATGCTTGGAGTGCTTCGCCGTAAGCTTTCGTCATTTAGTAGTAGCTATGTTGAAATTACTGCAGATACGCGCGATGTTAGAGATCTACATATTGCGCCAGACTCGTATGATGTGGCAATTGCTCACTGGATATTTCATGTGATCTTTGACTGGCGGGTCGCGCTGTATGCCATTGAGCGAGTACTGTGCAATCAGGGGCTCCTTATATTGTTCGAGGAAAAATCCGATCTCTATGATGCCATTGATGGGGATCTAAGTAAGATTGGATCTTCGAGAGGGAAACAACTTTGGACTTGGTATCATGAGTTAAGGCGTGAACAGTTACACATGGCTTCGGCGTCAGGAGCGCTGTTGCCTGCTCGTTCCCGCTTCGGTACTTTGGTTGTGGATCGCAGGGTACATCAAATGTTTCGCGCCCTCGGTTGGAAAATCAAGCATGAAGGACTCTCTGAGTCGTGGACAGAGCATGTAACGCTCACCGGCATCGTGGAAAAAGTAATTCGTCCGCGAGCCTTTACAAACATGCGTCTATTTCGTGATGATGAAGGGCGGACTGCTTATGAGCACATCGCAAATGTACTTTTTAATCGGATGCGCATCAACGGTATCGATACATCACAAGTGTGGAATATTGATACCCACCTCACCGCGACAGTTCTTGAAAGGGCGCGTCAAACCAAGAGCACCGTCGATTCTAAGGACGTGCTTATGGCTGTTCTCCGGGACACAATAGGGCGGCGACATTTACGAAAGGCCCAACTTGACCTAGACGTCGATGACCTCTGGCAGAGGATTTTCTCCTGCACATGGGACCGAATGAACACTGGGGGGAATACTGATAGACCTCTTGTAGGGTTAGGCAGTATTAGCTCAAATATCATCTTGGCTTATGCTACAGCACCATTCGTTGACAACAATCAATGTGGCGATTCATTGGGATACAGATGCGTATCTTCACAAAGTGACTTGAACGAGAGTTGCGCGGACGCCATCTGGCACATGCTTGCCTCCCGTGCTGAGACTCACAATCCCGTTGAAATTATCCTAGGCGACACCCCCGGCCATACTGATGCTAACCGAGATCGATCTCACCAAGTATTTCCCTATGTGCAGCGATTTATTGTCTCTGATTCTGACCTTATAGCATTACGGGAAGTACCGCACGATGAAGCGGATGAAAATATGAACTTAGTCTCCCCTGAGGCTCATGGACATATTATTGAAAGAATTCACGAGAAGCCATTTTCTGACCTTATCCGTAAGGCACGAGAGCACAGCATCCTTCCTCTTTTAGATACAGATATGGATCGGATACGATTTTTGTTTGCACTTGTTCTCCTGAGTCGTCGGTTTTCTGTAAAAGCTGTTTATCTGATAGCATTTCGCCATGGATTGGCCGACGTATCAGAACACCCTATTGGGCTTCTCCTGTGCGCCAAGAAACCAATCGCTAACAGCTCGGTAAACTATCTCTGGACACTTTCGGACGTGTTGTTCAGTGAGTATCTCGAAGATAAGACTGCTGAATCTAAGGCATATGTGGAGTTAGTAGTACGAGATGAAAAGAAGCCTACTATTCCTGAAATTCAGAATCGCGTTCCAGAAGGAAATCTACCAACAGATGGTATGTTGCCTGCCTATCCCGCAGTTCTCTTGGTGGTGGCAACTCAAACCGAGCTTGATGTCCTTCAAGAATACTGTGGCATTTCTAATACGGACTGGACATTCGAATATGCTGGAAACTCATGTATGTTTCTCGGCAGTTCCCCCTTTCCTGTCTGGGCTGTAAAGTGTCAACAGGGCGATGAAACGGCAAACGGCGCCTCTGTCGTTGTAGGAACTGTTCTTGATAAATTAAATGCTGACAATCGACTGCCATACGCTGTGATTATGCCTGGGATTGCGTTTGGTCTTAAATATGGTGAACAGCTGATGGGCGATATACTAGTATCTGCACGATTGGGGCTCTATGAACGTTCAAAAATAACTGAACAAGGGGAGAAACTTGACCCCAACACTCCTGAGGCCGAACGTTTTCTTGTTAACCACTTTGAGACATGCTCGCTTCCTTGGAGGAAAACAATAAGCGAAGATCCACATCCTAAAGTCCACTCTGGTCTATTGCTTACAGGAGAGAAGCTAGTTAATTCGAAGACGTATGTTGAACAGCTTAAAGTCAATTTTCCAAAAGCCATCGGTGGTGAGATGGAAGGCCGCGCGGTCTATAAGGCTTGTGCAGCCACAAAGACGCCTTGGATTCTGGCAAAAGGTATCTGTGACTGGGGGTTCGGAAAAAAGGACGATTTCCAGATTCAAGCTGCTAAAAATAGTCTCTCCTTTGTTTTTCATGCGCTTGAAAGCACTGCATTCAAACACAAAATAAAAAATCATAATAATGCGCAGATAGGTTATGATCATCAAGCGTCCAACAAGGCTAATTCAGCCGACGCAAAAAGCCGCGCGGCTGATTAGCAACGTACATTAAGATTGCCACATCAAATATCTGAATATCCCAAACAGTTCAAGGCTTTATATTACTACTGTCAACCCCTTCCGCAATGCAACAACCTTACTCATGCCTCAAAGCGTCGATGGGGTCAAGCCGGGCCGCCTTTTTGGCCGGAAAGAAGCCGAAGATGATGCCCACTGCGGCGGAAAAGAGAAAGGCGATGACCATGATGCCGGGGTTGAAGATAAAGGGGATCTTGAGCAGCCGGGCCAGGCCCAATGAACCTGTAACGGCAAGCAGGATGCCGATAACGCCGCCGAAGGAGGAAAGCACCACCGCCTCCACCAGAAACTGCAGCAGCACCTCCCGTTCGAGTGCGCCGATGGCAAGCCTTATGCCGATCTCCCTGGTGCGTTCCGTCACCGACACCAGCATGATGTTCATGATGCCGATGCCGCCCACCAGCAGGCTGACCGCAGCCACCGCCCCCAGCAAGGTGGTGAGGATCTGGGTGGTGCCGGTGAGCATCCTGGTGATTTCCTTCATGTCCCGCACCTGGAAATTATCGTTTTCCGTGCCGGTGATGTGCCGCCGGGTGCGCAGCAGCTCCTCGATATCGCTCTTGGCCTTGTCCGTTGATCTGCCCTCGGCCACCGACACCTGAATCAGGCTGATATCCTGATTGCCGGCGATCCGCCGCTGAAAGGTACGCAGCGGCACCAGAACCAGATCATCCTGATCGGAGCCGAAGGTGGACTGGCCCTTGGCCTCCAGCACGCCGATGACCTGGCAGGAGAAATTGCCCAGCCGGATACTGCTGCCGATGGGGTCCTGGTCGCCGAACAGCTCCTTGGCCACCGTGGCCCCGATAACACACAGCGCCTTGCCGGCCCGCAGTTCGGTCTCCAGAAACTGCCGGCCCGATTTGACCGTCCAGTTGCGCACCGTAAAGAATTCGTTGTCAATGCCGTTGGCCGTGGTGGACCAGTTGGCGTTGCCGTAGACCGCTGTCAGTCTCTGGGAGGAAGAGGGGGCAACCGCGGCAATGTAGGGAATATCCCGGAGAATGGCCTGGGCGTCATCCAGATCAAAAGGGGGTGCGGCGGCGGTCTGCCCCGGCCCCATGTGCTGGCCGACCCGCACCATGAGCAAGTTGCTGCCCAGGCTGGCGATCTGTTCGGTGACCTGGGCCGTGGCCCCGCTGCCGATGGTGACCATGATGATAACCGCGGCCACGCCGATGACAATACCCAGGATGGTCAGAAAGGAGCGCAGGACGTTGCGCCGGATTTCCCGCAGGGCGAGCAGCAGGGTGTTTGCCAGCATCAGCGCGCCTCCCCGTTTATCTGGTCCTCGGCAACCAGACCGTCCCGGAAATGCACCACGCGCCTGGCGAAACGGGCCATGTCCTGCTCATGGGTGACCATGATGATGGTGATGCCCTGGTTGCGGTTAAACGAGGTCAAGAGTTCCATGATCTCCAGACTGCGAGCCGTGTCCAGGTTGCCGGTCGGTTCATCGGCCAGCAGCACGTCCGGTTCGGTGACAATGGCCCGGGCAATGGCCACCCGCTGCTGCTGGCCACCGGAAAGCTCGCCCGGCGTGTGATGCTCCCAGCCGGAAAGACCTACGGCGGCCAGGGCGCGGCTGGCCCGGCTGTGGCGTTCCGGTCCCTTGATGCCCCGGTAGATGAGCGGCAGCTCGACATTTTCCAGGGCCGAGGTGCGGTTCAGCAGGTTAAAGCCCTGAAAGACAAAGCCGAGATGATGCCGGCGCAGCAGGGCTCGCTCGTTTCGGGTCAGCGAACCCACCTCGACATTTCTGAACAGATATCTGCCCTCGCTGGGTGTGTCCAGACAACCGAGGATGTTCATGCAGGTCGATTTGCCGGAGCCGCTCGGCCCCATGACCGCCACGAACTCGCCCTCGTCAATGCGCAGGTCAACCCCGCGCAGGGCCTGCATGGCAGCCGTGCCGCTGCCGTAGATTTTACTTACACCCTGCAGTTCAACCAGGGGCTTTTGCCCTGTTTTCGCCGAGTCCGCCATGGCTATTTCTCTTTGCTGACCGCTTCGATGATGAGCGGCATACCGGGTGACACCTCCCCGCTCACCACCTCGGTCATGATGCCGCTGGTGGCGCCGATGGTCACGAAAACCGCCTCCGGCTGGCCCGCGCGCAGGGTCCAGACCCGCTGCTTTTTCCGGTCGCCGCTCTCCTCGCCTTTTTTCGGCTTGGTGTGGGAAGGCCGGGGGAAAAGCTTGCCGAGCAGACTGCCCCCCTCCGTGCCAGCAGCCTTTGCCTCCTGCTGCGGCGGGGCGAAACGCAGGGCCGCGCTCGGGGCCAGTAGCACATTCTGCATCTGCTTGACAACAATATCCGCCGTGGCGGTCATGCCGGGCCGCAGGGAAAGGTCGGAGTTGTCCACGTTGAGCACGGTGAGATAGGTCACCACCCCTGCGGCTGTCTGGGCGCCGTAACGCACCTGGGTAATCCGGGCCGGAAAGATCCGGTCCGGATAGGCATCAACCGTAAAGCTGGCCTGCTGTCCCTCCCGCACCTGCCCGACGTCCGCCTCGTCCACATCCACCTGCAGCTCCATCTTGGCCAGATCCTCGGCCAGGGTAAAAAGAACCGGGGCCTGCAATGAGGCGGCCACGGTCTGGCCCGGCTCCACGCTGCGTTTAAGCACAACGCCGTTGATGGGCGAGACGATGGTGGCCTTTTCCAGATTGGTCTGGTCCACCCGGAGCTTCGCCTCGGCCTCGGCGATCTGCGCCCGGCCCATGGCCTCATCCGCCTTGGCGCGCTTGAGCGTTGCCTCGGCCGCATCGAGCTCTTGGGCGGCAGGCACCTTGCCATTGCTCAACTGGCGGACACGGACCAGCCGCTCCATCTCATTACCGGCTTCCAGGACACTGGCCTGGGCCTGCAGCAAATTGGCCTGGGCCGACTCCACCGCCGCCTGCGACTGTCTGGCCTGGGCCTCCAACTTGGTGGTGTCCAGCCGGGCCAAAACCTGGCCAGCCTTGACAAAGTCGTTGTAATCCACCGGTACGGTGGCGATGGTACCGGACACCTCGGAACCCACCTCCACCTGGTTGGTCGGCTCCAGATTACCGGTGGCGGTGACGGTGACGGTGAGATCGCCCCGTTGCGCTTCGGCGGTCCTGTATTGAATTTTCGTATTGTTGCTGGTCAGTAAAAACCATCTGCCAAGGGCCAGGATCAGCACCAGCAGCACCACCGGAACAAGCCACTTTCCGTAGCGGCGCCGGCCGGAGGAAGGCTTCAGGGGGGCTGCTTTCTTTTTCTCGGCGCTCGGGTTCATCTCTGCGTTGCTCATGATCCGTACCTGTAAGTTGATGAATTCGAGCCTCTTACAAAATGAACAATGTAATCGTCCTCGTCATTCCGGCCCTCGCTTCCGCAAGGATAAACTCCAGCCGGAATCAAGAAAGCGCAATGGATTCCGGGTCGCGCTGCGCTTGCCCGGAATGACGAAACATCATTGTCGTCATTTTGCAAGAGGCTCATTCGTAAAAAGTTTATTTTCATCACGGACACTAATCCGCAATCCGCGATCCGAAATCCGCAATTCCCTCCCAGCCGCCGCCCAGGGCCTTATACAGCCGGACCAGGTTGGCGGTGACCGCGCCGTCGCTTATGGAAAGCTGG
Source organism: Deltaproteobacteria bacterium (assembly GCA_016219175.1). GTDB lineage: Bacteria > Desulfobacterota > Desulfobulbia > Desulfobulbales > SURF-16 > SURF-16. The sequence continues at coordinate 202,883 of JACRCD010000039.1, read as the reverse complement.
TCCTCCAGGGAGAGCAGTGAGCGTTGGGCGTCCAGCACGGTGGTAAAATCAACCAGACCGGCCTGGTACTGGTTTTCCGCCAGGGACTCGGCCTGCCGGGCCGCGTCCGCCGCGGCCAGCAACCGCTGCCGGCGCAGCTGCTCCTCAACATAGGCGGAGAGTCCGTTTTCCACCTCCCGCAGTCCGCCCAGCACGGCGGCTTCATAGGCCAGCAGGGCCTGCTCCTGGAGGGCCGACTGCACCTCAATATTTTGCCGGATGGCGCCTGCGTCGAAAATGTTCCAGGAAACAGAAGGCCCGATGCTCCAGGTCTCGCTGGCGGAGTTGAGCAGGTCAGACGCTTTGAGGGATTCCAAGCCGATGGAGCCGGCCAGCCGCAGTTTGGGATAGAGATCCGCGGCGGCCACGCCGATACGGGCGGTCTGGGCCGCGAGACTCCGTTCCGCCCGGCGGATGTCCGGCCTCTGCCGCAGGGTTTCGGCCGGGATGCCGGCCGCCACGGTGGGCGGAAGGACAGGAAGAGGCCTGATTTCCGCCAGCAATTCGTGCACGCCGCCGGGGGCCCTGCCGGTCAGCACAGCCAACCCGTTCTTAACCTCTTCCAGGCTGCCGCGCAGGGCGGGAATCTGCGCCCGGGTGTTTTCCAGATTGGCGCGGGCCTGCTGCAGGGCCAGCTCATCGCTTAGCCCCGCCCGAGAACGCAATTCGATGAGCTCATAGGTCTGCTGCTGGATTTCCAGGTTAGCCTCGGCCACGGTAAGCCGAGCCTGCAGGGTCCGGGTATCCAGATAATTCAGCGCCACCTCCGCGGTCAGCGACACCAGCACGTCCCGCAGGTCCTCTTTGCTTGCGGCCAGCTCCGCCTCGGCGGCCTCCACTGAGCGGTGCACCCCGCCGAAGAGATCGATTTCCCAGCCGGCATCAAAGCCCAGGGAGAAGAAATCCCTGCTTTCCGCATTGCCGCTGCTCTTGCTCGTGCCGGCCGAGCCGGAGGCATCGACCACGGGGAACTGTCCGGCCCGGCTGATGCCCCGGCGCCCCCTGGCCTCGCGCACCCTGGCTGTGGCCTGCCGCAGATCAAGATTATTATTGACCGCCTGCTCGATCAGATCTGCAAGAAGCGGATCATTGAAGGTCGTCCACCAGCGGGCCAGCAGCTCCGGGGCCAGGGCCTCGGCGGCCAACCCCTCGCGCAACTCCGTGTGCCAGGCAACAGGGACGCTGCCCGCCGGCGGAGCGTAATCAGGGCCGACAGCGGCGCAGCCGCCCAGGCCGGCAAGCACCGCCCCGACCAGTGCGGCGGCCCTAGTCCTGCTGAACAACTTGCTTCTTGTTGAGATCATCATCCGGCGGCTCCGCCTCCCAGCACTTTATACAAGGTTACCAGGTTCAGCAGCCGGATCAAACGGGTACCTATCAGCTCCAGCTGTGCGCCGTAAAGCGCCCGCTGGGAATCAAGGACAATGAGGTAGCTGTCGATCCCTTTTTCATAACGGGCCTGGGAGAGGCGGTAACTGGCTTCGGTGGCCCCGGTGAGCGACTGTTGCGCGGCGAGCTGCCCGTCAATAGTGGTGCGCTGGGCCAGGGCGTCGGCTACTTCCCGGAAGGCGGTCTGGATGGTCTTCTCGTAGCGGGCCACGGCGAGATCACGGTCTACCTCCGCTACCCGCAGATTGGCCTGGTTGCGGCCGGCGTCAAAGATCGGCACGGTGAACTTTGGCGCAAAAACCCAGGCCCCCGAGCCGGAGTTAAAGAGCCCGGCCAGCTCGTCGCTGGCCAAACCGACGGAGCCGGTCAGGGTGATGCGCGGGAAAAAGGCGGCCCGGGCCGCGCCGATGTTGGCATTGGCTCCCCGGAGCTGGTACTCGGCCCCCAGCACATCGGGGCGGTCAAGCAGCACCCCGGAGTCCAGGCCGGGTCTGATATCCTGCACGGGGCCGGGAGCCTCGGTCAAGATTTGCGGCAACAATTCATCAGGAATCGGAGCGCCGGACAGCAGGTTGAGGACATTTTCATCCTGGGCCACCAGGGTGGTATAGCGGGCGATATCTACCCGCGCCGCATCCAGCCTGGTTTGCGCCTGTCGCAGGTCGAGCTCGGACGAGGCCCCAAGCTCAAAGCGGCGCTGGATCAACCGGAAGCTGGCCTGCTGGGTTTCCAGGGTCTGCCGGGCCAGCTGCAGCCGCTCGCGGTCAGCGGCCAGGTTCAGATAACTCACGGCCACCTCGGCGACCAGGCTGATCCGCACGGCGCGCCGGGTCTGCTCAGTGGCCAGATACTGCTCCAGGGCCTGGTCCCGCAGGTTCCGCACCCGGCCGAACAGGTCAAGTTCATAGCTGCTGACGCCGAGGCCGACCCGGTATTGATGGCTTGTTTCGCCCTGGCCGTTGCTGGTGAGGTCCTCCGGCTGGCGCTGGCTGCTGTGGTCGGCGGTGGCGTCCACCCGGGGCAACAGTTCGGCGCGGCTGATCCGGTACTGGGCCTGGGTCCGCTCGATGTTGAGCGTTGCCACCCGCAGGTCGCGATTGTTCTCCAGGGCCAGGCCAATCACCTGTTGCAAACGCGGATCAAGAAAGAACTCCTGCCAACCAATGCCGGCGGCAATTTTGCCGGTTTGGGCCACGTCCTCCTGCAAAGCCGGGCCTTCCGGCCAGGCATCCGGCACGGGCGCGTCAGGCCGGCTGTAAAGCGGGGCCAGGTTCGCGCAGCCGCTCAGGCAAAGAACTGTACCCAAGCACAGGCATAGTTTTTTTGACATTTTGTTCATCTCAATGCCCCCCCGGAGTAGTGGTGCTGACTGCTGGCGCCGGATACCGTTTTCTGGCAAACAGGCGGGAAACCAACACAAAGAAAAAGGGAATAAAGAGCAGGTCGATAAAGGTGGCCGACAGCAGCCCACCGGTGACCGCCGTGCCGATGGCGTTCTGGGCCGCGGCCCCTGCTCCACGGGTCAGGGCCAACGGCAGGGTGCCGAAGAAAAAGGCCAGCGAGGTCATGATGACCGGCCGCAGCCGGATCTTCACCGCCATCAGGGTGGCCTCGACCAACTCATGGCCCTGATGCATCTGTTCCTTGATGAATTGGATGATCAGGATGGCGTTCTTGGTGGAAAGCCCCACCGTGGTCAGCAGACCGATCTGCAGATAGACGTCGTTGGGCAGCACCCGCAGGGTCACCGCCGTAACCGCGCCCACCAGGCCCAGCGGCAGCATGAGCAGATTGACAAAGGGTATGGTCCAGCTCTCGTAGAGGGCCGCCACGGAGAGGAAAACCACCAGCAGCGAGATGGCATAGAGGGCCGGGGCCTGTTTTCCCGCCTGTTTTTCCTCGTAGGAAAGGCCGGTCCACTCAAAGCCGATTCCCGCCGGCAGCTGGGCCGCCATCTTTTCCATTTCAGCCATCGCCTCGCCGGTACTCACCCCCGGCGCCGCCTGCCCCATGATTTCCACCGACGGAATGCCGTTATAGCGCTCCAGCCGGGGCGAACCATACTGCCAATGGGCGTTGGCAAAGGCTGAAAACGGCACCATCTGGCCGCTTTTGTTGCTGACATGCCAGGAGTTGATATCCTCGGGCAACATCCGGTACTTGGGGTCGGCCTGGAGGTAGACCTTCTTGACCCTGCCGTTTTCGATGAAATCGTTGACGTAGGTGCTGCCCCAGGCGGTGGAGAGAACATTGTTGATGTCAGCCAGGGTAATGCCCAGGGCCCCGGCCCGCACATCATCGATATCCAGCTTGAACTGCGGGGAGTCATCCTGACCGTTGGGGCGCACCGCGATCAGCTTCGGATTTTTCATGGCCATGCCCAGCAGCTGGTTGCGGGCCTCCATCAGCTTTCCATGCCCCAAACCGCCCCGGTCCTGTAATTGGAGGTCAAAACCGTTGGCCTGTCCCAGCTCCACCACCGCCGGTGGGGAGAAGGCAAAGGCCATGCCATCACGAATTTGCGAAAAGGCCTTCATGGCCCGTCCCGCCACGGCCGGCGCCTTGAGATCAGGGGTCTTGCGCAGCTTCCAGTCCTTGAGCTTGACAAACGCCAGTCCCATGTTCTGGCCACGGCCGGCAAAGGAAAAACCGGCGACCGTGATGATGGCGCCCACCGCCTCTTTTTCCTTCTCCAGAAAATGGTGCTCGATCTGCCGGATCACCTGGATGGTGCGCTCCTGGGTGGCTCCGGCCGGCAGCTGAATCTGGCAGATGATGAAGCCCTGGTCCTCATCCGGCAGGAAGGCGGTGGGCAGACGCAGGAAAAAGAAGACCATGGCGGCGACAATGGCGGTGTAGACCACCAGGTAGCGCACCGGTTTACCGAAGGAGCGGCCGACGATTCGTTCGTAGATGTTCCTGCCCCGGTCAAAGACCCTGTTGAACCAGCGGAAGAAAGGACAATACCAGCCGGATTCGCAGGCCTCATGCCCCTTTGCCACGGGTTTGAGCAGGGTGGCGCACAGCGCCGGGGTCAGGATCATCGCCACCAGCACCGACAGGACCATGGCGGAGATGATGGTGATGGAAAACTGGCGGTAGATAACACCGGTGGAGCCACCGAAGAAGGCCATGGGCAGGAAGACCGCGGTCAGCACGGTGGCGATGCCCCACAGGGCGCTGGTGATCTGGCCCATGGACTTGATGGTGGCGTCATGGGGGGATAACCCCTCCTCGCTCATGATCCGCTCCACGTTCTCCACCACGACGATGGCGTCGTCCACCAGCAGGCCGATGACAATGACCAGGGCGAACATGGTGAGCGTATTAATGGAAAAACCGGCCGCCGATAGCACGCCCATGGTGCCCAGCAGCACCACCGGCACGGCGATGGTGGGAATCAGGGTGGCCCGGAAGTTCTGCAGAAACAGGAACATGATGATAAAAACCAGGGCCACCGCCTCGATCAGGGTGTGCACCACCTCTTCAATGGAGATCTTAACGAACGGGGTGGTGTCGTAGGGATAGACCGCCTTCATGCCGGGCGGAAAGTATTTCGACAGCTCCTCCATCTTGGCCTTGACCCGCTCCCCCGTGTCCAGGGCGTTGGCCCCGGCGGCCAGCCGGATGGCCATGCCGCCCACCGGCTGTCCCTTGTAGAAGGACTGCATGTCATAGTTTTCCGTGCCGATTTTGCTTTCGGCCACATCCTTGAGCCTCACCGTGGAACCGTCGCTGTTGGTGCGCAGGATGATGGCGTCGAACTGCTCCGGGGTCTGAAGCAGACTGCGGGCCGTGATGGTGGCGTTGAGCTGCTGCCCCTTCGCCGCCGGGGTCCCGCCGAACTGGCCGGCCGAAACCTGGGCGTTCTGCGCCTGCACGGCCGCGATGACATCACTCGTGGTCAGGTGAAAGTTGTTCAGCTTGGCTGGGTTCAGCCAGATGCGCATGGCGTTCTGAAAGCCGAAGAGCTGCAGTTCACCCACCCCTTCCACCCGGCTGATGATGTCCTGGAGGTTGGAAACCATGTAATCGGTCAGGCCGTTGCGGTCCATGGAGCCGTCTTCCGACACGAGGCCGATGATGAGCAGGAAGTTTCTGGTGGACTTGACCACCGAGATGCCTTGGCGCTGCACGACCTGCGGCAGGAGCGGGGTGGCGAGCTGCAGCTTGTTCTGCACCTGCACCTGGGCGATGTTCGGGTCGGTGCCGGCCTTGAAGGTCAGATTGATGGCCACGGCGCCGGAAGAGTCGCTGGCGGAGGACATGTAGATCAGGTTGTCGATGCCGTTCAACTTCTGTTCGATGACCTGGGTGACGGTATCCTGCACGGTCTGGGCCGAGGCGCCGGGATACATGGCGTTGATGGTGATCTGCGGCGGGGCGATGGGCGGATATTGGGAGACCGGCAGGGTCTTGATCGCCAGCAAACCGGCCAGCATGACCATGATGGCGATTACCCAGGCAAAAATAGGGCGATTTATGAAAAAACGGGGCATGAGACTTCTCCTTCAGGAGCATACATAAGCTGTTTAGCTGTTTAGTCTATTAGTCTGTAGTCTGAGGCTCTTGCAAAATGAACTTGTGTGTCATTCCGAACGCAGTGAGGAATCTTTAATTGCTAGATTTTATTAGATTTCCCCCTTCGGTCGAAATGACAGGAACCACTCTTTTGCTTATTTTGCAAGAGCCTCGTCTTTCAGGTGTTTAGTCTTTTAGTCTGTACCTAAATACTTAACCCCCTACAGACTAAACCCCTATCCACCTATTTTGCCGCAGCGGGAGCTGCTTCCGGCTTGGCGCCGAAGGGCACCGCCTTGACAACCGTGCCGGGCCGGGCTCGCTGAATCCCCTCCAGAATGACCCGGTCCCCGGCCTGCAAGCCTTCGCTTACCAACCAGCTGTCGCCGACGGTTTGGACGACCTTGATGACCCGCGGTTCCACCTTCTCTTCGGCCCCCACCACCATGACCATGGCGTTGCCGGCCGGGTTGCGGGTGACCCCCCGCTGCGGCACCAGAATCGCCTGGCTGCTCATGCCCTCCGTGACGATGGCGCGGACGAACATGCCCGGCAGCAAGAGGTGCCGCGGGTTGGGGAAGACGGCGCGCAGGGTGACGGAGCCGGTGCCCTGGTCAACGGTAACCTCGGAGAATTTCAGCACCCCGTCCAGGGGATAAGGGGTGTTGTCCTCCAGCAGCAGCGTGACCCTGGTCTGGGCATCCCCGCCATCCTGCAGCAGGCCGCTGGCCAGGTTCCGTTTCAGGCGCAGCAATTCGGCGGTCGACTGGGTGACATCCACGTACATGGCATCGAGCTGCTGGATGGCGGCCAGGGGCTCTGCCTGACTGGCGGTGACCAGGGCGCCGGTGGTCACCGACGAGCGGCCGATACGGCCGGAGATCGGCGCCTTGACGCTGGTGTAATCCAGATTGATGCGGGCGGTCTCCAGGGCGGCCCTGGCTGCTTCAATCTCCGCCTCGGCCTGCTTGAGCGCCGCCTGGGTATCGTCAAAATCCTGCCGGCTCACCGCATTGATTTTTACCAGCTCCGCATACCGTTCCTCCCTGAGCCGGACCGGCGCAACATTGGCCTCGGCCCTGGCCAGGGCGGCCTTGGCGCCGGCAAGTTCACTCCGGTAGAGGGCGGGGTCGATCTGATAGAGCAGCTGCCCGGCCTGCACGTCGGAACCCTCGGTGAACAGCCGCTGCTGGATGATGCCCCCCACCTGGGGCCGCACCTCGGCAATCAGACGGGGGGCGGTGCGGCCGGAGAGCTCCGTGGTTAAAGTAACGGCTTCAGGGGTCACGACCACCACCCCGACCTCGGGGGGCCCGCCAGGCGCCGGCGGCCCCTTGCCGGAGGATTGTTGGCCGCAGCCGGCCAGGGCAAGTATGGCGGACAGAACGCCTGCCAAGAAGATCGGTTTGATTTTGTCAAAAGTTTCCATGATTTGCTATGCCTCAAATAAGATGATGCTAAAATAACCGATGCCAGTATATCTTGCCGCGGGGTGGCGTACCGTTAAGAATTGTCAATTCCACTCTCTTCCCCCCATCTCCCGTTGTTTCCTGCCCCTCAGCAGGGCGGCAACCCCAAAAGCAGCTGGGTCTGGAGCACGATGAGGTCTTCCATCTTCCGCAGATAATCGTCGCTGTAGCGCTCCTCGTGCAGTGAATCCAGAATGAAGCCCATGTTGTCGGCATGGAAAAAAACCGGGGTATTCATGATCAGGATACGGAGAAAGGCCTCCCGGTCGCTGATGGCCGGGCTAATGCGCTGAAACAGGGCCGTGATGGCCCCATGCGAGGGGGTGATGATTTCCGTCTGAAAGATGTCCCGCAGCGGCCCCTTGTTCTGCATGACCTGGAAAATGACCCGGCAATGCCAGCGGGGCGCTTTACGGCCGAAGAGCAGGGTGATATTGCGCTGGACAATGGCCCGGATGGCCCGGGCCTGTCCTTCCGGACCGGCCGGGTCATAGCGGCTGATCAGATCACTGATCGGGTTATCCTTCCATATCTGCACCACCGTCCGCACCACACCCTCGAAGAGTTTTTCCTTGCTGCCGAAGTGATAGTGGATGCTGCCGACATTTTCGCCCGCCCGCAGGGCAATGGCCCGGGTGGAAACGGAAGCGAAGCCCTTCTCCGCCGCCAGCTCGCCCGCCGCATTGATTAAGGCTTCCTTGGTTTTTGCACTCGTTTCGTATGTCGCCATGGCATGGAAATCCGGAGGTTGATGTTGATCATGCGGCTTAATTTATGCGCTTGTTCAAATTAAGTCAAGCGGATAAATATTTTTTTCCGCGGCGCCTTGCCAATGACAGGAGGGTTCCGACTGATTTGTACGGGACATGACAAAGCTTTGCACAGGGCAGCAGTAATACGCCTTGCCGGGATGGGATGGCGGAGGGGATGGCAATCGACAATTTCTCCCGTGATTGCCGGTCGTCATTCCGGCATGTTTTCAGCCGGAATCCGGTAGTTATGCCGTGGGAGTCTCGGGTCCGATCCGGAGCGATTGCCGCCCGTCAATTCTTCTTGATCGCGTGCTTTGCCATTTTGTAGCGCAGCACCCTTTCGCTGATGCCCAGTGATTCCGCCGCCTTGGTTTGCACCCAGTCGTGTTTTTCCAGGGCGGCCAGGATCATTTCCCGCTCCATCGAGTCAAGCCGGTCGGCGAGATTGCCCTGCTCGCTTGCCTTGTGAAAGCGCATTTCCGCAGGCAGGTCCACCATGCGCACCACCGGGCCGCGGGCCATGGTCACCGTGCGCTGGATGACATGCTCCAGCTCGCGGACATTGCCGGGAAACGGGTATTTGACCAGGGTGGCCAGGGCTTCCGGATCAAAGCGCACCGGCCGCAAACTGTAACGCGCCAGGAAGAAATCAACCAGTTGCGGAATATCCTCCTTGCGGTTGCGCAGGGGAGGGATCTCAATCTCCAGGACATTCAGCCGGTAATAAAGATCCTCCCTGAATTTCCCTTCCGCCACGAGTTGCTTGAGGTCTCTATTGGTGGCGGCCAGAACCCGCACATCCACTTCGATATCCGCCTCGCTCCCCACCCTGCTGATCACTCTTTCCTGCAGGGCCCTGAGCAGCTTGGCCTGCAGATTCAAGGGAAGTTCGCCGATTTCGTCGAGAAACAGGCTGCCCGACTGGGCCAGCTCGAAGCGGCCTTTCCTTTTGCCCGAGGCGCCGGTAAAGGATCCTTTTTCATGGCCGAACAATTCCGACTCAAACAGATTTTCCGGAATGGCCGCGCAGTTGACCACAATAAACGGGGCCTGGCTGCGCGGACTGAGAAGATGGATGAGGTGGGCAATGAGTTCCTTGCCGGTGCCGGTTTCGCCCCTGATCAGCACCGTCCAGGGCGTCTGGGCGACACGCTGCGCGACGGACAGCAGTTTATCCATGGCCGGACTATCGCCGATGACCTGCAACGGCAGTTCTTTGCTGCTGTCTATTGTTTCGGCAACGGCGGCCACATCTTCCGCCACCGCAAGCTGCTGCTCGATGTTTTCGATCTTGCCGAGCAGTTCGAGCAGATCAACCGGTTTTTCCAGAAAATCATCCGCGCCAAGCCGCATGACCCGCACGGCGGTTTCCACCGCCCCATAAGCGGTTATCATGATGGCGCGCACGAAGGGATTGATCTCCTTCATCCTGGCCAGCAGCTCATCGCCATTCATGTCCGGCATTTTATGATCAAGCAGGGCCAGCTGGATGGGATAGGCGCTGAAAATGCGCAAGGCCTCGCCACCGCCGGCGGCGCTGTAAACCTGGTAACCCTTTTTTTCCAGAAAGCCTTTCAGGGTCTCCCGCTGCAACTGCTCATCGTCAACAACAAGGATCTTCATGGTTTCGTCCATCATTTCAAGTAGTAAGCGGCAAGATGATCACCACCCGGAAAACATTGCCGCCGGGGCTTGCCAGTTCAAGGGCGCCGCCGTGGCTCTGGGCGATGCGGCCGGCAATGGGCAGGCCAAGACCCGTCCCCCTGGTCTTGGTGGTAAAGTAGGGCTCCAGCAGCTGGGCGAGATCGCCAACTCCTTCCGGCGACATGGAATTTTCAATGGTTATTCGCGCCGAACCGTCTGCGGGCTCGCTGCTGACCGTAATATAGCCCCCGTCCGGCTGGGCCTCCACCGCGTTTTTTATGACATTTTCAAAGAGCTGGCCCAGCAGCTCTCCGTCCCCCGCCACGGGACGGGTCAGAGTGCTGTCGTGGCTGACCCGGATCTTTTTTTCCTCGCACTGCGCCTTATAGAGAAGGAGGATGTCGTTGATCAGTCCGGTGAGATTGACTTCCCCGCGATTGGCGGTAATCGGTCTGCTGTAGCGCAGCAGATCCCCGACAATCGCATTGGTGCGCTTTACCGCCTGGCGCATGCTGGCCGCCAGTTCCCTGTGCTCCGGGCTCAGCTCGTCCGCCTCCAGCTCGATGCGTTGCAGCCCCATGCTGATGGCGTTGAGCGGATTGCGTATCTCATGGGTGATGGTGGCCGTGGCCCGGCCTAGGGCGGCATCCTCCCGTTCCCTGGCCAGTTTCCGTTCAAACTCGGTGATTTTATGCAGATACGTTGTCTGATAGCGGTACAGCAACCAGGAAAAAAAGACCCCCAGACAGGCGAGAATCAGGGAGAAGATCAGGACATTGCGCCAGATCTGGCGGACCCGCATGGAATACTGGCTGGCATCAAAGCCAACCCGCAGCATGGTCTCGCCCGCACTGATGCGGTGTTCGATGATCTGGCTTGACTGGGCGTCATTTTCACTGACATCGTCCGCGGTGACGTATTTGATGCCCGGCAGGGCGGAAAGGGCCTTGAGCAGGGCCGGCATGCGCAGCTGCTGATGCAGCTCCTCGATATGGGCGGCGGAAAAACCCAGCATGATGCAGCCTTTCTCCTGCCGGGGCCAGGACATCACGTACAGTTTCTGCTCGGGAAAATAGTTGAGTATGGTTTCGCTCTGCCGGCACGGCTGGGGAGGAAGATGGGAGTTGTCGCTGCTGATGGGGCTTTGATCGTTGTTGATGTGCTGGATCCTGATGAGCTGAAGCCCTGTCTCGCCGGCAAAGGCCTGCAGCTCCTCGGCGGAAAACGGTTCCACGGAGTCAAGATAATCAATGAATCTGGCCATATTGACCAGAAAGGTCTTGATGGTTTGCTGCAGGGCGTTTTCCGCCAGACGGGCCGTGCGGGTGTTCTGTTCAATGACGCTGCTCACCACCCGGGAGTGCTCACGGGAATAATTCTGGAAATTTCCGCGCAGCTGCCCGATCTGCCAGAGAGAATAGGCAAGAATGACAAGAATCAGACCGCCGATCACCAGCAGGTTGATTTTCCAGGACGGCCCGAGAGAAGTATGGTCGGACCGGGGACGGCTGCTTGACATGATTTGGTCAGGCGTCTGCCCCATCATGGCTCACCGGGGCCTGCCCCGCTGTTTGGCTTGATGAAACAGCGCTTTCTCAGCCGCGAGCGCACCCCCGTGGAGTCCTGGCCGTGCTGCCAGTTTGGCCCGGTTACGCGCCGCGCCTGCATCCGGTTTTCCCCTGCCCCGCTCAATTCGCCCCAGACCTGGATAATGACATCAGGCGCCACACAGGTCGGAATGAAGTCGGTGGAGATAACAAAAACATTTTCCTTTTCCGGCGGCATGCTGTTTTCCGGTTTTGCTTTTGCTGCACCGGGCGCATCATGCAGGCACTGGTCACAGTCAATTGCCGCAAGGGTGATTTCCCCTTTTTCCCGCTCAACAGCGATAACCCTGCCCCGCAGAAAATACTCGGCGCGCAGCGGCAGGGGAAAAAGCAGGATGAAAAGCAAAAACGGCAGAATAAAACGCATAACCATGTGGGCTCCTTGATCTCTACCAAATCATACTAGCAACTTTTGCGCCATCCCCATAGTGCCATCTTATTTGACCTGTTATTTTACAATGTTACCCTACCGAGGCACGACCAGACCCTGGTCAAAACCCTCGACATTTCCCGCCTGCCTCGCCAAAAATGTCGAAATAAAGGGTCGCTTCCCCTTACAGCAACCCCTCTTTTTTCAGACAGACCTGCAGCACCGAAATAGCCGCAGGGGTTATGCCGGAAATACGGGATGCCTGACCCAGCGAACGGGGCTGGATCCTGTTCAATTTTTCCACCACCTCATGGGAAAGCCCGGGCAGTCCGCTGTACACCATATTTTCCGGCAGATTGATATTCTCAAGCTTCTTGAAACGATCCACCTGTTCCTGCTGCCGTTTGATATAGCCCTCATATTTGACCTGCATCTGCACTTCAACCTTGATCGCCCGGTCAACCTGGATCTCCAGGCCGGTGAGCGGACCCAGATCGTCAATGGTCAGATCAGGCCTGCGCAGCAGCGTGGCCAGGGAAACCATCTGTTTCAAGGGAGCCTGACCGGCGGCGACGAGGCGCTGGTTCACCCCCTCGGCCGGTTTGACCTGGGTGCTGTTCAGCCAGTTGAAGGCGTTAGCGATGGCGTCGCGTTTGCGGCGGAAATCCGCATAGGTGGCGTCATCCACCAGGCCAAGCCTCCGGCCGGTTTCCCGCAACCTGAGATCGGCGTTGTCCTCCCGCAGCAGCAGCCGGTACTCGGCCCGGGAGGTAAAAAGCCGGTACGGCTCCTTGGTGCCGCGGGTGACGAGATCGTCGATGAGCACCCCGATATAGGCCTGGGAGCGGTCAAGAATCACCGGCTCTTCGCCCCTGCAGTATTGCACGGCATTGATCCCGGCCATGAGCCCTTGGGCCGCGGCCTCCTCATAGCCGGAGGTGCCGTTGATCTGGCCGGCCAGAAAGAGCCCGGCCACCCGCTTGGTTTCCAGGGAGGGGTGCAGCTCCAGGGGATCGACATAGTCATACTCTATGGCATAGCCGGGCCGGATGATCTTGACGTTTTCCAGTCCCTTGATGCTGTGCAGCATGGCGGCCTGCACGTCAACCGGCAGACTGGTCGGCACGCCGTTGGGATAGACCTCCACCGTGTCAAGCCCCTCGGGTTCCAAAAATATCTGGTGCCGCGTCTTTTCGGGAAAGCGCATGACCTTGTCTTCAATGGAGGGGCAGTAGCGGGCGCCAACCCCCTCAATGATGCCGGTGTACATGGGGGAGCGATCAGTGCCCGCCCGGATGATCTCGTGGCTCTTTTCGTTGGTGTAGGTAATAAAACACGGCCGCTGCTCAAGCTTGGGGACGCCCTTGGTCGAATAGGAGAAAAAATTGGGGGGGTCGTCGCTGTACTGCGGCTCCAGCCCCTCGTAATTGATGGTGGTGCCGTCCAGCCGGGGCGTGGTGCCGGTTTTCATGCGGCCCATCGTGAACCCCAGTTCCTTCAGGTTTTTGGCCAAGGATAGGGAGGGCGCGTCGCCCTGGCGTCCGGCTGGAAAGGATTTCAGGCCGATGTGGATGAGTCCGTTTAAAAAGGTGCCGGTGACAATGACCACCGCCCGGCAGCGCAGGGTCTCCTCAAGCGAAGTGACCACGCCCGTGATGCAGCCGTTTTCCACCAGCAGACGGTCGGCAAAGGCCTGTCTGATATCGAGGTTTTTCTGGTTTTCCAGCACCGACTTCATGCGCAGCCGGTAGAGCAGCCTATCGGCCTGGGCCCGGGACGACCAGACCGCCGGCCCCTTGCTGGTATTGAGCCGGCGAAACTGGATACCGGTGGCGTCTATGTTTTTCGCCATCTCCCCGCCCATGGCGTCAATCTCCTTGACCAGATGCCCCTTGGCCAGTCCGCCGATGGCGGGATTGCACGACATGGCGCCGATGGTATCGGCGTTAATGGTGATAACCGCCGTGCGGCAGCCCATGCGGGCCGCGGCCAGCGCGGCTTCACACCCCGCATGCCCGGCGCCGATGACAATAACATCATAGTCGTTCATTGTTGATAGACCCGTAAAAAGTCGGCGAAAAAGCCAAGATGGCTATTTTTCCCAGGACAGAAAAGCCCATTTCACCGGAGTACGCCGGCAAAGACGCCAGGCCCCGGTTTCATCAAGCACCAACCGCTCATCGACATAGTCCCCGAGTCTCTCTTCCTCGGAGGGGCTGAGCTCATCAAACATCCAGCGGCAGCTGTCAAGAGCCTCTTCCCTGGTGGAAAATCGTTTGGTCTGTTCCAGTTCAATATAGTCGATTCGCGGGTAAATCCCCATCTGATACAAGAGATTCACGGTGAAAATAAAATCAGGCCCCGGCGCAAAAGGGCGGCCGACAGCAGCAAAAAGATCGGGATCAAAAGGGCCGCTGCCCACCCTGTCGGCAATACAAATTTTTTCGCTGGCCCAGTCGTTCATTTTTTCCAGGGCGCTTTTCAGGTCAAAAACAGAGAGGGAGCGGGAGCTGATGACCGCTTCATGGAGCGGGATGGACAAGGCCCGCCAGTCATCGGTCCAGGAGGCCTGGATAGCGGTGATATTGGTGATCTTCTGTTGGGCAGCCCTTTTTTTCAGCTCATCCAGCATGGCCGTGGAAAAATCGATGGCGGTCACGGATTGTACCTGTCCCGCCAGGGGAAGGGCCAGGGTGCCCGGCCCGCAGCCGATATCCAGCACCCGCCAGTGGGGCTTGGGTTTCATCAGCCGTAAAAATTTTCCGGCATAGTCTGAGTCACTATTTCTTTTGGCAAACCCCGCGGCCCGGTTGTCCCACTCTTTTTTCCCCTTTTTTTTCCAGCTTTTGCGCCGGCAGGCTTCCTGCCAGAGCTTGTTCCAGTCCAATTCGTTGAAATTCATTACCAGCTCAGGTGTTAAGGGTGGAGACTGAAGTCAGCCGTGACGCAAGCGCAAACCGGTTGCCATCAATCCCTGATCTTGGACTTTAAATCCGGCATGGTTTCAGGTTTGCGGACATCCCAGATTTTGCTTTCCTTGCCGGTTGCCGTCACATTCTCGTAGACGCCGTTATCCCGCCGCACCAGTTTGGTAAAGCCATGATTCTTTAAATCGCTGTTGGTTTTCGGGGTGCTGACGCTACAGAGCGAAATAAGCCTTTTGACCGGCTGCCCGCACTCAGGGCATTCCGTCAGCCTTTCACTGGCAAGAGACTGAGTGATCTCGAAATGACGGCCAAGCGCACAGGCTGGACCGGTATGTTCATACTCGTAAACCGGCATGGCGTTCCGTCATTTTCTTCGCAAACGGTTAATAATGATGGTCAGCTCTCCTTCGGCTGATTTCATCTTCCGGGCGCTGACCGCAACCTGAAACTCTTTTTGAGCCAGGTCAAGAAATTTGGGCAGACTTTTCCGGCGTCCGTCATGGGCAAGGTAAATCTCTCCCTGGGGAGCGAGATACTTTTGAAAAAGAGCGAGCAGCGGCTGAAAAAATTCGTCCCGGAAAAGGATTTCCGCGCCGATGATCGTATCAAAAGGCGGAAGCGCCGGCGGCTTTTTCCAGTCGATCATTCGGAAATCAACGTCTGTCAGGCTGTTAGCCGCCGCGCTGACCCTCTGGAAATCAAGGATGTGGGTCTCATAATCACTTAAGGTGACCTTGTATCCCTTGGCCGCGGCAACCAGACCGGGCGCGCCAAGCCCCGCCCCTAATTCCAGCAGGGTCCGCCCCGGCGCTGGGGCTGGCAGGGCCGCCACGGTGTCGGCCAGCAGGAGAGAGGCCTCCCACAATTTGACCCAGAACGGAAAATTCGACACGTCGGCAAACGGGTCTTTGCCGGCCAGGAGATGTTCAAGATCCGTGACCTGGAGAATCTGCAGTTCCACATCCCGGATACGCAACGGTTCAAAACCGACCTTATATTTTTTTCTGATCTTTTTCAGGACTTCCTTGGCCTTTTCAGGCAGATCTGCAGCATTCACTATTTTAGGACCCTTTGCTTAAAAGCGTTTAAGCCGTTTGAGCGTTTACACGTTAATAACCAAGCAGCAGCGCCGCGACAACCACCGCCGACAGAAAAAACCGATAGTAGGCAAATACCGCCAGTGATTTTGTCCGGACAAATTTCATAAGCAGGGCGATAACCAGGTAGCCTGACACCGCCGCGGACAGAAATCCCGTCAGGTAGAAAAAAATCTCGTTCTGATCCAGACCCTGCCGGACAATTTCCGGTATTTTGTAAATTCCGGCCCCAAAAACAATGGGGGCAGAGAGGAGAAATGAAAACCGGGCGCTCCCTGAACGGTTCAGCCCAAGAAAAAGCCCGGCCGTCATGGTGCTGCCGCTGCGGGACACCCCGGGGATCAGGGCCAGGGCCTGGGCCAGACCGATGATGAGTGCATCCTTCACGGTGATTGCCCCGTAGCCGCGTTGATGCGTCCCCCTCTTTTCAGCAAGCCAGAGAAAAAAACCGGCAGCCGAAAGACTGACCGCCACCGTGGCCGGTCCCCGTAACCGGGTTTCGGCCAGCTCCCCCCAAAGAAGGGCGGCAACCACCGCCGGGATAGTGGCCAGCGCGATATACAGCGCCATGAGACGCCGCTGACGCGCCTCGCCGCTGGTATCCCTGCCGGCAACAGCCAGCGCCATCCAGCAGAAATCACTACGGAAATAAGCCAGGATAGCGGCGAGAGTGCCGAGGTGCAGGGCAATATCAAAGGTGAGGCCGGCTTCTTCGATATGGAAAAAGGCCTCGGCCAGGGCAAGATGCCCGGAACTTGAGACCGGCAGAAATTCCGTCGCCCCCTGTAAGACTCCCAGAAAAGCGGCATACAATAAATTCATGGGCAGCATGGTTAGTAAATGAGTTACTGTTAAGGTGATCAGACTGAAGACGGAAGTTTAAGGGCTAACAGGTATTGACTTGCGATATGCGGCTGCGTCGCCTGGCCGTCCGCCTACAGTCGAAACACCTTAACAGTCCCGTCATAAATAAAAAAGACCGTTTCATCCGAGGATCAAACGGTCTTTTTTGTTATCTTTTTAAAGAGGCTGAAAAATTAGCAACCCTCAACGGCTTTGCCGCCTTTGCCTGACTTCACTTCAACTTTGTCGCCAGCTTTCAGGTCGCCCGCGCCTTCGCAGGTCATGGTTACTTTGTTGCCTTCTACGGTATCAACGGTGCATTTGATTTTCGCAGCCATGGACACGGTTGCGGTGGATGCGATGAAAGCCACGGCCAGAGCCACAGTCAAAAGTTTCTTGCTCATTTGTTTCTCCTATTGATGTTTTTCGAAGCTAAAAAAAAACCAACTTAACCCTACTGCGCTTAATATACCGTGCCTCCGCAGGATGTCAACCCGAAAATGAATTGTGATTCAATCCCCTTTCCCAAGCCTTTACCCGCAGCGGCATAACCTGTTATTACTGTCACGAAAAGTGTTGTTACTTGATCAGTTGCTTGATATCTTCCACTAAAACATTATGGGTCACATAACCGGGGTAATTCTTAATGACACTGCCCTGCTGGTTGACGAGAAAGGAGGTGGGTATGCCGACGATGCCGCCGAAATCATCGGTTATTTTTGAGTCAGCCATCAGGACCGGGTAATTGATGCCTCTCTTTTCCACCAGTTTTTGCACTGATTTTGTTCCTCCCTGGTCAACGGAAATGGCCACCACGGAAAAACCCTTGGCCCCGAATTCTTCCTGCAGACTGATCAAGGACGGGATTTCCTGCATGCACGGCGGGCACCAGGTGGCAAAAAAGGTGATAAGCAGCACTTTGCCCTGAAACGCATCACTGTTCATGGCTTTCCCGTCCGTAACGGACGGCAGATTAAAATGGGGCATGGGGGCCGCCGCAATGGCCTGGTTCACCGGCCCGGCCAGCAGGGCGGCGCAGAGAACAACCAGGAAAAAACGAAGACTTTTCATTAAATTTTTTCTCATTATTTCACCATTTAGGAAAGAGAACGGGTTAAGATTGTTTCAGGCATGTTATTCATACAATCATTGGCAGTGATTAAGACAAGCAGATTACTCAAAATGTTCAATTTATGTCAATAATAAAGATAAGCACTCCGCGGACGGGGCAAAACAGTGGCATGCCGCGATAAAAATTGGCCGGTATTTCTGGTAATCGCCTCAGGGGTTTTCCTGTCCACTCTTGACAGCTCCATGGTCAACATTGCTCTGCCGGCAATCATGGCGGAATTTCAGGCCCCGCTGCACAAGACGGAATGGGTCGTCATGGCCTATCTGTTGACAATCAGCTCCACCCTGCTCTTCTGGGGCCATATTTCCGACCGGCTTGGCCGCGGCAGGTTCTATGGCCTTGGTTTTCTCATCTTCGGACTTGGCGCCGCCGGCTGCGCCTTTGCCGTCTCCTTAAATATGCTTATCAGCGCTCGTTTCTCGCAAGCCCTGGGCGCGGCGATGATGATGGCAAACGGCCCGGCAATCATCCGGCAAACCGTTGCCCCGGAAAAGCTTGGCCGCAGCATGGGGCTGATTGGCGTGCCTGTTTCCCTTGGCTTGATGTGCGGTCCGGTCGCGGGCGGTTTCCTGATTGAATTTTTTTCGTGGCGCGCACTTTTTCTCCTTTCACTGCCACTCAGCCTTGTCTTTGCCATCCTGTCGCGCTCTCTTCTTCCCCCTCCGCCCCCCCTTCAACAGGGGGGGAAGAAATATGACTGGCCGGGAGCCGCCCTGTGGAGCCTGCTGCTTTTCACCGTATCCCTATCTCTCACCCACTGGCTTGCCGCGGATATCTCCTGGAAATTTACCGGCGCTGTCATTGGCGGTTTCCTGGCAACACTGGCCCTGTTTGTCAAAATTGAATCCCGCAGCGCAGAACCTGTCCTGCCCCTTTTTCTATTAAAAAAAAGGTTCTTCACCATTGGCGTGACCAGCGCCCTGCTCTCTTTTCTGATCCTGTTTTTCGTGCTCATTCTCATCCCTTTTTATCTTGACCTGGTGCTGCATCTCCCCCCCTCCCGAATCGGCCTGGTGATGATGACCATTCCCCTGTCGGCCATGCTTGTCGCCCCTGTTGCCGGCTGGCTATCCGACTTTTCCGGCGCCAGGCTCCTCTCCACCCTCGGCCTTGCCCTTTCAACCCTCGGTCTGCTGCTGCTTTCCGCCCTTGGGCCGGAAACTTCTCCACCAGCTGTTGCGGCAAGGCTTGCTCTGCTGGGTATCGGTCAGGCCATTTTCCTCTCCCCCAACAGCGCCTCGGTGCTGGGCAGAATGGGAAGCAAAAACAGCGGGACAGCGGCAGCCCTGCTTGCCACCGCCCGAAATCTGGGCATGATGCTCGGAGTCGCCCTGGCCGGGCTGTCGTTTTCTTTTTTCTTCAGGAAGATTACCGGGGGATTGGAACTCAAACAGTACGCTGCCGGCCTTGAAGGACATTTCTGCCAGGCATTATCGTCTTCCTTTCTTCTGGCCGCGGTCGCCGGAACATGTGCCGTCATTCTTTCCTGGCAGCGCCCGGTGTTCAACCGGCAAAGTCGCTCAGGCGCTGATGTCGACGAGTGAGAAACGTCTGATTGCCGCCTTCTCCTCCAAGGACTCCTTCAGCTGCCGCACTATGTTGTCCTTGCTCACCTGACAGCTGAAGGTGACCGGCAGGTAGCCTTGGCTTTCAAGAATATGGATGAGTTCCGGCAAGTGGCTGGTCAGATGAAGGCGGGCGCTTTCCGTTGCCAGCCGGAATTGTCCGCTGATTGTTTTGGCTCGTATGCTTGCCTGCAGGGAAAGGGGGCCGAGCCGGTTCATTTCCAGAAAAAAGGAAAGGTTATAGCGTTCTTCCCTCTCTTGCTGTTTTTGCTCTTTTTCCATGGAAAAGAGCCATTCCCCCCAACCCGAGTCCCCGGCAAAAAAACAGGGGAAAAGAAAAAAATTTTGCGTGTTGGGCTGGGGAGGGTGCGAGTTTATCTCCTGCATCGCCCCCAGAACCTTTGCCAACTTTTCAGCTACCGGCTGCCGGAGCAGTTGCAGCAGGGATTCTTTTTGAGCCGGATTTTCCAGGAGATTAAGGAGTTCCTTTTGTGGCACACCTGGCCTGCCGAGCAGCAAGGAAACAAGCTTGAGGTTTTCAGGTTCAGCCCCGCCGCCGGCTGTGGCGGCATGGAGGGCGCCAAGCAGAGCCTGGCCGCTGGCGGCTGCCGCTGGATCAAGCAGGGGAAGCAAACCGTTCAGCAGGTCGGCAAGCTCTCCGGCGCTCGATGCGGGCAATAGGGAACCGGGAATAAAAAGTTTAAGAAAGTCCAGCACAGACCCTTTCTTGGCCGCAAGGGTCAGCACGGAAGTGTTTGCGTCATTGCCGGTTTCCAGCCAGAGTTCACTGCCCGGGATCAGGGGCACCAGGCTCCGGGCGCTTACCGTTTGCCCGCCCACTTCAAGCAGCACATTGCCGTCGCCGGTAGCGGCGAGAACCTTCCCTTTTACAAGCTGGTCCGGGGCAAGGCCGGGGAGTTCCTTACCCATGTTCCGAGGGATTATCGTGGGGGCGGCAGTATCGATTCTGCTTAAGGGTGTTGGTGCGGAGCGAGGCTGTTCAGAAATTTTCATTTCTTGCCAGAGGGAGGTTGATTTTCACTTCCAGGCCGTTGTCCAGCCTGTTCAGCGAAAAATTTCCCCCATGGGCCTTGATGAAACGGTCAACCAGAGTGAGACCCATGCCCGTGCCATAGGTCTTGGTGGTAAAAAAAGGCTCCGTCGCCCTGTCAAGATAGGCGCCGGACAGCCCGATCCCGGTATCCCGCAGGGAAACATGAGCCCACTGCTCATCCGCCGTGGCTGTTATTTTCAGCGTTCCGCCTTTCGGCATGGCCTCCATGGCGTTGCGCATGACATTAAGGAAAACCCGGCGGATCTGTTTGGCATCCATGTAAATCACGGGATCCGGCTCAGCCAGATCAAGCGTCCAGGAAATGTTCTGTTTCGCCATGCCGGTCTGCAGCAGGACGAGGGTTTTCTTTATGAGCGGATAGAGGTTGCCGTTCTGTTTTTCCCCCTGGGGCTGACTGACAAAGTCAAAAAGTTCCGTAAGCGTTGCTTCGAGTCTGTCCGTTTCCTTAACCATGACATCAAGGTATTTCTTCCATTCGGCGCCTTCAATCTTGCGGGCCAGGATGCGGGCCACGCCGCCGATTGAGGTAATGGGGTTTCTGATGATGTGGACCATCTGGGCCGCCATCTGGCCGAGGGCCGAGTACCTTTCCGCCTCGATGAGCAGATCCTTGTTTTTATCCAGCTCCCCGGTCAACTCTTCAAGCTCGGTGATCTTATGCTGCATGTCCATGTAAAGCCGGCTTTGCTCAATGGCGAGGCTGCCCTGGCTGGCAAAAAGCTCCAAGGTGCTGAGATGACTGTCGGGAATGGGCTTGCGGGTGACATAGTTATCGGCGATGATGACGCCGATGGATCGTCCAGGGGCAAAAAGCGGCACAACGACAAAGGTGTCCTCTTTCAGCAGGGAGATCAGATCATAGGGAACCGGAATGGAGGAGTTCCCCCTGATAACCTTGAAACTCTTGCGCTCAATGGCTGAACGGATCAAAATATGATCCGTAAGCGCGACAGGAATTTTGAGCGCTTTAACGATCTGGTTCACGGCATCATCGTCCCGCATGCACGTCTTGCCGAGATTATTGATAATATCGATGAAATTAAGCTCTTTGTCCCGCATCTCCGCCCATATCTGCGCGGCCTCTTCCCGGCAGCCGGGACCGATGGCCATCCTGCCTTCCAGCATCCGTCCTTCCTGGTCAAACAATGCCAGGAAGGCCCTGTTGAAGCGCAATCCCTCATTGGCCGTTATCCCCACCAGGATGGCGCGCAGGATTTCATCCAACTGAACCGCGTTCAAGTACACGCTGTTCATTTTCAGGGAGAGCTGATGGAGAAGCTGAATACGGAAATAGGCCTGCTCAAGATCCTCTTGATAGCGGCGGTTTTCAAGGACCAACCTTCTCTTTTCCAGATTCTTTTTGACGGCCACCAGGATTTCGTTAAACTGGACGGGTTTGGCGATGTAGTCGTCAGCCCCGTTGCGGATACACTCAAGCGCCACCTGTATATCCGACTGCCCGGACAGCATGACAATGGAGGTATCCGGATAATTTTCCGTAATCCTGGGCAGAAGGGAGGTGCCGTCCGCGTCAGGCAGCCCGATATCAAGCAGTATCAGCGCGACCTCCCTGCCTGCCAGCAGTTGCATAAGCTCTCCCCCATTGCTGGCGTCGGCAACGGCAAAGCCGTTCTGTTCAAAATAAAGCTTTAAAGGCTCGCGGATGGCGATTTCATCATCCACGATGACGATTATTTCGTTACCGCGCAGAAGATGATCCGCAGCAAGGGATATATAGGGGCGCAGGCCGGTATTCGAGGCTGTCATTGTCTTTTCACTGAAATTTCAGAAATGCCTGAAGGATATACTCTCCTAATCAGAGTGCACCGTTAGACGAGTTGCTGTCAAGGCAAAAAAAAATCGCATCCCCCAACTGAACGGGAATGCGATTTTAGACAAGATGGGAAAGCCGGTGAAGATCTGCTTTCTCCGGCAATTTTTCTACATTCCGACTATCAACTTATTGGATTCTTCATTCCATTCAACCGTGATGTACCAGACGACCAGGAAGGCGCCGATAAGAAACAAGGTGCCGCCGTAGCCAAAGACATCAGGCAGGTAAACTGCTTTACCAAGCACGCCGTCCGCCTCGAACTCCATGTCAGTGAACCAGGCGGTCATGATGGAGTTGCTGATGGCAAAAAGCACCACGGCGATCCACAATTTAATTTGTCCTTCACCGATACGCCAGAGGGTGCCGGTACCGCAACCGCCGGCCAGCATGGCGCCCAAGCCGAAAACGATACCGCCGACCACCCCGCCCCAGCCGAAGGTGGCGCGCACATAGTTAATCGGATCCAGCACAGGATCGCCATCCAGCCTGATGGGCACGCCATATTTAAGCACCGTTGCGCCCAGGGCCACGATGAAGATACTGAGGGCCACGGATTTCGCCATGGTGCAGTTGCCTGTCATGTGGGGCTCGCGAAAACCCTGGATCATGCACCAGCGGCCACGCTGCATACTGTAACCAAGACCGGCGGCGATGATCAGCAGACCGCCGAGGGAGGCGATGTAATCGTCGTCTTTGCCGGCATAGATATAGGTGCCGGCAATAAGGGCGGCCAAGGCCGCCACGCCGAGAATGGCTTTCAAAGCCTTGGGAAATTCAATGGTGGTGGCGCCGCCGCTGCCCCAGGTGACGTTTTCCATCTCCCAATAAATGTATTTAAGGCCGATGATAACGCCAATAACGATGCCAAGCCACATGGCAAAGCCGTGGGCCGACAGGTTGCCGATGGCATTATAAAACCCGCCGACATTACAGCCGCCGGCCAGGGCGGAGCCGATGCCCATGAATACGCCGGCAACTACCCCCTTGCACATCTCAAGTACCGGCGGTACCCGGAAGGCGAAATCATTGCCCAGACAGGCCGAAACAAAGGCGCCGGCCACAAAACCGATGCCGATAACAGAACCCGTGTCCGAGAAAATACCCTTTGGCGCCTCTTCATAATAACCGAAAATACCCACATCCGTGCCGATCAGATTCGTTAATCCGTACATGATCCAGTCGCCCCAGTTGCGGATGGCGCCTACTGCCCCCCAGGGACGCCACCAGGCCATGACCAGGATGCTCAACAGCGCCACGGCCACGCCGGTCATCGTGGCGTTCCATTCCTTCTGACAGAGCGATTTGTACAGATCGTTGATTTTACTTCCCAGAATGCTTTCCTCACTCATACGCTTCTCCCTATTTTAATGTTTCCTCTCTTCAAGACAGCTGCCCATTTGCTCGCCTGAACCACTCCTCACAAGGAAGTCATTAATACTTGTCAATTTAACGAATATTTTCATTTACTCGCGTCTAAAAAATTTGTCAAGCAAGTTTATAACGAGGATATTACTTAAGAAAAACCAAACAATCCTGCCTGAACGATGATTCATTTTTCGGCTTGACAGAACAATTCTTTCTTGTTATTTGAAATTTTGTTTTAATCTCGGATTAACCATTAAAACATCTCTGGTTGCCTGGCGGAACAGTTCTTACTCCAGGCGTGTTGAGGTAAAAGTTTCTTAAAGTCAAACCTGTTTTGAGGAGGAATCGATGAGCGACGTAAAAAAAGCCCCGGATAATGTTCAAGTAGCTCGCACTCTGGATGCAAAAGGTCTGAGCTGCCCAATGCCCCTGCTGCGGACCAAAAAAGAAATAGATAAAATCAATTCCGGCGAAATTCTTGAAGTCCTCGGAACGGATCCGGGCTCACGCAACGACCTGCCGGGCTGGTGTACCAGGGCCGGTCATGAGTTTGTGGGCGAAAAGGAAGAATCCGGCTATTTCCGTTTCTTTATTAAGAAAAAATA
Source organism: Deltaproteobacteria bacterium (assembly GCA_016219175.1). Classification (GTDB taxonomy): domain Bacteria; phylum Desulfobacterota; class Desulfobulbia; order Desulfobulbales; family SURF-16; genus SURF-16. The sequence continues at coordinate 178,649 of JACRCD010000039.1, read as the reverse complement.
ACTGACAAGTTACTATTTAAAGAGTGTTCACGGCGCATTTCCCAGAAGTGGAGGCGCCGATCTTGTTTGGTTTAATGGAGGAATAACATGGCAAAAAGCATCGGGATTTTTGTAACATCTCCCCAGAATATGCGGCATGTGTTGGGCATCACCAAGGCAGCCGTGGCGAAGGGATCCAAGGTCAAGGTATTCTTCACCTGGATGTCCACCCATCTGACAAAATGTCCGGATTTCAAGGGCCTTTGTGATATGGAAAACGTTGATGTCTCCATCTGTGCTGACAGCTACAAGAAATGCGGATATGACGTAGCCGATATCCCCGCGGGGCTGACCCAGGAAAAGATGGCCACCCAGGCCCAGCACGGCGCTATCATCGAAGATTATGACTGCTATCTGACCTTATAGGAGGAGACGATGTCTAAAAAAGTATGCTTTATGTATCCCAGTAGCGACTATATCCTTGACGGTGTCAGATCAGCCCTCGGCCTGGCTGTTGAGAATATGTACGCCTATGGCGTTGTGATGAACAACGAAATCGACGAAGCCCAGATGATAGACTATCATAAGGAAAACATTGACTGGATCCGCGACATGGAAGGTGAAATCTATTCCATTCCCGACGGCAATGTGGAGAAGTACGGGCTGGTTAAAATAACAATTGAGGAACTTGGCCAGAAGCTTCGCGACATGGATCTCATCGTTCCTTATGGCATCATGAGAAGCGACAAGAGCTGATTGATATCAGTTAAGAGTTAAGATCTTACAGGGAGAATGCAAAATGAAAATCCTGCATGTTTACCGTTCCGAGCCGAATGACGAGGTAAAAAAGCTGGTCGCCATCGTTTCGGAAGGACGTGATAATGAATCTTTTAATCTGAATGTGGCGTCACCTGATTACAGCAAGCTGGTGGACATGGTTTGCGGCGCTGATCAGACCATTTGCTGGTGGTAACACCCCGCGGCTTGTAAAGCCGTAGAATATGTATCAAAAAAAACCGGCAGGTTTTCCCTGCCGGTTTTTTTTTGTCGCGCACCGGCACAATTCGTCGCCGTAAAAAAAACACCTTCACGCTTTGATGTGTTCTTCCTGGAGCATTCTGTCCAGAAAATCAAGGAGGAAATCGCGCTGCGCCTTGGTTGCATAACTGATGCAGGTGCAGTGCAGGTTGCTTTGGCTTCTCACCAGCAGCTCAACAATCAATTTTTTCTCCACCAGCTCCAGCCCGAAGAAAAAGGGGCCACACTTCTCGTGACCCTGCTGGGCCTCTGCCAGCAGATCCTCGGACAAGGGCAGCCAGAACATCCCCTCCATCGCCGCCGGCCTGGTATTTCTTTTCAGGTAACTATCCAGGTTGTTCCGTTCTTCCCTGCTGAGTTCGTCAATAACCAGCTGTCGCATATCGCCCCCCCCCTTTACCATTTTTCCCGTGGGCTTGCCTTAAGAGACTCGTGCAGCGTGGGACGCAGCTGGCTCATCTTGTCCTGGAAATCCCGGGCATATTGATCAAGCACATCCTCCGATTCGATGACATAGGGCGTGATCATGACGATCAGCTCCGTCTTGGTCGTTGAATCCTTCTGATATTTGAACAAGTTGCCAAATACGGGGATATCCATCAGAAAAGGGACGCCGTTGGAAACGGTCGAGGTATTTTTATCGATCATACCGCCCATGAGAATGGACTGGCCGTTTTTAACCGCCAGCTTTGTCTGGATTTCGCGTTTGGATATCTCCGGCGAACTGATATCCGAGGTGGTGTTTTCCTGGGCCTTGCTCACGGTCTGGCTCACCTCCAGGAGAATGACGCCGTTATAGTTGATCTGGGGTGTCACATCCAGGATAACGCCGGTATCCATGTATTGAACCGTCTTGTCGACCTGGCTGACCGTCGTGGCGTTTTCCGTGACGGTTGTGACGATAGGGACCTGCTTGCCGACATTAACCGAGGCCTTTTCATTATTTAAGACCAGAATCTGGGGTGAGGAAAGGATGGCGAAATTACTTCGGCTGGCCAGGGTCTGGAGAAAGCCCTCCACATCACCGGCCGTAAAGGTATAGGAGAACCCGCTGGCGTTGCCCGCGGCGGGTTTACCAACAGCGGAAAACTCGGTGCCAAAGGAATATTTATTTTTAGTCAGAAACCATTCAATGCCGAACTCCAGTTCGTTTTTCAATTCGATCTCGGCCACCAGCACCTCAACCAGCACCTGGCGGGGCAGGTTGTCGAGCCGTTCAAGCAGCTTGACGATGCGGGTATAATCCGCGGGCAGGGAACGGATGAGAATGACATTGCGGTCATCATCGGCAAAAACAACAGGTTCCCCGACAAAACGCAGGGAAGGGAGGGCTTTTGCCACCCCTCCCGCCCCTGCCGTGGCCGGTGTTGCAGCCATGGCGGTGCCGCCAGTTAGGCTTGTCCTGGACCTGCTTGTGTTGCTTCTGGTGCTCCTGCTGCTTTTGCTGTCCCTGCTGCCCCTGTCGTCAGGAGACATACCGGGCGCCGAGGTCGTTTTTGTTCCCGTGGTTTTCTGGGCGGCCGGCTGTTCTTGGGTCAGCAGCTCGTTGATCAGCTCGGAAAGTTCGGAGGCCACGGAATTTCGCACATTATAAATGTAGATATTATCCCTGTCCTGGGACGGGACAACGTCAAGTTCTTTAATCCAGTCGACGCCATTCTGGATCTGGGCCTCGTCAGCGCCGATCAACATGAGGGAATTGACCCGTTCCAGCGGCACGACGGTAATGCTGTCAAACTCCTTGCTGTTCATTTTCAGGGCGGTGAAGATTTCCAGCAATTCATCGTTGAGATCAAAGAGCGGGGCATTATCCACCCGGACCAGTTTGATTTTAAGCGAGGCCAGGGGTGAGATGTCTATCCTGTTGATGATCCTCAATATATCCACGACCTTACTCTGAAAATCACTGATAAGCAGCGTATTCTGCGTGGGCAGGTTGTATATGGCGCCCTGGGCGGACAGGTAAGGTTCAACGAGTTTTATGACCTCCCCGGAGGCAAGATAGGCAAGGGGCAGCACCTGAATAATAAACTGAGACGAATCCTTTAATTCTCCGATTTTATCCGGACTGTTGACACTTTCGTTGCCGAGTTTCTTGGCCGCGTAAATATATTCGTAATCCCCTTCGTTCCGTATATCCAGCCCATTGATATGGAGTATCTTTTTAAAAACGGCTAAAAGCTGATCAGGTGGAATCTTGCTGCCGGAGTGGATATTCACCACTCCTTTTACCTGGGGGTCAATAATATAATTTATGTTGAGCGCCCCGGCAATAACCTGGATTACTTCGAAAATATCCGCATTGTCAAAATTGAGCAGAATCCCCTCCGGGGCAGCGCCCCCCGGTGTTGCCGGCCCGGCGGGCTTGCCTGGGGCTGCAGCTCCGGGAACTTGTGGTCCGGGCCTTTCCTGACTTGCCTGCTGGGTATTTATATCTTTGACTTTGGGGCGGGAGTCAGATTTGTCGCTCTTTTCTTCAGCCTCAAGCACAGCTGATTTTTTCTCGTCCCGGATGATGGAGCTGTTTGCCTTCTCCATATCAATAGGGGGGAGATCCAATCTGTTTGAATAAGCGCAGCCTCCGCTGAAAAAAAGCAAAAGAAGAAATACCGCGGCAAGCCTGAAGAGTGGCGACCGACCCGCAGGCAAACGTTTCCCTGACCGCGTTTTCTTCTTTTTGGGGAAAATACTTTTGCTGGCGTTCATAAATGACCTTTTGTTAGTTTAACCATTGAGGATTTATTAATTTTTTTGAGGAACCCCGGGAACCTGAATTTTAGGGTTCGGAACGGTCCGCGTGGCGCCTCTTGTTTTAGCGGGCTGCCCCGGAGTCCCGGGCTTCGCCTTATCAAGTTGCACTCGTTTGGTTTTTGCGGTGGAAGCCGTTGGAGCCTTTCCATCCGGAGGGGCTTTCTCCTCCGGCGCAGCCTTTACCTTCTCTTTTGGAGGAGGAGGCGGGGGGGGCGCGATACGCGCCTTTTTGGGATCATTCAGCATCTTTTCAACGGTGTCTGATCCTTTTTGAAAAACAATGCGATCCGCTTCAACCGCTGACACGGTATAACCGCTGAAACTGTCCCCGACAGCAAGTTGCGCGTAACCTCTCGCCTTTGGTTGCGCCGCGGCCTGCTTATCCTTATCTTTACCCGTTTTTTTTTCACTTGCGGGAGGAGCGGCGGCGGGAGGCGGAGGAAACGTTATGAGGCCTTTGCGCATGTCCCCGACAATAATCGATCCTGCGTAAAATACCGTCTCCATATCGACAGAGGGCCCGGTGGAATTTTCTTCCGCATCATCCTCCGACTCAGGACCAGCCGCACCTTCAAGATGCCGTTCCTCATTGAAAACATAGCCCTTGCTCAGATCCGGCAGAGGATTCGGCACCGTAGGATAGAAGGCCACGGTTTTCTCCGGCTGTTGGGCGCTCTGCTGGGTCTTCGCCTGTTTTTCTTCACTGGCGGGGGGCTCCGGGGTGATGTCCGTGCGCAGGGATATGATGGACTCTTTTACCAGAAAGAGCAGCGAAAGAACCATGGCGATGGACAGAATAATTTTAAGCATTGTTTAACGTGTAAAATCCCTTCAAATCAATAAAAATTTTCATCTCGGATTTCTTAAAAGGTTTCAGGGTGAAATTTTCTATCTGAAAGAGTTTGTCCGAGCGATAGAGCTGGGCAACAAAATCCACAAACTGACTCAAGGTTCCGGACAGACGTATTTTAATGGAAATTTCATGGAAATCGTGGGATGCGGTTTTCGATCCGCTGACCATGGGCCGGATGGATTCCGGCTCTAATCCCGCTTTCGTCACCTGCTCCTGAAGCAGGATCTGCATGGCCGAGGAAATCTCTTCCTCGGAATTACCCTTGAAAAGATATTTTTCAAGATTTGCTGATTTCTGTTTAAGCCTGGCAACCCTCTTTTTCAGGGACGGCAGCTGCTCGACGGTATCCCTGTACTGCGTCAGCTGACTCTGTTTGGCTTCCGCCTCGGCCAGCTGGTCCGTATAGAATCCCCACCCCAGGCGGGCAATGTTGAAAAGCAGCAACAGGCTGCCCGCGCCAAGCAGGAGAATCTTGCGGTCAAGTCCCTTGATATAATTGATTAGCTTGTTCATGGTTTGCTCATTTCCACATCGAAGTATGTCTGGTTTTTTCGGCGACTGGTGGATTTGAGTTTGGCATTGCCCAAGGCCTCAAGTTTTCCTGTCAGCTCGCCTATATCCTCTGCATACCCCTGCAGCTGAATGTCACCTGTCTTTTCATCCATGCGGATCTGATCGAGATAACTTTTTTCCGGCAACGATTTGGTGATCTTTTCCAGAAAACGGATAATGTCAAAATTTTCGCCGATGCCTTCAATTCTGTCGACAGTGGATGAGAGTTGCTTTTCCTCCGCGGTCAGCGCTTCAACCTCTTTTACAGCTGGCCGCAGTGTTGCCAGCTCCACGTCTATTTTTTTTAATAAAGTCGAGACATTATATTCTTTAATACCCCCAGCGGCGAGAAGAGCGCAGAGGTTGAGAAGGAAAAGCGCAATCAGCGCATGGCGAAGATAATCAGGCCGTCGATAGGAGGGTGGCAACAGATTGAATACCTTATGGAGGGGTTTTTCAGCCAGCAGGATGGCTGCGTCCTGAAAACCTCCTTCCGCCGCGGGACCCGGCCGGTAGATAACTTCGCCAACCTTAAGGGTCTGCAGCTCCTCAAGGGATGGTTCCGAATGACAGAGGAGACGTTCAGTAATATTGTTATCGGAGAAAAGCAGGAGCTTGGGAAAACGGCTCGGCAGCAGAAGAGCCCAATCTTTTTTTCTGCCCAGGCGGGTGACATAGCGCTGGCTTTCCGGAAAAAGTCCCGCCACCTGAAAGCCCTGGGCCGAGACCTCATCCAGTAACGGCACAAGGGTTTCCTCAAGGGCCGCATACAGACAGATATTGTAGCTCTGTTTGGTGCGGACAGCGGTATAGCCGTGCACCATTTTCCCCTCAAAAGGAGCAAACATGGCCAGCTGATAACTGATTGCCTCTTTAATGTCCGTTGTTTTCAGGGGAAGGGTGAACTTTTTAAAAAAGAGAAGATCCTCGGCAATATAAAAAAACACATTAAGAGCGGCCGGATTTTTAGGGGTACAATAACGAAGCAGAGAACTGGCCAGGTCACTGACGGGCTGAATGATAAACTCAACCTCTCCCTGTTTGAAGGATGAGCTGATAGATAAACCGTCTTCCCGGATGAGGATGTCGATACTCTCTTTCATGACCAATCTTCTTCCCAGGAAAAATAATTCACCTTGTTGCCCCGCAGCTCAAACAACACCCTCACCTCAATTGCCGCTGTTTCGGCACCGTTGCCGGTTTCCCGGGCGGCAAGGATATCAGCATCCACGCCGGCCTCGCCCCGGGCAACTATGGAATAAAATTTGTTATTCCCCGAGGTGTAAGTCAAACCGGCGGAGCACTGATCAAAACGTTCATTGCCAAGAATCTGCATGGCCTGCTCCTGGCTCAGATTTCCATAAAGATCTTTCGCCTCGCGGTAAGCCTTTTTCTTCTCTTCGTCCCCTTCGGTAAGAAAATCCAGCATCAACGGGGTCAGACTGTTAAAATTTATCATTCCCGTGCTGTTGTGGACAGTAAAAACCTCATTTGCCTTAAAAAGCCCCGCCAAATGTTCTGTGCCGTTAACCAGGAAGAATTCAGCCGGATCCATGATTTCCCCGTTTCTGGGAATATAGGGATCCTCAAGGTCTTGATAGGTGTCAAGTTCGGCGCCGTTTAAACGATGGAGGTCATCCGTGTCAATCCAATCCTGCAGCGAATCGGTGATTACCTCTCTCTCCTCGGCCCCGGTCTGCATGTACTCAAGAAAAAGTTTCAATAAGGGCATATTTGCCTTGTTCAGGTCCAGTTTACCAGATTCATTGACCACATAGTAGCTTAAATGGCCGGTTTCCAGAAAGGCGTCATATTCATGGCCTTCAATAAAAATTTCATAGTCTTCATTAATATATTCAACGGGCTTGTCAAGAAGTCTGAACAGTCCCAGATTCACCCCGCCTTGGGCAAGGCAGACACCGGCGGCATGCGCTTTATCGTTCAGGGCCACGCGCAGTTCCGTCCTGACGCTCAAAATAAGCTGAGCGGCCAAAAAGGAAATCATAAGCATGATGACAATGACCACAACCAGGGCAAACCCCTGCTGGCCACGGTTGACTTTCCCCGGCGCCGTGCGGATCATGGATGCAGGCATAACCGCTGTTTTCCTATAAAACGGGGTGCAGTTTCAAGGTTTCCATCTCACCGTTGCCGCTGGTTATCACCGTAAGCTCGTACTTTTCTCCTTTGATAAAAGGTGTGCCTTCCTCTTCATCATCGGCAGGCAAGGTGGTGCTGCCCATAAATTTTATATTCTCGCTGAACGCCATCAATTCTTCAAAAACAGTCTGTCGTGTTTTTCTTATTTTTTCTATGTTACTTAAAGATATAGAGAAGTTTTGCAGCACCGCCACATAGGCAAGACCGAGGATCAACACCGCGGCCAGCACTTCCAGAAGGGTGAACCCCTTATTGCCGGCAGCCAACCCCGGTAAAATTTTCAGAATTTTTTTTTTCATTGCCTTTCTAGACGCCATCATGTCTGATCTCCCTTGTTTCCACCTGGCACCATGGGGTAAAATCAAACTCCTTGCCGTCATAGACAACAGTAACAGAGTTGCTGTTCCCTTCATAGGAAAAGGACAAGGCGGGGCAGTTTTCCGCCAACACCGTCATCTCTTCAAAATCAGGGACATAATCACTGTGATAATCAATGTTGTAAAAATCCCGTTTTTCCTGATAATAGAGGGTCGAGCTGCCGGCATCATAGCGGTACACGGCAAGGACCAGTCCTGCCTGGGGATAGTGCAGAGGCGCCCGCGTCACAACCCTGAGAACGGACTCCTCTGCGGAAATGACCACCTCTTTTTTCTGCCTGTCGTACCAGCCGCTGCTTATCTGGCGTTGCAGCAGGGCAAGCAATCCCCGCTCCCGCTCAAGCAGCAGAATGCTTTTTTCCCCTTTCTCGGAAAACCTTATGCTGACATTTAAAATGGAATAGATCATTGAGGAGACCATGGCCAACAGCAAAACGGCTATCATCACCTCAAAGAGAGTAAACCCCATTTGCCTCGCCAGGACAGGCGCATGCCCCGGGTCCTGGGTTCTTTCAGCAGCGCGCGGTTCAGGACGCTGCTGACACAATAAAGAATTCCGGACGCGTCTGCCGCTGAAAAAAGCCATCCGTGTCACGCCCTGTGCCCTCTCCGCTGATTTTATATGCATGCCCTTGGGATTTTTTTACTGAATGACCGGCAGGCCGGTCAGCGGGTCCAAAACGATGGTCCGGCTGCGGTTGCCCATGGAAAATGACAGGGTAGCCGGGGTTACCGTGGACCGCGGGGTAAAAATGACCGTCCCGGGTTTCAACTCCAGCGCGCTTTCCGGGTTCAGCTCCAGAACCTTCACCAGCTGCTCTTCCTTGCCGCCATTGAGCAGGAAATTATTCTCCTGTATGCTTACCTTGACCTGCCGGCCTGAAACCACGGCCTGCAGTCGCACCGCCCGGAGATTTGCCATGATTTCGCCCACCTGTTTTCTGAATTCAAACCCTGCCAGAAAGGAGCCGACGGAAGGGGCGACAACGCCGGCCATCACTCCCAGCATCAACAGGACGGTGAGCAGCTCCAGCAGCGAAAATCCCCCGCAGGTGAGCCTATGTTGATCGTGTTTTTTCATGCCTCTCCAGAATATGCGTCCTGCATTGCCCGGCAAACCCGCCGTCTATCCGGCAATATCATTAATGCTCAAAATCACGGTCAACATGGAAATAACCACATAGCCCGCCACCAGGGCGATGGCCAGAATAAAAGCCGGCTCGATAAGCGAGATCAACCTTTTGATCCTGCCGCGCAGCTCCTGATCGTAATGATCGGCAATCTGACCGCAAACCTCGCCAACCCGCCCTGATTCCTCGCCGATGGAGAGAAGATCAACCGCCAGCGCGGGCAGCAGCGCTTCTCCTTTCAGCTTGGCGCTGACCCGCTGTCCCTCCTTCAAGGCCTCGGTGGCCCGGTGCAGCAGAGTCTGGAACTGTTCATTAACCGCGATGCCCGAACAGATACGCAGAGCGGTGGCCAGATGCACCCCGTTATTTACCAGCACTTCGAGCGTGCGGAAAATCCGGGTCGTTTCCAGCTCACAGATGAAACTGGACAGTACCGGCACCTTAAGCGACTGTCTGTGGTAAAATTTTTTCCCCTCCGGTGTCTTCAGATACCAGACGATAAGAGCAACGGGGCCAATGAGCAGCAAGAGGGTCAGGATGAGGTGATTGGAGACAAAGCCCGCCACGCTCATCATTACGGCCACATGTGGTGGCAGCTGCTGGCCCATGCCCTGGAAAAGCACCTCAAATCGCGGCAGAATGGTGGTGATGAGAATCACGATGGCAATGATGCCCACAATGAGGAGGATAACGGGATAAACGGAGGCGGAGATGATAAACTGTTTGAGTTCCTGAAATGTTGACTGGTATTCCGAAATTTTTAACAGCATGGCCGGCAGAATGCCGCCCTCTTCACCCGCTTTGGTGATGTTGATATACATGGGGGTGAAGTAGGAATAATCGGCCAGGGCCTGGGAAAAGGATTTCCCCTCCTTGAGCTTTCTTTCCAAAGAGCCGCAGAATTCCTTGAACGACTCCTTCTGGCTGTGGTTTTTCATGACCCGCAGAGCCCCGTCCAGGGAGAGTCCGGCATTCAGCAGCATGGCAATCTGTTTGGTGAAGAAATCAATTTCCGTGCGGGTTATCTTGCTCCTCTGAAAATTGAGAAATCCGGGCAGGGTAAACTCTTTTTTACTGCCCGCGCTGTAAGGTCTGATCTCCAGGGGACGAAAGCCCTGCTGAATCAGTTTTCTGGAGGCGGCGAGTTTGTCGGCCTCCTCCACCACCCCTTGCTTCACCGCATTGTCACCGTCCATTGCCGTGTATTTAAAGAGCGGCATTGGTTACTCCCCTGCTTACCCGGATCACCTCGGCCAGCGTCGTTTTCCCCTCTTTGATCTTCATCAGCCCATCATAAAACATCTCCCGGAACCCTTCTGCCACGGCAATTTTTTTGAGTTCGCCCAGATCTTTTCTTTTGGCCACCGCCCGGCACATGGCATCAGTCATGGTCAGCAGCTCGTAAATACCGATCCGGCCGCTATAGCCGCTGCCTGAACAGTTTACGCAGCCCGAGCCGGTGAACATGTCAAAATCGCCGATTTCCGGCACGGATCCCAGGTGCTCCGCGATACGCCCCTGCACGTTGCGGCAATGCGGACAGATTCTCCGCACCAACCGCTGAGCCAGCACGCCGCGCAGCGCGGAAGAGATGAGAAAATTTTCAACGCCGATGTCCATCAGACGGGTAACGGCGGAAAGCGCATCGTTGGTATGCAGGGTACTGAAGACGAGATGCCCGGTCAGGGACGACTGCACGGCAATTTCCGCCGTGTCGATATCCCTTATCTCGCCCACCATAATGATGTCCGGATCCTGGCGGACAATGGAACGAAGGCCCTTGGCAAAGGTGAGGCCGATTTCCGGACGAACCTGGGTCTGATTGATCCCTTTCAACTGATATTCAACCGGGTCTTCCAGGGTGATGATCTTATTGTTGCCGGTATTGATCTGGTTTAAGGCGCAGTAGAGGGTGGTTGTCTTGCCGCTGCCGGTGGGACCCGTGACCAGGATAATACCGTTCGGGTAGGAGATGAGCGTTTTGAACTGCTTTTCCATCTCCGCCTCCATGCCCAGGTGGCTCATGTCGAGGATAATGGAGCCCTTTTCCAGGATACGGATGACCACCCCCTCCCCATAGACCGTGGGCATGGTCGAGACACGCAGATCGATCTCCTTGCCGCCGGTGCGCATGGAGATCTTGCCGTCCTGGGGGATACGCCTTTCCGCGATGTCGAGTGCCGCCAGGAGTTTTGTTCTTGAGATGATGGCCGCCTGCATGGACAGAGGCGGCATTTCGTAATCATGCAGAATGCCGTCGATGCGGAAGCGGATCAACTGCCCACCTTCGAATGATTCAATGTGAATATCGCTGGCCCTCCGGTTCACCGCGGTATCGACCAGGTTGTTGACATACTTGATGACCGGCGCCTCGGAAGCCATGTCCTTCAGCTTATCCACATCCGCTTCATCAATGATGTATTTCTCCGTCTCCATCTCCTTGAGCCCGATGTCATAATGCTCATCCACCATTTTTTTGACATCGGCTTCCAGGGCCAGCTGGATTTCAAAAGGGGCGGAAAGCTGGATCTCCGCGCCTGAAAGAATGTCGCCATCCAACGGATCATGGCAGACCAGGATATTCTGCTCAGCCCTTCTGATCAGGGCAAAGGGATGATCACGCAGAAATATCTTGGAGATGGTAAGAGGAAGCACGGTGTCTTCCTCTTGCGGTTTATAGAGGGTAAGAGAGAGTTGCTCGGCAAGCCCTTCAATCAGGTCTTCCTCGCTGATGAAACCCAGGGACACAAGTATTTCCCCCAGTCCCTGGGGCACGGATTCAAGATGGGTGAGAGCCCGTTCGAGCTGATTGGGCTGCAGTTTTCGCCGGCGGACCAGCAGATCTCCGATTTTTTCTTTCTTGCTGAAAAATACGGTCATAGAACCTCGTAAAAGGGAACGCTACCCAGTTCAGGATAAATCACGCACATTTCTACCTTCTTGCAAATCCATCCCTTCTAAATAACGCTTAATTGATTCTGCCGCAACCTTTCCTTGGTATACCGCCTTGGCCGCCGTCTGCGGACCAAGCACGGAATCACCTCCGGAAAAGATCCAGGGCACCGAAGTCTGGAGGGTGGCAGGATCAACGATGTATGTCCCCCAGCTGGTGATCTGCATAGCGAGTCCGTTATCCGCCGTGTGATCGACATTCTGGCTGATGGCGGGGATAATGGCGTCCGCTTCGATCATAAAATTTGACCCTGCGATGACCACTGGCCGGCAGCGGCCCGAGGCATCGCATTCACCGAGTTTCATCCGGTGGCATTCAATTTTGGTGAGTCTGCCGTTTTCGCCATGTATTTTTATCGGGGCGGCCAGAAATTCGATGCGCACCCCCTCTTCTTCAAGATGATGGATTTCCGCCATGGAGGCCGGCATCTCCTGTTTGGTCCGCCGGTACAGAATAAAAACATCCTTTGAACCTGTCCTGAGAGCGGTCCTGGCCACGTCAATCGCCACGTTGCCGCCCCCGACCACGACGACCTTGTCGCCCAGATTAATTTCCTCCCCCAGACAAACCCGGCGCAGGTAATCGACCCCATGCATAACACCCCGCAGCTCCTCACCTTCTATCCCCAGCTTACGGCTGCTGTGGGCTCCCACCCCAACGAAAACCGCGGCAAAGCCTTGCTCATCCTTGAGCTGCCGCAGGGTGATATCCTTGCCGATGGTGATATTATTGCTAACGGTTACCCCGCAATTTTTTAGGGCAGCGAATTCCGCATTGATAATATCGCGGGGCAGCCGGTAAGCAGGGATGCCGACGGCCAGCATGCCGCCAAAGGCGGGCAGGCTTTCGAAAATGGTGCACGGATAGCCCTCATGAGCCAGATGGTAGGCGGCCGTCATACCGGCAGGTCCGGAGCCGACTATGGCCACCTTTTTATCCTTGGGCAGCGCGCAGGCGCGGGCCATGTTCCTGTTATTTTTCACCATCCAGTCTACCAGAAAACGCTCCAATAAGCCAATAGCAACGGCCTCCCCCTTTTTGGCCCGGATGCAGGCGCCTTCGCACTGAAATTCATGGGGGCAGACCCGGGAACAAACAGCCGGAAGAGAGCTTGTTTCCCTGATTACCCAATATCCCTCTTCAAATTTTCCGTTCCGCAAATTTTCTATGAACCCAGGAATATTGTTGCCAATCGGGCAACCCTGCCGGCAGGTTGGCTTTTTGCACTGCAGACAGCGGTTAGCCTCTCTGATCGCTGTTTCCTCATCAAATCCGCCGGTAACCTCGGAAAAGTTATTTATCCGGGATAAAACATCAAGCTCAGGGGCCTTTTGCCTTGGGATGGCAAGTCGCTCATTGGGTTTCACGCAAACATCCTCCTCATATTATTACAGTTTTTCTAGGTAGTTATACTGATTCAGACCTACATTTTAAAGTGATCCTATTTAATATGTTTGCCCAATGATTTCACCCCAAAAAATCATCTATCTCATCAATGGTTATTAAAATTGCAAATATATATTTAGTGCGTTGAATCTGAAATATGATGTGCTATAATCTACACAATTAGAGTTAGATGAGTAATTTTTCTGTAATTACTTTAAGTTATAATTTGATTAAATCAAGTAGGAAAGATAAAAGCGGGCAAGAGGCGCGTCAGAACGGCTATGACAGCAAGGGCTCCGCGTTATGACCCCGAATCGATTCTATTCCCCGGTCCGGGGATGATGTCGGCGGTTTCTAGGATGAAACCATATATTACGTACAGGAATAACGATGAAAGCTGAATTCATTAACCCTTTTTTAAATGCGACGAAAAACGTGCTGGAAACCATGTGCCAGACCCAGGTTAAACCAAAAAAACCGGCCCTTAAGGACAATTCGCTTACCTATGGCGAGGTAACCGGCATCATCGGCATGGTTTCCGCCGAAATAACAGGGTGCATGATTCTCAGTTTTTCCGCTGACTGTATTCTGCACGTCGTGGCCAATATGCTCATGGAACCGCCGAAAACAAAAGTCGACGATGAGATTGTGGACGCGGTTGGCGAGCTGACCAATATGATCTGCGGCGGCGCCAAGGCCCAGCTGGCAAAGCTTGATTATAAATTCGACCTTGCCACCCCGACCATGGTGGTTGGTAAAAACGTCGAGATTTCCTACTATTCGGACGCCCCGACTATCGTCATTCCGTTTACCACGGAGCATGGGGAATTTGTTATTGAAGCGAATCTCGGAGGGAAGAAATAAGGATCCGCCATCGTTGTCCAGGCAAACGAAAAAAGGCCGCATGACTGCGGCCTTTTTTGCGTTCATCCCCTGGCAGGAGGGATTATTTGGGTGATTTTTCAGCGACCTTCAGCCGGGCCAGGGCGCGCTGCAATGCGGCCTGGGCGCGGGCCATATTAATTTTCTCAGCCTGCGATTTCGCCTCTGCCAGGCGTTTTTCCGCTCTTTCCTTAGCGCGCAAGGCCCTGTCCACATCAATCTGATGGCCGGACTCAGCTGATTCGACGAGAAAAGTTATTTTGTTGTTTGAAACTTCACAGAAACCACCGCTTACCATCAGGTAGTTTTCCTTGCCGTCCTTCTTATAGACCAAGCCGCCGATCTTAATGGTACTCAGAAAGGGGGCATGATTTGCCAGCACACCAAAATCACCACCATAGCCCGGGGCGCTGACAATATCTACATCCTCGCTGACTACCGGACCTGATGGGGTGACAACTTCCAAATGTATTAATTCAGCCATTGGTCATTACCTTGACTTGTTGTAGCTCCGCCGGGGCGGAGCACATTCAATAAAATAAAACTAAATTTACAGCATCACTTAAGCGGCTTTTTCCTTGGCCGCCTTTTCAACAGCCTCATCGATGGTGCCTACCATGTAGAAAGCTGTTTCAGGCAGATCGTCATGTTTGCCCTCAAGAATTTCCTTGAAGCCGCGCACCGTATCCGCCACCTTCACGTAAGCGCCCTTCATACCGGTAAATACCTCGGCAACGGTAAAGGGCTGGGAGAGGAAACGCTGAATTTTCCGGGCCCGGCCGACAAGCAGCTGATCTTCCTCGGAAAGCTCATCCATGCCGAGGATGGCGATAATATCCTGCAGATCTTTATATTTCTGCAGCGAAACCTGGACCTGCCGGGAAACCTGATAGTGCTCTTCGCCCAAAACGTGGGGATCAAGAATACGTGAGGTGGAATCCAGGGGGTCAACCGCGGGATAGATACCAAGCTCGGCAATCTGCCGGGAAAGAACAACGGTGCCGTCAAGATGGGCAAATGTTGTGGCCGGCGCAGGGTCGGTCAGGTCATCAGCAGGTACGTATACGCACTGAACAGCGGTGATCGAGCCTTTTGTGGTGGAGGTAATACGTTCCTGCAGGGCGCCAAGGTCGGTAGCCAGGGTCGGCTGATAACCAACCGCGGAAGGAATACGTCCCAGCAGGGCGGATACCTCGGCGCCGGCCTGGGTGAAACGGAAGATATTGTCAACAAAGAACAAAACGTCCTGTCCTTCTTCATCGCGGAAATACTCCGCGGCGCTCAGTCCTGTCAAGGCAACACGTGAACGGGCTCCCGGAGGTTCGGTCATCTGCCCGTAAACAAGGGCCGCTTTCGGGAGAACGCCTGATTCCTTCATCTCATGGTACAGATCGTTTCCTTCACGGGTGCGCTCGCCAACACCGCAGAATACTGAAATACCGCCGTGGTGCATGGCAATATTATTTACCATCTCCATCATGATAACGGTTTTACCACAGCCCGCGCCGCCGAACAGTCCCATTTTACCGCCGCGAGGGAACGGAACGAGCAGATCGATTACCTTGATGCCGGTCTCGAGAACATGCACCTCGGTGTCCTGATCGGTAAAGGCGGGGGCCGGTTTATGGATAGGAGCTCTCTTATCGGAGGAAATCGGGCCGAGTCCGTCAACCGGGCGACCGACAACGTTCATGATACGCCCAAGTGAGGGGGTACCAACCGGGATCAGAATCGGCTCGCCCGTATCCCTGACATCCATGCCCCTCTGCAGACCGTCAGTCTGATCCATGGCGATACAACGGCAGACATTATCGCCGAGATGCTGAGCTACTTCGATTACCAGGTTGTCCGGCTCATTGCTGATGCCGGGGTTGGTTACGAAAAGGGCATTCATGATGGCAGGGAGCTGTCCCTGCTCAAATTCTACGTCAACACAGGGTCCGATGACCTGGACAATTTTTCCTACATTTTGATTACTCATATGGCTAATTGCCTCCTCAGCAGCTTGAAAATTCTCCGTTTAAGTGGTGAAAGCCCTCAAACTCAGAACCTTTCTTCTTATCCTTTCAGTGCTTCTGCACCACCAACAATATCCATGAGCTCGCCGGTAATTGCCGCCTGGCGCGCCTTGTTGTAAACCATGGTCAGGTTATGGATTATATCCTTGCACGCCTTGGTCGCGTTATCCATTGCCGTCATGCGCGCGGCATGTTCGCTGGCGCCAACCTCAAGCATTGCGTTGTAAACCATAACATTTGTGTACAGTGGGAGAAGCACATCCATAATCTCCTCCGGGCTCGGCTCATAAATATAAGCACCTGTTTGCCCGGATTTGGCGGTATTCGCCTCTTCCCCTGTATCAACCGACTTAACCGGCAGGAAATGCAATGTGGTTGGGGTCTGTCGAGCCACACTGATAAAGCTGCCATAAACAAGCTGTACTTCATCAGCCCCGCCGGCTATAAAGTTTGCCGCCACGTCCTGGGCAATGGCCCGGGCATTAAACATCTGGAAGTTGCCCATGATATCGATATAGTGGGCGCGTATCTTTCCGGTTTTCCTGAAGTAGCGATTCGCCTTCTTGCCGACACAGACCAGGGAAACCTTTTTTCCCTCGGCTTCATACTTTTTCATCAGCCTTTCAGACATTCTGATGATATTGGTGTTGAAGCTGCCGCAAAGACCGCGGTCGGATGTGACGACCAGTATCTCCACGGTTTTGACCTCGCGGGCCTGCATTAAGGCAAACTGACTGGACTTCATATTGGCGCTGATATTGCGCAGAGCTTCATTGAATTTCCCGGCATAGGGCCGGAAAGCCTCCATCTTGGTCTGGGCTCCACGCAGTTTGGCCGCTGAAACCATGTTCATGGCCTTGGTGATCTGTGATGTCTTCTTCACACCAGTTATCTGCATTTTGACATCTTTTAGACTCGGCATGACTCGTTACTCCTGCTTTATTGAATTCCTTTAGCTGCCTTGAACGTCTCGGTGAATGCCTTGATGGTGCCGTGCATTTTTTCTTCAAGGGCCTTGTCTATGATTTTCTTTTCCTTCAAGGTGTCAAATATGGCAGGATCGTTGCTGGCAATGTAGGCGTATAAATCTTGTTCATAATCCGCCAGGGTGTTGAGAGGCAGTTTATCAAGATACCCCTTGGTGCCGGCAAAAATGATGGATACCTGTTTTTCCATGGGCAACGGCTGATACTGGGGCTGTTTCAGGATTTCAACCAGACGCGCGCCGCGTGTCAACTGGGCCTGGGTTGCGGCATCAAGATCCGAGCCGAAACCGGCAAAGGCCGCCAGCTCACGGTACTGGGCAAGATCGAGACGCAGGGTGCCGGCCACCTGTTTCATAGCCTTCACCTGGGCCGCGCCACCTACCCTGGATACGGAAAGACCGACATTGATGGCCGGGCGCACACCAGAGAAGAAAAGGTTCGGCTCCAGATAAACCTGGCCGTCGGTGATGGAAATTACGTTGGTCGGAATAAAGGCCGAAACGTCACCGGCCTGGGTTTCAATGATAGGCAGAGCAGTCAATGAGCCCGCGCCAAGGGCATCGTTTACTTTCGAGGCCCGCTCAAGCAGACGTGAATGGTTAAAGAAAATGTCACCGGGATAGGCCTCGCGTCCCGGCGGACGGCGAAGCAGCAGGGACAACTCACGATAGGAAACAGCCTGCTTGGAGAGATCATCGTAAATGATCAGGGCGTGCATGCCGTTGTCCCTGTAGTATTCGCCCATGGCGCAACCGGTAAATGCGGCAACATACTGCATCGGCGCCGGGTCGGAGGCACAGGCGGCGACAACGGTGGTATATTCCATGGCCCCATGTTTTCTTAAGGCCTCAACAACCAGGGCCACGGTTGATTTTTTCTGGCCGATGGCCACATAGATACAGTGAACATCCGTTTCCTTCTGGGCAATGATGGCATCAACACAGAGCGCGGTTTTGCCGATCTGGCGGTCGCCGATGATCAGCTCACGCTGGCCGCGGCCGACCGGGGTCATGGCGTCAACGGCCTTGCTGCCCGTGTAACAGGGTTCATGCACACCTTTTCTGGCGATAACACCAGGGGCAAGCACCTCCATTTTCGAGGTGCGTTTTGCATTCAGCGGCCCCTGGCCGTCAATGGGCTTGCCAACGCCATCCACGACCCGGCCTTCCACTTCAGGACCAACGGGAACCTCGGCGATTTTACCGGTGCGTTTAACAATATCGCCTTCCTTGATATGTTTGACATCGCCGAATATGGCGCAACCGACGTTATCCTGCTCCAGGTTCAGGGCGAGGCCTAGAATTCCGTTCGGAAACTCCAGGAGCTCCATGGCCATGCATTTTTCAACACCATGGACACGCGCAATACCATCACCAACTGAAATTACGGTTCCAGTTTCACTCAGATCAACCTTTGTTTCATAGTCTTTGATCTGTCCCTTGATAATCTGACTGATTTCTTCAGCTTTAATCTGCATTGCCTATTCGCTCCCTTTAATGGACTCTTTTAAACCCTCAAGCTGCGTTTTGATACTGCCATCCAAAACAAGATCCCCAACCTTGGCAACCATGCCGCCAATGATGGAAGGATCAATCTCGGTTTTCAAAACAACCTGCTTGCCTGTTATCTTTTCCAATGTTTGCTTTGTTTTATCAAGTAGTACCGGCTGTAATGCCTTGGCCGTTATCACCACACCCTGACAGATGCCTCGCTCTCTATCCACCATGGCCTGGAATGAGGCCGCAATCTCCGGCAGCACGCTGGCCCTGTTTTTCTGGGCCAGTAAATTAAGAAAATTTCCCATTATCTTGGGGACCGCGGCGGATGTGACAATCGCCGCCATAACCTTGGCACGCACATCAACCGGGTACATCCTGTTCGTCAACCCATCCCGCATCTCGGGGATTGTCGTGTAAAGTTCCGCAAAATCCTTCAGCGTCCTGCTGTAATCATCGAGTGTATTTTCTTCTTTGCCTACAACAAACAAGGCCTTGGCATACCGTTTGGCCAGAATATCGTTTTTCATTATTTCAAACCTCCCACCTTGCTCAGGTAATTTTCAACCAGCTTGTCCTGGTCCGCGTCCTGGAGATTTTTCTTGATGATCTCTTCCGCCATGACAGATGCCTGCTCGGTTATTTCCGATTTCAGGCGCCGCTTGGCTTCGGCAATCTCATTCAGCACCGCCATTTCAGCCTGACGCTTAATGCTCTCCGCCGCCCTGTTCGCTTCGGCAATGATCCGCTCTTTTTCGAGTTGGCCCTGGACAATGGCCTTTTCAACCATGCCCTTCAGCTCATCATCAATGCCGGCAAGTTTTGCTTCATATTCCTTATATTGCCTTTCCGCGTCGGTTCGCCTGGTTTCAAGGTCTTCAAACTCAGCGGCAATACCCTTCTGCCTGCCCTTTAAGGCGTCAGCCAGGGGTTTTTTCACAAATTTAATAAGAATCACCATGAGGGCGGCAAAGTTCATGACCCGCCACATGAAATCCTTGAGTTTTGCCGGTGACAGACTGCCCCCAGGACCACCGCCATGCGCTTCGCCCGCTGCTGAAGCAGCAGCATGCGGATCACCGCTCGAGGCGTAAATAATCCCTGCCGTGCCGGCAACAACCGCAAGCGCCAAAGCCGCGACGACAACCTTTGACCACTTTTTATCGCTTTTCATCTTACAGTGCCCTCCCGAGTACCTTTCCCGCCATTTCCGTGGCAAAGCTTTCCATCTGGCCTTTTAATGTCTGTTCCGCGGACTGCACTTCCGAGGCGACGAGACGAAGCTGTTCCGCTTTCGCCGCATCGGATTGCTCGCGGATTTTTTGCAGAGTTTCCGCTCCAGACGCCTGTGCTTCGCTTCTGGCTGAATCAAATTCATGCTTTGCCTTCCGCCTGGCGTCCCTGAGTTTCCCGTCAAATTCCTCGGACCTCAATTTGGCATTTTTATGAAATGTCTCAATCTCATTGCTCATGTCGGAAATCTTCTGTTTGCGCTCCGCGAGAATCCTTCTCACAGGCCGGTACAGCACGGCGTTGAGGACCACAATCAGAAACAGGATGTTCAGGATGTGGATCGGCATGGTGATATCAACGGTAATCATTGAGCGCCCCCTTCTCTTTCACTTGATAATGATGGAATATGTGTAAAAAATGAATAGTGCTTCATTAAAACATGGAACTGTCTACTACATTCTTTTTGGGCTGTCAACTTTTTTCACCCATTATTTCCGGATTATATTTCATCCGGAATTCTGATAATTTACATGGGCATAGCGCTAAAAAATGAATTTTGTGTCACAATGTAAATCTTTGCCCCGCGGGTGAAAGTTCACCCTCTGTCAGTGCAACTGTTTTTCCACGATGTCGTATGCGGTGGCGAGAGCCTGCGGCAATTTGTCGGGCATGGTGCCGCCCGCCTGGGCCATATCGGGACGCCCCCCTCCACCGCCCCCAACCAGCTGGGCAACCTCCTTGACGATATTGCCTGCCTGGATCCTGCCGGTCAGGTCCTTGCTGACAATGGTCAGGAGAGACACCTTGTCCTGCAGAATACCCCCCAGGACGATCACGCCGCTGCCAAGTCTGTCACGCACCCTGTCTCCTACCTCGCGCATGGTTTTGGCCGAATCAAGGGGAATCTGGGCAGCCACCACCTTGACGCCTTTTACCATTTTCCCGCTGTCAATAAGGGTCTCAAGATTCGCCAGGGAAAGCCTGGCGTTAAGGTGGCCCACCTCTTTCTCCAGCTCCCTGACCTTGGAAAGAAGCCGGTCAACTCTGTTGGCAAGCTCTTCCGGCCCGCAGCGCAACAGGGCGGCAAGTACGTGCAGGCTGTCATCTTCCTGCTGAAATCTGTCAAAGGCCGTTTTGCCGCTGCACGCCTCAATCCGCCGCACCCCGGCTGCGATGCCGGACTCGGCCAGAATTTTCAGCAGGCCGATTTCACCTGTGGCCTGCACATGGGTGCCCCCGCAAAGCTCCTTGCTGAAGCTGTTAATGGATACCACCCGCACCGAGTCGCCGTACTTCTCGCCAAAAAGGGCCGTGGCCCCGGCTTTAATGGCCTCATCCTTTGTCAGGTTCTCAATGCAGAGTTGCATATTGGCCCGGATTGACTCATTGACGATTGCTTCAACCTGTTTAATTTCTTCGGCGGAAAGGGGGGAAAAGTGGGTGAAATCAAAACGCAGCCTTTCGGCTTCAACCAGCGAGCCGGACTGTTTGACATGATCACCCAGCACCTGTTTCAAGGCCGCCTGCAGCAGATGGGTTGCCGTATGGTTGCTGGCAATGGCCCGCCGCCGGTCATCCTTCACCTCCAGGTGCGCTTCGCTGCCGCTGGACAAGACCCCGTCAACGATTTCAGCCTTATGCAGGATAATGTTGTCAGCGGCTGAAACCGTGTCAACAATTCGCGCCCGGCCGGAATTGCTTTTGATTTCCCCATGATCACCGGTCTGGCCCCCGGACTCCGCATAAAATGGGGTCTCGGCGCATACCAGCAGCACATTGTCGCCCTTGACGGCTTGCTCAACGCATTCGCCCTTGTCATCGATGATGGCGACAAGTTTCGAGAGGTGATGCGGGCTCGTGTAGCCGACAAATTTTGTTTTGATCCCTCTGGCCATGAGTTCCCGCAATCCGGAGCCGATTTCCGTAAGCCCGCTTCCTTTCCACGATTTACGCGACTGAGCCCGCTGCCCTTCCATGGCTTTATGATATCCGGACTCATCAATGCTGAATCCTTCCTCAATGGAAACATCCCTGACGATGTCGACCGGAAAGCCATAGGTGTCGTAAAGTTTGAAGATAAAATCCCCATCGATACAATGCATTTTTGCTTTTTTCAGGCGATGAATTTCCTTGGCCAGCATCTCCAGGCCATTTCCCAGGGTTTCCAGAAAGCGCTCCTCTTCCTTGCTGACCACCTGTTCAAGGAGTTCCACCGCGTCATGCAGATGGGGGTAGGCGTGGGCCATTTCCGCCACAACCTTGCTGGTGATGGTGGTTAAAAAGGGGCGGGTCAGCCCCAGGGTGCGGCCGAAACGAATGGCGCGCCGCATGATGCGCCGCAGCACGTAGCCTCTGCCCTCGTTGGCTGGCAAAACCCCGTCCGCCACCAGGAAGGCGGTGGTGCGGCTGTGGTCGGCAATGACGCGCATGGCGGTGTCACCCTTGGCGTCCTTGCCGTAGCTGGTGCCGGCCACCCCGGCTATGGTCTCGATGATGCCTTTAAACAGGTCGGAGCCATAGTTGCTGTGTTCCCCCTGAATGACCGCGGTAATGCGCTCAAGCCCCATGCCGGTGTCGATACTGGGCTTGGGCAGCGGGGTCATGGTCCCGTCAACGCTGCGCTCAAACTGCATGAAAACAAGATTCCACAGTTCGAGGAAGCGGTCGCAGTCGCAGCCGACCGCGCAGTTGGGCCGGCCGCAGCCTACTTCCACCCCCTGGTCAATATGGATTTCCGAACAGGGGCCACAGGGGCCGGTATCGCCCATGGCCCAGAAATTGTCTTTCGCGCCCAAGCGGATGATCCGGCCTTTGGGAAGATCGTCGATTTTTTCCCATAACCGGTAGGCTTCATCGTCATCCTCAAAAACAGAAACCCACAACTTGTCAGGAGAGAGGCCAAGGACCTTGGTGAGGAAATCCCAGCCATAGCGGATGGCGTCCTCCTTGAAATAATCGCCAAAGGAAAAATTGCCAAGCATCTCGAAAAAAGTGTGATGGCGGGCCGTGTAGCCGACATTGTCCAAGTCGTTGTGCTTGCCCCCGGCCCGGACGCAGCGCTGACAGGTTGCGGCCCGGGTATAGGCGCGCTGCTCCTCGCCGGTAAACACCCGCTTGAACTGCACCATGCCGGCGTTGGTGAAGAGCAGGGTGGGATCATCATGGGGAACAAGGGCGGAACTTTCAACCAGGGTGTGCCCCTTGTCGGCAAAGTAGGATAAAAATTTTCGGCGGATATCATTACCAGTCATATCTGTCTGTGCTTCATTAGAATTTTTAATAACAAACTCAGGTTGTAAGGCTTTAGTACACGGTAACGCCTATTTTTCGCAGGGCGTCAAACGGTTTCATCGTTGCACCCGCGGATTGGCGGGCAATAAATCCTGCCCACCACTGAACACCTGAAATGGATGTTGCCGCGCTAAACGGTTGGCGGTGCTTCCGCTTTCGCTTCACCGGGAATGGGCAGACCGAAGCCCATCCGCACCTTTCTGTCGATTTCCGCCATCATTTCCGGGTGTTCCTTCAGGTATTCCTTGGCATTTTCCCGGCCCTGACCAATCCGCTCGTTGGCATAGGAATACCAGGCCCCGCTCTTTTCGATAATATTCTGTTCGGAGGCCAGATCAAGCAGATCGCCGGACTTGGAAATTCCTTCTCCGTAAACAATGTCAAACTCGGCGGTTTTAAAGGGGGGAGCAACCTTGTTTTTGACGATTTTCACCTTGGTGCGATTGCCGATGATATCCTGTCCATCCTTGATAGGGGTCAACTTACGGATGTCAAAACGCATGGATGAATAAAATTTCAGGGCGGTGCCGCCGGTGGTGGTTTCCGGGTTGCCGAACATCACCCCGATTTTCATGCGGATCTGATTGATAAAGACCAGGGCCGTGTTGCTTTTCTTCAGGACACCCGCCAGTTTCCGCATGGTTTGCGACATGAGCCGGGCCTGCAGTCCCACATGGGTGTCGCCGATATTGCCGTCAATTTCCGCCTTTGGCACCAGGGCAGCCACGGAGTCAATGACAATCACGTCAACCGAGCCGCTGCGGATAAGTATTTCCGCTATCTCCAGGGCCTGCTCGCCGTAATCCGGCTGGGAAACAAGCATGTCATCGGTATTGACCCCGAGACGCGCCGCGTAATGAATATCAAGGGCATGTTCCGCATCAATAAAGGCCGCGGCCCCTCCCTCCCGCTGCGCCTCGGCAATAAGATGCAGGGCCAGGGTGGTTTTTCCCGAAGATTCAGGGCCGAATATTTCCGTGATCCTGCCCCGGGGAAAACCTCCGACCCCTGTTGCGATGTCAAGGCTCAAGGTGCCGGTGGGAATGACCGGTATGGCCTCCGTGTCGGCGGAACCGAGACGCATGATTGAGCCTTTGCCGAATTGTTTCTGTATCTGCAGAATCGCTGAATCGAGAGTTTTGCTTTTTCCTTCAGAGATAGCCATGGGTTAACTCCTGCGCAATACCGGCTTCACCGGTATGAATTTAAGAATGGAAAGGACAGAAAATGACATTTTATTCTGCGTTATACGTTTATTTAAAACCCGCGCAAACTGCTATAACTACCAGCCGCTCTCAAGAAAGTCAAGACCATGCAGATGGCGGCGCAGCAGATCAAGTCCAGTCATGGCGGCTTTGGTCCGCACCATGTTTCTGTTGCCCGAGAAGCGATAGGTAAAAGAGAGAATTTTATCGTGCCCGGCCAGGGCGAAGCAGACCGTGCCAACCGGCTTTTCCCGGGTCCCGCCCCCGGGGCCAGCGATCCCGGTAATTGACAGGGAAAGGGCGGCGCCGCTTATTTTTCTTGCCCCCCAGGCCATTTCCCTGGCGGTCTCCTGGCTCACTGCCCCGAACTCTTCCAGGGTCTGTTTGTTGACCTGCAGCACCTCTTCTTTTACCCGGTTGGCATAGGCAACAATGGAGCCGAGAAAATAATCGGAACTGCCGGCAATTGAGGTGATATGATGGGCCAGCAGCCCTCCGGTGCACGATTCGGCCAGGGCCAGGGTCAACTCCCGCTCCCTGAGGCTTGCGCCGACAATGGCTTCCAGGGTTTCGCCGTCATCGGCATAAATGCAGCAGCCGAGGATGGCCCGGATGGCCTGTTCCCCTTCGGAAAATTGTTTTTCGGTTTCTTCGTGGGTCTTGCCGCGCACGGTCAGACTGAGATGCACCTCCGCCACATTGGGATAATAGCCGATGCGCAGCTGCCGGTTGCCTTTCTCGACCTCCGTCAGCATCTGCTGCAGCATTGACTCGGGCAGACCGAAAACCTTGAACACCTTTTGTCTGACCAGGGAGATATTATTGCCGCCCCAGCTGGCCAGCCGGGGAATAACCCGGTCCAGCATCAGCTCCCGCATCTGATGGGGCACGCCTGGCAGAAAAAAGATAGGCTTATCATGGTAGACGAGGAGATAACCGGCGATCTTATCCCCCGGTTTTAAAATTTCCGCGCCTGACGGCAGCCAGGCCAGTTTTTCCAGGGAGGGCATCTCCTTGAAGGATTGCGATTGCTTTATTTTATCAAAGATTTCCGGGTACAGGATGGTTGGCCGGTTCAGGGCGTCCGCCACAGCCTCATTGGTCATGTCATCACTGGTCGGACCAAGCCCGCCGGTGACAACGACAAAATCCGCCCGCTCGATACTTTCCTTCAGGGCCTTGCCGATCTTCCGCGGCTCGTCGCCGATGGTGGCCATGGCCGCTATTTCATGGCCCGCTCCATAGAGATGGCTGGCCGCAAAATAGCTTGTTGAATTAAGTATCCTGCCGGATGTCAATTCGTCCCCGATGGCGATAATTTCTCCGATCATATCGTCTGTCCAAAAAGAATGGAGTCTTCCAGGCGCTCAAGGCGCACATCCACGATGGTGTTGCCCATATTTTCCGGGGCTGGAAAGAGAACGGGAATATAATTTTCCGTAAAGCCCCGCATGAGCTTGAAACGGTTGTTTCTGTTTTCCGCCAGCACGCGGTGAACCGTGCCGAGATGTTGCCGGTAGAAAGCCTGCTTTTTCTGCTCGCTAAGCTGGTGCAGACGCGCCACCCTTTCCTCTTTCAGGCATTTCTCCACCTGGTTTGCCATGCCCGCGGCAACCGTTCCCGGTCTTTTCGAATAGGGAAAGACATGCAGATAGGTCACGGGCAGAGCGTCAAGCAGCCCATGGGTATTGGCAAAGGCCGCCGCGCTCTCGCCGGGAAAACCGACCAGCACATCCACGCCGATGGCCGCCTGGGGAATTTTTTCCCTGATCCGGGTGATCAGCCGGGAAAAATCGTGGGCTCGATAGCGCCGGTTCATCGCTGTTAATATTTTGTCATCCCCGCTTTGCAGGGGTATATGGAAATGGGGCATGAAGTTGGCCCGCTCGGCCGTGAGGGACAGGAGCTCGTCCCGCACCTCGCCGGGCTCAAGGGAGCTCAGCCGGAAACGGATGGTGGGATAGCGCGCCGTGGCCAGGTCGATAAAATCGATAAGCCGATTTTGGGGAGCGAGATCCTGGCCATACATGCCGACATGAATACCGGTCAGGACAATTTCCCGGTAGCCGTTGGCGGCAAAGACCTCTATCTGCTCAAGCGCGGCCGCGACCGGCAGACTGCGGCTGCGGCCCCTGGCATAAGGAACAATGCAGTAGGAGCAGAAGTTGTTGCAGCCATCCTGAATCTTTAAAAAGGCCCTGGTGCGGCCGGGAAAACGCTGGACAGGCAAAAGGCAGATCTCTTTTTTGCCGCCGATATCCCCCATGTGCATTTCCAGGTCACACTGCTTTTCCGACAGGGCGATGTCCACCAGACGGTGCTTGAAGCCGTTGCCGACAATACAGAGCCCCCAGTCCCCTATTTCCAGAACCTTCTGGGAGGCCACCTGGGCATAGCAGCCGGTGACAACCAGCCGCGCCTTGCTATTGGTCTGCAAGGCCTTTCTGATCATCTGCCGCGACTGGGCTCCCGCCTTGGCGGTGACGGCGCAGGTATTGATGATATAGACGTCGGCCTGCTGGGAAAAGGGCACGATCTCCGCCCCCCGCTCTTCCAGTCCGGAGAGAAAGGAGGCCGACTCAAACTGGTTGACCTTGCAGCCCAGGGTGGCGAGGGCCACCTTTATCTTCTTTTTTATTGCTGTCATGCCCTGTTTACAATCTCTCCACCGCCGACGACTTCATCATTATCATAGAAAACGGCAAACTGCCCCGGGGTAATGGCCCGCTGGGGCTCGGCAAAAACAATCCGGAAGAGATCCCCGGCCCGGGAAAGCTCGGCTGCCGCGGCCCGATGCCGGTAGCGCATCTTGACTCTTACCCAAAGCGGCAGGCGGGGAGCCGAACCGGAGAGCCAGTTTATGGTGCGCACGAGCAGCTCATGGCGCCACAGATCAGCTTCCTTGCCCACGATGACCTGGTTTTTTTCGGCACAGAGGCCGGTCACATAATAAGGGGTGCGGTCACAGACGCCAAGCCCCCTTCTCTGGCCGACGGTGAAGTGAAAAATCCCCTGGTGGCGCCCGATTTTCTCGCCGTTTACCGTGACGATATCACCTTTTTGGCAATCTGTCCTGTTTTTCAGAAAGTCCCCTATTTCCCCTGTTTTTAAAAAACAGATATCCTGACTTTCCGTATCATGGCGGTGGGCAAAGCCCAGGCTGCCGGCCAGACGATACACCTCGTCCTTGGTATATTCCCCCAGGGGAAAAACAAGCCCCCGAAGCTGTTCCTGGTTGAGGCCGCACAAAAAATAGGATTGATCCTTACCGCGGTCCGCGCCTCTTAACAGACGCATTCCCCCTGCCCCGCTTCGCAAGCGGGCATAGTGGCCGGTGGCCATCTTTGTGATGCCGAGCGCGCGCACCGTATCAAAAAGCTTGCCGCACTTAATGCGGGGATTGCAGATGACACAGGGGTTGGGGGTAATACCCGCCCCATAGCTCCGGCAGAAATAGTCAATGACCTCGTGCTGGAAAACCTCCGCCAGGTCAACAATTTCCAGAGGGATACCCAACTGGTCCGCAATCCGGCGAACCCCGGCAATCTGGGCTTGACTTTCCGGCAACCCCAGATCCATGAAAAACCCATGAACCTCATGGCTTTCCCGCAGGAGCGCCGCGCATACCGTGCTGTCTACGCCGCCGCTCATGGCAACGGCTATTTTTTCCGCCATTGAAGCATACAGAGAAAAAGGTTATTCTGGGCCGAGTAAAGCTGCATTCAAACAGTTACCTGTTCCACCAGTCAACAATTTTTCGAAGGTCCTTTGTGAAAATATCAGATAACAGGCCAGCGCCCCGCTGCGAACTGCTCGCTCCCGCCGGCAGCCTTGACAAGCTCCGCACGGTCATCCATTACGGGGCGGATGCCGTCTACCTGGGCGGCCAGGAGTTCAGCCTGCGGGCCCATGCCACGAATTTCTCCAGGGAGGATCTGGCCCAGGCGGTTACCTTTGCCCATGAACGGCATGTCCGTGTTTTTGTCACTGTCAACATCTTTGCCCATAACAGGGACCTGCCGGGTCTCGCCTCATACCTGCAGTGGCTGGCTGCAACAGGAGTGGACGGCCTGATCATATCCGACCCGGGGGTGTTGCGCCTGGCCCGGCGGACCGTGCCGTCCATGTCCATTCATCTTTCCACCCAGGCCAACGTGACGAACCTGGAAAGCGCCCTTTTCTGGCAGGAGCAGGGCGTGTCCCGGCTGAACCTGGCCCGGGAGCTGACGCTCATCGAGATCAGGGACATCAAGGAAAAGCTTGCGGCCAAGGTTGAGGTCTTTGTCCATGGGGCGCTGTGCATATCCTATTCGGGCCGCTGCATGCTGAGTCTCTATCTCACCGGCCGCGACGCCAACCAGGGAAATTGCGCCCATCCCTGCCGCTATGGCTACCGGTTGCTTGAGGAAAAAAGGCCGGAGCAACTTTTCCCGGTGGAAGAGGATGGAAGGGGGACATACATCTTTAACAGCAAGGATCTGTGCCTGATCAACCGTCTGCCGGAACTTGTCAACGCACCGGTCGATTCAATCAAGATCGAAGGACGGATGAAGGGTATTTATTATGCCGGAGGGATTGTCCGCATCTACCGGGCGGCCCTTGACTATCTCTTTCTGGCCATGGCGGATTCCCCGGGCAAGCCTGTTGTCATGCCGCCCGTCTTCATGGAAGAGATTATCAAACTCGGCACCCGCGGTTATACGGAGAATTTTTTGGACGGTCCGCCGGGGGATGAAGACATGTGCTACTCGGGCGCCGTGGTTGATCAGACTTATGTCCCGGCAGGCATTGTGGTTGAAGCGGGCAGCCGCCCGCTGGTCGAGGTGCGCAACCGGATCAGGCCAGGGGAGAGCCTGGAATTCATGACCAGGGGGCTGACAAATATTCCCTTTGCCGTCCTTGCTGTCGAAACAGCGGAAGGCAAGCCGCTGGCCCAGGCCAATTCAGGCAGCAGGGTGCGGCTGACCACCAGTCCGCGGCTCGCGTGGCAGCAATACGGCCTGATCAGGAGGATTCAGGGCGGAGCAGTAGACTTATCTCCATAAAGAGACAGGTATTCGCGGGGGTAAAGTTTTTTAACACAGTCCGGACAGATACTATGGCTGAATTCCACCTCTGCGTGGCTCCGCAGGTAGGATTCAATCTGATTCCAGTATCCCTTGTCATCCCTGATCTGCTTGCAGGATGCGCAGATAGGCAGGCAGCCGCTTAATGTTTTGACTTCAGCCAGGGCATTGCGCAGGTCAGTAATCAGTCTTCCCTTTTCCTGCTCCAATCGTTTTCGCTTCAGATGGGCTCTGTAGAAAGTCCAGTACAGCATGGCAAAGGATACGGGCATTAACACCCCGCCCACTATGATAAATCCGATGGCAAAGGGTTGTATCTCTTTTTGGATCTCCGCGGCAACCGCCTTTTCCGGCCGATGCAGCCCCAGAATCCACTTTTGCCCGGGTAGGGCGACAAAAGCGGCGAGCTGCTCTTCTCCCCCGTTGGCGATATAGGTCCCCGCATAATTTTTCTGTTGTTTCACCAGGGCTTGCAAGGTAGCCGGCTGCCCTGACTCTTCCGGAAAAATCGCATTGGAGCCGCAGTAACTTCCCGCTGTTTCGGGTTGTGCTGCGTGGAAAATCAGACTCCCGTTGCTGTCCACGACACAGAGATCCTCATCGGCCAGTCTTCCAGGCAAAAAGGCCCACACCTTCTCAATACTCTGCAAAAGGTCCGTGTCAAGTCTTCGGGCGCGATTTTCCGCCAGCTGGACAATCAGGGAAGCCGTATTGCCGTAAAAATGCTGGTATCTCAGCCGGGCGCTTTCCAGGGTGTGGGTATAAACGGCAAAACCAATAAAGATGACCCCGAGTACGGAAATGACAGCAAGTATCAGGGAGATAAGCGGAATTCTCCAGGGGGAGTCCGATTCATCGGAATTCAGTTTCTCATGCATGTGCTTGGATATCCTTGATGAACTCGTAAAAAGTCGGCGACAAAGCCCGGATGGCTAAGTAACAAAATTCGATATACAAGGCGTAGTGTATTTTTGAGAGTGAGGCGATACAGGTGGTGGTGCCGTACGAACAAAAATGCGCTACAACGCAGTAGATCGGATTTATGCCCTTCAGGGTATTTTTTACGACGCCATCATCCTTGGGTGACAAGTTGCCGCGTGTCGCAATAGTACGATCTCGGTGAGTAGATTTCTTTACTCCATGCGGATTTTCCCCGTCAAGGAATAAAACACCCCCTGACAGTCAAGAGACACGATCAGCCCCTTTGGCTCATCAGCGCAAACATCACCGCGGCATCCATGCCGGGGGAGAAGGAATGGCAAGTGGGGAAAAAGGGGAGTCCATGCCCCCAACCCAGGCATTATTTTTTTACGGACTTTTTCCCGGGGGGCAGCGGCTTGCGCGGAGAGCATGCCCGGCAGGCGAGGATCTGTTCCCCCTCTGCCGTCACTGCCGGGGCGGGGACTGGCGATGCGCCGCATAAAACAGCAAGCTCCGCGGGCATGATCCCCGCAGCGCCCGCATTATGGTCACGCTGCTGCTGGAGCCGCAATCTGCTTATCTTTCCCATGGGTTGCTCCGAGTTTAAGTCCGGCGGAGTGCACCAGACTGCCGTTAATCCTCTGTTGGTTGCAGCTCAAGGCCTCCAGAAAACCGTTATACAGCAAGCGGTTGATCTCGCGGGGGATGCCGCCGCTCAAGCGGTATGCCACATCAAAGGCGTCATCGGTCAACAGTTGGGGGGGCCCGCCGCATTTCAGCAATCTGTATTTAACAAACTGCTCTGTTTCAGCCCGGGTCAGGGGCGCGAGATGCACCGCAAAGGTGATTCTGCCGCGCAGGGAAGCATACGAGGGGCTACTCAATCTCCTGGTCAATGAATTTTCGGCAATGAGCAGGACGGTTACCAGTTTCTCCTGTTCTGTTTCCAGGTTGGACAGGGTGCGCAGAATATGCAGGGCGTCCGCTTTCAGAAAATGTGCTTCATCAATGATGATCAGCAGCCGCTGGCCCTTGGCGTGCAGGGCAATAGCCCGGTCCTGCAGATGGCCCAACCTGTCGTGGGTGTAACGGCCTGATTTCTGCCCGTCTATCTCTTTTAGAATCCGGGCCAGCAGCATGCCCTTGCCCATGTCGGGATAAACCGGGACAAACACGGGTAAAAAACGGGAAAGATCAAGACCGCGGATGACAAGCTGGGAAACCAGGGTTTTACCCGTGCCTGATTGGCCGGCAAGCAGGATGATGGCCTGGCTGTCATCAATGCCGATGCGAATTTTCACCAGGGCCTCTTCATGCTGCCTGGTCCGGTAAAAAAGATCCGTATCAAGGGTGTCTCGAAAGGGATTTTGCCTGAGTCCGAAATGTGTTGTCCAGTTTGCGGGGTTCATGCTGTTTTTCTCCGGTTGAGCTGTAGCTGTTGTGCGTCTTTAATGAAATTCAGATACCGGCTGAAGGATGAACTTCCGGCATAGTGGTTCAGTTCGCTTTTCAAAAGATTCCTGGCAATGGTGCGGGTATTGGTGCTGACCCGGGCCTGGGGACGGTACAGGCTGTACGGTATCCGCCGGGCCGTGGCCTGGCTGACCGTGACATCCCGGAGAACATAGCCGGCGTTTGCCACCTCCCGCCCCAGAAATTCCCGGGCGCAGCCGGTAAAACGCAGACTCACGTCCGCCGCCTGTTTCAAGGTCTGCACCATATTAACCACAAGATGAATCGGCCTGGGGGGCAGATTCTCCTGATGCAGGGCCTTGAGTAAGCCGTAGGCGTCAGCCAGGGAGGTGATGTCGGGCGTTATGACGATGAGGATTTCGTCGGCGGCCTGGAGAAAGTCCCTGACCCCGCGACCCATTCCGGCGCCTGTGTCGACCAAAATAATTTCGGCGGCCCGTTCAAGCTGCGCCAGGGCGTCGAGAATGAGGTAGCGGTCATGCTGCCCGCTGTCCGCCATGGCCAGGATGCCGCTGCCGCCGGCAATGATGCCGATGCCTTCCGGCCCTGCTTCGACCAGCTCGGCGAGGTCTGCCTTGCCCCTGACAAGATCCATCAGGCTGTAACGGGGAGAGAGACCGGCAAGGAGATGGATATTGGCCAGACCCATATCCGCATCCAGAACCACACTCATCCTGCCCAAGCGCTGAAACTCCACGGCCAGGTTCAAGGCGAGATTGGATTTCCCGACCCCCCCCTTGCCCGAGGTGACGGCAATAACCCTGGCAAATCGTTCTTTGGCACCGTCCGGCTTTGCTCCCCCGCCACTCAGTTGTTTCGCGTGCATGGCCGCCAACGCGGCCACACTGGCCGGATCAAAAAAGAGGGTTCCGCCCAGTAAAATTTTGGCCGGCAGCTCCGCCGGATATTCCGACTCGTAATAGCGGATCAGGCTCTCTTCAAGCCCCGTGAGACGGACCAGGTCTTCTATGTTCAGGAGTTGACCGGACATCAGGGAGAGATTTTACACTTTTGGTCGATTACCGCGCGCTCAATGGTCTCAAGCACCTTGTCCAGCATGAAAGGCTTTTTCAGGCAGGCAAAGGCGCCTTTTTTTACGGTCTCCTTGATCTCGGCCAGGGAGGCCAGACCGGTTATGATGATGACCTGGACCTCGGGGTACTCCCGTTTGATAAATTCCAGCACCGCCAGTC
This sequence comes from Deltaproteobacteria bacterium, assembly GCA_016219175.1. GTDB lineage: Bacteria > Desulfobacterota > Desulfobulbia > Desulfobulbales > SURF-16 > SURF-16. The sequence goes on along the minus strand of JACRCD010000039.1, from coordinate 145,706 downwards.
CATCCTTTCTGGGCATGCGGATATCCAGCAACACCACATGATATTTGCCATGGCGGAGTTTTTCCAGCCCCTCAACGCCATCGTAGGCGCCATCAACCGCATATCCGGCCGATCTGAGGGTTTCCTGCAGGATTTCATTGAGGATTCGTTCGTCATCAACGACTAATATCTTGCTTTTCTCCTGGGTAGCGGCCGCCGTATCCTGTTTTTTCCTTGTCTGCAGAATTTTTTTCATCTGGCGCAGGCGGCCGCTTTTGTCCTGGGGCAGACGAACCAGGAATGAGGCCCCCTGTCCCTCGGTGCTTTCCACCCTCAGCGCCCCCATATTGTGCTCAATAATGGCATGGCAGACAGCCAGGCCAAGTCCTGTCCCTTCTCCTTCAAGTTTCGTGGTGAAAAAAGGATCAAAAATTTTGTTCAGATCCTTTTTCGCGATCCCCGTCCCGGTATCCGACACCGCGATCTCAATAAAATCATCATCCACATTGACGGGCTTAATGGACAAGACCCCGCCGTCCGGCATGGCCTGGCAGGCATTGACGAAAAGATTCAAAAAAACCTGTTCGATCTGCTGCGGATCAACCATGATCTGGGGGAGATTTTTACCGAGCTGGTTGTCGATGCGGATATTGGTGATCGATTCCCTGCTTTCCACAAGATTCAAGGCATTGGCCACGATCTCCGTCAGGTGGACGGGACAAAATTTTGGTTCGGTGGGTTTGGCGAAACGCATCAGATCCTGGATGACATTGGAGATCCGTGTTTCCTGATCCGAGATAATCCGCAGTCTTTCCGCGAGCATTTCACTGTCGGGAACCTGTTTGATCAGCCGTTTTAATATCTGCATATTCAGGGAAATGATGGTAAGGGGATTATTAATTTCGTGGGCGGCCCCGGCCGCCAGTCTGCCGACCGTGGCCAGCCGATGGGAAGAGAAAAGCTGCCGCTGGTTTTCTTCCATTTTGCGGGAGGATTCCGCCAGCTTTCTGGCCTGACGGTTGACATCCTGCTGGAGAAGCAGACGCTCGATGGCCGTACCGGCGGACGAGGCAAGGGCCTCGAAGTTTTTTTGCAGCCCGGCAAAGCCGTTTCTGATGAAATCAGGGCCGCTGCTGCAATCAACAACAAGTTGGCCGAGAAGCTGCTCCTTGCGCCAGCGGGATTTCTTGTCCGCCATGAAAAAAGTGGCGAGAAATTTGGATCCGGTCATCATGCTGAACATGCGGGATTCCTCAATTCTGCCATGGAGCAGATCATGGGTGACCTGCTCAAGCCGGTTTGCCGCTTCAATCTCGATGTCGTCGGTGGCGTAATTTCTTCTGCCGGTCATATCCGCCAGCCGGCTGGGCAGCGTGATGTCATGGAAAACATGATCATCCGCCAGGGAACCGACAAAACGATGGGCCACCGGATCGCGAATCAGACAGAGACAGCGCTTGACGTCGAGCGCCTGACATACCGAATCCGCCACTACCTCGGCGGCCTCCCCCAGGGAGAGCCCGGCATGAAGCTTGCGGTACATATCGCAGGTGGCTGTCAGTACCTGGTTGGCGGCAAAGAGAATCTGGTTGTTCTCATCAAGCTGCATGCTCATTTTGCCGAGGCTGACATTGGCGGAACGCAGGAGCTTCTGATAGTCCTCTTCATTCCAGAAGCCGAGAATCTTACAGACCTCTTCCACCCGTTTATGCACTTCAGCCATGATGGCGTTGATATCTTCCGGGGTGAAATGGTGCAGTCTGACGAGATTTTCCAGGGCAAAATGGAAATGGTCGTGACAGACGGGTTTTTCGGTGAGGAAATAACTGGAGCCAACATTATGGGTGACGCAGAGCACATCGGCAAAACGAATGAGCTGGGGCAGATGATCCAGATCCGGGCTGATCGGTTCTATCACCGGTTGATGATGCAGCCACATTGATCTGGTCAGAATCTCCGGAAAGCCGTACCGTTCGCCGATGATTTTCCCCGCGTCGATATGATTGAATCCGGCAATGGCCTGTTCGGTATCAAGAGGCAGCATCTGGTTTCTGCCGCGCGGGGAATACTGCTCCAGTTCGCGGCACACCTGGGAAAAAATCTCGGGATACTGCTGGTAGAAGACAAGTTTGCCCAGATCGTGGAGCAGCCCGCCAAGATAGGCCTTTTCAGGGGAGGGAAAATCAAGATGGCGCGCCAGCGCCTCGGCGGTGGCGGCAACCCCGATGGAGTGCAGCCAGAAATGGACAAGCTTCTCCCTATCGGGGCTCATTTTTGCTGAAAAGGTATCAAAGATGGAGACTGACAGAATAATGCTGCGTACCGCATTGAATCCGGCCGCGGATATGGCATGGGAAATCGTGTCGATCTCCCTTCTCGCCCCCACATGGGCCGAGTTTGCGTAATGAAGAATTTTTCCGGTGAGGACCTGGTCGTTTTTCAACAATTCGGCGATGGAGTCGAAGGAGGAGTTCTCGCCCTCCATGAGCCGTAAGGCCTCCATTGCCACCGAAGGAAGAGTGGGAAGGGTATCCAGGTTAAAAGCGTGCCCAATGGTTTTTTCTGTCATGAGTGCCTAGTCAGTTGCAAAAAAAGTGAGTGAGAGCCGGATCGCCCCTCCTTGGCCGGCACGGCAAAAAAGACTCAAAAAATGCTCCCCGACCCGCGCCTGGCAAAACGGATCCTCTGCCAATACGTTATCAGGCCAGGGTTTCATAATCATCTCGTTGTTACACCACCGGCGGAACTAACGGCCAATCCCTCAACTGGTGCCGCAGGCCTGATCCTGCTTGGAACAAGTGGCGGCGGAGACGGAAGAGAGAATATACTGGCGGGAAACCTTGACCTTGACGTTGTCAGCAATTTCCAGGGTAACGACCGTATCGGTGATGCCGGTGATTTTCCCATGCAGGCCGCCGCCCGTGACGACTTCATCACCTTTTTTCAGGTTGTTTAAAAATTCCTGCTGGGCCTTGGCTTTTTTCTGCTGCGGTCTGATAAGCAGAAAATAAAAAACCACAAAAATGAGAATCATCGGCAGAAAGCCGGTCAATGGATTGCCCGCCGGGGCTGCCGCATCGGCGGCATAAGCTAAAGATGTCATATGTCACTCCTTGATTAATTTGATAAACTCGTAATAAAGTAGGCGAAAACGCCAAGATGGCTAAGTAACAAAGTTCGATATACAAGGCGTAGTGTATTTTTGCGAGTGAGGCTATACACGCGGTATGCCGAGCGAACAAAAATGCGCTGCAACGCTGTAGATCGAAGTTTTTACGACGCCATCAATTTAAATGGAGGGAACCTCTTGCTCCCGCATATCATAAAACTCTTTTCTGAACATTTCAAAGCGATCCTCGATAATTGCCTGCCGCATCCCGTTCATGAGATGAACAAAATAATAGAGGTTGTGAATGGTATTGAGCTGCGAAGCCATTATCTCCCTGGCCATGTAAAGGTGGCGCAGATAGGCGCGGGAGTAATTCCGGCAGGTATAACAGCCGCAATGTTCGTCCACCGGTCTCTGATCATTATAATAGCAAGCATTTTTTATAACAAGCCTGCCCTGAGAAGTAAAGAGCATTCCGTTTCTGGCATTGCGGGTGGGCATGACGCAGTCAAACATATCTATGCCGCGGCTGACGCACTCAACAAGATCCTCGGGCGTACCCACCCCCATGACATATTTGGGAAAGTCATGGGGCAAAAGAGCAGCGGCCCGGCCGGTCATTTCATACATGACTTCAGTGGGTTCGCCAACACTTAATCCCCCCAGGGCATAGCCGTCAAAGCCGATGGCGACCATGTCCTCCACCGACCGGGCCCGCAGATCAGGGTACATGCCGCCCTGGACGATGCCGAACAGGAGCTGTCCCGTCTCCTTCCGCGCCGCCCGGCACCGTTTCGCCCAGCGGGCGGTCAGCGCCGTTGCCTTGTCCGCCTCCACCCTCGTGGCGGGAAAGGGGATGCAGGTGTCAAGACACATCATGATATCCGAGCCGAGAGCCTCCTGCACCCCAACCGCATCCTCGGGGCTTAAAAAGAGCGTCGACCCGTCCAGATGGGATTTGAAGGTGGCGCCCTCCTCGGTTATGCGGGCAAGTTCTTTTAAACTGTATATCTGGAAACCACCGCTGTCGGTCAGGATCGGTTTATGCCAGTTCATAAAGCGGTGCAATCCGCCGAACTGGCGGATCAACTCATGACCCGGCCGCAGAAAAAGATGATAGGTGTTGGCCAGAATGATCTGGGCGCCGATATCAAGGAGATTTTCCGGGGTCATGCCTTTTACGGTGGCCTGGGTGCCCACGGGCATGAAAATGGGGGTTTGGATGACGCCATGCAGGGTGCGCACCTCGCCGCAGCGGGCTGCACAGGTTGACGACCGGGCATGGAGGGAATAAGGTGATGTCATTTTTTCACCTGCCATAAGCCGAGAAGCTCTTTAATGCCTTTTTCCGCCAGATCGGCCAGTTGATTAAAATCACCGCGGCTAAATGGTTTTCCTTCCGCCGTGGTTTGGGCTTCAATCCAACTGCCGTCCCCTGTCATGATGAAATTGCCGTCCGCTCCTGCCCGGGAATCTTCCCCATAGTCAAGATCGAGCAGGGCAACACCGTCCACCATGCCGGCGCTGACGGCAGCCATGGGCACCATGTCCGGCATTTCCTCAAGCTGTCCGCTTTCCCGCAGTTTAACCACGGCATCACGCACGGCAAGAGCGGCGCCGGTAATGGCGGCGGTGCGGGTGCCTCCGTCGGCGTTGATGACATCACAATCCACCCGGATGGTTCTTTCGCCGAGCTGATCAAGATCAAGCATCATGCGTAAAGAGCGGCCGATGAGCCGCTGGATTTCATAGGTCCGTCCCCCCCTGCCCTTCACCGCCTCCCGCGCCATCCTGGTGTTGGTTGAGCAGGGCAGCATGCCGTATTCCGCGGTGATCCATCCCTTGCCGCTGTCCTTTAAAAACGGGGGCACTGAATTTTCAACCGTGACAGCGCAAAGGACGTGGGTATTGCCCATTTTCACGAGAATGGAGGCATCCGCCTGCGGCTGGTAATTCCTTTCAATGGCAAAAGGCCGCAGCTCATTGGGGGCTCGTTGATTTATCCGCATATTTTTTTCAGTATATTTTCCTGTCGAAACAATTATGATTATGGATTATCTTTTTCAAACCCAGCGGCGCTGGATAAGTCCCTCAATGTAACCTATTTTTGAGATGAAAACGATGCAATCATTAAAATACTGGCAGCGTTTTGATAGCAACGGCCTGCCGATTTATATCAACCCCCGCAAACCGGACTGGTTTGTGGCAGGGGACAAGGCCGATATTCTCCTGCAAAACGCCAGGCATCTTCTTTCGCCGGAGGCAGGCCCCGTGCCTCTCGGGCATGATCCCGGGGCGGCCGTGTTTGCCCGGGAACTTCTTTTTTCCCGGATCGAGGACTCTGAAGCCATTCCCTACAGCGGCCGGGGAAACCATCTGCAGCTTGCCGCCCTGAAGGAATGCTGGTTTCACTTAACAAACCAATGCAATCTCTCCTGCCGTCACTGTCTGTTTTCCGCCTCGCCCGCCCAGTCGCAGTCATTAAGCAGGCAGCAGCTTGACCAGGCCATGGCCGAAGCAGCCTCCCTCGGCTGCACGCTTTTTTATTTTACAGGAGGAGAGCCATTTGTCTACCCCCATTTTGTGGAAATGATGCACGGCCTGCTGCAAAATCAGCAAATGCGTGCCGTGGTTTTGACCAATGGGCTGCTGCTTAAGGAAAACAGTCATCTTCTGCGACAGCTTCCAGCGGACCGCTTTCATCTGCAGATCAGTCTTGACGGCATGGAAAAGAACCATGACGGATTGCGCGGCAAGGGCGCTTTTGCCCGCCTGCTGGACAATCTCGCGGCGCTGCGCGACATCGGCATGAAGGCCACCCTCTCGGTTGCCGTTAACCGGGAAAATATCGCGGATCTGCCGGCCATTATCGATTTTGCCGCGGATAACGGCTTGTCCAATATCCATCTGCTCTGGCATTTTGTCCGGGGCAAGGGCAGCGATGAACAGTTTATACCCCCTGCCGAAATCTGGCCCCATCTGCGGCGGGTGCTGGAAAGCGCGCCGGGAAAAGGAGTGGTCATCGATAATGCGGAGACCATCAAAAGTCAGGTTTTTTCCACCCCCGGCACTCGTTACGACCTGAGCAACAGCGGCTGGGAATCATTGGCCGTCGGCCCGGACGGTCATGTTTATCCCTCTCCCGCCCTGGTGGGCCTTGCTGCCCTGAAGTGCGGCTCGCTTGCTGATGGTCTGGAACATACCTGGCGCCACGGGCCGGTATTGCAGGAGGTGCGGGGCGCCACCCTGTCCGGCAGCAGCTATGAGGAAAATGCCTTGCATTTCCTGATCGGCGGCGGGGATATCGATCACAGCTACATTGCCAGCGGGAAATTTGCCGGCCATGATCCCTACGTTGAACTCTACAATAAGATGGCCCTCTGGCTCATTGCCCGGCAGGCCGGGCAATATCCGCTGGCGGATGACGGGGCGGGTTTTCTGCTGCGCATGGGGGATGTCCGTTATGATTGCCCCGAGGGCGGACAGGAGGTGATGCTTACCCATTGCAACTGCGTTGTTTCCCTGTCCGGAGACCAGGGGCAGGCCACGGTGCGGGAATTCTATGGCCGGGCCGCCATCCGGACCAATGAAGAAATCGTCAATCCCTTTGCTCTCCAGCAGCAGGAGGCCCGGTTTATTCCCACCGTGTCAAAACAGCGCTCCTATGGCTGCGGCAGCCCGGTGCAGGACGCGGAACTCAAAGCGGGAGAGACCCTGGTTGACCTGGGCAGCGGCAGCGGGGTTGAGTGTTTTCAGGCGGCCAAGATGGTCGGCCCGGCCGGCCGGGTGTTCGGCATTGACATGACCGACGAGATGCTTGATCTGGCCCGCGCCTCGCAAAGACAGGTGGCTCGTGAGCTGGGTTATGATAATGTGAAATTTCAAAAAGGCTTTCTGGAAGCCATCCCTCTTGCTGACCGCACGGCTGATGCGGTGATTTCCAACTGCGTCATCAATTTGAGCCCTGATAAGCGAAGGACCCTGCATGAGGCCTTCCGCGTCTTGAAGCCGGGCGGCAGACTGGTTGTGGCCGATATTGTCACGGATGTGCAGGTCCCGGCGCACATCAAGAACAACGAAAAATTCCGCGGTGAATGCCTGGGCGGGGCCATGCGGCAGGAAGACCTCATGGCCATGCTGCGGGCCGCTGGTTTTTCCGCCATCAAACTGATAAAACGCTTTCCTTACCGGCAGATCGGCGTCATCTCTTTTTATTCCCTTACCTTTGCCGCCTTCAAGCCCGCGCAAGCCCAGGAGGTTGATGTTATTTACCGCGGCCCCTTTGCCGCCGTGCATACCGAAAGCGGAACCCTGCTGCTCAAGGGTAAAAAAACGAGAATCACCCTGGCCGCGGCCCAAGCCCTGGATGATTCACTCTTTGTGGTCAATGAAAGCGGGGAGGTTACCAATATTAAACAGACCGGGGGGTGCTGCGGGTTGCCGCCGGCAAGCTCTGACGCTCCCGGCCCATCCTGCTGTCCGACGGCAACGGAGCAAAGCCGGCAACATGCCGATTGCCTGGTCTGCGGCGATGAACTGTGTTATTTTACCAATGCGAGGGAACGGGTCTGTCATTACTGCGGCGAAAAGAAAGCAACCAACGCCTCCTGCCGCAGCGGCCATTTTGTCTGTGATTCCTGCCATCAGGATCAAGGGGTTGCGGTGATCAAAAAGATCTGCACCGAATCGGCCATCGAAGACCTGCTGACCCTGATGAAAAAAATCAGGGCCCAACCCGCCATCGCCATGCACGGCCCGGAGCATCACGCCCTGGTGCCGGGGGTCATCCTTTCCACCTACCGGGCCCGGGGGGGAAAGGTTGGCAGAAAAGAGATTCTCACCGCCATTGAACGGGGCAGCAAGGTGCCGGGAGGGGTATGCGGTTTCTGGGGAAGCTGCGGGGCTGCGATCGGGGCGGGAATCGCCTTTTCCGTGATCCTGGAGGCGACCCCCCTGACCCCCGGGAAACGGCAGACGGCCCAGCAGGTTACCGCAAAAATTCTTGAACAACTTTCGCTGCTGCAGGCAGGCCGGTGCTGTCAGCGCGAGACGTTCATAACCTTGCGGGCCGCCGGAAAATTATCAGAAGAAATTTTACCCGTTCCGCTTCTTGCCGCGGACACCATTGCCTGCGGCCAATATACCCGGAACCGTGAATGCATCCGCCAGGCCTGTACCCTCTGGGAAACGCGGGACAGGAACATGGCTTTGCAGCAGCCGCTAGCCCTGGTAATCTAAAAAATGCCCGAACTTCCCGAAGTAGAGGTCATTCGCCGGGGGCTTATCCCGTACGTGGTTGACCGGGTAATTGACGCCATAACCTTTTCCAGCAAAAAGCTGCGCGTGCCGATCCCCAGGGCTGATCTTCTCCACCACCTTAAGGGGCGCTGCATCCGCGCCATCAATCGCCGAGGGAAATACCTTCTCTTTGCGGTGGAAAACGATGCCTTGATGGTTGTCCATCTGGGGATGACCGGCAAGCTCGGCATCTTCCCCGCCACGGCGCCGCCCACTCTCCACGATCATGTGGTTTTCAGCTTCCGGGATGGGGTGCAGATGCGGTACAACGACGTGCGCCGTTTCGGTTTTATCCGGGTACTGACGCCGGATCAGCTGCAAAAGAATGACCCCTTTCAGCAGCTTGGCCGCGAGCCGCTGGAAAACAATTTTTCCGGCCGTTATTTGAAAAAAATGGCGGGGCGACGCCTGCAGCCGGTGAAAAATTTCCTTCTCGACAGCCGCATGGTTGCGGGGATCGGCAATATTTACGCCAACGAGATCCTTTTTTATTCCCGCCTCCACCCGGCAACGCCGATCGGCTCGCTCACCCTGCCCAAGTGGGAAACCGTCGCCGAAAAGACAAGGGAGGTGCTCACCAGGGCCATTGCCAAGGGGGGAAGCTCCATCAGTGACTTTGTCAACAGCTCGGGCCAGAAGGGATATTTTCAGCTTGAATTGATGGTTTATGGGCGCACGGGGGAGAGGTGCAAGCTCTGCTCCGCCATTATTGAAAAACGGATAATCGGCGGGAGAAGCTCATTTTTCTGCCCCGTCTGCCAGCGCTAGTATTTCCTCTTGCCGAAATCATTACCGGCAGCGCTGATGGCGATTCTTCACCCACCCTTAAGGGCGCAAGTCCCGGCTGCCTGCACGGCCCAGCCGGCGCCAGATGTCTTGAATCTGCTGCACGACATCGAGATAGCCTTGATAGGTCATGGGCTTGATGAGATAGCGTTCTTCCGGAATGCCAAGCAGACTCAGGGTGTCCCGTTCCCAGGGAGAGCCGGAGAGGATGATGACCGGAATGTGCGCCAGGACGGGATCAGTCCGGATCTCGGCCAGAACCTCGCTGCCGTTCTTCCGCGGGGTGTTGAGGTCCATCAGAATTAGATCCGGCCGGGGGGCGTTGGCATGGGCGTGGCGGCGGTAGAGAAAATCAAGCGCCTCCACCCCGTCCTCAACCGCATGAAGGCAATGGCTCCACTCCTCGGTCTCCAGCACCTCGCTCAACAATAGTACGTCAGCCTGATTATCTTCCACCAGGAGAATTTCCACGGTCATAGGTCATGGCCTCCTTGGGGCGCCAAGGGCGCCGTTATTTCTCCGCCCGCCGACCCGGGCGAACCAGGGGGCGTATCGGGAATTGTAAAGAAGAATTTCGAACCTTTTCCCAACTCCGACTCCACCCAGATCCGGCCGCCGTGGCGCTCCACGATCTTCCTGCAGATCCCCAGGCCGATGCCTGTGCCGGGATACCGTTCCCGGGTGTGTAAGCGCTGGAATATCTTAAAGATCCTGCCGGAAAAACAGGGGTCGATGCCGATGCCGTTGTCGCGCACCGAAAATAACCAGCCGCCATCACTGCTCGGCGCCAGGCCCCGCCCATCCGCTGCCGCGGCCGGGCCGAGGACATGCTCGATCCGGCTGGCCCCCACGTGGATTTCAGCATTGACCTGTGAAGGCCGGAACTTGATGGCGTTGCCGATCAGGTTCTGGAACAGCTGCGCCAGTTGCGGACCATCCGCGGTAACGACCGGCAGCGGATCCTGGGTCAGTTTGGCCCCCGCTTCCTCAAGGGCCACGCGCAGATTGGCCACCACGGTATCCAGCACTTCCTGCACATGAGTGGGCTTCATCTCCCGGGCATCGTCGCTCAGCCGGGAGTAGGCCAGCAGGTCGTTGATCAGAAACTGCATCCGTTGAGCGCCCTCGACGGCAAAGGCGATGTACTGATTCGCCTTGTCGTCGATCTTCCCTTGATAACGCTCCCGCAGCAGCCCCGTATAAACACTGACCATGCGCAGCGGCTCCTGCAGGTCGTGGGAAGAGATATAGGCGAACTGTTCCAGTTCCTTGTTGGATCGCGCCAGCTCCCTGATCGTTTTGCGCAGCGCCGCCTCGGCTTCGGCCCGCTCATCCCCGCGCAGTTTCTTCTGCACCCAGGCATAGAGCAGCGGGGCGATGCGCTCGGCCATGGTTTCCAACAATACGCGGTCCGCATCGGTGTAATCGCGATCTTTGTTGGCCAGGTTCAACAAACCGATCACCTCGCCCTGAAAAAGGATGGGGGCGGCCAGATTGTTGCGGATAGGCGGATGCCCGGCAGGCACCGGGCTTGGTTCATTGGTGAGAAATGAACTTTTCTCCCGGAGCGCCCGAGCCCATAAGCCCTTCCATTTTTCGGGCGGATAGTGAATGCACTTGCCCGCCACCTCGCACTCGTCGAGCATCTTCGACAGGCTCGGACAGATCAAGTGGCCCGGCTCGGCTATGTAGCCGAACACGCCATGCCGGCTGGCCAACCCCTCCCGCACGATGTCCAACACCTGGTCGAACAGCTCATTGCCGCTTTCTCCGGCAAAAACCCGCAGGATACGGTTGATCAGCTCAATCTCGCGATTCTCCTGCGCGAGTCGCTGCTCGGCCGCCTTGCGCTCGGTGAGGTCGGAGAGGAAGGCGCGGTAGTGCATCAGCACGCCGTCTCCGGCGAAAACAGGCTGAACACGCAGCTCGACCGGCACGCGCGAGCCGTCCTTGCACCATAACTCCTTCTCATAGCGCACCGGCTCGCGGTTTTGTACCGCCCGGGCGAGGATCAAGGCTTCCTCCGCGCGCCACTCGGGCGGGGTTAGATCATGAGCCCAGTTCAACGACCGCTCCTCGATCTCCTGGCGGCTGTAGCCGGTCAGTTCGGCAAAGGCCTGGTTAAACAGCAACAGCCGCCCGTCGGCAGCCCCCACCCTGAAAGGCGTGGTCGCATTCTCAACCACTTCGGCCAGAAAACGCTCGCGCGCGGTCACGACCCGCATCGCCTCCTCGACCGCGAGCTTGGCCAAGGCCACGGCCAGATATTCCGCCAGTCTCTCATAGCGGGCTATGATTGCAGGAGTGAAACGGTCCTTGCGCTTATCGTTCAACTGCAACAAGCCCAACCGTTCCTCACCCGCGCCCAGGGGGAAGAGGGCCACCGATTCGTAGCCTTCGCCGTTACAGCGGTTCCGGGTGCGGACCAGAAGGTCGGTCATGGAGGAGGTCGCCAACAGCTCCGTGGTGCTGTTGGTCCAGAAGCTGCCTTTGCCCGTAAAGAAGGGCTTGAGCGGATCAAACCGCCCGCAGATCACGTTGCCGCACATACATTCAAGCACCGGTTTGCCGAGGCTGTCGAAAATGGGCCGCCCGCCCCGGTCGCGAGCGCACAGTTTGCTTTCCAGCAAAACGAACTCCTTCGGGAAACCTCGCGTTTCATGGTAGGGGTAGTCATATTCCCGTTTGAGCCTGATGCCCACCGCCTCGCAGCCTGATTTGCGGTGAAAGTAATCAGTGGCCAGCCGGATCAGGTCATCGGTACCCTTGCTCCTGTTCACAAGGTCAAGAAACTCGACGGAGGTCTCCAGCTCAAGCTCGGCCCGCTTGAGCTCGGTGGTTTCATGGAGGGAAAAGACCAACCCTTTGATGTATCCGTCAGATTCCTTGACCGGGGTGAGCACCCAATCCCAGTAGGTCACCCCCCGTTCGGGCTGGTCAGGAAATTCAAAGGGTTTATCGCGCACCTCGAAGGGTTCGCCGCTATCGCGGACGCGGGTGAAGATCGCCTCGTTTTCGGGGTGGGGGTAAAGAGCGAAATGATTCTTGCCGACCATCTCCGCGGGCTGATAACCGCCGCTGGCCGCGTAGGTTTCGTTGACACGGACAAAGTTGAAGTCCCGGTCGAGATAGACGAGGTGCGAGTTTTTCGCGCCGTTCATCACGGCCTGCAGCAAGTCGCGCTCGCTTTGCAGCGTCGCTGCGGCCCGCTCACGCTCGGCGGCGTATGCGGCTTCATCCTCGGCCCTGGCGGCCCGGGCCAGGGCGCGGTGCCTCGTCTCCGCAAGAAAAGAGATCATCAGGCAACTGACGACAAAAATCGCCATGCCGAGCCAGCTGAGCGGATCAAGGATGGCGAACCGTCCGACAGGTTCGATCCAGAAATAATCCACGGCAAACGCGGCGAGAACGCTGGCCAACAGGCCGGGTCCCAGCCCCCCGTAGAGGGCGGCGAGCATCACGGCGGGAAACAGGGCGACAAAGGCAAAACGCGTCCCCATGGCCTGGAGAAAAAACAAACGCCCGGCAACGGCAGCGATGACAACCGCGACGGCAAAGAGGTACTGGCAGCACCTTTTGCCCAGCACTTTCCCGCAGGACCATCGCCCCCCCGGCTGCCCGGAAGAGGAAGGTTTTGAAGTTATACTCATTGGCATCCCGCCTGTTTAGACAGGGTAATTACTCCGCCGAAATTCCTGGCGGCTCCCGGAAAATCAGACTCCCGTAACGGGAAAACACTATGGGGTACTATCCATGACACTCGCGAGGACCATTTAATGATAAGGGTAACTTTTCAAAATATCAACAGGATATTTTGCCGTCCCGCGCCCGCGCAAGGGGCTTCGGCGGAAAACAAAATAATCTCATGGGGAAAAGGTTTGTCCCGCGCCCGCGCAAGGGGCTTCGGCATCAATGCAGACGGAGGGCGGAGATTAAAAGGGCGGCCGCCTGGGCAACTGTCTCCTTGCTGAGATGCCTGGTGACGGAAAAACGCAGCCTGGCCGTGCCTTGCGGCACGGTGGGCGGCCGAACGGCAGTAACAAAAACCCCCTGGTCCCGCAGCGCCCGCGCAATCTTCACGGCTCGGCCGCTTTCCCCCGCCACCACGGGCACAATCTGGGACGGGCCAAGACCAGTCAGCCCCCCGGCGCGCAAGGCGGATTTGAAAACAGCTACTTTCTCAAAAAGATCCAGCCGCAGCTCCGGCTGGCGCCGGACGATTCTTATGGCGGCAAGAGAGGCCCCGATCACTGCCGGGGGCAAGCCGGTGGAGTAGATAAAGGTTCTGGCCCGGTTGACCAGATAATCCATCATACTCTGCGAGCCGGCCACATAGGCCCCGTAGCTGCCCAAGGCCTTGCCAAAGGTGCCCATGGCGATGTCAATCCGGCTCGCGACTCCGTCTTCTTCGCTGACTCCGCCGCCATTATCCCCGAAAACCCCGGTGGCATGGGCCTCATCAACCATGAGCAGGCAATTGAATTTTTCCTTGAGCCGCACCACCTCACGCAGGGGGCAACGGTCCCCATCCATGGAGTACAAGGATTCAACCACAATCAGGGCTTCGCCTCTTCCCCGCTGGGTGCGGAGAAGTTTTTCCAGATGATCCATATCATTGTGGCGGAAGCGGACGAGCTTGGCCCGCGACAGGGTGCAGCCGTCATAGATACTGGCATGATTCAAGCGATCGCAGAAAATGACATCGTTTCTACCGGTCAAGGCCGGTATAACCCCGCAATTGGCCATATAGCCGCTGCCAAACAGCAGGGCGGCCTCCTGTCCCTTCAGCTCCGCCACTTCTTTCTCCAGCAGATGATACATGGCCAGATCACCGCTCATGAGGCGGGCCGCTCCAGCGCCGCAGCCGGCCAGATCGAGGAAAGCATGGCTTTGCGCAATTAAATCGGGGTGCAGGGAGAGGCCGAGATAGTCGTTGGAGGAAAAATCATGAAGAGGGGAATGGTCATGGCCTTGCAGCAGCAGCCGGCCCCTGGCTGAACGTGTAATTGGGGTAAGCTGCCGCAACAGATCTTTCTTTTTTTGCCCGATCAACCAGTTCTGGCGATCCATGTTATGCCCAGAGGTTTTTTATGGCGGCCACGAACTGCTGATCTTCAGTTGCGCTTCTGCCGCGCTGGGTCAGGTAGCCGCCGATCATCATGCCGTCGGCCCCGGCCATGAAGGCGGAACTCATAAAATCGCGCAAGGCTGATTCCCGCCCGGCTGCCAGCCGCAGAGGGACACCCGGCAGAATAAGACGGAAGAGGGAAATGGCCCGCAGAATTTCATGGATGCCCAGGGGTTTGACGTCCTGCATGGGCGTGCCTGGCAGCGGAATAAGAATGTTTAACGGCACGGAATCAACGCGCAGCTCCTCCAGGGTCAAGGCCAGGGAAACGCGGTCCGCCTCACTTTCTCCCAGACCGATAATGCCGCCTGCGCAGACTTCCAGCCCGGCGTCGTGGGCCGCCTCAATGGTGCGGACTCTGTCGTCAAAGCCGTGGGTGGTGACAACCCTGGGGAAAAACCGCCGCGATGTCTCAAGATTGTGATGGTAACGGGAAAGTCCCGCGCGTTGCAACAGCTGCAGATCCCGCAGCGACGCCATGCCTAGCGAGGCGCAGACCCGAATGTCAACCGCCTCTCTGATGGCGGTGATGATGCCGGTGATCTCAGCCAGGAGACGAGGGGTTATCTCCCTGCCGCTGCTGACCAGGGAAAAATGCGAGGCGCCATCCGTTTTAGCCTGTCTGGCTGCCGCCACGATCTCATCTGCTGCTTTCAGGGGATAGACCGGGGTATCGGTCTTGTAATGGGCGGATTGGGTGCAGAAACGGCAATCCTCGCTGCACTGCCCGGATTTTGCGTTGATAATGCTACAGAGCGAAATACTTTCGCCGCGCCGGGAGAGTTTAACCGCAAGCGCCCTGGCCATCAGCTCCCGGCAGGGCAGCTCAAGCCAGGACTCGACCTCGGCGCGGTTCAGACTCATTTGCCTTTCCTCAAGCCGAAAATGCCGCCCTTGCTCTTTTTGCGCGAGAAGGCCGGACTTCGACCACTGCGTCCCGGAGATTGCCTGGGGGCCCGGGATTTTTTTTCAGGTCGTGGCAGCTCAAGATCGGCAACCGGTTGCCCGCCTGTTGCCTCCCGGTACACCATATAGAATTGCGAGTTTTCCTTGAAGTAACTTTTTTTGGTCAGCCAGCCCGGCCAGACGCCGTCATTATCCTTGGCCGCAAAGAGGCCGAGACGGGACAACAATGCCGCGATATGCTCCTTGGCCGCCTTGGAGATATTGAGATGTTGCAGATGGTGGTCCAATTCATTTCTGAGCTCGCCGAACAGGGCATGAATCTGTCCATTTTTCAGCGGCAGATTCATTTCGGCAAAATTATGCTGGGCCCAGGGAATGAAAAAAAGACCCATGATGAATGGTTCCGTCATCTGCTGTTTTTCCTGGTGAATGCGGTCAATCACGGACAGAATCCGCTTAAGCAATCCCTGCTGCCCTTTATTCCTGTCGGCAAAAACCGTTTGATAAAAAGGAAACAAAACGAAAAAGAGGCCGCTGTCAACGGCCAGCTGCAGCCATTGGCTGCTTGCTCCGCCACGGAGATCCTTCAACAGTTCATCGCGAATACGGGAAACCGGGCAGTGATGCAGCTTGTCACTATTGCGGATAATGGCATTCCATGTCAGGTCTTCAATGGAAAAATCAATGCGGGAGGCGTGCCGGATGGCCCTCAGCATCCGCACGGGATCCCTGATAATTCTTCGCTCAGGATCACCGACAATACGTATGATGCGGCTGTTGAGATCCGCCACCCCGCCGGTATAGTCAATGATGGTTTCATTTTCTATGTCATAAAAAAGGGCGTTGATGGTCAGATCGCGGCGGAAGGCGTCATCAGCCTCGCTGCCGAAGGTGTTGTTTGACGGCAGGACATTGACCTCGCCATCAATGTCAAATTCGCTGCGGCATCGAAAGGTGGAAATTTCAATGATTTTGTTATCAGGGAAAAAAATCTGCACCAGCCGGAAACGGCGGCCAATGGTCCGGCTGTTGCGGAACAGTTTACGGATCTGCCCGGGCCTGGCATCCGTGCTGATATCATAATCCTTGGGAATTTTACCAAGATAGAGATCGCGGACACCTCCGCCGACAAGATAGGCCGCATGTCCGGCCCGATGAAGCAGGGTAAGCACCTTCAGTGCGTCTCTGTCAATATCTTTGCTGGAAATCGGATGTTCTGACTGAGGAACAATAAGCGCCTCGGGTTCCCATTCGGGAACAGGGATTTTCTCTGTACTCTGTATCATGTCTCGTCGTAGAATAGCGCAGCAGACAAGGGGGGAGTTCTTCGGATTGTTATGCTGGTTGCATCCGCAAAGGAATTCGCCGGTGAAGCAGTCACGCTGAAAACCGTGTTTTGTCCGGATGAACCGAAATCCCGCCCGCTTTCGCTCCGGCTCATGACTCTTTGTAAACCGACTCGGCCTGTCTGACAAATTGATCAAAAACTTCTTTAACTGTCAAAATATCATGCATTTTGTACACATTTTCCCCGGTGAAAAAAAGCCCCTCCTCATAATCACCACGGTGGGCCTTCATCAACCGGTCGCTGATGCAGTAATGATGGTCGCATTTTTTCAGGCATTTATGCAGGCATTCCTTGGCTTTCATAATTTCGCCGAGGGCGAGTTTCCGCACAAAGGGCGTATTGACCGCCCTTCCAGGCAAGCCGACCGGAGATGTGGTGAGAACAACATCTTCCTTTTTGGCGTTCAAGAGAACCTGCTTAAATTCGTCCGATACCGCGCATTCCTTGGTCAAGACAAATCTGGTGGCGATTTGCACCCCGTCAGCCCCGTATTTGTCCATCAATTCGGCCATTTCGTAGCCGTTGGTAATGCCGCCGGCGGCAATGAGCGGCACCTTTTTCACAACCTTGCGTATTTCCGGGAAAAGTTCCCGCAGGGAAACATCCGTTCCCAGGTGGCCGCCGGCCTCCTTGGCCTCGACAATAATCGCGGCAGCGCCAAGATTTTCCGCCAGTCTGGCAAAGGCCGGCGAGGAGACGATGCTGACAATCGGGGTATTGGTATCCTTGCCGATTTTGAAAATATCCCTGGAAAATCCCGCTCCTGTCACTATCATATCAACTCCGGCCTCTATGGAGCCCATGACGAGGTTATAGAAATTTTTCATGGCGAACATGATGTTTACGGCAATGACGCCTTTGGTCATGCTCTTTGCTTTACGAATATCCGCCTGGAGTTCTTCGACGGGAAGGGCGGAGCCGCCAATTGTGCCAATGCCTCCGCATTCCGCCACCGGAGCGGACAGCGCTGAAGTTGATACACGTATGGACATGCCTCCTTGAACAAGGGGAATAGGGGCCGTAAACGGCCCGATGGTCAGGGGGGGAAGTTTCATCTTAAAAACTGCTTTTATTGGGGTTTAATAATAGGGGCATGGCCCGGAATAGATCCAAAATATACCATATATTTTTTTGCGACTATGCCCCTCTTGCTCCGGTTTGTCAAGAGAAGCGTTGCTTTTACGTCCTGGAATATGTTAATTTTCCATTCATTTACCAGCAAAAATTCATGAACTCGTAAAAAATCGGCGATAAAGCCCAGATGGCTAAGTAACAAAATTCGATATACAAGGCGTAGTGTATTTTTGAGAGTGAGGCTATACATGTGGTATGCCGAACGAACAAAAATGCGCTACAACGCAGTAGATCGGATTTTTTACGACGCCATCAAAATTCATGAGCGCCTTGACATTATGGAAAGATATCCGGAAATTCATCCCCGCCTTATCGGCTTTGACATTGACTGCGTCGTGGCAGATACAATGGAGGCCTTCCTCCGTCTGGCCCTGGCTGATTACGGCATCAAAATTCTCCCTGAGGATATCACCTCGTTTCAGGTTGAGGAGTGCCTGCCCGTTGATCCCGCCGTGATCAACACAATCTTTGCCCGGCTGCTGGCGGCCCCGATAGAAAACGGCCTGCAGCCCATGCCCCATGCCGTATCCGTTTTGACCGAGTTATCATGGCATGCCCCTTTAACATTCATAACAGCCAGGCCCATGCAAGAACCCATCAACAGATGGCTCCAACATGTTCTCCCGGACTCTGTTTACAGAAATTCACGGCTTGTGGCCATGGGAAATCATGACGGCAAGGCGCGCTATGTCAAAAAACTCGGCTTGCAATATTTCGTCGATGACAGGGTGACAACCTGCACCGAGCTGGCCTGCGCAGGTTATTTTCCCATCGTCTTCGAGCAGCCTTGGAATAGAGGACGCCACTGCTTTGCCTCAATCGACAGCTGGCCCGGCATCCTGAAAAGCATCCGTGTGGCTGAGCATGTCTCCTGAGAAGACCGGGCATCATTTAATATACCGGAATCCGGTTCCCACCGTTGATATCATTATTGCCATCGGGGCGGGAATTGTCCTGGTGAAACGCAGGAATCCGCCATTGGGCTGGGCTCTCCCCGGAGGATTTGTCGATTATGGTGAAAGCCTTGAATCCGCTGCTGTGCGTGAGGCAAAAGAGGAGACCGGGCTTGACGTTACCCTGATCTGCCAGCTGCACAGCTATTCCGATCCGCGGCGTGACGCCCGCCTGCACACCATATCAACCGTATTTATCGCCCGGGCTTCCGGAACTCCCCACGCCGCGGACGACGCCCTTGATGCCGTGATATTTAGCCAAAACAATCTGCCGCCCCTGGTTTTTGATCACGAAAAAATTCTTGGCGATTATTTTACGCGCCGGCAACTGCCCGGCCTTCCTCCCTTTTGTTTTTAGCATTCTGGTGTTTTATTTTTTTCCCCGGGTGCTCCCGTTCTTTTCTCAAGCAATTTTTTCGCAAATACCATCATTTCAAGTTGTTTTTACTCCTCGCCTCTGGTATATATTTTTTTTCTAAATTGGCTAAGGAGGATTAAGTTTAATGGGAAACAATGTAACAGAAACCAAACAGCAAGATGACTATATGTCCATCGAAGAAGGAATGAGCTTTGCGGAGCTCTTTAATGACGAGCAGTTAAATGTCGCCAATGTAGGCGATGTCGTCCAGGGAACAATTATCGACCTGAGCGACAATTTCGCCGTGATCGATATCGGCGACAAGTCCGAAAGCGAGATACCCTTAAGCGAGTTTAAAAACGAGGGTGAGGATGTAGAAGTAAAAATCGGGGATGTCTTCGATGTCTATGTTGAAAAACGCGAAGCTGAGGGCGGTTTGCGCCTGTCCCGTGAGAAAGCTATCGGCATCAAGGTCTGGGAAGATATTGCCAGTATTCAGGAGGCTGACGGCACCATTCAGGGGCGTATTGAAAGCCGCGTTAAGGGTGGCCTCTCGGTAGATATCGGCGTTCCTGCTTTTCTGCCTTATTCACAGATTGATCTTCGTCCGGTTAAAGATCTTGATAACATGATCGGTCAAACATACGATTTCAAGATTCTCAAATTTAACCGCAAACGGAACAATGTTGTTATTTCACGCCGGGCTATACTGGAGTCCGAACGGCAGAAACTTCGCCAGGAGATGCGTTCATCCCTGGAAGAAGGTTCCGTGGTGACCGGTTCCATTACAAATATTACGGATTATGGTGTGTTCATTGACCTTGGCGGTCTTGACGGCCTTTGTCATATAACTGATTTGTCCTGGGGACGTGTTTCCCACCCTTCCAAGCTTTTCAAGGTTGGACAGGAGATTGAGGTCAAAGTCCTCAAATATGATAAGGATACCGACAAGGTATCCCTTGGCGTTAAACAACTGAAATCAGACCCATGGTCAACCGTTGAGCAGAAATATCCCATCGGTTCCCGCGCTCAGGGTAAGGTGGTGAGCATTACCGATTATGGTGTGTTTGCCGAACTTGAAGAGGGTGTGGAAGGCTTGGTTCATGTTTCGGAGATGTCCTGGTCCAAAAAAACAAGACATCCTTCAAAGATTGTTTCCGTGGGCGATGCAATTGAGGTGTCCATCCTCAACATCGATGTGGATGCAAAACGGATTTCCCTTGGCATGAAGCAACTGCAACCGAATCCCTGGGATCTGGTTACCGAAAATTATCCGGTTGGCTCCATCATTGAAGGGAAAATTAAAAATATCACTGATTTCGGTATTTTTATCGGCATTGAGGAAGGCATTGACGGCCTTATTCATGTTTCCGATCTGTCTTGGACGGAACGTATCAAGCATCCGTCCGAAAAATATGCCAAAGGTCAGACTATTCAAGCGGTTGTTTTAAAAATTGACCGTGAGAATGAGCGTTTTTCCTTGGGGATTAAACAATTAACCCCCGATCCATGGCAGCAGACCATTGAAAAATATCCTGTCGGCACGCTGGTGCAAGGGAAAATTACCAATGTGACGGATTTCGGCATTTTTGTTGAGGTTGAGGAAGGCATTGAGGGTCTTGTCCATGTCTCCGAGATCAGCAAGGAAAAAGTCAATACCCCTGTCGGCATGTATAATGTCGGTGACACGATTGAAACAAAGGTAATCAGTGTTTCCGCCAAGGACAGAAAAATTGGCTTGTCCGTTAAGGCCATGAGTGACGATAGCAGCACGATGAAGCTTGAAGACTATAAAAAGCAGCAGGCTGCGGCAGGCCCTTCCACCTTGGGTGATTTATTAAAATCGGAGATGGATAATCAGGAAAGGAATGAAGAAGCTTGATACGCATCTTCTTTAATTAATCCGCTGTTATGCCGCAAGAAAGGTTATTTCGCCAAAAGCATCCGCTCCTGACAGGTTTTTTTATTCTGGGGGTTATGTTGATGTTCTTTTGGTTCGGAATAACCTTTTTTGTTTTTTCCCTGAATCGACAGGCCGGGAAAACGCCTTTTCTGGGCGGTGACAAGGAGAGTGTAGGGGTTATTGAGTTAAAAGGCATTATTACCGATGCCGAAGAGACATTAGACCATATTCTCCAATTCAGGCTTTCCAAATCAATCAAGGCTATTGTTGTCCGCATTGACTGCCCTGGAGGCGCGGTTGGCGCCTCACAGGAAATTTTCCGGGAAATTGCCCGGGCCAACGAGGTTAAGCCGGTTGTAGCCTCCATGGGATCCGTTGCCGCCTCGGGTGGCTACTATGCAGCTATCGGCGCCGGGAAAATTGTCGCCAGCCCGGGCACCCTTACCGGCAGCATGGGGGTAATTTTTAAATTCCCGAATCTGGAGGAGATTTTCCAGAAAATCGGTTACAGAGACGAGGTTATCAAGAGCGGTAAGCTCAAGGATATCGGTTCCCCCAGCCGCCCTTTGACCACTGAAGAGCGTGAGCTGTTGCAATCTCTTCTCGACGAGGTGCATGAGCAGTTTATCGCTGATATCGCGCAAAGCCGCAAGCTGCCCTCTGACGATGTGAGAAAAGTAGCGGACGGGCGAATTTTCTCAGGAGAGACGGCTAAAAACCTGGGTCTGGTCGACGAGCTTGGGAATTTCAACGATGCCGTTTCGTTAGCGGCAAAACTCGCCGGTTTGCAAACCGAGACCCCGTTGCTCGTATACCCTGAAGAGGACCAGCTCTCCTTGCTCAAGATGCTGGCGGAGCAGAATGTCGGCTCATTGCTGAGAAAGGTTACATCACACAGCCCTGCACTTTATTTCGAGTAACTTCCGCTCCTTCTGTTTTATTTTGGCCGGGTAAGTCTCTTTTTCTTGAATTTATATACTTTAGTTTAGCTTCATACAGGAACAACAAAATGCTCAAGCGGGATCTGGTTAATTCTGTTTCAGATAAGATGGATGGACATTTAAAAAAGGATGTCAGTCAGGCGATAGATATAATCCTTGACTCAATCACTGACGCCTTGACTGACGGGCGTCGCGTTGAGATAAGAGGATTCGGCAGCCTGTGCGTTCGACAGCGGAAATCACGTTCCACCAAAAATCCTCGCACCTCGAAAATGATGCATATTCCCTCCCGGAAAACAGTCCATTTCACCATGAGCAAATTAATAAAGGATCCACTGGTGAAGAGCGACCCCCTTAAATAACGAGGTCCGAGACATCCCCTTTTCCGACTCTGAGCACCCTCACCTCATCACCTATCAAAGAAATAACACTCGAAGGCGAGGGTGTAATCGGTTCGCCATCAATTATCATGTCAATCTGATTTCCTATTTTTTCTTCGACTTCAAAAGCCTCTGAAAGATAGCTCTCTTCTTCAAGAGTGGCGCTTGTGGTTAATATGGGGTTGCCAAGGGCATTGACAAGCTGCTGGCAAATGTTATTTGCCGGGACCCTGATACCAACGGTTTTCTGTTTGGTCATCATAATTTTAGGGACAATTTTCATGGCCGGTAAAACGAAGGTATAGGGCCCTGGCAGACATTTTTTCATCAGCCGGTAAGCTGAATTTGACAGAAAACAATACTGGCTGACGTCTTTCAAACTTGCGCAGATAAAACTAAACGGTTTGCTTTTGTCTCTTTTTTTAATCTGATAAATTCTTTTCACAGCCCTTTGGTTAAAGATATCACAGCCGATGCCATACATTGTATCGGTCGGATAGGCGATTACGGCCCCCTGCCTCAACGCTTCAACGACCTGATCAATAAGCCGTTGTTGTGGATTAATAGGATTTATTTGTAGTATTCGCATTAATGGCCGTGCCCTGATAGTGTGTACTTCGCGTTGCCTGGCGTTTTCCGGTTTGCCGTGCGATAAACCTGAAACCGGTCGTCTATTATTTACCGCTGCCCTGTTTGCTCCGCTGCTTCCGCGGCAAAACCCGGCGCGGCAGATCTCGGGTTATGTGATTATGTGATGAGCTGCTCGTTCGGCAACGCTCATTTACTTGATTAATATACAAATATGCGAGCTGATGTCAAACGACCTTTGCCCATGCGAATCATTATTTTCCGGAATACACGACCAGTGACCCGCATGTCTCCTCCGGTCAAGCCCATCAAACCGGTTACCCCTAGTAGATGACTTTATTTTCCAATTTTTCCCATTGATTGAAAACCTCAACAGCCTCGGGCCGCATCATCTGTTCAATCGGCAGCGTTCTTTTTTCCGGTTCGCACTGCAATTCCTGGTAAAGGAAGTCATCGGCAAAGCCAAGTTTTGCCGCATCCTTTCGGGTGGCGGCGAAATAGATATGCTCCACCCCTGCCCAATACAAGGCGGAAAGACACATCGGACAGGGCTCACAGCTGGCATAAATTGCACAGCCCGTGAGGCGGTAATCCTTGAGTTTCCGGCTTGCCGCGCGGATGGCCACCATCTCCGCATGGCAGGTGGGGTCATTTTTTCTGAGAACCTGATTCCAGCCCCTGGCTATGATTTTCCCATCTTTGACAATAACCGCTCCGAAAGGCCCGCCGTCGCCCTGCCAAGATTTTTCTCTAGAGAGCTTGATTGCCGCTTGCATAAAATCCTGGTTCATGTTTTCTCCACCAACTGGAAGGATTGATAAAAAGAGTTGAATCAATTAGAATCGGCTCATTAATGAGCACAGGGCGCGCTCACCGGCGCCAGCCCTTGCTACACTGTTCAGGTGGAAAGACTTGAAGACTGATAGCATTTACTTGCGTGTCGCCAGCACACGTCAGCCAGCAGCCTGATACCTGATTTTTAGATTAATGACATATTTCCGGGCGCAAAAGAACAGGAAAACCGGTTATCCGTTCTTGAACTTTCCCCCTGGAACATTCGGGTATCACATTGAATCTGCTTATCATCATTGTTTCTTATCTTGTCGGCTCCATTCCCTTTGGTCTTCTGCTGGGCAGGCTTGCCGGCATAGATGTGCGCACCGGCGGCAGCGGCAATATCGGCGCCACCAATGTCAGCCGTCTGGCCGGTAAAAAAATGGGAGCCGCCACCCTGCTTTTTGACGCAGGGAAAGGATTTCTACCGATGGTTGCGGCCAATTTCCTCGGTTTTGACCAACAAACCGTTATTTTCTGCGGTGCGGCCACCTTTATAGGACATCTTTTCCCGCTTTATCTGCGGTTTCAAGGCGGCAAAGGCGTGGCCACCGCCCTGGGTGTTTTCCTCTATCTTTCTCCCCTGGCCCTGCTGCTCTGCATTATTTGTTTTGTTTTCACCGTAGCCCTGTCCGGCTATGTATCAGTGGGATCGCTGCTGGCCGCCGGCCTGATGCCGGCCGTTATTTTTTTTCTTGAAGGAAGCGGCAGCTTTTTCTATCTAACCATATTTATCAGCGTTCTCATTTGGCTGAAACACACAAGAAATATTGTCCGTCTCCTGCACCATGAGGAAAAAAGCTGGAAGAAAAAAAGGTCCGAAATATGACACGAAAGGAGTGGCAAAATATAATGGCGGCCAAGGACCTGCTTGGGCTCGGGGAAAAAGCAAACCTTGCCGAAATAAAGAAAGCCTACCGAAGCATGTCTAAAAAACATCACCCCGACGTGGCTGCCCGCCAGGGCGGAGAAGAAGGCCGGCGCGCCATGCAGGAAATAAACGATGCGTATCAGACGCTGCTGGACTACTGCCGGAAGTATCGCTTCCCTCTGGTGATGCAGGAAGAGGCGCTGGACGCGGAGGACTGGTGGTTCGATCGTTTCGGCCAGGACCCTCTGTGGGGGAAACGGCGGGATGAAAGCTAGGCGACTCGGGCAATCCGCCGAGTCACCTAGTCGATGAAGCCATGCAGAGTCCTTTTTACGGCCCCATCCGGGCTAGTTCAGATATTTTTCGTTAATCGTCACTTTGCCCATCTTCATGAGATAGGCAAGCCAGGCATCCATGACCTGTTTTTGCTTTTCCATGGCCAGCCTGGCTTCAAAGGCTTGCCTTTCCTTATCATTTTCCGCCGGGGCATCTTTTACGTCCTTGAGGCGGAAAACATAAATACCATTGTCAGCGGTGACAACTTTTTCCGGATACGGCGATTCGGCGGTCAGCGTCAACCCTGTTTCAATGACCTGCTTGGGCAGCTCCTTGCTTGTTCTCTTTATCCGCGAAAAGTAGCCCGACTCCTGCACGGACAAGCCGTTTTCCTTCATTTTTTTTGCAAAATCCACATCCGCCTGCAGCCTCAGAGCAGCAAGAGTGTCTTCCGCGGCCTTTTGACACAAAACTTTTGCTTCGGCGCCAATGAAATCCTTTTTTACCTTCTCCTTCACTTCCTCGAAGGCCGGGATCTCCGGCTCTTTTCTGTCTTCAACCATTAAAACCGTATACCCCGCGGAACTGTTGATAAGGGAGCTGAGCTCACCTTTTTTAAGGGAGAACGCGGTGCTGATCACTTCCGGATGACCGTCAAAGGCTGGCGGCGGAGATGACTGGATGAAAAAATCAGTCCCGCTCAGGGTTATAGTGAAATTTTCAGCATATTTTGCCAGGCTGCCGGCAAAAATAATTTTTTCATAGGCCTCGTTGGCCTTTTCAAAGAGGCTGTTTTCCGCCTGCTGTTTTTTTAATTTGTTTTCAATGGCCCCTTTTGCCTCGGCAAGAGGGGTGAGTTTGGCTGGCTGAATCTCTTCCAGCTTGATAATATGATAGCCAAACTGCGAGGTAACGACATCACTGATCTCTCCCTTTTGCAAACGGAAAGCCACCTCTTCAAACTCAGGCACCATCTGGCCCTGGCCGAAAAAGCCCAAATCGCCGCCCCGGGCCGCTGATCCATCCTGGGAAAATTCCATGGCCAGAGCCGCAAAATCTTCTCCCGCCTTGGCCCTGGCCAGGATCTTTTCAATCTCAGGCCGGCGCTGCTCCTTGTCCTGCTCGGTTGTCTTGAGCAGAATATGGCGCACCCTCCTTTTTTCCAGCTGGCCGAAATCGCCCTGATGGCTGTTGTAGTATGCCTCGATCTCCTCTTGCGGGATGGTGATTTTCGCCATCTCATCCTTGATGGGAAAGGAGAGGTATTTTAATTTCACCTGGGGCGGTGTCTTGTATGTCTCTTTATTTTTTTCGAAATACTCGGTTAAGGCCTCGGGGGTAAATTTAACCTTGTCGCCGTAGCTCTCGGCTTTAAAAACAGCGTAATCAAAACGCAGCTCACTGTTATCAAAACGAAAACGTTCATCCAGTTCCCGCGGCGAAACCCGCCCGAATCCGCCAAGACCCATGCCGACCTTGGTGGCAATCATATCGTCACGGAGCCCTGCTTCAAATTTTGTCGGAGTCATGCGCGACCCCTTGAGGACATCCTTGTAGCGGGTCACGTCAAAAACGCCGTTGTTCTGGAATACGGTCATTTCCTTGATACCGTTCTGTATCTCCATGTTGCTGACATAGATGCCGATTTCTTCGCCGCCCTGCAGCAGCAGGGAGCGCTGAATCAGCTCGTTTATCACCTGTTTCTTCAGGTTCATGGCCTCCAGAAAACCTTTGGGCAGATTGCCGCCGAACTGGTTACGGTACTTGTCCATGGTGCGTTGGTAGGCCTGGTCAAATTCCATGATGGTGATGGATTCCCCGTTGACGGTGGCCACGGCATTCTGGCCCCCGCTTTGGTTGTTACTGCCCACACCCCAGAAGATAAAAACAACGATAATGACAAGCACGGTAGCCTGCAGGTAGGGCGACTGCGCTTTCCGGCGTAAGAGGTCAAGCATTGAAGGCTCCTTCTAAAGAAAGATTTTGCGTTGGTAAAAAAATATGCATCGCTGCTGCTGGCCAGAAATCAAGCGATGCGTTCATATCAAATTACCCATTCGCGGTGGCGATTGTCAATTATTTCGTTTCCGCCAGGTTCAAGCCCCAGGAAAGATTGACCAGCAGAGGAACGGAAAGCGCCGTGACGTTTTCCATGGCTTCCCTGACCAGGGCCGCCGTGGTCTCCAGTTCGTCCCGCGGAACTTCAAAGATCAGTTCGTCATGGATCTGCAGCAGCAGCCGGCCCCGCAGGCGTTTTTCCCGCATCAGGCGGTCGGCATGGATGGTGGCCAGCTTGATGATGTCAGCCGCTGTCCCCTGGATCGGCGTGTTAAGTGCCGTGCGCTCGGCAAATTCCCTGAGGGTCCGGTCATTGCTCAGGATATCGGGCAGTATGCGGCGCCGGTGAAAAATGGTTGTGACAAAGCCGTCTCGCCGCGCCTGCTCGACAATCTCCTCCATGAATTTCTTGACGCCGCTGTAGAGCTCGAAATAGCGGGTGATGAAGGTCTGGGCCTCTTTGCGGCTTATGTTGAGCTGACTGGACAGACCAAAGGCACTCATGCCATACACAATGCCGAAATTAATGCTTTTGGCTACCCTCCGCATCTGCGGGGTGATGAGCGAGGGATGCACCCTGAAGATTTCGGCCGCCGTCTGGCCGTGGACATCCTTGCCGGAGACGAAAGCCGCCAGCAGAGCCTTATCCTGGGAATAGTGGGCCAGAACCCGCAGATCAATCTGGGAGTAATCAGCCGCCAGCAGATAATGGCCCGGGGAGGCAATAAAGGCCTCCCTGATCCTCTGGCCTTCCGGTGTGCGTATGGGGATGTTCTGCAGATTGGGGTTGCTGCTGCTCAGGCGCCCGGTGACGGCGACCGTCTGATTGAACGAGGTGTGGATCCGCCCTGTTTTTGGGTGGATGAGGGTGGCAAGTTTGTCGATATAGGTGGATTTCAGTTTGCTGATGGTGCGGTGATCAAGCACCGCCGCCGGCAGCTCATGATAGGCCGCGAGCTTTTCCAGCACCTTGACATCGGTGGAATAACCGGTCTTGGTCTTCCTCCCCATGGGCAATTTCAGTTTTTCAAAAAGCACCCCACCCAGCTGTCTGGGGGAATTGATATTAAATTCTTGCCCGGCCATGGCGAAAATTTTCTGATTAAGACGGTCAAGCTGGCCTGCAAACTCATCAGCCAAAGCGGCGAGAAGAGCGGGATCAACTCTGATGCCGGCCTCCTCCATGCCGGCCAGAATGACCACCAGGGGCATTTCCAGCTCGACAAAAAGATGCCACAGGTCAAGCTCCTTGAGCCGCGGGACAAAGAGCTCCCAGAGCAGGCAGGTCGCGGTGACGTCTTCGCAGGAATAATCCCGGGCCGCGGGCAGGGCGACAAAGCTGAAGGCATCGGGCCTCTTGTCGTGCGCGGTGACCCCGGCAAAAGAAGTCATGGCCAGGTTGAGATATTCGACAGCGAGGTCATCAAGCTTATGGCTGCGCCGGGTTGGATCGAGCAGATACGAGGCGATCATGGTATCCCGCAGCTGGCCTTTGAGCTCTATGCCCTGCTGTTTGAGAACCTGGAAGTCGTATTTGAGATTATGGCCGATTTTCGGCAGATCGGGATCTTCCAGCAACGGCCGCAGGCAGGCGAGCACCTCAGCAAGCGGGAGCTGGTCCGGTGCTAAATCACCATTTTCGTTTCTGTGCCCGACCGGGACATACCAGGCGCTGCCGCTGCCGGTGCAAAGCGAAATACCCACAAGAGCCGCCGACAGGGGATCAAGGGAGGTCGTCTCGGTGTCAAGCACGAGTTTGTCCCCCTTTGCCAACAGACGGCAGACCTCCCGCAGTTTCTGCAGGTCCTCCACAAGATGGAAGCCTCCCGTATCCATGGGGGAGGTCGGAGCTTCACTTTTCAGCAGCCGCGAGAACTCAAGCTCCCGGTACAGGCCATACAGTTGCTGCTGGTCGGGTTCCGGCAGACGATAGTCTTCTATGTTTTGCGGGACCACCAGATCACTTTTCAGGGCGATCAGCCGGCGCGACAGCATGGCCTGGTCGTAATGGGCGACGAGCTTTTCCCTGAGCTTATTTTTCGGGAGCTGCTCAACATTTTCATACAGACTGTCAAGACTGCCGAAATCATTGATAAGTTTTTCCGCGGTTTTCGGGCCCACCCCCGGAACCCCCGGGACATTATCCGAACTGTCGCCGATCAGGGCAAACAGATCATTGAGTTTTTCCGGGCCGACATTATATTTGGCTGTCACGCCATCTCTGTCCATCACTCTATCGGACATGGGATCCCAGAGAACGATGTTATCATTGACGAGCTGCAGGAGGTCTTTATCCCCGGAGACGATGATGATGGAATATCCGGCTGCGTCCAGGACTGTTGCGGCAGAGGCTATCAGGTCATCCGCTTCAAAGCCTTCGAGCTCCAGGGGGCGGATGTTGAAGGCCTGGGAAATTTTTTTAATATAAGGGATCTGGATTGCCAGATCTTCCGGCATGGGGGGGCGGTTTGCCTTGTAGGCGTCATAGATGGCATGTCTGAAGGTGGGGCCTCGGAGGTCAAAGGCCATGGCCAGATAGCGCGGATTTTTTTCGCGAATGACCCTGAGCAGGATATTGGTAAATCCATAAACAGCGTGTGTCGGCATCCCCCTGCTGTTTGACAGTGGGGCAATGGCATGGTATGCCCGGTATATGTAGGCGCTGCCGTCAATGAGATACACCGTCTCGTGTTTTTTCATGGCCGCCACTCTAACAGGGGGGGCTTTTTTTTGCAATAACCGCGGTTTAAAATCAACCAGGCGCTGGCAAACCGGGTTTGAGGTTGTACCGCTGGTCAAATTTCAGTGAACCGCGGCCAAAGTTCTTGGCCGGACTTACTGCTGACGCCGAAACCATGCCTCTTTCTATTTGCCTTTTTCCCCGCTTTCCTCTATCCTGATGATAATTATTCAGGGATTAAGGCAAAAGGGCCAAGACTGTCAGTAGTTAATACGATTAAATAAAATTAAGCCGTTAGCCTATCCAAAGTGAATAGTTATTCCTGCCGTGCATAGTATTAAAAAACCAAAGCCCGCAAACCCATAGAGGAATCCTATGATCCGTTCATGCCGCTCAGCGCTTGCCGTGATAGGTATCTGTCTTGCCATGTTCCTGCAGTCTGCCTGCTCCAGCCCTGAAGTGAAAAAACAGGGTCATTTCGACAAAGGCATGGAATACGTCAAAAAGGAGCAGCTGAAGGAGGCCATCCTGGAATTCAAGAACGCCGTCCAGATTGACCCCAAATACGCCGAGGCTCGTTACCAGCTCGGTCTGGCCTATCTGAAAACCGGTGAAGCAAAAAGCGCCTTCCAGGAACTGCAACGGGCGGCAAGCCTCGATCCGGCCAACCTCGACGCCCTCCTGAAAACCGCGGAATTTCTTCTGCTCTCCAAACAGCCGGAGGAAAGCCGGGCCCAGATCGCTAAAATTCTGGCCGGCAAACCAGACCACCCGGAAGCCCTAGCCGTGCTGGCAAATATTGAACTGGCCGCCGGCGATATCGACAAGGCGCAAGCGGCCTTGACCAAGGCCATGACCGCCCAGCCGGATCTGGACCGCCTCTCTATCCTGCAGGCCAGAATATTTTCAGCCAGGAAAATGCCCGAGCAGGCGGAGAAAGCCCTTTTGCAGGCCTTGGAGCTGGGTCCGGACAAGTTGTCCACGCACCAGACCCTGACCGCTTTCTATTTAAGCCAGAAGGACGAGCAAAAGGCTGAAGAAAACCTTATCAAAACCGTTGCTTCCTTCCCGAAGTCATCCGGACCGCTTCTTGAACTGGCGTCGTTTTACATGAACAAAAAGGAAATTACCAAGGCCGAAGAGGCGATCGGCAAAGCCCTGGCGCTTGAACCGGGCAATGAGCGTATCTCCCTTTTTCAGGCTGATTTCTACAAGGAAACGGCCCAGCCGGGCAAAGCGGAAGAAACCTTGAAACAGCTGGCGGCCAAGAGCGAAAACCCCCTGGCCGCTAAAGCGCTGCTGGCCGATTTTTATTTTGAGCAAAAACGGTTCGACGAGGCAAAAACGCTTTCCGATGAAATACTCAAGGAAAACGACAAACTGCCATTGGCCCTTCTGGTCCGGACAAAGCTGGCCATAAAAGACGGGAAAAACGACGAGGCCATTACCAGCCTCGATCAACTCATCAAGGAAAATCCACGCTGGGGAGAGGCATATTTTCAACTTGCCCTTGCCCACTTAAATAAAGGCAACATGGAATTATCCCAGAACGCCGCCGCCGAGGCCGTGAAACTGATCGGCCGCAGCTCCCAGGCCCATGCCCTCCTTGCCCATCACCACCTGCGCAAAAGGGAATTTGACAACGCCCAGCAGGAGGCCACCCTTTCCCTGCGTCTCGATCCCCGTAATGTGCGGGCCGCCATCATCCTCGGGCAAAGCTTCCTCTATGCCGACAATACGGACAGCGCCTTGAAGGTGTTTGAACAGATGCGCGAACTGCTCCCTGAAAACATTGATGTCCTCCACAATCTCGCCCTGACCAGACTGGCCCGCAAGGAGCATGCCGAGGCCGGGCCGCTGCTGGAGGAGATAATCAGGCTCAAACCGGACTTCACCCCCGCCCTGGCCACCCTGGCCGCCCTGGATGTCCGCGCAAAACATCCGGAAAAGGCCATCGCGAGAATCCGGCTGCAGCAGGAAAAAAATCCGCAAAACGCCGGCAATATGCTGCTGCTCGGCGATCTCCTCTTCAGCCAGGGCTCCATGGATGAGGCAATCAACGCCTTCCGCAAGGCCCAGGAGCTTGCGCCTGAAAATCCCCAGACGTATATCATGCTGGCGAAAATCATGGAAAAAACAGGGAAAGGCAGCCAGGCCATTGAGGAATACCAGTCATTGCTGGCAAAACAGCCGGACTCCCTGCAGGCCCTGATGGGCATGGGGCCGCTCTTGGAGCAAGCCGGCAGAAGCGATGAGGCGAAACAAACCTACGGCAAGATTCTTGACCGTGATCCCAAGTTCGCTCCGGCGGCAAACAACCTCGCCTGGCTTATCACCCTGGAGGCAAATCCCGATCTGGGCGAGGCCCTGCGGCTCGCCCTCGTTGCCAAGGAACGTTTGCCAAACGACCCCAACATCAGCGATACCCTGGGCTTTATTCATTACAAGAGGGGCTCCCATGACCTGGCAGTGACCCAGTTCCGGGAAGCTCTGTCCTCCCTGCCCAACCAGGCAACCATCCGCTACCATCTCGCGTTGGCGCTCAAGGGGCAAGGCGCTGATGCCGAAGCCCTGCAGGAGTTGCGACAATGCCTTGAGGAAAGCGGCGAATTCCCCGAAAGGCAGGCGGCCGGCAAGCTTCTCAGCTCATGGCGCCCTGCCCGCTGATGCTCTTGCGCAATGGCCTGAGCTGATGTTTTATTTTCCCAATCTTGCCGATGCGGGCGAAATAATGTTTGTCCAGAGATGAGCAAAACCTTTGCTATTGGAGATATCCACGGCTGCCACGGTTCGCTGCTTGCGCTTCTCGACAACATTCAGCCGGATTTGAGCCGCGATACGCTTATCTTTCTTGGCGACTATATCGACAGAGGGCCGGACTCAAAAAAAGTGGTCTCCGAGATCATTCGGTTGATGGAGGAGGCTCCCGGACGGGTAATCCCCCTGATGGGCAATCATGAGCAAATTTTTCTCGCCACCTTGGCAGGTGAAGAACATGAATTCTTCCTGCGGATGGGCGGCGACAGTACCTTAATCAGCTACGGCATCAAGCCCCCCTTTAGCGGTCAGCTTGCCTCTTTTATCCCGGTCAGCCATTTCCATTTTTTCCGGGAACTGCTCCTTTTCTGGGAAGACAGGGATTATATTTACGTCCATGCCGGCCTGCAGCCGCAGGTCCATTTAAGCCAGCAATCTCCCCGCTGGTGCTGCTGGGCCAGGGATCAGTTTCTGAACAGCACTTATGATTTCGGCAAAAGGGTTATCTTCGCCCATACCCCATTTAGCAAACCGCGCCTCGAAAGAAACAAGATCGGCATTGATACCGGGGCGGTTTACGGAGGGAGCCTGACCTGCCTTGTGCTGCCGGACCTGGAATTTATCAGCGTCAAAGGACTTCCGCACCCGTAAGCACTGACGGCGGCCGCTTTATATCTCCAGCATGCGATCCAGGGCCAGCCTTGCTCCGGCAGCGATTTTTGCATCCACCGAGATCTGATTGACCACCTTTTTTTGGGCCAGGTTGTCCAGCACCCAAAGCAGGTTGGCGGGCGTGATGCGACTCATAGTGCCGCAGGTACAGGGGGTCTGAGCCAGAAGCCGAATAGTCTTGTCAGGATGCTGTCTTTGCAGGCGGTTCACCAGATTGGCCTCGGTGCCGATGGCCCAGGAAGCGCCGACGGCGGATTCCTGTACGGCCGCAATGATCCTTTCGGTCGATCCAGACATGTCCGCCTCGCTCACCACCTCCCAGGGGCATTCCGGGTGGACGATAATTTTGATGCCGGGGATCTGCCTGCGCCAGTCGTGGATCTGCCCCACCAGAAATTCCTGATGCACATGGCAGTAGCCATTCCACAGTATCGTTCTGGCCTGCCGCAGTTGCTGCACGCTGTTGCCGCCAAGCTTCTTTCCCCTCTGCCAGACCACAATTTCATCATCGGCAAACCCCAAGGCCTTACTCGAATTTCTGCCAAGATGCTCATCCGGGAAAAAGAAAACTTTCTCTCCTTTTTTTAAGGCCCAGGCCAGGACCCTTTCCGCGTTGGATGAGGTGCAGACCGAGCCGCCCCGGTTGCCGACAAACGCCTTGATGCGGGCCGAGGAGTTCACATAGGTTACGGGGATAACAGCCTGCCCGGCACAGACTGATGCCAGCTCATCCCAGGCCGCGGCTACTTCCTCGGCCGTTGCCATGTCAGCCATGGGACAACCGGCCTGCAGATCCGGCAGAATAACCGCCTGATCAGCACCGGTCAGAATATCGGCGGATTCAGCCATGAAATGCACCCCGCAAAAAATGATATAAGGATACTCTCCCGACTCGGCGGCTTGACGCGCCAATTTGAGAGAATCTCCCGTCAGGTCGGCAAATTGGAAGACATCTTCGTGCTGATAATGGTGACAGAGAATGAGCACCTTTCCTGCCAGCTCTTTTTTTCGAGCAACAATTTCTTTAAAAACATTCCCCTGTTGTCCGGTCATTGACTGATCTCTCTTCCGTGGTAATAAAAAAAAGGGGCTTAAATCTCAATAAGCCCCTTTACTTCGGTTAACTATCTATCGGTAACGCTGTGAAATCAGACAGCGGCGCGCACCCAGGTTGCCTGGGGCCCTTTATGACCTTCGGCAACACCAAAGGTAACCGTGTCGCCTTCAGCAAGCTGGTCCATGGCAAGATCCTTCAAGGCGTTCTCATGAAAATATATCTCACGTCCGTCATTGGCCGCGATAAAACCATAAGACTCATAGGGAGAGAGTCTTTTAATCACCCCCAAGCCTTGGCCGATCTCACCTCCGGCCTCCGCCACTTTATTGGTCTGCCTCCTTTTTCTCTGTAATTCCTTCAACTGCAATCCCAACGTATCAAAGGCATCAACAAGCAACGGCGTTACCGAATCTCCTTTTCTCTTGACAACAACCGTATCATTAGGGACCCCTGCCACAAGCCGGACTTCATAGCCGCCCTGTTTATGGGAGGTCGTCTCCTCAATGGTTACACGAAGGTTGAGGATAAGCCCGGGGTGATGACGCATCAACCGTTCTTTTTCCTCCTCAATTCTATCCTGCCAAGATTTTCTTACATCGAGATTACGGCCTTCAACCTTTAGTTCCATACACGTCCTCCATGAAAAATTTTGCCGCATCACCTGTCAACACGGCAATGGAACGTCCATCCGGCCTCGGCAGTCGGGGCCGGACACACCGAGTACTATAATGGTATCATATTATTTTTTTCGGCTCCACCATTCTCTCTAAAATTTTTCAAAAATTTTTATTTTTTTCAGGCCGTTAGGCAAACCTTTGCCGGACAGCGGCCACCCTTCTTAACGAATTCCCGCACTGCCGCAAGGAGATGTTCCCGTTCCGCACCGCAGCCATAAGTTTCTCATAGGACAATCTCACCTTGTCATGATCATGGCAGATCAAAATCATGTCGGCTCCGGCGGCCAAGGCCTGCAGCGCCGCCTGGGGCACCGATCTCTCATTTTCGATGGCGCCCATTTCAAGATCATCCGTAATGATCAGCCCGTCAAAGCCGAGCTCTGAACGCAGCAAATCCGAAAGAACATACATTGACAAGGTAGCCGGCGTGGCCTCATCCAGATTTTTGTAAATGGTATGGGACGTCATGATTGCCGCCACCCCGGCCCCAATAGCCTTTTGAAAAGGCACAAGATCCGTCTCCTTTATCTGCTCAAGCGAGCGGGAAACAACGGGCAGATGCAGGTGAGGGTCAAGCCTGGCCGCGCCAAGCCCGGGGAAATGTTTGCCGCAGGCGGCGATGCCGCCCTCCTGCAACCCCTTTATCACCAGGCACCCCAACTCTCCCACCACCAACGCCTCGGAGCCAAGTGAACGTTTTTCCATGAAAAAACCTTGCCCTGCCGGGCAGACATCAAGCACAGGGGCCAGATTCATGTTAATCCCGGCTTCGAAAAGTTCTCCGGCGCAGGTCGTTGCATAATGGGCAAGGGCGGCCGCAGGGTCATCAGCGCCAGCAAGCTTGCGGGCATCGGCAAACTGGGTAAAAGGAGCCGGCAAACGGGCCACGGTTCCCCCTTCCTGATCAATGGCGATCAACGGAGAGGGCAAATTTACCCGGGCGCAAACGTCTTTCAGGTCAGCGCAGAGTTTTTTGAGCTGCGCCGGACTTTCCACATTCCGTTTGAAAATAATAAAATTATTGATGCCAAGCTCACCAATAAGCCGCAAGGTGGAGTCATCCAGACTCTTTCCAGGAAAACCCACCATAAAAAGCTGTCCCAGCTGCTCAAATTTTCGCATTTACCTTTTTCACCATCACCATCATCGATATGTGCCAGGATCGACCAGTCCAGCCTCGAGAAACCCTTTCAAGCGCAGCTGGCAGGCATCGCACCTGCCGCAGCCCCTCCCTTCATCATCCGGATCATAGCAGCTGTGGGTGAGACTGTAATCGACACCCAGAGCCTTCCCTTTTAAAATAATCTCTTTTTTCGACAAAAGCATCAGCGGTGCGTGAATTTTATACCCCCTGCCGCTTTCAACTCCGGCCCGCGTGCCAAGATTGGCCACCTTTTCAAAAGCGCCGAGAAACTCCGGCCGGCAGTCGGGATAACCGCTGTAATCAACGGCATTGATGCCGATAAATATGTCAAAAACGCCAAGAACCTCAGCCCAGGCCACGGCATGGGACAAAAAGATGGTATTGCGCCCCGGCACATAGGTGACCGGGATGGATGACTCCATTTCTTCGGCTGTTCGGTTTTTCGGGACAGCCATATCCGCGGTCAGGGCGGAGCCCCCGATTTTATGCAGATCAAGATTTAAAACAAGATGGTGCGCGGCGCCAAGTCTTATGGCAATTTCCCTTGCCCTGGCAAGCTCGATGGCCTGCCGCTGCCCATAGGAAAAACTCAGGCAGCAGCAGGAAAATCCCTGCTGAACCGCCATGGCCAGAACAGTGGTGGAATCAAGCCCCCCGCTTAACAGAACAACGGCTTTCGCTTTATCTGTGCTCATTACGCTTCCCTCTTTATGGCAAATGGACCGGCAAGGCATGGGTCAAAAGGATTTCCCGCGGTCCAACCGCGGCCTGGTACGCCATCACCTTGACCCCCTGCCCGGCGACTTCAGCCAGAGTCCGGGCATAGAGCGGATCAATATGCGCGGCCGGAGAAAAGACCTCGCCGTCCATCCGCTGCACGCAGAAAAAAACCGCTGCGCCATGGCCCGCTTTCTTTAATGCCGCCAGCTCCAGCAGATGCTTTGTGCCCCTGCTGGTTATGGCGTCCGGAAACATGGCGGTCTTTCCCTCCACCAGCGTACAATTCTTAACTTCCATATAAATCTTCTGCCCGCCGCGGTGCAGCAGAAAGTCGAGTCTGCTTCTCGCGGAAACCTTCACCTCGCCTTGGATAAGGTCAATCATGCCGAAATCCCTGACCACCCCATTTTCCACACCCTCCCTGACCAGAGAATTAGTAAGACTGGTATTGACGCCAACCCAGTAATCGTTGACCTGGATCATTTCCAGGGTATAGGCATATTTACGGTCAGGGTTGGCTGCAAGAGACAGCAAAACAGGATTTCCCGCGGCAAGGCAGCCCCTCATGCTTCCTGTATTGGGACAATGCACGGTTAATTCGCTTCCATCTTCCAGTTCCACATCAACAAGGAAACGTTTGTAGCGTTTTTTTAGTCTGGCGCAAAGGAGATTTTTAAATTTCATTGAAAATTATGTACCGACTCAGGTATGAAGAGAGAAGAGTGAAGGCTGTTGGTCTATCGGTACGCAAGCGGGAAACCCTTTTACATCAAGGTTCCCTGAAGTCAATCTTAAGCCTTCGAGCTGTCTCCATGTAATACTGCCGCCTCATGACAAAAAAAACACCCGCGGAAAAAAATCAGGGACGCAAAAAGGCCGTTGCTCTCCGTTATGACCTGGAAAAAGACGCCTCGCCCAAGGTCGTGGGTAAAGGAACAGGCTTTCTGGCGGAAAAGCTGCTGGAACTCGCCCGGAAACACGATATCCCCATCCACGAAGACGCAGCCCTGGTGGAAGTGCTGACCAAACTTGATATCAATCAGGAAATTCCGGAATCAACCTATTTTATTGTTGCCGAAATTCTGGCCTTTGTCTACCGGACAAACCAAAAATACCAGGGATAATCATCTTTACCGGGAAAATTCTTCCCCCTGCCCCTCGATAAAGGCGTATGCCGTTATCCGCCCCGCGACATAGTTTTCACATTCCCCTCCGCCCCATCTCCCCTTGCCCAGCACCTTCTGCGCACTTTCAGCACCACTGGTCCCTTTGCCGCTTCTCTACCGCCCTTCCATTGGCACATGAGTTGCATCAACTGCAAACAAACACTTTTCCGGAGGATACATGTTTATTCAAAATCGCCTAGGTCTTATCGAAAGTACGGAGTCGATGCTTGCCCAAAGCCAGCGCCTGAACCAGGTCACCAATAATCTGGCAAACGTGGATACGCCCGGCTACAAGAAAGAGGATATCACCTTCTGGGAGATGCTTTACACCACAAACCAGAACCGGCAGCGTGTCGGCAAGGCATTGAAAATCATCACGAATCAACAAGAAGGATCAGCCAAGAACACCGGCAACCAATTGGATTTTGCCATTAGCGGCGACGGTTTTTTTAAACTTCAGACCCCCGAGGGAATTCGCTACTCCAGGGCCGGCAATTTCTTAATAAACAATCAGGGACAGCTGGTAAACCCGGCCGGCCATCTTGTCCTGGGTACCGGCGGCCCCATTGTCATTACCGGCAACGAGGTTGCCGTTGCCCAGAACGGCAGCCTCAGCGCGGATGGCATTAATGCCGGACAATTTGACATTGTCTTTTTTAACGACCTGACCGGAATTGAAAAAGAAGGGACCAACCTTTTCCGCCTGAAAGAGGGGGAGACGCAGGAAGAACCGGCAACTAATTTCTCGGTAAAACAGGGTTTTGTCGAATCAGCAAACGTCACCCTGGTTACCGAAATGACCACCATGCTCGACCTGCACAGGGCCTATGAAACCCAGCAGAAGGTTATTATCACCTTTGACGAGATGGACAGCAAGGCCATCAACAGCGTCGGGAAATTGGCAATTTAATCGAAAAATTGACGCTGTTTTATGAAAAGTTTCACCTTACACCCGCAAAAATAGAGATGTGAGTTCTTACAAAAAAATAATTACCCCTAGGGCAGGAGAAAGAACATGATCCGCGCACTTTACACTTCAACCACCGGCATGAACGGCCAGGAGCTTCAGCTCAATGTCATCTCCAACAATCTGGCCAACGTCAATACCGGCGGTTATAAAAAAAGCCAAACCCAGTTTGAAGACCTCTTTTATAATTCTCTCCGGGCCGTGGGAGCGGAGACCGTTGGCGGAGGGCAGGTTCCCACCGGTATCCAGGTCGGCATGGGAGTTAGGCCCACAGCCGTCTACAAGGTCTTTACCCAGGGAGATTTTGCCCAGACAGGTAATGAGCTTGACTGGGCCATTCAGGGGAGAGGTTTTTTTAAGATCGTCAGGGATGGCGTGGAGTATTACACCCGGGCCGGCGCATTCAAAATGGACCAGGATGGCTTCATTGTCACCAGCAATGGTGATCGACTGCAGCCGGAATTTACCGTACCCCCCGAAACCGTGGCCCTCGAGATTGACTCCAATGGTCTGCTGTCCGCCCTGGATTCGGCGCAGCAAACCGTCGCCTCGGTGCAGATAACCCTGCACGATTTTATCAATCCCGCCGGATTAAAAGCCGAGGGCAACAATCTTTTTCTGCCCACCGATGCCTCCGGTGATCCCCGGGAGGCAAATCCGGGAATCGACGGACTGGGCACTATCGCCCAGAGCGTGCTGGAAACATCCAATGTCAATGTTACCGAGGAGATGGTGAACCTTATTATTACCCAGCGCGCCTTTGAATCCAATTCAAAAGGCGTCACCACCGCCGACCAGCTCCTGGAAATTTCCAACAACCTGGTACGGTAAGAGAAGCCCATGCGTAATCCGCGGATTCTTGTCATCCTGTTGAGCCTGCTCTTCCTCTGCATAATCTCCCAGGCCGCATGCGGGGCGGAAGCGGGCAGAATCCTGGCGCAAGGTGATCTGCAACAAATTTTTACGGAAATAATTCGCGCAAATATTCCGGATCATATTGAGGACATACGTATCAGCGATTTTTCCTCCCAGCCGGACACCCTCTCCCTGGCAAGGGGAGAAATCACCTATAGCTTGACCGATGAGCCGGATTGCGCCTCTCCCGGGAAAAAATTTATTGCGGCCGTTCTTGCCGTCAACAACAAGGAGTACGGCAAGGTAAAAATGCAAGGCGATCTCCATTTTCTAGGCACCGTTGTCATTGCCTCACGCCCCCTGCCCAAGAACGGTATTATCAACAGTGATGACGTTAAAACCGATTTTCGCGACATCTCCATGCTCGGCGGCGACCTGATCCGGAGCCCTGAGCAAGCCCTCGACAAACAGACAAACAAATCCCTGCGCACCGGCGATATTCTATTCGGTCAACTCCTCAACAACCCACCTCTGGTAAAGAGAGGGGATCGAGTAACAATCCTGGCCAAACGCGGCTCAGTGCAGGTCACTGTTCCTGGAGAAGTGAAAAATACCGGGGCCAGAGGCGAGACAGTGCGAGTGAAAAACCTGATGAGCCACCGCGTCCTCGATGCGAGGGTCGTCGAAGAAAAATTAGTGGAAATCGATCTTTAAGTGATGCTTTCACAAGGATGGGCCAATGCAGAAAAAAAAATATTTCCTTCGCTGTTTTTCAGGAGGGCTGATCTGTTCTCTTCTGCTCTCCGGCTGTGTTTCCACCGGGGAAACGCCCGGCCGCGCCACCATGCCTGATCGTTTCAGCTTACCGGAGGCGCGACCACAGCAATTTGCCCGGGCGGAAGGATCCATTTACAGCGATCAGGCTATGGATCTTTACAGGGACAGCCGGGCATGCCGCGTGGGTGATCTTGTCATGGTGGAGATCGTTGAAACCTCCAGCGGCGCGAAAAACGCCAGAACCAAAACAGAACGTGAATCCATTGTGGCCGGCGGCATCAGCCAATTGTTCGGCTTTGAAAAATGGCTCAGCAACAAAAACGCCAACTTCATCCCTTCTGACAAAAGCCTTGAGGTAGACCTGCAAAATGATTTTGAAGGCAAAGGGTCAACGGAAAGAAACAGCAAGGTGACCGCCACCGTTTCCGCCCGGGTTGTTGATGTCACCCTGGAAGGAAACCTGGTGATCCAGGGCTACAGGGAAATCCGGGTTAACAATGAGACGCA
The DNA here is from genome assembly GCA_016219175.1 of Deltaproteobacteria bacterium. GTDB lineage: Bacteria > Desulfobacterota > Desulfobulbia > Desulfobulbales > SURF-16 > SURF-16. Next base: position 104,877 of record JACRCD010000039.1, on the reverse strand, counting down.
GTTTCTTGTCCTCTCCGGGATTGTCCGGCCAAAAGACATTACGCCAAACAACTCCGTCAAATCAACCTACCTTGCCGATGCCCGCATCGAGTACAGCGGCACTGGTGTTGTGAGCGATAAACAACAGCCGGGCTGGCTGGCCAGAGGCGTTGATATCCTCTGGCCTTTTTAAAAACGGGACGAGATGCTCTCTCCCTTGTTGTGTTTGTCTTGGCTGTTTTGGTTGCCTTGCAGCAACAGCGGGTAGGAAAAAAATTCCCCCCTGCTGCTCCCCCCTTGGGGTGAAGGCGAAAGAAGAAAACAATCTATATTATTGATTAAGCGTCGTTTTTAAAAACAGCAACCAGTCAAGCAGAAACTCCACGGCACGTGGCACAGCCATTGCTTTTGACCTTTAACACGATCTCGTTATTTCCCTTTTAACGCAAACCGCGAAATGAGACAGGGTGAGAAATGAACCTTTCACGGCTTTTAGCATTGCTGCCCATGTTGACATTACTCTTGCTTGCCCCGGCAGACGAAGCACAGGCTGTCAGGCTCAAGGACGTTGCCACGGTAAAAGGCATCCGCGCCAATCAGTTAGTCGGATACGGACTGGTTGTGGGGCTGGACGGAACGGGCGACGGCAACAAGTCTCCCTTTACCAATCAGGCGCTGGTTAACATGCTGGAAAACATGGGCGTGCATGTGGACAAAAACGAGGTGAAGGTGAAAAATGTCGCCGGCGTCATGGTCACAGCCACCCTGCCGCCGTTTGTCAAGAATGGCCAGACCATTGACATCACCCTGTCCACCCTGGGTGATGCCAAATCCCTGCAGGGAGGAACGCTCATTGCCACCCCCCTGAAAGGTCTGGACGGCAACGTCTATGCAATCGGCCAGGGCCCAGTCAGCATTGGCGGTTTTCAATTTGACACCGGCACAAAAGAAAAAACACAGCAAAACCATGTCACGGTGGGCCGCATACCGGACGGCGCGACGGTGGAACGGGAGGTCCCGGTCTCTCTCGAGAACACCGGGGAGGTTGTGCTCCATCTCAACAGCCCGGATTTCACCACCATGTCCCGCGCCGTTAATGCCATTGACACCCTGTTGGAAGGGGAATATGCCAAGGCAAAAGACAGCGCCACGGTAAGCATTACCGTCCCGGAAAAATTCGCGGGCAGCGAAGTGTCCTTCATGGCGGCCATAGAAAATCTCGAAATCGACCCTGATTCCGCCGCGCGTATCATTATTGATGAACGTACAGGCACGATTGTCATGGGCAAGGATGTGAAAATCAAGGAACTGGCCGTGAGCCACGGCAACTTGAGTGTCCAGGTAGCAGGCAATGTCGCAAAACCCAAACCATCGTCTTCCGTCAACAATTCCAATACCATCGCCCGCGACAAGGAAAATAAGCTCGTAGCCCTTGACCCAGGGGTGACCCTGGGCGATCTTGTCAGCGCTTTAAACGCTATTGGGGTAACCCCTCGGGATCTCATAGCTATTCTTCAGTCTATCAAAGCGGCAGGCGCACTTGATGCTGCCCTGGAGATTATTTAAATGAAAAGCATAGCTCCGCCGTCATTTCAGTTTCAGAAAATACCGCAGGCTGTCGATAATAAAAACGAGAGGCAATTTGCCGATTCGCTTGAGAATAAAAAACTGTTGGATGCCTGCAAGGATTTTGAGGCGATTCTGTTGAATAAAATGTTTTCGACAATGCGAGAGAGTATCCCGGAAGGCGGTCTTTTTGAAAAAAGTTTCGGGGAAAAAATATACCAATCCATGCTCGATGAAGAAATGACCAAGGAAATGGCCCATGGGAAGGGAATAGGCATCGGCGAGCTTCTCTACAGGAGTCTAAGCCGGAAAATCAATCATCCCGCTGATGAGGGCTTACAAAAATGAAAACGCGAACAGCACTAATAAGTGATGCCCAGGCCCTAGCTCCGGATGTGTTCGGACAGACCACTCAGGCTATTCCCCTGCCCTTGATTCTGGATATTCTCAAACGACAGATCGTCATATCAACAGGTTTCCTGGCCATTCTGGAAGCGGAAAAAACCGCCCTGATCAACATGGACTTAAACTCCCTTATTCCCCTGACCCGAAAAAAAGAAAGCGAGCTTGCCAAAATGGCCCAGCTTGACCATTCCCTGCAGGAGGTCGCCAGACGCATTGTCATAACCGACGCCAAAAATGCCACGAGACTGATCAAACTTGCCGAACTGATTCCTTTCATGACCCGCGAGCAGACACTGGCCGTAAAACAGTACCGGGACGAGTTGGCGTCTCTGCGGGAAAAAATCAGCGACAACAACCTCATCAACAAACGCTTCGCCAGTGATACCCTTGGTTATATTAACGATGCCATTTCAGTTATTTGCGGTGACATCTCCAGTAGCCGGCTTTACACGACACGCGGACAGAGCAGAAGAAAAAGCGGCGCCCCTGCCCTCGTCAGCAGAGAGGTTTAAACAACAATGATCGGTATTTCCCAGATATTAAACACTGCCAAGGAGGCCCTGCTTTCCCACCAGCAATCCGTTTCCGTGGTAGGCCATAATATCGCCAATGTGGATACCCCGGGCTACACCAGGCAATCCCTTGCTCTGACGCCGGCAATTCCCACGCCTGATGCCTCGGGTTTTTTCGGCAATGGCGTGCAGAGTCTGAAGATTAACCGCCATTACGATCAATTCATGGTCAAAAGAATGTCTGACCAGAACTCCTCGCTCAGCAATCTGCAGGCCCAGCAGGAATCAATGCGGTTGGTGGAAACCTCTTTCAATGAAGCCCCCGGCCTTGCCGTCAACGAGCTGATGAGTGAATTCTGGGCAAGCTGGCAGACACTTTCCAGCTATCCGGAAAATATTTCCGCCCGTGGTGCGGCGGTACAGAAGGCCAAAATCGTTATCGATCAGTTAAACAGCATGGCCGCCGAAATAACCCGGACCCGTTTTGACATCAACAGCAGCCTCAACGCCGCTGTTGCCGACGTCAATATGCTCACAAGCCAGATCGCCGCGATGAACGTAAAAATCACCGCTTCAGAGACCGATGTGCGTCAGCAGAATGACCTGCGGGACCAGCGTGATTTGCTGCTCAATGATCTGTCCCAGTATCTGGAGGTCAACTATTTTGAGACGAACACCGGCGCCTATTCGGTGCTCATGGGTGACGGTCATACCCTGGTGGAAAACGATGAAAACTGGCAAATCGACTTGCTTGACGACAAGCTGCAATGGATAAGCAAAAATTCCAAGGGCGATGTCCTCAAGACGGCCGCTCTGACGGAAAGCGAGGCCATAGGCGGTAAGATCGGCGGCTGGATGGAAATTTACAGCAACATCGATCCCGATACCCCTGAAAATTATCTCGGCCGTCTGGATGCCTTGGCAAATGCCCTGATCCGGGAGGTGAATCAGCAGCACAGCCAGGGAGCAGGTTTGACCCGCTTTTCCGAGCAGCTGACCAGCAACGACGCCGCGCAAAATACCGCGCTTCTCACCAGCACAATAGATGCAGCCACATCCACAGACACCATCCAGGCCGGCCGCCTCCTGATTAATGACAGGGAAATTGGCAAAATTGAAGGGGCCACGGCGCGATTTGGTCTGGCCAATATCAAAACCTACAATACCGCCCAGGCCATTAATGAGGCCATCACCGGCGTGCGGGCCAGACTTACCACCCAGGTTGCCGGTGATGCGGTGGCAGCCATGGGCGCAGGCGAGGATGGCAATGTCATCACCTTGCAAATTAACGGCATTGATGTCAGCTATACTGTTGATTCCACCTCAGGACCTCCTGATGATACGGATCCGGCGACATTGGCCGCTAACGTGGTGGCCGCCATCAATCAGGCGATTGACGACTACAACGATCCAACCACTGTCCCCGAAAATATCCCCAAGATTACCATTGAGGCTGCTGTGGGCGACGGCAACAACGGCGGAGCAGCCAATTCCATTATTCTGCGCAACACCAACGCCGGGGACGAGTCACGCATCATCATTAGCGGCATTGACTCCGATCCTCTCCTGTCAGAGACCAAACTGGGCCTGACCAGTGGCACCTATGTGGCGGATGCGGACCATAATACCGGCGAACTTTCCCTCTTCAGCCACAAAGACTCCATCAATATCAATGCCGGTGTCGACGATCTCTACCTTGATCAGCTTGGACTTGGCGGTGGAAGCAGAAGCAGCACGGATGAAGGCGGTGACGGGCAGCTCATCTTTGAGGCCACGGACAACCAGGTTCTGTTTGCAATGCAGGGGTTTGACTATTCCGACGAACTGCGGACCGATGGCGGCAGTTTTAAAATCTGGCTCTATAATAACGATGATACCCTGGCGCTGCCCCAAGCCGTGGAAGTGTCTCTGGAAAGGGCCTACAGTCTGCAGGATGTTGCCGATTCCATTAATATTTCCATTATCAACGCCAGTGGCGAGGCCACCCCCTGGCTCAATGCCAGCATCAAGGATAACAAACTGGTGTTGACCCCTGACGCCGATCACCAGTTTGCCTTTGGCGGCGACACCTCAAATTTTCTTGCCACAGCAGGAATTAACACATTTTTTTCCGGCTCCAGCGCCGACTCCATCGGTATTAACGGAGTCGTTGAGCAAAACGTTGAGTATATCGCCGCTGGGCAAGTCAGCACCATCGGCGAAATATTCCGGGGTGACCAAGCCAATGCCCTGCTGATCACGAATATTCAAAGCAACGAATACGTCCGTTTCACCGGGGGAAAATCCGACACCCTTGGCGGCTTCTATAACACCCTGGTTGGCGATATCGGCTTAAAAGGCCGCACGGTCGACAGGGACTATGAATACAATACGCTCATTACCGATCAGATGAACGCCATGCGTGACGCCACGTCCGGAGTTTCCCTTGATGAGGAGATGGCGGATCTGATCAAATTTCAGCAGGCTTATTCCGCAGCAGCCAAGCTGATAACCTCTGCTGATGAGATGATGCAGACTTTGCTGCAGGCGGTGTGATATGCGAACGACCCTTAATACCATCTACAGTATGATCGGCAGCAATCTGAACAAGATTACAAATGAAATGTGGAAAATCAACAGCCAGATCTCTTCCGGCAAGCAGATGTCAAAGATCTCCGATGATCCCGTCAATTTAATCAGCGCCCTGGGCATGCGTTCGACACTGGCTGAAATAGTTCAGTATAAGTCAAATATCTCTTTTGGCGGATCCATGATCGCCGCCTCCGAGGAAGCGCTCACCGGCATAAAGCAACTGATCACAAACAGCAAGAGCCAGACCCTGATCGCCATCAACGACAGCCAGAACCCAACAACACGAACATATGTGGCCGATGAGATACATCTTTATCTTGAACAGGCCGTAACCTTGGCCAATACGCGCTGGGACGGGAAATATGTCTTCGGCGGTTATAGAACCACGGGCTATACGGCAACGGAACCCACGCCTTTCATGCTTGGCTATATTGACGGCTACCGCATCAACGGCGCCAGTTTTCCCGTTCTTGAATCCATGCTCTCCGGCACGGTGGGCACGACGGATCTTGCCGCCGGTGATCTGCTGATCAATGGTGAAGATGCGGGGGCAGTCGTGCTGAGCGCGGGTACCAGCTTCGGGCTGAATATGAGCGGGGGGGACAACCTGAAGACCGCCATCAACAATATTGTCTGGCCCCCCGGCACAACTCCGGTTACCGCAACCCTGACAACCCTCTATGCCGGGGGCGCGGAAACGGCAAGCGCCAACCCGACCGATGTCAGCATCACCCTGAACGGCGTTACCATCAACTACACGACAGCCGGGGTCACACCGGCCGCGGACGCGGTTACCGCCTTAAACCAGTATACGGGCCAGACCGGGGTGCAAGCCGTGCTGGGCGATGGCACGAACGGCGGCGCGGCCGGCACCGTTATTCTGACAAATGCCATGGCGGGCGACGAGTCCGCCATAGACATCACCGCCCTTACCGAGACCGCTAATCCCGCCGGCCCGCCGGCAGCCGCATCCGGGCTGGCTGTGGGGGCCCATGCCCTGGGGGCGGCAAGCAACACCGGCAGAATTTCGCTGCAGTCAACAGAACCGTTTGAGCTCAGCAGCACCAACTACACCGACGATACGGTCCTGGACCTTCTCGGCCTGGGAGGGGGAGGGGTCGGCGCAGCCGATGAGGCAAACGATGGCCTCCTGGTTTACGGCTATCGCCTTGCCCCGGGGGATTTGGAAATCAACGGCATCTCCGTGGACACCATCACCTCGGATGGCGTTTCAGATGTCTTTGCCTCTTCATCCGCCGCGGCCAAAGCCGCTGCCATTAACAGCATCTCCCAGGATTGGGTAAATCCCGGCGGCCAGACCGTGCCCGGCACAGGGGTAACCGCGGAAGTGACCCCCGTATTCCGGCAGGCTCCCGTGGCGGCTTCGGCCGGCACCATTGACAGCGGAGATTTGCTGATCAATGGCATCGACATCTTTGCCGCCTTGGGGCCGACAGCCGTTGTTGCCGGTGATGCCGATAATGTGCTGCTCAACGCCATCAATGCTCAGCAGGCAGCCACCGGCGTGGTGGCAACCCGTACTTCCGCCGGCAACATCGGCCTCAAGGCCATAGACGGCCGCAATCTCCATGTCCAGACGACCGCCACGGGAAATTCCATCACCCATCTGAATGGCGCTCCGCCAACCGGCACGGCGGACAGGGTTTACTCCGGCAAGATCCAGCTACTCTCCGACCGCACCTTCATGCTGGAAAGCAGTCTCACCTCCGCCTATCCTCCCGGAGGCGAGGAGCCGGGACTCGCCGCCATAGGTCTTTCAGGAGGATCAGCTTCTACGCGTGAGGCAACCGATGTGGCCGCTGACGGAAAACTATCCGTGCTCTCCATCGCCCGTCTTGAAAACAACGTCCGCTATGCCGGGGACCGGGACAACGATGCCGAGATAAAGGTCGGGGCCAAAAGCGCTATCGAAGTCGCCAAGAACGGCGAGGATGCCGTCTCCAACACGGGCGCTTTCCAAGTTCTCAAGGAGATTGAGGACTATCTGCGGGGCCAGAATTTCACCTTTGTCAGCAGCATCCACGCCCAGGACAACATTTATGTGCCTCTGGAGACCCTCAATGATCCGGAAGACCCTCTGGAGGAAAAATTCCAGAGCGGCGATTTCACCATCACCGTGACAGACCACGATGTCTATCCCCCTCTTGATGTTGAGATGAAGATCGCCGTGGACATCACCCTTGACACCCCGGAAACAATAGCCCAGAAAATTAACGGCATCCCCGGATTAACAAGCAGCTGGGACTCCAGCGGACACCTGCATATCGACAGCTCGGACCCGTCTCGGTACACCTTTAATGTCGGCGCAGACAACAGCAACACCCTTAACGCCTTGGGTATTAATGCCGCTGAGCTGCAGAATCAGGGGCTGACCAAGTCCCTGGCGGATCTGGACAACGTGCTGACCTCTCTCTCCTCGCAGATTGCGGATTTTGGCGCCAGGGCCAATCGCATCACCATTCAGGAACAGATTTATGGCAATCTGGAACTGGCAACCAAGGAAAATCTTTCGGAAAAAGAGGACACTGACCTGACCGAAGCCATACTGAATCTTAAAGCCCTGGAAGTTTCCTACCAGGCCGCACTGAGTGCCGCGGCCAAGACTATGCAACTCAGCCTTGTTGATTATTTGTAGGAAGAAGTGTTACAGTATAAACCGCGCTTATGGCAATTCCGGCGACGCGGGCCTCTGTGCCCATTTCCAGTTCAGACACTTCTTTAGGAGACACATCATATGCTCATCCTCTCCAGAAAGGTTGGCGAGGCGATTATTATTGCCGGTGACATCAAGGTCAGAGTCCTGGAAAGCAAAGGGGGCCTTGTCAAACTTGGCGTTGAGGCCCCGGACCAGGTCATAATACATCGTGAGGAAATTTATCTGCGTATTCTTGAAGAAAATAAAAAAGCCGCATTGGATTCACCGGATGACTTATCAATTCTGGCCGATGTTTTCCCTTTGAAAAGGAACGAGTAACGACAATGAACGCATTACCACAGGATATGGTTCAGCCGGGAGCTGAACAAAACATCATGGTGCAGACCAGCAGGTTTGGTGAAATTTCGGTCGACGAGAAACGAATTATTCGCATGCTCAGCCCCCTGCTGGGGTTTCCCGAATCAAAACGTTTTATTTTAAAATCCCACAGCAAGAAATCACCGTTGATGTGGCTGCAGTCCCTTGATAATCCGGACCTGGCTTTCGTTGTTATTCCCGCCACGCTCCTGAACATGGATTATCAACCGGAAATACCGCGCCAATCGCTAAAGGAGCTGATGATAACTTCAGACAGCGACAAGGACATCCTTTTGATCCTGACCATTCCTAAGGAAAACCCACTGGAGATGACGGCAAATTTTTTAGGGCCGATTGTGTTGAACTCCCAAAGAAAGCTTGCAGTGCAAGTTGTTCTTGATCCTCATCAATATGATCCGTGCCGGAAACTCTTCCCGGCAAAATCATGAAGACAGAAAAAAGACACAAAAAAGCCGGCTGCAGCCGGCTTTTTGTGCAAACGCTTCTTTATGGTTTTCTGAAAATTATTCGTGCAGGAGCGTATCTTCAGAAAGAAGATCTTCCATCATTTTATCGGCGATATCCCGGGCATCTACCCGGTAGGTTCCCTCATCAATCTGCTTTTTTAAGGACTCGATCATTTCCATGCGCATCAGGGGGGTCTGATCCAGTATCTCTTTCATTTTCTGCACATCCCGTGAACTGCTGGAAAGATCAACCTTGTCGGAGCCTGAAAGACCGGGGCCTTCGAGACCAACCTCCGTTTTGCGATTTTTTTTCACCTCAACCTTACTGTCTGTCCTGATCTGGGAAATTGCATCCGTTAATTTCATGATCAGCTCCTCTCCGCCCTTGAGCCCTTGCTTATAGGGATATTACTGCCTGTTCGTATCAAACACACACTTACCTCTAATTACCATATCGACTTTCTTTTCACAAACTTAAAAAAAAATTACATTTATTTCCTCTTCTAGAATGTTGTTGCGTTTTTATGTGGCTGAGCATAACATAAAAAAGTTATGAATTTTTTTTATCAAGAAGGCTTTACCGTATGCTGGAGGAGTTCCGTGATTAGGGGAAATACTAAAGCGAGCATGTTCTTTTTTGTTGTTTATTTCGTAGCATTTCTTGCCTTCAGCCTCCCTTCCGTGTTGACGGCGGATCAAACAGCCGACATGGAACAAGATTATTTGCTGGGTGTTGGTGATGTTCTGGAGATCCAGGTCTGGAAGGAACCGGATCTGTCGCGAACGGTCAAGGTTCGGCTCGATGGCAAAATCTCCTTGCCACTGGCCGGGGATGTGCAGGCGGCGGGAAAAACGCCAAGTGAACTTGAAAAATTTTTGGAGAAAAAAATTTCCGAACTGGTAACCGAGCCGGCTGTTTCGGTCATTCTCGCGGAAAACCGCAGCCGCCGCTATTATATTGTCGGGCAGGTCGGGCAGCCCGGCGAGTTTCCCATAGAGTTCCCCCTGACGATTTTACAGGCCATAGCCAGAAGCGGAGGTTTTCAGGAATGGGCCAAGAAGGAAGAGATCAAGGTGGTGAGACGGGAAGGCGGCAAAGAGGAATTCATAAACTTTGATTATGATGCCTTTGTCAAGGGGAAGAATCTGCAGCAGAACATCATTATTGCCCCCGGTGATACCGTTATTGTCCCATAGAGACTTCATAAAAAACAAATTATACCGGCGGCGTGAACAGTGGATAGAAAAAATTTCATCGTACTCGGCAGTTTATTGTTCGGTTTTCAGCTTTACAGCCCTGACCAGGTCAGTTGCCGGGAGACCAGCCTGGCGGGCAGCATTGGCCTGCAGCAGGAATATAATTCCAATATTTTCCGGCTGGATCATGATGAGGTAAGTCAATGGACGACAACAGCACTGCCGGTATTGACCTTGGTTTCCACCGGGGAAAAGGATGAATTTACCTTGGTGGGCAATTCGGATCTGAGCTGGGACCAACGCCGCGACCAACGGGATTTCAGTCATGGCCTGTCTTTTTCCGGCAGCAGGGAAATTTCGCAGTATTTGCAAGTAACGGTGTCCGACAGCTTTTCCTATAATGATGATTCCCCCCGTACGGATCTGGACCCAACGCTGAGCATCACGGAACGTTTTCGTCGCTCAGGCCTTTACGAGCAGGCGGAAGTGGCCCGCTTGCTCTTTCCGGAAATTGATTACACCCCGGATGACTATCTTTCGGTCCTGACGGAACTGGGGCCGCGTTATGCCCTGGCCTCGCCCATCGTCCAGCGGGAAGTTGACCGCCTTCTGTCAAACACGGAGGGACGCAGACGTTATTGGGACAACGAGTTTTCCGTGGCGGCAGAGTATGAGTTTGCTAGGGAAAGCATCCTGACCCTGGGCTATAGGTATTTTAGCAATGACGACCGCTCCTCGGACATCAGCGAATATTATGAGCACTCTCCCCACGTCAGTCTTTCCTACCGCTTTACCCCCCAATGGCTCACCTCGGTCAGCTACGAATTCACCAAGGGACAGTACGATTCCGAAAGCGACCTGAGCGAAAATAATACCCTTTTTACCGTTGGCTACACCGTCAGTCCCGCTGACCAGCTTACCCTTTCCTACGGCTATGACAATTCAAATTTTCAGGACGGCGACCTCAATATTGTCGGACTGGCAGAGGGCAGTGAGGATATTGCCGACCAGACAGGGGAACTGGCATGGAATCATGATTTCAGCGCCGAAACCCGGCTGACTACTGCTCTGCTGGGAAATTATCTCTCCAGGGAGTTTAATGCCGATGAAAGCGGGTTCGGCCTGAACGCGGGCCTTGCAAAACGTTTGCAGAGGGGGTCCGTTACCTTTGGGGCAAGCACTTTATTTGACCGGCAGAAAAAAGATGGCTCCTGGGATGATCTCCGGGAAACGTGGGGTGTGGATGGGGGGCTGACCTATGAGCTGTTTGAAAACACAACGGGCACACTGGATGCCTCCTATGAAAAACGCTACCTGTGGCTGCTTGCCGGCAGCAAAGAAAATTTTGACGACTATTCGGCAGGCGCATCCATAAGCTATTCATTTATGCGCTGGTTCGCCGTGACCTGCCGCTATACTTTCTCAAAACTTCTGAGCAGCAATGACTTGGTGCCAGGCTATGACGAACATCTGGTGATGGTGGAATTATCTGCCTCCAAAGAGCTCATACGGTGGTAGCGAGCGCCAGCGTTATGAACGCTTGCTCACGGGAATGATATTTGCCCGTTTCCGATTTAATCAATCAGTATAAAAAAATCTCAATAATACATTTTCATGGATCAGCAACAGCGACAGCTTATTAAAAAGTATGTAGACATCTTCCTGCGGCGGAAGAAGTTGGTCGTTTCTTTTCTTCTCCTCTCTGCCGTTGTAGGCTTGGGGGTCTATCTGAAAACGCCTAAGGTCTACCAATGCCTGTCGCTCATTCAGTATCAACGGCAGCAGGTTAATCCAACCGCCATGTCTCCCGATGATGTCCGGTCTCGAACCCAGGAAGTCGTTGCCACGGTGAGCCAGCAGATCACCAGCCGCAGCAGCCTTGAGGCGTTGATCAAGGAGTTTGATCTTTATAGCGATCTGCGCGCGAGTCTTCCCATGGAGGATGTAGTTGATCTCATGCGGGACAAGCATATTGAAATCAGCCAGGAGAGAGGGGATATTTTCAAGGTTTCCTATCAGGGTGGAGATCCGAAAAAAGTCCTGCGGGTGACCAATGCCATTGCCGCTAAATTTATTGAAGAAAACCTGCGCTACCGGGAAGAGCGGGCCTCAGAAACTTCAGCCTATGTGCAGGATGAACTGCGCATGGCCAAGGAGGCTCTGGACCAGAAAGAAGGGGTGATGCGGGACTATAAACTGCAATATTACAATGAAATGCCGGCTCAGCTCACCAATAATATGACCCGGCTCAATGCCCTGCAGGAACAGTACCAGAATAATCAGGTGAGCGCCCAGGACCTGGAACGGACCAAGGTCATGGTTCAGGAGCAAATTTCTTTACGGCAAGAGCTGCTGGGTCAGCAGCTGCAGGGTCTCAGCCCGATTCTTCCTGTTCCGCAGGGCGCACAGCAGCAAAGCGGGCCCCTGGCGCAGATCAGCCAGCTGCGCACTGAGCTGCAAAGCCTTGAGGCCCGTTATACGGACAAGCATCCCGAGGTGCGGAGGGTGAAAAAACTTCTGGAGGACCTTGAAGCGGAGCATGCCGCGGGAATGGGACAGAAGGGAGAGACATCCACGCCGGAGGGCGAAGGGGAAAAGGCAGCAAATCAGCCATACATTGATCCGCAGCTGGAACAGCTGAAGCAGCAGCTGAACAATCTGGAGTTCAATATTGACCGGCTGAAACAAGAACGGGCGGAGATAAGAAAACAGATCGACAGGTATCAGGGCTGGGTGGAGGCCGCTCCTGTCCGGGAGGCTGAGTGGGCAGCCTTGACCAGGGATTATGAGCAGTTGAGCAATCACTATCAGGGGTTGGTGGGCCAGAGCCTGCAGGCAGAGTCGGCGCAAAGCCTGGAAAAGCGCCAGAAAGGGAGTCAATTTAAAATTGTTGACCCCGCGCATTTCCCGGAAAAGCCCTTCAAGCCTGATTTTAAGAAAATTATGTTGATGGCGGTGGGGTTAGGGTTGGGTATTGGCGGGGGGCTGGCCTTGGGGCTGGAACTTTTGGGGACCTCATTTAAGGATCCATCCGAACTGGAAACGTTTCTTGGCGTGCCGGTACTCTGCGCCATTCCCAATATTTATACGAAGCCCGAAGTGCAAAAACGAAAGGTCTGGCAGATTGTCTGGGGGGTGCTCCTGTTGGTCTCGGTGACGATTATTGTGGCGGCAGCCGGTTATCTCTGGAAGCAGGGAATGATAATACTGTAGGAGAATAAATAGAGTGGGAAAGGTGTTCAAGGCGCTTGCAAAAGCCGGGGCCGATATCAAGCCGGCCGAAGAAACGGTTGTTGCTGAAAATGACCTCCATATTGAGGCCCAGCCGGCCAAAAATAGCAATGTTCGGTCCCGGAAGACCAGACCGCAGCCGCCTGTTTTACATTATGCGGCCGGCAGGGGCTGGGATGCGAGACTGGCGGCGGCACTCGAGGATTTTCCGGGGGTGGCTGAAAGTTTCAGGCGGCTTCGCGCCAGGATTCTTCATCCTGCCGATGGGCAACCCCCGCGCTCGATCCTGGTGACAAGCGCCTCCCCCGCCGAGGGTAAAAGTTTCGTCTGCGCTAATCTGGGGGTTATTATGGCGCAGGGTGTCGGCCAGCATGTCCTGATGGTTGATTGCGACTTGCGCCGTCCCGGTCTGGCCCGTTTTTTCGGCATTGAAAGCCAGGGGTCCGGACTGGTTGATCATCTGCGTATGGGAGAGGATCTGACCAGTTTGATACATAAAACCGGGCTTGACCGGCTTTCCCTTATCCCGGCGGGAACGCCACCGGAAAATCCCTCTGAACTCCTGGCATCCCAGGGGATGTCCAACCTGCTTAAGGAAGTTGTCAGCAGATACGATGACCGCTTCATCATCCTCGACAGTCCCCCAGCCCAGGCTGCTTCGGAGACTGCGGTCCTGGCCCAGCATGTTGACAAGGTAATCCTGGTGGTCAGGTGGGGAGAGTCCGGCCGCGAACAGGTAAAAAAAATTGCTGAGCAGATTGGCCGCGAAAAAATTCTCGGCGTGGTCTTTAATGCCTTTGAAATGAACATCCTCGATAAGAGATTGCAGGGCGAAGGATATTATAAATATTATTCAGAAGACTATTAACCGCCAATGCCGTTTATCCTGAAACAGTATTATCCAGCCAGAAATGTCTTTTTTTTCCTCGGCGAGGGATTTCTTATTTTTCTGACTGTCAATACCGTCTATTATCTATTCAGAGGGCCGCATCTTTACAGTGAGGTCGCTTTTCTTTACGGCATGCGCGCTTTGCTGGTCACCATGATTTTTCAGCTCTCTTTCTACTTTTTTGATCTCTACGATTTAAGCGGCAAGGTTGCGGCTGCGGAGGTTCTTGCCCGGATCATGCAGGCCTTCGGGGTTGGCTGCATTGTCCTTGCCTTTGTCTATTATTTTTTCCCGATCATCATGATTTCCTCCCGGGTCTTCTGGACCGGCTATGGAGCCATCTGCGCCAGTATTTTCCTCTGGCGTTTTGTTTACAACAAGGCGCTTGACAGAAAAATGTTCGTCCAACCGGTGGTGGTTCTGGGCGCGGGCGCGCTTGCGACTAGAATCTTTACCGAAATTGAAGGGAAACGTGATTCAGGCTATAAGATTGTCAGTTTCATAGGCAGCAAAAAAAATCCTGCCAGCCCGATTCCTGAGCACATACCCGTGGTGGCGGAAATGGAACAGCTTCCCCGCCTATGCCAGAAACACAAAGTGGAAAAAGTCGTTGTCGCACTTGATGATGCCCGCGGCAAGACCCCGGTCCAGGAGCTGCTGCAGTGTAAAATGCAGGGGATCTCCATCGAAAACGGCGTCACCTTTTATGAAGGTCTTACCGGCAAGATCATGGTTGAAAAGGTTAATCCGTCCTGGCTTATCTATTCATCCGGTTTTCAATTAAGCCGCTGGAGCACCTTTATCAAAAGATTCCTTGATATTGCTCTATCTTTTGCCGGTTTGCTTGTTTCCTTGCCGGTTACCCTGATCAGCGCCGTTATCATCAAATTGGAATCCCCCGGGCCGGTTTTTTATAAGCAGGATCGGGTCGGTGAGAAGGGCAAGGTTTTTAATGTGATAAAATTCCGCTCCATGCGCAGCGATGCGGAAAAAAACGGTCCTGTCTGGGCCATGGAAAATGACACCAGGGTCACCCGCTATGGCGGCTTTATCCGTAAAGTGCGCATTGATGAAATTCCCCAGATGTGGAATGTCTTAAAGGGTGAGATGAGCTTTGTCGGTCCGCGACCGGAACGACCCGTTTTTGTGGAGCAGCTCACCAGGACAATACCCTATTATGCGTTGCGGCACAGTGTCAAGCCGGGTATCACCGGCTGGGCCCAGATATGCTATCCTTACGGCGCCTCCGAGGAGGACGCCTTGCGTAAACTTGAGTATGACCTCTACTATATTAAAAATTTGTCTCTGCAGATGGATCTGTGGATCATATTCCAAACCATAAAGACCGTCCTGTCTCAGAAAGGCGCGAGATAATCCGCGGTTTTTTAAGTCAACGGAATATGATGAACTCGTAAAAAGTCAGGAAAGACAATCAGATGGCTAAGCACAAAAGTTTGATATACAAGGCGCGGTATTTTTTTCAGGGGCTCGACAATACATATGGTATGTCGAGGTCCTGAAAAAAACCTGCAACGCAGTAGATCGGACTTTTTGCGACGCCATCAAATATGAGGTAATTTATGTGTGGCATAGTTGGTTATATCGGACAGCGCCGAGTCGTCCCTATCCTTCTGGAAGGCTTGAAAAGACTTGAATATCGAGGATACGATTCCGCCGGGCTTGTCTTTCTGCAGGATGACAGGCTGCATAAATACCGCTGCGAGGGCAAACTGGCCAACCTGGAAGAGGTGATGGACAAGGTGCTGACCGACAGCTGCGTTGGTCTCGGCCACACCCGCTGGGCCACCCATGGCCCTCCTTCCGAGGCCAATGCCCATCCGCACAGCGACTGCAGTGGAGACCTGGTCGTGGTGCACAACGGCATCATTGAGAACTTTCAGACCCTGCGCGAAAAATTGCGAGCTGAAGGCCATGTCTTCACCTCACAGACCGACACCGAGGTTCTTGCTCACCTGATCGAGGATCACCTGCGGGACGATCTGGCCGAAGCAGTACGCCAGGCGGTGCGCGAGGTGGAAGGTTCCTTTGCCCTTGGTGTCATGTGGCGCAAACAACCTGATGTGCTGGTGGCGGCCCGCTTTCAAAGCCCTCTCGTCTTGGGGGTGCACGAGACAGGTTCCTTCATGGCCTCTGACATCCCGGCGCTTCTTCCTTACACGAGAGAGATCATCTTCCTTGACGACGGCGAGATGGCGGTGCTCCAGGCCAATACCCTCCGGGTGTTCCGTCTTGATGACGGAACCCGGGTGGAAAAAACTGTCCAGCATATTGACTGGAATGCCGGCATGGCGGAAAAATCAGGGTACCGCCATTTCATGCTGAAGGAAATCTTTGAACAGCCCCAGTCTATTCTTAATACCTTCCGGGGCCGGCTTGATCCCCAAACAGGGTTGGTAAGTCTGCCGGAAATCGGCCTGACCAATGAACAGCTGCTCGGTATAAAAAGAATTTCGCTGGTGGCCTGCGGCACTTCCTGGCATGCCGCCCTGGTGGCAAAATACTGGCTGGAGAAATGGATCGGCTTGCCGGTGGAGGTGGATATCGCTTCGGAATTCCGCTACCGTAGACTTTTACTCGGGCCGGATGTCATTGTCATTCCCATTTCCCAGTCAGGCGAGACCGCCGACACCCTGGCAGGCCTGCGGCTGGCAAAAAAACTCGGGGCGCGGGTCATTGCCATCTGTAATGTGGTGGGCAGCACTATAACCAGGGAATCAGACGGCACCATTTATACCCACGCAGGACCGGAAATTGGCGTTGCCTCCACCAAGGCCTTTACCAGCCAGCTTGCCGCCCTTTTTCTGCTGACGCTTTTTTTGGGCCAGGTGCGGGAAACCATTTTGCCGGGGACCAGAAAGGAACTTGCCGCGGCCCTGGTTGACCTTCCGGGAGTCATTGAAATGATGCTGCCCTCCCTGCAGGAAAAATTACACGTCATTGCCGATGAATTCGCTCGCAGCCGGGATTTTCTCTACCTTGGCCGGGGCGCCAACTTTCCCATTGCCCTGGAAGGGGCACTAAAGCTCAAGGAAATTTCCTATATCCATGCCGAAGGCTATGCCGCGGGAGAACTGAAACACGGGCCAATCGCCCTGATCGACCGGGATATGCCGGTGCTGGCCCTGGCCCCCAGGGACTGCGTTTATGGGAAGCTTATTTCCAACGTCGAGGAGGTGAAGGCCCGCCACGGCCGTATCATCCTGGTAGGCAGCGCCTCGGATAGCCGGCTTGCCGAAATCAGTGAATATGTGATAGGTCTGCCTGATGTCCATGAAGACCTTACCCCTCTGCTCTACGTTATTCCCTTGCAGCTTCTTTCCTATCAGATTGCCAATCTGCGGGGGTGCGATGTGGACCAGCCCCGGAATCTGGCCAAAAGTGTTACGGTTGAGTAGAATGCGCCTCCCGATTATCCCATGGCCGCAACCCTTTATTTACGGGCCGGCAGGATAAGGCGGCCATCGCTCTCTTTTATACCCCGGCATGGCGGTGGTGCCTGGCTTGCTGCTCGGCCTGCTCTTCGGTCTGGGCGACATGCCTCGCGGGACGCAGTGTCAAAAATTCATGCCGGCCGCACCCATCAAGTGGAGGCGGGCCGGCCTTATCCTCTTTACCGCACTCATGTATGCGGCATCTTTTTTGCCTTACGAAAATAGGAATTCTTCTCGTCGCTCAGTAACCCCATCTCCCTTGCGTAACAGGCGGTTTTTAAAGCGATTATGGCCGCTTGCGCCCGGTGCTGAAAAACTGCCGGGGAAACTTTTAATAAAAAAATCCGATTGACATAAGTCAAGGATTTCCCCCTCCTGTTTTGCTATACTCTCCTTAAAAGAATTTACCAAAATACTTCAACAAGGAGGAAAAACATCATGTTTTGTTACCAGTGTGAGCAGACGGCAAAAGGAAAGGCATGCACAGCCATAGGTGTATGCGGAAAAACCAGCGACGTGGCGTCTCTGCAGGATCTTCTCATTCATGCCGCCCAAGGCCTTTCCCTTTACGCTATCGAAGCGCGCAAACGTAGCGTTTCAAGCCCTGAAACAGGGCTTTTTATCTGCGAGGCCACCTTTTCAACCTTGACCAATGTTAACTTTGATCCCGAGCGTTTTGTGGTGCTGATCAATAAGGCCGTCAAGTTGAGGGAGGAGATAAAGGCAAAGGTTAAGGCGACAGGCGGCAATGTCGAATTCACGGAACCCGCTGCACATTTTGTCCCGGCCGGTGATTTGGCGGGCCTGATCAAGCAGGGGGAGGCGGTTGCCTTAAATACGGTCAGCGATGAAAACCCGGATATCACCTCTCTCAAGCACATTTTGCTCTTCGGCCTTAAAGGCGTGGCGGCCTATGCCGATCATGCCAGGATCCTCGGCCAGGAAGATGACACGGTTTATGCCTTCATCGAAGAAGGACTGACATCCATTCTCCGCAAGGATCTCGGCGTTGAGCAGTGGGTAGGTCTCGTGTTGAAATGCGGAGAAATCAACCTCCGCGCCATGGAGCTGCTCGATGCCGGCAACACGGGAACATACGGCCATCCGGTGCCGACCACGGTGCCGCTGGGCGCCAGAAAAGGCAAGGCCATTCTCGTCTCCGGCCATGACCTCAAGGATCTGGAGCAAATCCTGCGGCAGACTGAAGGCAAGGACATTAACGTTTACACCCATGGAGAAATGCTGCCCTGCCACGGCTATCCCGAGCTGAAAAAATATGCTCATTTTCATGGCCATTACGGTACCGCCTGGCAGAATCAGGGCAAGGAGTTCGCCGAATTTCCCGGCGCCATCGTCATGACCACTAACTGCATCCAGAGGCCGAAAGATTCCTATAAGGAGAACCTCTATACCACGGGATTGGTGGGTTGGCCGGATGTGCCCCACATTGCCGGCAAGGATTTCAGCCCGGCCATCGATAAAGCCATGGCCATGGAAGGCTTTGCCGCCGACACGGACAAAGGTTCCGTCATGGTGGGTTTTGCCAGGAATGCCGTGCTTGGCGTGGCGGACAAGGTGATCGAGGCGGTGAAACAGAAAGCGATCAGGCATTTCTTTCTGGTGGCGGGTTGCGACGGCGCTAAACCGGGCCGTAACTACTACACGGAATTCGTCGAGAAAATCCCCAAGGACTGCGTGGTTCTCACCCTGGCCTGCGGCAAATTCCGCTTCTTTGACAAGCAGCTTGGAGACATCGGCGGGATTCCGCGTCTTCTTGATGTCGGGCAGTGCAACGACTCCTATTCCGCCATCCAGATCGCCGTGGCCCTGGCAGGCGCATTCGGATGCGGGGTCAATGATCTGCCTCTTTCCATGGTTCTCTCCTGGTATGAGCAGAAGGCTGTGGCCATCCTGCTTACCCTGTTCCATCTGGGGATCAAGGATATCCGCCTTGGGCCGAGCCTGCCTGCCTTCATTACCCCGAACGTGCTGGATGTGCTGGTCAAGAACTTTAACATAAAACACATTTCAACCCCGGATGAGGATCTGAAAGCGATACTCGGTTAACATTAAGATGCTGCAGGGGGGAGGATAAACATCATATCACCCCCCCTGCTTGACCAAAGGAGCAAGATATGCAATGCCCCGGACAGGACAGCCGCTACTGGGAAAGCGCGGCAATTTTCGAGGTAAAATGTCCAACATGCCAGAATCTGATCGAGTTTTTCAAGGATGACTCAAGCCGAACATGCAGGGCTTGCGGCAACCGCATGTTGAATCCCAAGATTGATTTCGGCTGCGCGGCCTATTGCCCCCACGCCGAACAATGTCTCGGCTCCCTGCCTGATGGTCTCAAAGCATCATCCGGCCAATCCCTGAAAGAAAGGGTGGCTATTGAAATGAAACGTTATTTTGGCAAGGATTTTAAACGAATCGGGCACGCCAGCAAGGTTGCCCATTATGCGGAAGAAATCAACCGCACCGAACAGGGCGACCCTGCCGTTGTGCTTATCTGCGCCTACCTGCATGACATCGGCATCAAAGAGGCGGAGAGAAAATTCAACAGCAGTTCCGCCAGATATCAGCACCAGGAAGGGCCCCCCGTGGCCAGGGACATACTCACCGGCCTGCATGCCGACCGCCTTCTCATCGATGAGGTATGTGACATCATCGGCCACCATCACCATCCGCGCCAAGAGGAAACCATGAATTTCAAGGTGCTCTATGATGCCGATCTCATAGTCAATCTTGACGAAGAACAGCGGCAGGCGCCTTCGCCGCGGGCCCAGCTTGAAAAAATTATCGGCAAATCCTTTCTCACCGGGACAGGACAACGAATTGCCCGCCAGGTACTGCTAACAGAAAAAAAAGGCTAACACCATGAAAATAAAACGAAAAATAATCAAGATAGACGAGGAACTCTGCAACGGCTGCGGCCAGTGCGTCACGGGCTGCGCCGAAGCAGCGCTGCAAATTATTGACGGTAAGGCCAGGCTGGTTGCGGAGAAATTTTGTGACGGCCTCGGCGCCTGCCTGGGAGAATGCCCAACCGGAGCCCTGAAAATCATTGAACGGGAAGCGGACGATTTCGATGAAAAGGCGGTGGAGGAGTTTCTCAAGGCCCAAAAGGAAAAGTCACCCTCGATCCCCTGCGGCTGTCCGTCAGCTACCCTGCGGAGCTTTCCGGCCGCGACCTCATGCCAGGCCGCAAACCAGCCAAGGGACATATCCGGCCAGAGTGCTTCAGCCCTCAGCCACTGGCCGGTGCAGATCAGGCTCGTACCGGCGACCGCGCCGTTTCTGGAAAAAAGTGACCTGCTGATTGTGGCGGACTGCGCCCCTCTCGCCTATCCTGACTTTCATCGGGATTTCATCCAGGACAGAGTGGTTATGATGGGCTGCCCGAAATTCGATAACCAGGAAAGTTACATAGAGAAATTTACCGAAATTTTCCAGACCCGCTCGATCAAAAGCATCACCTCGGTCATCATGGAAGTGCCCTGCTGCGGCAGCATGCGGGCCATTATCGGCGAAGCGTTGCGCAGGGCGGGCAGAACCATCCAACAGCAGGAATTTGTCATCAGCGCCAGGGGCGTGATTCTATAAGGAAGCTCGCCTCCTGCCGGCTGATTGCGAACAACCGGAGGGGGCATTGCTCAGCCTAAAGCGATTTTCTCCAGGGCCTCCCTGGCCAATGCCCCGACGGTGGTGGCAATGAGGCGGCGATCCTGGTAGAGCTTGACCGGCTGCTTAATCTCCACAAAGCCGCGGATGAGGTACGCCGCCTCCTTGATTTTGAGGATACCGAAATTCCGGCTGGCCAGCCCTAACACAACCTCATCCGTTGATTCCAGATAGTGCGCCATATAGCCGTCCGCATCATGCTGTAGGAGCAGCTCCGGGCGCACCATGGCCAGCCGCCCTATCCCCCACAGCAGACCATGCTGCAGGGCGGGCAGCTCCAGATAATTTTCCTCGCGCATATAGGAAACGAGCATATGGGCATACTCGCCGGCCAACGTTTCATTCACCGCCAGTATCTCGCCCATGGCCTCGGGCATGCCCCAGCCGATGCCGCCCGATTCTTCATTGAGGCTCCAGAGAATGCGCCGCATGATTACACGAGCCGCTTCCATGTCGTTACAGGTTATCGTATCCATGACCTGGCCGATAACCGTCACCGAATTCCACTTCGCCTGCTCATCGGTCTGACACAGGCCGGACAGCAGCGAGGGTACGGCAAGCCGCGGGGGAAAAAGCCGCACCTCGGTCAGAATCCGCTCAACATCAGCGCCCCGCAGCAAGGGCATTAATTTTTTCTTGGCATCCCGCTCTTTCACAAAAAATCCGTTCAGGACTTCAGCGAGAACAATGGGGCATGGCGCTCACGAGCCCTTTACTGCCTTGGCCACCTTGACTCCCAGGTCAAAACACTGCTGGTAATCCTCATGGCTCGGCACATTTTTCACCTTAAGGCCGGGATCAACGATCTCAAGGCCCATTTCCTCCAGAAATCCGTTAATGTGCTTGACTGCCTCACCAGACCAGCCGAATGAGCCGAAGGCGGCACTGACCTTATTCTTCGGCCGCAAACCCTTGAGATAGGTCAGCACGTCGGCCATGGTGGGCAGCATGCCATTGTTCAAGGTGGGGGAACCAAACAGCACTCCCTTGGCATCAAGTATCTCCGTGATAATATCACTGCGGTGGTTTGCCTTGAGATCCATCATCCGTACACTGACACCTTCCTGCACCAAGCCTTCATAAATGGCCTTCGCCATTTTCGCCGTGCTGTGCCACATGGTATCATAGACGATCACCACCTTGTTTCGGGCCTCATGTCTACTCCATCTGTCATAGGCCTCGATAATCTGCCGGGGATTTTTACGCCAGATCAGTCCGTGATCAGGGGCGATCATATCGATATCAAGGTTCATCTCCGTCACGGTTTGCAGCAATTTCTGCACATTGGGCGAAAAGATCATCAGAATATTGGCATAGTATTTGGCCGCATGGCTCATCAGCTCCCCTTCGCTCACCTCATCGTTGAACCGTTCCGAGGTGGCCCAGTGCTGGCCGAAGGCGTCACTGGAAATCAGGAGCTTATCCGCGGGGATGTAGGAAAACATGCTGTCCGGCCAGTGCAGCATACGGGTTTCCAGAAAATGAACCGTTTTTTTACCCAGACTCAGGGTGTCCCCTGATTTCACCACTTCCAGGGGCCAGTCCTTGGGGTGAAAATGACTGTGGATCGCCTTTTCACCCATGGGGGAACAGTATATTTTTTCCGGCCTGATGAGCTCCACCATTTCCGGCAGACAGCCGGAGTGATCCATCTCGACATGGTTGACGATGATGTAGTCTATTTTGCCCGGATCAGTCAGCTGTTTGATGCGGTGCAGCATTTCCTCTTTAAAGGGCTTTTTCACCGTATCAAAAAGCGCGATTTTCTCATCCATTGCCAGAAAGGCATTGTAGGTTGTGCCTTTATAGGTCGAGTATCCGTGAAAATCCCTGATATTCCAGTCAACAGCCCCGACCCAGTGAATATTTTCCTTTATCTCCACCGCTCCCATGTTACTCCTCCTGTGTCGCATCATTTATCTTGTTAAATAATACAAAATACTTACCATCTAACAGTGACATTGGCAATTTCAAAAACCTCACCCATAAAAAAAGCCGTCCTGGCATATGCTGTCAGGACGGCTTCCGGGAATCTTAAAAATTGCCCTCGAACCGGATGCCTCCTTTTTCAAGGCACCCTGCTGATTGCGTACTTTTTTCCGCTATTTCGCGGGCGGGACAAATACCCTCTTGGCCAGCTCCAGATCAATGGCGAACAGACCGCTTTTGTCCTTGCCGATCAGTTTAAATTTTTCCATTACCGAGGCAACGGAGGACTCTTCCTCAACCTGCTCGGCAACAAACCACTGCAGAAAATTATTCGTGGCGTGGTCACGTTCATCCACGGCCAGGTTGACAAGTCCGTTAATAAGCCCGGTCACCTTCTGCTCGTGGGACATTACCTCTTCAAAAACATGCAGGGGAGATTTCCACTCAAAGGGCGGCTTGGCAATGGCCTCCAGAATGGCCCTGCCCCCGCGCTCATTGATATAGTCATAAATTTTTATGGCATGAAACAATTCTTCCTGGGCCTGCACCCTCATCCAGTTGGCGCAGCCGGCAAGGCTGCTTGATGCGAAATAAGAGCTCATGGAAAGATAGAAATACGAAGAATAGAACTCCCAGTTGACCTGCTCATTCAGGGCCTTTTCCATGTTTTTGCTTATCATCGGCTAGCTCCTCCACAACCCGTGCAGATTACAATAGGCCCGGGCAGACACTTCCTTGTCGCTCGTGACAAAGGTTGCCTCGGGCGCGTCGCCTGGTTTCAGAAACTGACGCAGCACCCTGCCGCCGGCCACCAGCTCTATCCATTCAATGTAATGCTTTTCTTCCATGGGATGGGGAACCGCCCCCAATTTTACCTTATAGCCGCCATCCACCTTTTCAAGCACCGGCACATGCTTTTCCCTGGCCGCGTCCACCGTGTTTTCAACAAAAAGCTTCATCGGCTGTCCGCAACAGACCAATTCCCCTGCTCCGCTATGAAGCATTTCAACGATGTTCCCGCACACTTCGCATTTGTAGACTTCAAGCTGCTTAGTCATGACATTCTCCTCTTGACGGTCGTATAAAAGATACTCGGGCCTCTTGTTTCCGGCCAGGCGGTTCGTCCCTCATCGCCTCTTCTCCGGCGTTGGTCACCCTCCACGGCTCTTGCTCATGGCAGACAGGCACAGCGGCGCGAACAAACGCCCCCTTTTTAAAGCGGAGCGCCAGGAATCACGCCGTGGCTTTCCTCTTCTGCTGGCATAACGGACAAAGACCGGCAAACTCGAGCCTGTGACGGATAATTTCATAATCAGTCATTTTCTGGGCCTCTGCCTCGAGATTGCAGTTTGGCTTCACATCGATATCGCCAACCCGCCCGCAGGCAACGCAGCGGACATGTGAATGAATGGTGGTATCGCCATCGAATCTTTTTTGTGTCCCGCCCACATCCAGCTTCTGGATGATACCGGATTCCGACAGAATCTCCAAATTTCTGTACACGGTGCCGAGGCTGATCTTAGGCATCCTTTTGCGGAGCATCTGGTACATATCGTCAGCCGTAGGGTGCGTTTTAACCATTCGTAATTCCTCAAGAATCACCTGGCGCTGCTTGGTCATGCGCAGTTTATTTTTTGCTTCCATTTCGTCCTCCCCGGAGTTAGATAGAAATAATTACTAATTATCTTAATCTTTTTTGGTTCATCTGGCAAGTATCTAACCGTAATTGTATTCTTTTCCTGTGAAATAATACTATTTAAACAATTATGCCAGCTTTGGCGCTTTTTCCCTTTATTTTTTTTAATTCCGATGCCGGTACGACAAGAGCGCCCTTGACTTTCACCATGGAAGCACATTTTAATAAGAAGAATTTCTCGCAACCAGCTTCAGGGAGGTTTTGTCATGTTGTGTACCGTCTTACTCGATCATTGCCGATGGCTGGGCAGACTGCTTGCCGTGTTACCCCTCATTCTCTGCGGCTCGGCAGTGGCGTCGGCCCAGCAACAATCCGGCAATCAACTCAAACTCCTTATCTGGTCTGAATACTTTGATCCAGCCGTTCTTGCAGATTTTCAAAAAAAATATGGGATACAAATTGCCGAATCCTATTACGAGACCGATGAGATAAGAAACGAGATCATGTTCAGCACAAATGGCGGCACGGGCTTCGATCTGGTGCTTTCCAACGGTTCGTCTTTATCCTCATATGTAAAACACAACTGGCTGAATCCCATCACGGACAAGGATGTTCCCAATCTGCGCCATGTCAACCCCAGGTGGCGCAATGCCTTTCCGGAGTCAGAACGGTATGGCGTCCCTTTTCTCTGGGGAACCTTGGGTATTGCCTATCGTCAGGATAAAATAAACAAGCCCGTCACCAGCTGGCTTGATTTGTACCGGCCGGAGGAGTCTCTGCGAGGAAAAATTGTCATGATCAAAGATTCGCGGGATTTGATAGGCATGGCGCTGAAAGCTTTAGGATTCTCCGCCAACTCGACGGAGACCGCCGAGCTTGATGCGGCCAAACGGCTTCTCCTGGCTCAGAAACCCCATGTGCAGATCTATTCCTATGTCACTCTTGCCCAAAATTCATCCCTGGTCACCGGGGAGACCTTAATGGCCATGATTTACAACGGTGACGCGCTGGCCCTGCACCAGCATAATCCTGACATTGCCTTCGTCCAGCCCAGGGAAGGATGCAATCTCTGGTGTGATTTTTTTGTCATTCCCGCCTCGTCAAAAAAGAAGGAACTCGCCTGCAAGTTCCTTCATTTCATACACGAACCTGAAATCATGGCCAGGCTGGCGCAATTTGCCTATTTTGCCACAACAAACCTGGCCGCGGAAAAAATTCTCCCCGAAGAGTTCAAGGCGGATCACAATATTTATCCAACGAAGGAAATCCTGGAAAAATCCGAAACCTATGCGGATCTTCCGCCCAGGGGGGCAAAAAAATACAATGACATATTCAACCTTGTCATCCAGTAAGGACTTTTTTTGAGACTGCAATCCAAAATAATTTTCATGACAACACCTGTTGTTGTCATCTTCATGCTGATCATCGGCAGTGTGTCCTTTTCCATGATCCGCGAAACAACCGTTAAAAAGGCCCTTAGCAATACCCTCTCTTTTATGGATAACACGGTTGGCTGGATGCAGGTGCTCCATGACGGAGCGGCAAGGGATATTGAACTCTTTTCCAGCTCCGCCATGCTGGAAAACTATCTGCTTTCCACCGACGACGTGCGCTACACGATCCTGCAGCCGACCATTATCCGGCTTTTCAGCACCTACCAGAAGGCAAATCCTGACTATTACGAGATACGCATCCTTCTCCCCGACGGCTACGAGGATACGAGGGTGACGCTTACGGATCTGCCTAATTCCACGGAAGAAGAAGGTGGGTCGGATTTATTTCAGGCAATGCGTAAATCCGAAAAAGACATCTTCAGCGCGCTCTTTAGAAATCCTGACAACAACAACATCTCCTTCCTGACCAGCAAAAGAATTCTGCTGCGCGACCCCAATCTGCATCCGGTCAATTCGCCAAAGATTCTGCGCGGATATCTGGCTGTTACAATTACCCTGGAAATGCTCCAAAAAAAAATAAAAGCGGCTGAGGACGAATACGGCACCATCTTTCTTCTCCTGGACAGAAGCGGCACTGTCTTTTTCCATTCAGACAGCGAGCCGGACATTTCGCGCCTGCCGGACATGGAACTGCACCAGGCAATGGCAAACCTGGACAATGATTTCCCCTTTGTAATCTCTGAACAGCATGGCTCCTTTCTCGTCTTCACCCGGCAGATAAATGACGCGCTCCTGCTCATCGCCAAGATCCCCGAGCAAAAACTCTATGCCTCCAGCTACAGACTTGGATTTGCCATCGCCATTATCACAATCTGCGCCATCGTCATCATTTCCCTTCTGCTTTTTTTCCTTGGCAGGCGGATTATCATCAACCCGGTTACGCAGCTCAGAAATGCCGCCGTTGATTTTGGCCATGGCAACCTGGACATCGTTATTGACACAAAGGCCAACGATGAGATCGGCGATCTCGCCCGCTCTTTTATCGACATGAGCAACAACCTGCGGGAATCCAATGAACAGATACGCCGTCTCGCCTACCATGATTTTCTCACTGGTCTGCCAAACCGCGTCATGTTTCACGATTATCTTGCGCGCCTGCTTGAAACAGCCAGGCGTCAACAGAGAATTTTTGCGCTGATGTTCATCGATCTGGATAATTTTAAACGCATCAATGACACCCTCGGACATAACCTCGGCGATGAGCTGTTAAAACAGGTGGCGGTGCGGTTTAAGGAAAACATGAGAAAAGCGGATTTTCTCGCCGTATCGCATCTTGACAAGGACCCGGACATGGTGGCCCGGCTTGGCGGCGATGAATTCACCGTTCTCCTGACAAACATAAAGGATCACAATGATGCCGCCATTGTCGCTCGCCGTTTATTTGCCTCTCTGCTCGAACCATTCAGCCTCAATGCGCACCGGGTATTTATTACTATCAGTATCGGCATTACCATTTTCCCAAGTGACGCGGAAACCCCGGAAGAAATGCTGAAAAATGCCGATATCGCCATGTACCACGCCAAGGAAAAAGGCAAAAACAATTTCCAGTATTACTGTGAATCCATGAACAGCGCCGCCCTGGAAAGACTAACCATGGAAGGAGAATTGCGTAGAGCCATTGAGGACAATGAGTTTGTGCTCCACTATCAACCGCAGGTAAACGCCCAGACCTCCGAAATTAACGGGCTGGAGGCCCTTATCCGCTGGCAGCATCCTGAAAAAGGGCTGATCATGCCATCCGCCTTTATCCCGGTTGCCGAAGAGTCAGGCCTCATTGTGCCGATCGGTTCATGGGTCATGAAGTCGGCAGTCTGTCAAATCAGGGAATGGCAGCAGAAAGACGTTCCGGTTGTTCCCGTTTCCGTCAATCTTTCCAGTCCCCAATTCCAGAGCAAGGAAATCTACACCATTATCACGTCAATCCTGGAAGATACCTCGCTGCCCAGCAGCTACCTCAAGGTGGAACTGACCGAAAGCATTCTTCTCAAGGCCGAGGAAGAGGCGATCATGATGCTGCATGCCATCAAGGAAACCGGGGTGGAAATCTGTCTCGACGATTTCGGCATGGGCTATTCATCGCTCAACTATCTCAAGCGCTTCCCTATAAACGTTTTGAAAATAGACCGCAGCTTTGTGATGAATATCACCACTGATTCCAAGGATGCCGAGATCTGTTCCGCCATCATTGCCCTTGCTAAATGTTTACATCTCTCCGTGGTCGCTGAAGGGGTTGAAAAAAAGGAACAATTTTATTTCCTGCGGGATAAGGGCTGCGACGCCATACAAGGATATTATTTCCACAAGCCGATGCCGGCCGGAAACATTGAGAAACTGCTCACGGCAGGTAAAACCGCGGCAAAGCCAGCGGCAGCATCCGGGCTAACCGCCATCTCCGCAAGCGCGAACAACGAAGCATGAAAGAGCGTTTCATGAAAAGGCAATAGGCATAAGTGCAGGTGTTTTTCTTTTGCCTTCCGCCTTCCGCCTTTTGCCTTATGCCGCATGCCTTGTTCCAAATGCATGAAAACAGGACTTTCATATAAACCTTTCGGGACGCGACAGAATAACGTCCGCCACTGTGCGGGCAGGTCTGAAAAAAGAATCTTCCCTCCAGGCAACTTCCAGCCGTTTTCCCATCTCCCCCCATCGCAACACAAATGTGGCGGATTTCCCTCCTCTCCTTGCCTGCCGCTCAACCAACCAGCCATTATTACAGACTAAAAAGCAAACCAACGCATCATTAAGGTTGCACCGCATGCGAGCAGGGCCGGCACCACGGAAACCGTGATCCTGACTGGATTTGCACAGGTTTTCATGCATAACATACCGCAACATTTACGCTGCACTATTGGCTTCCTGATGCCACTGAAGAGTTTGCCGGAAGGCCCAGCAAAATAAATAGCTGGTTAATTATTCGAATATATGAATAAAATATTATTCTCATCAGCTCTTTCCCGTGCAGGTATGAAAAATGCTTATAAGCACCAGTCAAGCCAATGAGGAAAAAATGGGACATTCCAGCCGTACCCCGAAAACACTGTTAATAACCTTTCTGCTGCTGATTCAGGCCGGCAATGCCTGGGCCTTTCAGTCCCATGGCGGCTCCGAAGGTCTGTATGTACACCAGATGGCCCATATCCTTTTCATGGGGGCGCTCACCTATCTTTACTTGCATACCCGCCGCACCCAGGACTTGGGCAGCAGAGGTTGGCGATACCTGCGTCTCTTCTGCGTGCTGCTGTTTTTCTGGAACCTGATGGCCTTTGCCGGACACGAATTTGCTCTGCACCTTTCTCTCGATGATTTTATCGATATAGGAACCTGGAACGAACAGATCGCGCCTCCCATCAGTTTCCTGAAAATCATCTATTTTGTTGCCAAAATGGATCATTTTCTCACCGTCCCCGCTCTGCTGGCCCTTTTTATCAGTCTGAGGACCTTTTACCTGGAAGCCAGAGAGGAAATAAAAAAATGACCGGCCTTTCCCTTACGCCTACCATTGTTGTCGATCTTGGGGGTTCAGGCCTGGTTATTTTTCTTTCCTTCATGGCCCTGCGCTATGCAAATTTTCTGGTCAAACTGCAGCCCAAAAACTTCATCTGGGGCTTTCTCTTTTATTTCTGCTTTGCCATGGCCGCCTTTTCCATTTCCCGCGGCGTGGGCCACATCCTCAGAATCATCCTGGTCCTGGGGGGGCAAGAAAAAGTCTGGCAACAGCTCTCTCCCTGGTCCGGAGGGTTCAATACCCTGCTCATGATCTCGGTGGCCTCGGCCATCATCTATTACCACAAGGGCTTGGCGGCTTATAAGGCGATCCGGGCGGAGGCCGAAAAACTGGCGGAGGCCAACCGGAAACTGGCTGAAACAGCCGAGGCCCTGCAGAAAATGAACACCTACCTCGAGGATATGGTTGCAGACCGGACCCGCGAGCTTTCCAAATCAGAGAAAAAATTCCGTCATTTTTTTGAAAACTCCAAGGACATGGTCTATTTCTGCGATATCGACGGCAAAATTACCGATATCAACCAGAGCGGCTTAAAAATGCTCGGTTTCGATTCCCCGCCCGAGCAGTTCAACCTGCTGTCCTTTTTCAAAAACGATGCGGCCCTGGATCGCTATCTGTCGACCATCAGCGAAAACGGTTTTGTCAGTGACTTTGAAATGGAACTGGAAAGCAGTGACGGCTCGGCCCGCCACATCCTTCTCTCCGCCAATGCCATTTTTGACAAAAACGGCTTTATGACCGGTTGCGAGGGGATCGCCAAGGATATGACGCGGTTGCGCAACATGACGGATCAGCTGATCAAACAGGAAAAGATGGCCTCGGTGGGCCAGATGGCGGCCGGGGTGGCCCATGAGATCAATACCCCGCTGGGGGTCATCCTCGGCTATACCCAGTTGATGATGGATGATTTCGATAAAACCGGGGAAGTCTATGAAAATCTACAGGTTATCGAAAGACAAACCAAGGCCTGCCGCAAAATTGTCGCTGATCTGCTGAAATTTTCCCGGCAGTCGGACAGCGCTAAAGTGGAAGTTGACCTGAACGGCTTGATTGAAGAGGTGCTGACCGTCAGCGAGCATAATCTCAATATCAGTCATATCCAGGTCGTCCGCCGCTTTGCGCGGGTTTTACCCAAGGCAATCGGCGATGCGGAAAAACTGCGCCAGGTTTTTATCAATCTTTTCAATAACTCCCACCACGCCATGGCAAATGGGGGTGAAATCATGGTCACCACCAGCCACGACTTGGCTGCAGGCGAAATAGTTGCCTCGATACGGGATAGCGGCACAGGTATTGCCGATGACATCAAACCAAGGATTTTTGACCCTTTTTTTACCACCAAGGAGATAGGCAAGGGGACCGGGCTCGGCTTGTCCGTCAGTTATGGGATCATACGGGACCATGGCGGCAGCATATCCGCGGAAAGTCCGGTGCAGGACCGCGAAACAGGGCAAAAAATGCCAGGAACGGCATTTCATGTGCGGCTTCCGGTGGCCGCGGAAAAAAATGTTATCAATGAGGAGCAATAGGACAATATGGCCGAGATAATCGCATTGGACGATGTGCACGACGCAGGCATCCTGATCAAGAAAATTCTGAGTAAAAAGGGGCATAACGTCCATACCTTCACCGAGGAAGAAGAGGCTATCAGTTATGCCAGAACAAACAAAGTCGATCTGGCTATCCTGGACATAAAACTCAAAAAAATGAGCGGTATTGACGTCCTGGCCCAGATGAAAAAAGCCCTGCCCGCCATACGGGCCATCATGCTCACCGGTTATCCGACGGTGGAGACTGCCCGCGAGGCTATCAGCCTCGGCGCAAACGAGTATTGCATCAAACCCATCGACAAGGATGAACTCGAGGAGAAGGTCAGTAAGGTTCTCCGCGGCTAGAAATTTTGCAAAACCACACTCGGCAACACGAAGATCACCAACAAGAAAAGGGAGGTTGACATGAAAAAATCAGTATACTCCATTTGCGGCATGTGCACGGTGCGCTGCCCTATCCGGGTGGAGACTGAAAACAACCGCGTGACATGGATTGAGGGCAATCCTCATCTGCTGGACAGCGCCCTGTGCGCCAAAGGTTCGGCGGGCGTGGCACTGATTGATGACGCGGAACGGCCGCAACAGCCGCTCATCCGCGAAGGAGGGCGCGGCGCGGGACGCTGGCGGAAGGTCAGCTGGACCACGGCCTACGACTATATCGCGGACAAGCTTAAAAAAATCAAGCAGGAACACGGGCCGGAATCAGTGGTGCTCTCCTCCCGGGGCGGCCCCTGGCAGAATATGTACAAGGCCTTTATCCATGCCTACGGCTCGCCCAACTACACCAACCACGACAACACCTGCGGCCGCAACACGCACCATGCCAGCCTTTCCATTAACGGGGTGGGCAGAAAGGATTTCATTTACGACATCAAGAACGCCAACCATCTGGTTCTTTTCGGCCGTAACATGTTCGCCTCCCTGCGCATCGCCGAAAACCTTCAGACCATGGACATGCTGGACCGGGGTGGCAAGCTTACCTACGTGGACGTCCGCCAGACCATGACCGGCCTGAAGGCCACCCGTTTTTTCCAGGTGCGGCCCGGCACGGATTACGCCCTGGCGCTCGCCATGATCCACGAGGTCATCAGAAAAGAACTCTATGATGCGGACTTTATCCAGCGCTATGTCAGCGGCTTTGACGAACTATGCTCCTTTATCACTCCGTATACCCCTGAGTGGGCGGCCAAGGAATGCGGGGTCAAGGAAAGCGCCATCAAGGATTTTATCGAAGAAGTGGCTGCCGACCGGCCCAAGGTCATCTTTCATCCCGGCTGGAACCTGTCGCGCTATAAGGATTCCTTTTATGCCAGCCGCGCCCTGCACATCCTCAATGTCCTGATGGGCAACATCGAGATGCAGGGCGGCCTCGTTATTCCCAAAGGGGCCGGGGACTGCGGGGTAAAAGGCATCCGCGGTATCGACTGTGCCAAGCCGGACATCAAGAGAGGCGATGGCGTCGGCTGGAAATACAAACATTTTGATAAAGGGCCGGGTCTTGCTCATCTCTTTTTCAACACCATGCTGACTGAAGATCCATACCCCATCAAGGCGTGGATCGCCATGCGCCACGATCCCTTCTGCGCCATGCCCGATCCCCAGCGCCAGAAACGGGCCATGGACAAGTGCGACCTGCTGGTCTCCATCGACACCCATTACAGCGAATTCGGCTGGTATGCGGATGTCATTCTACCGGAATCCACCTACCTTGAACGGGACAACCCCATCTGTATGCAGAAGGGGTTGAAGCCAAGATTGGCCGTACGCCGCAAGGCCGTGGAGCCTAAGTTTGACACCAAGCCGTCCTGGGAGATTTTCAAACAGCTCGCCGACCGGCTGGATATCGGCTCCCACTTTCCCTACAACTCCATTGAGGAACTGTGGGCCTGGCAGCTTGAGCCAACAGGCTTCACCATGCAGGACTTTGAGGAGAAAGGTTTTGTTTCCCTGACTGAAAAACCAATCATGTACGACCGTGACAAGCTGGAGGGGCAGTTTAAAACCCCATCCGGCAAGATTGAAATCATCAGCAAAAAGCTGACGGATGCCGGACTTGCTTCACTAAAACCCTACCAGTCGCCGATCAAGCCGCCCAAGGGCATGTTCCGTCTGGTCTACGGCCGTTCCGCGGTCCATACCCACGGCCACACCATCAACAATCCGCTGCTTTCCGAACTGATGCCGGCCAATACGCTGTGGATCAATACCAGGGCGGCAAACAAACTGGGCATCAACCATGGCGATCTGGTGGATGTCATCTCCGAGGACAGCAGCTATTCCGGAACAGTTCATGCCAATGTCACCGAATTCATCCATCCCGAGGCGGTCTACACCGTGCACGGCTTTGGCCGCCAGATTCCCCTGCAGACCCGGGCTTACCACGCGGGCCTCAGCGACCAGAAGCTGATGGTGGGCAAACTTGATGACTGGGATGAGGCCGGCGGGGCCATCAACCTCTGCGAGGCCTTTGTTTTTGTGCGCCGGAGCGTCAGAACCCCGAAGAGGAGGGTTGAATTATGAACAAATACATGATCCATCTGAACACCAAAAGGTGCATTGGCTGCCACGGCTGCGAGGTCCATTGCAAAACCAACAAAGGGTTGCCGGTGGGGCCAATCCTCTGCGAGATTGACCACAAGCCGCTCAAATCAATCAAGGGCGTGCCCAAGACCGAATTTTCCTTCAAGGCCTGCTATCACTGTGATGATCCGTTTTGCGTACCGGTCTGCCCCACCGGGGCCATGATCAAACGGGCCGACGGCATCGTCTATGTGGATTTTGACAAATGCATAGGCTGCATGGCCTGTCAGGGCGCCTGCCCCTGGCAGATCCCGCAGCATAACCAGGAAACCAACAAGGCGGTAAAATGCGATCTCTGCATGGATCGGGTTGATCAAGGCCTCAAACCGGCCTGCGTCACCAAGTGCACGACCCACGCCCTGAAGTTTGTCACCATGAATGAGATTTAAGGACCATGGATTTTCGGGGGCTATTCCTTCCGGTGGTCGCGCCGGAAGGGGGAAACATCACCGAGGCCGGCTCGCAGCATGACAACAGTTACTGACCAGCAGAAGGAACGCGCCTACCTGGAGATCTTCCAGAAGGTCGCCAGGCTTATCAGCATGGTGCTTGACCCGCAGCAGGTCATGGATCTGGTGGTGCGCCGCCTGCCTGAGCTTCTTGAGGTAGACGCAGCCACCATCAGGCTCCTTGATGCCTCCACCAATACCTTTGTCCTGGGCGCGGCCCATGGTCTTTCCGAGGAATATCTGTCCAGGGGGGTTATTGACACCAGGGATGCCATGGAAATGATCATGCAGGGCCGGCCGGTGGCCAAAACCGGCTTTGATGTCGATCCCCATTACCAGCACAGTGATGAGGCCGCCAGGGAGGGGATAAAAAGCGTCCTCTCCCTGCCCATCGTCTTTCAGGATCACATTATCGGCATCATGCGCCTCCTGACCAGAAAAAACCGATCCTTTACGCCCATGGAAATCTCCTTTTCCATGACCCTGGCCGAACAGATCGGCGTGGCCATCTCCAATGGCCGTCTTTTTACCGAGATGGAACATCAGGTTGATTTTCTAAAGGAGGTGCATGACATATCCCGGCTGGTCAACTCAACCCTTGATCTCACTGAAATTCTGCAGACCATTGTGGACAAGCTCCCCAAAATCATGGGGATGAAGGCCTGCACCATCCGCCTTCTCCAGCCGGAAACCAACCAGCTGGAACTGGCGGCTGCGTCCGGGCTGTCGGAAGAATACCTGAAACGGGGCAGCATCAAGAAGGAAAACAGTATTTTCATGGCGCTTAAAGGGGAAGCCGTGGCGGTTTTCGATGCTCCCAACGACCCGCGCGTGCAGTACCACGAATCCATCCGCAAGGAAGGCATCAAAAGTATCCTGGCCGTTCCCATCAAAAAAGGGACGGAAATTATCGGGGTGCTGCGGTTGCTGACCACGGAACACCACTGCTTTACCGCCAGCGAGGTAACCTTTGCCACGGCGGTCGCCGAAGAGGGCGGCAGCGCCATCCGCAATGCCCTGACCTTCCAGAAAATCAATCTGCTTTTTAATCAGATCGAGGAAAACGAGCGGTTTCTCCAAACTATTCTCGACTCCTTACAGGACAGGATCATCGTGGTTGACCGGAAAAAAAGGGTGGTTATGGCTAACAAAAGATTTCTGCAGCAGGAGAATCTTGCGGAAAACGATCTGCTCGGCAGCCCTTACGCCCGCATCATCCCCTGGGAAAATCGCGCCGGGCAGCCGTGTCCGGTTGACCTGGTCCTGGCCACGGGGGACAGACTCATCCGCACGGACCATCTCAGCGTGCAAGACCAGCTGCAATGGCTGGAACGGAGCATATCGCCGATATTCGATAATGCGGGCCGGGTTGAATACGTTATCGAGACCGTGCGCGACATCACCTCGCTGAAATCCCTGGAACAGGAAAAGCTTGAGCGCGAAAAACTGGCCGGGGTTCTGGAAATGGCCGGCACGGCCGCGCATGAGCTTAATTCCCCATTGTTTGCCGCCCTGGGCACGGCGCAGCTGCTGCGCGACGACATGGAAAATGAAGGACAGCAGGCGGAAATGGATATCATCATACGCAATATGCGGTCAATGGCCGCTTTAACCAAAAAAATGACGACAATGACAGGTTTTACCAGCAAGGAATATGTCGGTGATGCCAGGATCATTGAATTTCATTAACAGAGGAGGTGCACGGAAATTAACAGTCCACGTTCAATGAACTGAAAAGCAAAATCAATGTAACCAATGGTTCCGTCTCACGACGAGGAGGGAAAACATGAAAGAAAAGTTGAAGTTTCTCAGGGTATTATCTGTTTTTATGGCCTGCTTTCTTCTGGCCGCAAGCGCCTATGGGCAGGAAGGGGCAGGTCCGACCCTGCAGATTGACAAGACATCATTAAACAACGGCGGGACTATCAAGGTCACGGGCCAGGCTCCCGCGGGCATGCCCGTCTATCTGGAGGTGTGGGCCGCCGACAAGGCCGTGCGCGCCAACTTTTTTGACAGCAAAAAAGACGCCAAGACGGGCCAGATACCTTACGTCTTCTACCTGACCTATGACATGCCCGCCTATTACAAGATCTTTGTTCCCGTTGAACAAAAAGATAAAATCGCCGAGCTGAAGAAGGCCGGGAAGAAATGGAAATACTCCGAGGCCATCAAGGAACTTGGCGCCGAGGCGGCGTACAGTGTGCCCGCCAAGATGAAGATCGACCGCTACAAGGCCAGCATCATGGCCAGCATCATCGGCAGCCGGGGCGATCTGCTTGATCCGATGGATGACAAGGAAAACAAAAAAAGGTCCATGCAGCTGGTCAAGGAACGCTTTAAAGAGTTGGACAAGGTTCTCAGCCCGGATGTCGTAGTCAACCCGGACGGCACTTTTTCCGCTGAAATCATGATCCGGGAAGGCCTTGCCCCCGGTAAATACAACATCGTCGCCGTCTGCGACAAAAGCATGAAAAGCGCCCCCGCCGTCTTTGAAAACAGTATCTCCTTCCCCCTGGTCTATCTGGGTACCGCGGGCACCAGCCAGAACATCCTCTGGCCCTTTCTGCTGTGCCTCGTGATTTCCGTCTTCGGCGTCCTGATGGGCGCGGGCGGCGGCTTTATTTTGAATCCCATTCTGGTCAGCCTTTTCCCGCTGCCGCACACCATCGTGGCCGGGACCGTTATGCCAACGGTGCTTTTTTCCCAGGGCAGCGGCATTTACAACTATTCAAAGATCAAATTCATCAACTGGAAACTGGGCTGTACAATCGGCTGCGCCATGCTGGTCGGCGGCTTCATCGGTCCCAAGCTTACGGAACTCATTACCCTCGATCAGTTTAAGTTCGCCTTCGGCTGGATTCTCATGGTCCTGGCAGCCTTGATGTACTGGCAGACCACGGCCGGCTATCTGGCCAAGAATAAGAAAGAGCAGGCGATTCTGAAAGAATTCAAAAAAAGAGCCGAAGAGGCCGCCAAGGCCAAACAATAAGAGAGGAGGAATGACGATGAAAGTAGATTTCTGGGGTCAGGAATTTGAAGCGAATGTGGTTGTCGGTGCGATCGGCGGTTTTCTTATCGCTGTCATGTCCTCCATGTTCGGTTTTGGCGGAGGCCCGTTCATGGTTCCCCTCATGACGGTCGGCCTGCGGTTGCCTATGTATATTGTGGTGGGCAGCTCTCTGCTCGCCATCTTCTTTAACACATCCATGAGTTCAATCAGACATTTTCAGTTCGGCAATTTTGACCTTATCCTCTTTCTGTGCATGTTTCCCGCCGCCCTGCTGGGAGGATATATCGGTCCGCAGATTGCTAAACGAGTCAACCCGATTGTGGTCAAAAGGGTTGCCTGCGCAGGGCTTCTGCTGCTGGGTCTGAACCTGTTGGGCGTTTATTAATCCTTTAGGGTGCCTTGAAAAATTAGGCATCTGGTTCGAGGACAAGAAGCAGCGAAAATAAAATGCGCAGCATATTGGGCATATGTGAGCATTTTTCTTTTCGCTGCGCCGCAGTAATCGGGCCAGAGGGCAATTTTTCAAGGTTCCCTTTATAACTACTCAGGGGTTAAGGCTGCAGGCTTTAGACTGAAGACTTGGAGGTACTTGATTTAATTCATTGTCTCCTCCGGCCTTCAGCCTTCAGTCTTCAGCCTGAACACCTGATCAGCCACAACCCGTGATTCCCCATGCTCGGTATCTTCAGCCGTATTGCCCTGCAGCTTATGGCCCCCAAGGCAGCCATCCGGGCAAAATACAATGCCTTCAAGGAGCTGTTGCGCAGCGACCGCCATTGCCACGAGCGTCTCGCCGAGCTGGAAGAACTGTACTATCAGAACAGGAAGGTTGATCTCCACCGTATTCGGAGGCTGCACCGGGAACTCTCCGACGGGGTGTCCGCCATGGTGGGCTGCCTGGATCGCATGTCGCCCGCCTCATACCGAACCTTGCGGGCCTACTACAAAAAAATTGATTTTTATGGGCGCATTGCCCTGACCTCGCTCAAATCAACCCCCGCCTCATCCTTTATTCTTCCCCTTAACGGATCGTATCAAGACGACTTGCAGACCGGCGGCAAGGGACTGCATCTCAGCCAGCTCAAACAGCAGCTTGGCCTGCCCGTGCCCGAGGGGTTCATCATTTCCACCTCTGCCTTCCATTATTTTCTGGAGGCAAACAACCTCGGCCCCAAAATAAATTCCCTGCTCAGCCAGGTGGACATCACCTCTGAAAAATCCCTATACGCTGCCGCGGATAAACTGACGAAGATGGTTGAGGCGGCGGACATTCCGGACAGACTGGCGCAGGAGATCCGGAGCGCGCTCGCCGCCCTGGCCCTGCGCACCGGGAGTCCGCTGTTTGCCGTGCGCAGCAGCGCTGTCAGCGAGGATTCGGCAATCTCTTTTGCCGGGCAATACGAATCCCTTTTGCAGGTCAGTCAAGAGCGGATACTTGCCGCCTACCGGAAAGTGCTGGCCGGCAAATACGCGGCCAAGGCCATCTACTACCGCATCAATGCCGGACTTCTTGATGAAGAGACGCCGATGGCGGTGCTGGTGCTTACGATGATCGAGGCCCGGCTGAGCGGCGTCGTGACATCAGGAGGCCCGGCGGGCACCGGCCATGCGGGGATTGCCATTCATTACACCCAAGGCTTCGGCGACAAGCTGGTCGGCGGCAGATGCACACCGGTAACCGCCTTCATCACCCGCCATGACGGCGGGGTCCTGTTTGAACATGCCCAGCCTCCGGCCAATTCCGCCGCCCGCTCCGGTCAGACCCCGGCAGAAGACGCGGATGGAACAACAGAGTTTTTCTCCTGGTATATCAGTGAAAAACAGGCGCTGCAGCTTGCCTCCTGGACCCAGCAGATTGAGTTTTTTTACCAGCTGCCCCAGGAGATAGAATGGAGCCTGGACCGCCAGGGCAACATCTTTCTGCTGCAGGCCAGATCCTTGCTGCATCAACAGAAAAGAGAGGTGGCGCGACCTGTCGATACCAGCGGCTTTCCCGTGCTGATCAACGATGGGGAAACCGCGTCCCGGGGCGCGGCCAGCGGCCCGGTTTATCGTATCGACAATGAAGGGCAGCTGGCTGATGTGCCCGAGGGAGCGGTGCTGGTCACCGCCGTGACCCCGCCTTCCTATGTCCTGGCGTTGCCCCGCGTCTGCGCCGTGGTGGCGGATCAGGGCAGCGTCGCCGATCATTTTGCCTCCGTGGCCCGCGAATTCGGCGTGCCGGTGCTGGTCAAGACCGGCAGCGGCAGCGAGCTTCTCCCCGCCGGCAGGATGGTAACCGTCTGTGCCGATCTCGGCCGGGTTTTTGACGGGCGCATCGACACCATAATCGAGAGTTACCCGCCCCAACAAATCAAGCAGGCTGATACCCCTGTGCACCAGGCTTTTGCCAAGGCCATTCAATTTATTTTCCCTTTACGGCTGGTCAATCCGGCGGACCCGGCCTTTGCCCCGGAGAATTGCCGTTCCCTGCATGACATTATCCGTTTTGTCCACGAAAAGGGGTTGCACTCCATGTTTTCCCAGACAGGCAGAATGTTTTCCAAAAGGTCGGCAACCAGTCTGCTGGAAACCCCCCTTCCCTTGCGGATCTATGTCCTTGATGTGGACGGCGACATCGGCAAGCCGTGCGACAGTGATGAAAAACTCAGCGAAAACGACCTGCGCTCCGGTCCGCTCAAGGCCCTGCTGCGGGGATTGGCCCACCCGGACATCACTTGGCGCCATCACGATCATTTTGACTGGAAAAATTTCAGCGAGGTGACCATGGCGGACGGCATCGTCAGCAGCAGCGACCCTGCCTTTGCCAGCTATGCCGTTGTCTCGCGGGATTATCTGAATCTGAATATGCGCTTCGGCTATCATTTTGTCATCCTGGATTCGCTGTGCACCTCTGTTGCCGAGGAGAACTATATCAAGCTGCGTTTTGCCGGAGGCGGCGGCGGCTCAGCCGGCATAACCCTCCGTTTACTGTTTATTGCCGAGATTCTCAGGCGCTTAAGTTTTTCCGTAAAAACCACGGGGGATTTGCTCGATGGCCAGCTGATGCGCTATAATGAAAAAACGATTTTGCAGAGACTTGACACGGTGGGACGTCTGCTGGCGGCAACCACGCTGATGGACATGGTTATCAAGGACGAGAACATGGTAAACAGGATGGTTGAAGGATTCATGAACGGTAAATATGACTTCTCAAGCTGAGCCCCCCTATCAGCTCTCCTGGATAACGGCCAATCTGGCCGTCGGCCATGCCCCCATGTCCTATGTTGAGCTCGACCATATCAAGTCACTGGGAATCGATGCCATTGTCAATCTCTGCGGAGAATTCTGTGATCTTCATCAGATTGAACAGGAATCGGGATTTGAGGTCTACTATCTGCCCATCGCCGATGAGAGCGCCCCGGATATGACGGAAATGGAAAAAGGGCTGCACTGGCTGGACGAGGCCATCTATCTCGGCAAAAAGGTCCTGGTCCATTGCCGGCACGGCATAGGCAGGACGGGCACCTTCGTTACCGCGTATCTGCTCCGCCGGGGTCTGGGCATGAAAATGGCGGACAAGGTGCTGCAACATAGCAAAGCCGCGCCTGCCAATTATTCGCAATGGCGGTTCCTGAAAAAGTATGGCAAGACATCGGGGAAGTTGACGATCAGAGAGCCCCAACTGGAAAACCGGCACATTGTTGACCTGGGCGCCTTTTTCAGCGAATATGAAGGGCTGGTGGCCACGGTGGAAGAGCAGATCGCGGTTGCTAACGCCGGGCGGGAACTTCCTCGCTGCGGCATCGAGCAGACAACGGGCTGCCAACGCTATTTCGAACTGCAGCTGATTGAGGCCATTTATCTGAGCAACAAAATGAACAAAACATTGACCAGCAATCTGCGGGAAGAGATCATTGACCGGGCGGTGGAGAACTGCCGCGCGCTCCGCCGCCTGGCCCAGGCGGATCAGGTGACCTCCCCCGCAGAGCTTGAGCGCGCCTACCTGCGGGAAAATCTGGACTGTCCCCTGCTCCTGCATGGTTCATGTCAGCTGGCCCAATTCCGGCCGTTAAGCTGCCGGATATACGGATTACCCAAGGAAACCTCCAATCTCCCGGAAATCAACACCGCTCTTACCTCTCTCTCCCGTTCGGTGTTTCTGGCCCTGTCAGGCGCCCTGCCGGGGAAATCGTTATTTCGCGTCTCTTTTGCCGACGCCGTCTCCGGCCGCTTCATCCAGACCTATTTTCACTACCTCAGTTCACTCGGCAGACCGCAATGAAAAAACCCGCCTCCCCGCCACTCCCTGCCGGTAAACAGCTGGTCATGATCGTTGATGACGAGCCGGACATGCTGCACATGCTCAAGCTTGTCGTGGCCCGCGAATGCGACTGCGAAGTGATTCTGGCCTCCACGGGCCGCATGGCCCTTAAGGAGCTGGAACACTGCCGCCCCGATGTGGTGGTGACCGACATCAAGATGCCGGATCTCGACGGGCTGCTGCTGCTGAAAAAAATCACGGAGCTTGATAAAACCATTTCCGTGATTATCATGACCGGCTACGGGACCATTGAGATGGCGGTCCAGGCCTTGAAAGACGGGGCATATGACTTTCTGCAAAAGCCCTTTGACAAGGACCATATCGTCCGGGTGATCCGCTATTGCCTTGAACGGACCCGCCTGCTGCGTGATAACCGTCAGCTCCAGGAAAAGCTGGATGATCTCGTCCTGCCCCAGGGCTTTGTCGGCCAGTCGCCTGCCCTGCGCAAGGTGCTTGACCTCATCGCCAGGGTTGCCGACACGGATGCCACCGTGCTCATCCGCGGGGAGTCCGGCACGGGCAAGGAACTGGCGGCCCGCGCCCTGCATGAACTGAGCAACCGGAGACAGCAGAGGATGATCACGGTCAACTGCCCGGCCCTGCCGGAACAGATCCTGGAAAGCGAGCTGTTCGGCTACTGCAAGGGGGCCTTTACCGGCGCAACCCAGGACAAGAAGGGCCTTTTCCTGGCCGCCGATCAATCGACCATCCTGCTCGACGAGATCGCCGATATCCCGGTCGCGGTGCAGACCAAACTCCTGCGCGTTCTCCAGGAAAAAGAGATCCAGCCCCTGGGCCAGAACAACACCATCAAGGTTGAGGCGCGGGTGGTGGCCTCCACCAATCAGGATCTCGAGGCCAGGATTCTGGCCGGCGAATTCCGGGCCGACCTTTTCTACCGGCTGAACGTGGTCACCGTGAAAATGCCCCCCTTGCGGGACATGCGCGAGGACATGCCGCTGCTGGTCCACCATTTCCTTGAACGCTACAAACGGCAGCACGGCCGGCCTGATCTGGTCATAGCCCCGGAAGCCCTGCAGTTTCTCTATCAGCAGGAATGGCCGGGCAATGTGCGGGAACTGCAGCACACCATCAAGCGGGCGGTGCTTCTCGCCCCCGGTAATACCGTTTCGGTCTCCGATGTTTGCGTGGCGGATGAAAAGGCTGACCGGCTGCGCTGTCCGCAGGATCAGCTGCAGCAGTTGTGCAATCTTTCCTACAATGAGGCCAAGGCCGAGGTGGTGCAGCGCTTTTCCATCGCCTATCTCGGGCAGCTGCTCTCCCGGCACCAGGGCAACGTCACTGCCGCCGCCAAACAATGCGGCCTGGAGAGACAGGCTTTTCAGCGCCTCATGCGCCGCCACGGCGTCCTCTCCACCGATTTCAAACACCGGAAGAAGACGGGCCGCTCGGGGCAGAACGGAGGGTGAGGAGTTTTTTTGATAGCAAAAATCAGCAAAACGAATACAAGCCCGAGTCCGACGCGCGTCGCGGGAAATCCGCTTGCTTTTTTCTCCACGCCTTTTATTTTAGAATATTGGCTTAAGTTAAAATAAGAAAGAGCCTTATTTTAGATTCGAGGCGGATTGGATGAGACGAAAACTCCAGGGACG
Organism: Deltaproteobacteria bacterium; assembly: GCA_016219175.1. Classification (GTDB taxonomy): domain Bacteria; phylum Desulfobacterota; class Desulfobulbia; order Desulfobulbales; family SURF-16; genus SURF-16. The sequence continues at coordinate 61,861 of JACRCD010000039.1, read as the reverse complement.
TTACGTGACAATATCGACGGTGGGTGAAAAAGCCCAAGCCTTTATTCCCACCCCGCTGCCGCCGCAGCCGCCCATCGACTGGCCGCCTGAGCTTCGCGGCAAGTTCGACAGGGCGCTGCTGGCCCTGGGACGCCTGGACAGCGTCGCGACGCTTCTGCCGGAAACCTCGCTGTTCCTCTATATGTACGTCCGCAAGGAGGCGGTGCTTTCCTCCATGATCGAGGGAAGGCAATCGTCGCTTTCGGATCTGCTGCTGAACGATCCACCCGTTTCTTGATGGTAATGGCCGTCTTGGCCGTTTGCTGATTACGCTGCTTTTGTGTGAAAAGAAGGTGTTGCGGGAGCCGATGCTGTATCTCAGCCTCTACTTCAAGGCGCACCGCCAGTATTACTACGAGTTGCTCAATAATGTGCGCCTGACCGGCGACTGGGAGGCTTGGCTCGATTTTTTCGCGGAAGCGGTCATCGTCACCGCTACGCAAGCGGTGGAAGCAGCGCAGCAACTACTCGACCTGTCAAATCAGAATCGAAACAAGATCAACGGGCTCGGGCGAGCCGCGGCGTCCACGCTGCAGGTTCACCGGGCGTTGATGGAGCATCCCATTGCCACCTCGGGCTCGCTTGTGGAAAAGACCGGCATCTCCCCGGCTACGGTTAACAAGGCTTTGGGTCACCTGGAACAGCTGGGCATCGTGCGGAAACTCACCGCACAGAAACGCAACCGGATTTTCTGTTACTCCGGGTATATAGAAATCATGAGCCGAGGCACGGAATTGCCGGGACGGGGATAGGATGGAAGAATGCCCGAGTTCAAAAAATAACAGATTTTCCACTTATGATGAACTCATAAAAAGTCGGCGCCAAAGCCCAGATGGCTAAGTAACAAAATTCGATATACAAGGCGTAGTGTATTTTTGAGAGTGAGGCTATACATGTGGTATGCAGAACGAACAAAAATGCGCTACAACGCAGTAGATCGAATTTTTTACGCCGCCATCACTTATAGGCTTGTTCAAATTTCCCGGGCCACTTCTTAAAAAGCTCTCAGAAAGGCCCACAAACAAAAAAAGGAATTAGCCTTTGCAAGCTAATTCCTTGTAATTTCCTTGGCGTCCCCAAGGGGATTTGAACCCCTGTTGCTGGCGTGAAAGGCCGCTATAAAGCGCACATTTCCAATGTTTTAGGGCCTTTCAAGTTCTTCGAATTGCCTTTTCCTCCATAAAAAGCCCTCAAAAAAGCCCTCAGGAGCCCTCAGGAGCCCTCAATTTTCAGGTTTCGCTGTTAATTTTCAAAGGGCTGCCAAACATCAAAATAACATCAAACGATTTTTATGAAAAAGTTATTTTTTTCCGCTATTTGGATTCCGTTTTTATATTTCGGTGGTGCTTTTTTTGAATTGGTATTCTTTCCTGGTCATTTGGTTGACCCTTTTCTATATGCTTTAACATTTTGTTTTGGAATATTTTCTACTCTTTTTATACCTTCACTTTCTTTTAAGCCAAAAAAAGATAATGATAGCCGGAACAACAAGTAACAATATATATTTTGCTATCTCTTTTGCGAAAGGTGTTAGGTCCATACCTAGTCTTTTTTATTTATTATGAGTCGTAGTTCACTTTTTTCTATTATTTTAAGCTGTTACGCAACTTCTACGCGCAGACTTTTACCAAGGGCTTGAGCAAATTTCTCTAATGTTGACAGCTTAATATCTTCTGCGTGGTTCTCAATGCGCGAAATGGCTGTTTTTTTTGTATTGAGTTTTTTCGCGAGTTGTTCTTGTGTTAACCCGGCTTCTTCTCTCGCAACTTTAAGCATTACTCCAATTTTAAATTCTTCATAACCAGACTCATAGCCTTTGGCAAAGGCTGGGTCACTGGACTTACGTTTGGCAACATATGATTTGAGTGTTTTCATGTTATTTCCTCCTCTCGAAGTAATCTTTCTTTCTGTCTTCTGCGATCTTGATGGCCTGGGGAGGAGTTTTTTGAGTTTTCTTTTGGAATGCGTGATTGAGAACAATGAGCTTGGGACCATCGAAAAAACCTAGTAGACGAAATGTGTTATTCCCCACGACTACTCTCACCTCCCAAATATCATCGGCATTAACAAGTTTTTTCAAATAACTTGTTGGAATAGTTTGTAATTCTTCTATTAACCTCAAAACCCAAGTTGTTTTCTGCGCCTGCTTTGGAGACAACGACTCCAAAAACTCCTCAATGGGGCAACTACCTGATGCCGATTCGTAAAATATTATCTGCCTGGTCATACATAATAGTTAACACGCAGGTTAACTTTGTCAAGGAGAATTCTATATTCCATTTAATGCTGAAGCTCTCTTGCACAGATCAGCGGTAAGTGTAGCGGAAAGTCACAGGGTTTCTGCTCCCAAGGCAACCGCACTTAGTTTTTAAAGGCTGAAATGCTTGATTTTGCGGGGCATGGTGTGCGCTGTTTCCTGCAAATAAACTTTTCACAGAAGAAAAACCGCCACCAATACCGCCACCGGATTTTTGATTCAAAAAATAGATCTGTCCCGTTTTCGCTTCTTTTCGTGCCTTTTTTTCATTACTGCCCTGGTCTATTTGTCTTTCCTCCCGAAAAGATACCCAAGGGCGAGTGTTACAAGCGGACTCACGATTTTCCAGTATTCGACAGGCTGGACGGAACACGGGATGAATAAGGCTAATATGCCAGAGGCAACAAGCAAGAATATCATAACCCATGCGATGCTTGATGCCGCACGTTGCGTTGAGCCAAAGAAAGACCCAAGAACACCAGCCTCATGTTTCATTTCCTGCATCTTTAGGAGGTAGTCTGTGTTTTTTGGGTCGGTTGTATATTTAGCCTCATCACTCATTGCGGCTTCTCCCGAGCAGGCCAAGTCCAGCGGGATGACTTGTAACCAAAGCCGCCTTGGCATGTTGTGATATATAGCCGCAGTTGTCGCAAGCAATAACCACAATAGGCATTGTTGTCTTAGTTGTGACCCCTAGGGCGTACAACCCGCCAAGCAAACCGCCAGGTGTTTTGGGCGGCAATTTTTCAACGACGATTTCGGACTCTCCGATGATGCTAAAGTTGCTAGAGTCACATCTAGGGCACGGTTTAAGTGCTCCTTTTGCTTTAAGATTTCTTGCTACTTCATCGAGTTGGTATTGGTCCATCACATTTCCTTTTTATGGGGCACAACAAAAAAATGAGCCTCCAGAGTATCTAACATTTCCTCAGCTCTATTTAGGATATTTACAAAAACTTCTTTTAGAGGTTTTTCGTCTAACGAAAATCGTTTAGCCACGTTTGCAAACCTTTTTCCTTTCCTATGGCCAACTCCGGATGAACGTAATGCATATAAGTCTTTTAAAAATTCGATGTGGTTTTCATGATTATCCAAAGAATTTTCGCATAGAAAATGGCCAAACTTGGCTATTCCAGGCAGCTCTTTAGTATCTGCTTTCGTTGCTTTTTCAATTTCTTTCTCATTGAGCGAGTCGATAAGAATTTTGGAAATTGCCAAAATTTGAGAATCAAATTCAGAGTGGTCGTTTGTGACAGGCACATGCAAAGAGGTAAACAGGTGTGAGTCGTCTTTATTTAATGGCAAAAAGAGTGGCCAACCAAATTTTGCGGACCACTTTTCCAAAAATTGAATGAACTTTGATTTGAAAGTTAAATCTTCACTTGTTGGGTCGGCAAATTGCGCCATAAAACTTCTTTTAAAACATGTGGCGCTTATTTTGCCTTCAGGGGGGATATTGTAACTTTTCCAATATAGTTGTTCTGAGTGGAACAAGCCCTGTCCAAGATAACCTAAAAAAACCATAACAACATCTGGATGGTCGTTGTCCATTTGCAGTCCCCAAAGACCGCCACACCTTAAATAGCCATCTTCAACTGAGTACTTTTCCGGGTTATTGTAATATTTTGTAAGAACTTCTTTTTTAAAAAATACAGGAGTTAAAAAATGGGGTGCTCCAGGGTTAGCCCCAAAATAATTAGCTAATTTACCCGGATTTGAAGTATAAAAAATATGCTCGCCTTCTTCGTCAGTACCTATAATAAAATCTTCAAATTTTGCATTCCTCTCTTCAAATGGCCACCTCCCGCTTTTTTTGAATGGAGGTGGCAATATAATTCTTTTACCTAACAACACAGAAATAGTCTTATTGTTGTCTCCTGATACAGAACTCCATGGGCCGATATGCAGAGAAAAAGAAAAATTTTCATCTCTCTTGTCGTATGAATGCAAATGGTATTCATCTTCAGTAAATTCTTCTGTTGAGTACCTGAAGTTTTCAAAGTAAATGGCTAATGCCATCTGCTTTGCAGCTATATAATTTTTCAATAATTTTGTTCTAATTTTTACTTGTTTATTTTCAATTACCACTGCATCTTCTTCGTTCCCATCATCATATATTTTAACGTATACATCCCTCTTGGGGTCTTTGTATAGATTGTGATATAACCTAAACTCTTCTTGTATCTCCAAGTAATTCTCTTTCATCCCATTAAATTCACGACAGATAACAACAGGTTCTACCATGAGATCATTCAAATTTCTTTTGTATTCAGTCCTGTCTTCTTCTCCATTACTAAAATAAGTAACAAATCCAGGGTGACCTTCACCAATGGAAATATCCCAACTATCTGTTTCGAGAGATTTTTTTATTTTATCTAATGGTATTATTCCACTGAAAATTGCAATATCGTCTTTGCCATCACGGTTAAATTTATAAACAGTTATCCATGGTGTTGTAGGCAGCTCTTCTGATAAAAACTTCTGCCACTCTTTCTGCTGTAAATATTCTAAGTTCATTAGGTGATTTTTATTTTTAATATAAAAAGAAGCTCACTTGCACAGATCAGTGTCAAGTGCAGCGGGAAGTTATATAATTTCTGCTCCTACGATCGTAAATTCACGATTCAAAATCTTAACCCATCTGTTTTTCGCGGATGATTTTGTTAAGTTTAACACCATCTATAAGAGTGATATTTTTCCCTTGGGCAAATTCAATGGCTTCTTCAGTAAAGAGACCAGACGTCACTATGAAAGCGCCTCTCGCTCCCTCTGCCGTCATGACACCAAATAATTCACGAATAATTTTGACTCCAACTTTGAAAGCTTTCCAATGTTTACACTGAACTAAGTATTTTTTCCCTTGAAGGCTCATTCGTAAATCAACACCTCCGTCAGCCCCCCCTTTCCCGGTTTCTTTAACTGAATACCCTTGTTGCCTGAAAAATTCTGATATTAGCAGTTCAAATTCCTGCCAAGACATCTTTTTAATTGGGTCAGCTTCAGATACCGGCTTGTTGGCCTTAGGCAAATTATTTTTTTGAGCTGTTACAACTTGACTAAGAAGACTTTTTCTTTTTCTCTGATTAAAAGCGGAAATAGCAGCTCCAAAAACAAACCCAATCGGTAAAACCAATTGTCCGAAAAAGGCAAATGTTCGATAGAGTTGTTTTGTCGCGAAGGCGCCTAACTCTGCGGAATTAGCTGGTTGTTGAATTTGCGTGTTAGCAAAATTATGAAGAATGAAATATGAAATTAAAGCAAGTAATAAACCTGCCCACCATGGTAATAGGGACGCAACGTGTATTAAATCTTCAAATGCGCTTTGTTTCTTTCTGGCCATAAATCACCATTTGAAGGTGCGGCAAAAAGCCGCATTGCATAATTGATTTGTTATGCTACATTCTGCTGCTGAGCAAGACTATTTTCCCGCTCGTTATCAGACTTTCTTTTCCATTTCGCAAATTCTGGAAATTTTTTTTCAAATTCAACTTCAAACCAATCTGAAATTTTCGGTACTGTTTTTTTTTCTTGTTCAATCCAATTTTCAATTTCTTTCAAAAAATTGAGTTCTGGCCCATCCGGTTCTTTTGCGCTTAACTTTTTTTCTCCCTTTCCTTCAAGTATCCATTCAATACTAAGCCCATATTTTTTTGATAAAACATACGCCCATTCAACAGGGAAAATATTTTCATTTTTTCTCTTTGAAATAACCGACTGGGAAATACCTATTATTTCAACTAGTTGTATATAGTTTTTAAGGTTTATTTCCCTACTTATTCTTTCCCAAACTATTTTAAACGGAAATTCAATCAAAAATTTTCTTGACATAATATCGTGTACGAGATAAAAATTATCTCAAATAGAATTTATTAATGGCCGATCAGTTCACCCACACAATCATTTTAATCAGCAGATGCAAAATTAATCAATCTTTATGAGAGATGAGATGGACAGAAAAGCCGCCCTTTCAACCATCATGACCGGCAACCCGAAATTAAATGACTTCCAGAAAGCCATTTTGTGGATCGTCGCAAATGAACCATCAGCAACCGCTTTCAAATTTATCAAAGCCAGCAAAACAATAAGTAATCCCAAGAAATTACAAGAGAAATTAATCATTGTTGTTCAAAATCAACCAGAATTAGCGAGGTGTTATTATGGGAACTAGCGAAAACCCGAACGGTACATTCCAATTTCAAGCCTACCTGGACGCACTGAAAAAAGTGGACACCAGCAACGGCGTCAAATTCATCCATAAATTTCTGATTCCCGCCCCTGATACCCTTTCTTCCCCGACACAGCTTTACGTAGGCTCACCCCGGCAAATCTGCGACGTCGGCAAAGACGCCACCGTCCTTGTCCGGGTCTACGGCTGGTCACGCAAAACCAAGGGCAATTCCTTTCAAAACCATGCCCTGGAAGAAATCCTGTAAATTCATACCTTATGTCTTTTTGTTATACGAGGAAAATAATCATGGACCTTTACGACGTATCGAGAGACGGCAATGACCCTTACCTATTTTCTGAAGAAGAGCATCAGGACATTGTTTTTTTCATTACCCATATTCCTTACCTGCAGCTCTTATTGCTCGGCTGAAAACATCATCGGCCAGGATAGATATTTAAATGTCTCAACCATCCAGTTCTTGCAGAACCAGGGCGGCTATGAAGTCTATTTTAACTTCTTTGTCACACTTGAATTGCTGGTCGCCCTTATTGCCCTATTCTTCCGCTGGATCGGTCGCGTAATGAGGTCATGAAATGGATATAGCAATCATGTTTAGCCTGGCTGGTATCGTTGCCGGTGGGCTTCTCGGCTGGGCAATCATAACAAGCTTTTAATGTGCGGCCACACATTTTATCAACCGGGGATCTTCCCCACTTATCAATCATTACTTACGAGGTAACATCATGGATTTAACCGGTATCACCCTTGACACTGCAACCATTCTGGCAATGGGCCTGATCGTCGTGACTGCTTACGCCGCCATCTGGGCGGTAAGAAAAGTCGTCTCCCTGGCAAAGGCCTAATCCCCCTGTCAGTGTCACCAAAGAAGGGTGAAGCATGATGAAAAGTAAAATTTCTTTTTTCTTGGCTTGGTGCTTCATCCTTCTTTTCCTTGTTCCCGCCTTCGTTATAGCAGAAAGCTGCCCTTCGCTTCCTCCCGATTTTCCCCCTTCTGGTGATGTTGCCGGAATTCCTAACGGTGATTCTCACGGTATTTTGATTGGTGGTACAACCCGCGTTAAGTTTACTGGTGTAAATACATTCAGTGATTTTTGTACTTGGACACCAGGTGCATGGTCTACCGGTCATTATTTTTATAGCGGTGGTGTCAAATTTTTTACTAATCTTGGGTCGGATGCATATTGTGGTGGTGTTGCCGGTTATACTCATATCCATACGGACATGTTAGGTTCATCCATCACAACTGACCCGGAAACGGAGTGCCCTCCATGCGATTTAGCTGAAGTTTCTTCTCAGGCTGCGGTGGCGTGCGGTGACGCGTCTCGCGTTGCGTCCGTTGATGCCGAACTATGCACTTTTTCTTGTGTTCCGTGCGATCAAATAGCCGCTGACTGTGATGCGCAATGCTCGGCTACCGGCGTAAAGGCGTTTTCATGCACTCAACAGAATGCCGAAGATGGTAGTATTTCCGGCCTTACTGTTGATCAAGAATGCCAATGCAACCCTGATTGCGATGCCGATCGCGCGAATTGTAACGCCAGCTGTGGCGGCTCAAATTTTGTTCTTAGTTTTGATTGCGATACCGGAGATTGTCAATGTCGGGACAAAAACTGCAATGATCTGCTCAACGATTGCATTGCCTCCTGTAATGGCGGTTTTCAATCCTTTGCCTGCGATGATGCTTCCGGCACCGCTACCGCAACATTACCATGCACCTGTGATGATGGCGACGTTCAGGAAGATACCAATAACCCGCCTGATGATCCCGACAATACAAACCCCGGTGAAAATCAACCTGAAACCGATGATACGGATACCGGATTGCTGGAAAAAATCGTCCGAAATACTGCAATTACCAGTGAAAACGTCCGGGCCTTAAATGACACCGTTGGCCGTGAATTAAACGAGCTGAACCGCACGGCGGAAAACACTAATACCCAAATTCGCAACACTAACAACAAACTGGACAAGATTTCCGACCAATTAGGCGAGGGTTTTGAACTCACCGGATCAGCGTCCTTGCCTGGTGACAACACGTATGATTCCGCAGTGACCCAGCCTGAAGAAAATTCCCTTACTGACCTGATTTCCTCATACATATCCAGCGGCTTGCCATTGCAGCAATTTATTGATGACTCAGGCTTTAGCGTTTCCGGCGCTGATTCCAGTCTTTCTTGCAATCTGTGGGGCTCTGACATTGATTTTGATATATCCCCCATGGAATCAACCCTGCATTGGATGGGCCTGGTTATTTTTTCCATTTCTACAATCTCAGCTTTCATGATCGTTATTAAGAGGTGATTTTGTGATTCAGATTGATGTGACATCCATTCTCAGCATGATGGCCGGTTCTATCAGTAGAATGTTTGGTATGGATTTACTGCGCTGGCTGGCTTGGAAAGCCCTTATTATCACCGTGATAACCGTCACCCTGCCCATAGTCCTTAAAAATGTCATCACCTGGCTTTTTGAAACGGTAATGTCTATCGCCACAAGCCAGATTTCAACCAATGGCCTGACACATGCGGCCTTTGAGTTCACTGGCTTTTCCGGCTATCTGGCTTATCACCTGATGATCCCGGAATCAATCGCCATCATCCTCACAGGCTTGGCTATCAGGCTTGTTTTAAATTTTATCCCCTTTGTCGGGTAAGGAGAAATAAAATGGACAATTTCCCTTATCGTGCATTCGACAGGCTTATTCATGCCTGCACTATTACTACACTTTTCTTTGCTCTGATGATTTCCCCTAATTCTGATGAAATCATGAGACTCGCTAAATGTTATTTCTACCGTAGACGGTTTTACCGTCGTGAAGCGCGTTTCTTGCGCAGTGCTATTCACACAAATGAAAACCGTCAATCCATGGGGTCTGGGGCGAAGCCTCCAGGAGCGGAAGCGTAGCAATGCGGTTTATCCTGTCCTGTTACGTTTCCGAGCCCTTTTTTTTGTTTGGCAATTCAGGTCAATTTCTCCCTTCTCAGCAAAAAAAGAAGCTGATTTAGGCAATCAAGCAGCTCCGCGCATAGCGCAATAAAGGGAAACACGGGTAATCGTTTTTTGGTGTTTTGTTGTCATCGTTTTGTTGACAGTAATCAGGCAAACATATGGGCAAGCAACTTATCGAAAACAAGGAATATTTTTCAATGGTTACCCGTATTATTCGGGCTGCTGGTTTTCGTGCCGGTAATGGTGATGAATATGACCTGGCGGCATTGCTTCATTTGGAATCTTCAGTTTTTGAAGCAACATGCCAGGCCATTGCCCTTCAGCTTCAGAATGGCAGATCCTGGGCATTTATCGGCGCTTCTTTTGGTGTTTCCCGTCAGGCCGCTTTTCGCCGTTTTGCTTCTCGAGTGTCTGAAATTATGGGGGTTATAGGAAATTAACCATGGCAATACACATCATAGAGGGGGTTCCCGGTGCTGGCAAAACTTATTATGCGGTGCAACATCTTCTTGCTAACTATTTCAGCAAGGATGCAGACGGAAATTACCAGGCTAAAAGCCAGGTTAAAATAATCACCAACGTTGACGGCTTGAGCCTGGATCATGAACGGTTGAAAGATGTCATTGAGGCATCAGGCGGGGCGAAACGGTTTTTCTCCAAAGATTTTCAAGCCAAGGTATTTGAGAAACACGGCCCGGTCATCTACATGATCGATGAAGCGCAAATGATCTTTGACCGGAAATTCTATGACCGGGAGGTTTTTTCCTGGTTTGAATATCACCGTCATTTCGGACAAACCATCTATCTGATTACCCAGGCGGCTGGTAAACTTCCCCGTGATGTCACTTGCCTGGTGGAAACCATTATCCGTGCTCTTCCACGCTCCCGGTCAATCACCGGCCTTGAATTCCGTTACAATCTCGTCTCCGGATCACACACAAAACTGAGCGTGGTCAAGATCGACAAGAAAATATTTGAAATTTACAAATCAGCAGGCGCCGGGGAAGTTGAGAAAGTCAAAAACCCCTTCATGAAACGTATCGCGGTTGTTGCTGTCCTTGCCGTCCTTTTCTTTTATTTCGGCTGGAAATACGTTTTTGACACCTGGGGCCATAAAGGAACCAGCGAGGCCCGGGCCTCCGTACCTCCGGCAACGATTAATCAACCCGTAACTACTACTCCCCGTCCAGCCTCTTTTAATCAGCAACCAGCAGAGAAGCGCAAGGAAACCCTGATCCCGCACAAACTGAACTACATGGCTGTTTCGGCCGGCATCAATTCCTATGTCAAAATAGCCTTTGCCGGCCGGGTCTATACCTTGAAAGACTTCCCCTTCAAGGTGGAAATCCAGGCCGGTGAACTAATCGCCATGATCCCTCCGGCAGACTACGAGTTCTATTTTCCGGACGGGAAGCCGGAAAGAAAATATTACACCCCGGAAACGGCACCACAAACCCAGCTCCCGGAGCGACTTGAGCGAAGGGAGCTGGGACAAACCGCCCAACCATAAAAAAAAGCCCCTTACTCACCGTCTCGGCCAAGATTGGAATGAGTAAGGGGCCAACCTACGAGGTAAATCATAGGCATGTCCACTATCACTCTAAACCCGGATTCTGTCAACTCCCAACTGTCCACGCCACCCCCCGCCCCATCGAGTATAACATGGGGCTCTCGGGTCTTCCTCCCAACCAAAAACCTTCCAGAATTCAAGACGGTGCATTGCATTGATACGATTCATATGGGGCTTAACGTCGAATGGAAACGAACAGAGATCTTCACCCTCCTGGAAAAGCTGAAACAAGCATGCATCGATGATGACTTTAAACCCCGTCCTATTCAACTCAGGGGATTTGAAAACTTCATCATGCATCCCACTGGCAAGAAAGGCGGCTACGGCTGGCACATATCCACGTCCGATATCCATATCTTTCTGTCCCGCCATGATCCCCGCGGCTCCACCCCTAATGTCTTTGTGGAAATCGGCTCCATAAGCTGCTGGACTCGCGGCGTTCATGACGTTTTTGCCTTTATCGAGCTTTGTTTAAACCTGCAGGGCGGCTTTACCTTCAAGAAGAAAATCAACCGGGTTGACCTGGCCGTGGATTTTGTCGGCCTGGATATCCAAAAAACCGGCATTTTTAATAAGGATCATTGGGTAATGTTGCCTCGGAAATGGAATATCCATGGTGAGGTACGTCGGGAAAATACCGCAGCCTTCGGCTTTACCAGTAATTCAATCATATCGCTGCGCATCTACGATAAACTTCTCGAGCTGCAGCGTGATCCGGCCAAAATGGTTATTTTTAAACGTATCTGGGGCGTGCCGCTTACCCAGGAAATCCCCGTCACCCGCGTAGAATTCCAGATCAGGAAAGATGCCTTGAAGGAATTCAAGGCCCAGAAGTACGATGATTTCAACAATAAAATACAAGGCATCTGGGATTATCTCTGCAAGGAATGGTTCCGGCTCGCCCATGTCACCAGCCGCAGTAATACCCAAAAGGCAAAGAATACCGAATGGTGGGACATCGTCACTGATACCAAGTGGTCAGATATTACCGCCTACGTTGAGCGCCAGAGCCTGAAACCCTCCAAGGCCGTGGAACCCCTGATAGACCAGGCGGCAGGCATTGCCATTTCCGTCTGCGCCTACCTGCAAAAATCCGCCGATAACATTGAAGAAATCATTACCACCTTCAATCAGCTCATCCGGCAAAAGCTCATTCACAACTATTCAACCAAGTATGAGGAATTCATACAGAAATTTGTAGTCCGGCAGGCTGACTGCTGGGATCACCTTTACGCTTCGACAATTCCTGGGCTATAGAATTCAATGGATATCTTACAAGAAAAGCTTGGAAAGTCTTTATCCTGTCAAGAAGTAGCTGAATATTTGCAAATTGACATCAAGACAGTGCGCAAGTACTATCTCCACCTTGGAGGTGTGCGCTTTGGCAAATCATACCGTTTTTTTGAAAGGAGGATAATCAATGCCATTCAAGCGCGAGAACAAATGGGTAGGACAAATCCGTGTAAACGGAAAGAAGTATCGACAATCGTTTCAGACGAAACAGGAAGCGATAGCATGGGAGGTGAAGAAGAAAAAATCATTAAAGCAAACTTCAGAGCCAGAGACGCCCACGGTCTGCTTGATTGATTGGGCTACCAGATATCTTGACTATGCAAAGATCAAGTTTGTAGTGAAAACATTTGATGAAAAGAAGTCGATGTTTAAACGCTTCTTTTCAATTGTTCCTGCTGATTTGTTACCAAGTCAATTGACATCGGGCTTGGTGCTGTCTTACCTGCAGAAACAAAGTCAAAACAGGTCAGGATATGCAGCGAATAAGGATCGGAAAAATATGGTCGCTGCCTGGAATTGGGGCATAAAATATATAAACGGTTTTTCCGCCTTCAACCCCTGTCTTGTGGATCGGTTTTCCGAAGTAAGAAAACCTCGTTATGTTCCCCCGGAGAATGATTTTTGGAAAGTCTATGAAGTTGCTGAAAACGACCAGGACCGAGTCATTTTGCTTGCTTTTCTGCAGCTTGCGGCACGAAAAAAGGAATTATTTAATCTGGCCTGGGAGGATGTTGATTTTGTGTCATCGCGAGTTCGGATTTATACCAGGAAAAGGAAGGATGGTAGCCTTGAATATGATTGGCTTCCCTTGCTGGATGAACTGAAGGAATCTTTTTTGATGTTGCGGAAAGTCAATAATTCGGATTGGGTTTTTCCAGATCCTGAAACGGGCTTTCCTTATATTGCAAGATTTCAGTGGATGCGCCGTCTTTGTGATAAAGCAGGCGTGAAAAGATTTGGCATCCATTCAATCAGGCATCTTTCGTCAAGCCTTCTTGCCCGAAGCAATGTTGCCATGATTGATATTCAATCCATTCTTCGTCATAAGAATCTGGCAACAACGGAAAGGTATATTAAAAGGATAAATTCTTTGAGACCAGCTTTAAAGGTTTTGGCAGGCAGGAATAAAAAGCCCTCAACAGGAGCCCTCAAACAAAAAAAGGAATTAGCCTTTGCAAGCTAATTCCTTGTAATTTCCTTGGCGTCCCCAAGGGGATTTGAACCCCTGTTGCCGGCGTGAAAGGCCGGTGTCCTGGACCTGGCTAGACGATGGGGACTGCGTGGTGGGTCGTGCGCGACTCGAACGCGCGACTCTCTGCTTAAAAGGCAGATACTCTACCGACTGAGTTAACGACCCGCACAAAAGAAGCGGCATTTTTACCTCAGTCAATTTCGTTTGTCAACCCCTCATTACCCTATTTTTTTTTTTTTGTCTAGATGAAGTATTCCAGCCCTGTTTTTTTCCCCGTGAAAATCCCTTGAGATAGCAGCGTAGGTCTGCTATCGTTGCCAAGCAGTGTTTACCTCAGGCACGCTGCCATTTTATAACTTTTTCCTGTAAGGTTTCCATATGGGTCTCTTATCGTCTGCAGTCACCTTTGTCCGCTACGCGGTTGAAGGCGAGCTGGCGCCGAATTTTCTCGATTTTGCCGCTGAACGCATTGCCGCTCACGCCTATCGCGACATTGACGACAATTATGAAGAACGCTCAGTGGGCTGGGTTTCCGTGCTGAGCATGTTTGACTCTTCCTTTGAATACGCCTCTTTTGCCGCCGGCGACCACATTGTCCTCACCCTGCGCATCGATGAACGCACGGTTGCCCCCAAGGTCTTGAAGAAATTCACTCTTAAGGAGGAGGCCAGGCTGCTGAAGGAACGCCAGATTCCCAAGCTGAGCCGGGCGCAGAAAATCGAGATCAAGGAAAACGTCAAGCTGATGCTGTTAAAGAAGGCCGTGCCGGTGCCGGCCACCTATGATCTCTGCTGGAATCTTTCCGAGGGCACCCTGCTCTTTTTTTCCACCAGCCTCAAGGCCCAGGCCGAGCTGGAAGATTTTTTCAAGAAGACATTTGACCTCTCCCTGCGTCTGCAGATCCCCTATCTCACGGCTGAGCATCTTCTTAAACCGGAAGATCACGATGCCCTTTCCCGGCTTACCCCTGACATCTTCATCTGAGAGGTCCCCTTTATGGATTTAGTTGACTTAATAGTCGAAAAAAGATTTCTGGGTCAGGAGTTCCTCACCTGGCTCTGGTATAAAAGCGAAGAGCGGGGCGGCACCATACTGCTGCCCGGCTACGGCGACATCCAGCTTGTCTTTGAAAAACACATGCTGCTTGAATATGGTGAAGGTGAGGCCTTTGAGAAGATCATCTGCCAGGGGCTGCAGGCGGAACTTCATGAAGCGCGCACCGGTCTGCGCATGGGCAAAAAACTTGAGCAGGCCCGCATCCACATGACCCAGGGAGAATATGAGTGGCACATGACCCTGAAGGCAAGTCTGCTGGAATTCCGCAGCGTCAAGCCGCCCAGGACCATGGCCGCCTCCGAGGAAGGCGACAATGCCGAGGCGGTTGAAGGACGGTTACTGGAACGCATCGGCCTGCTGGACATGGCCACGCGGACTGTGGATGACCTGTTCCGCATGTTTCTGGAACTCAGGACAAGTCCGGGAATCTGGCAGGAAGAGTTGGAGCGCATCCGCAAATGGATACATAAAGCAAATTAACACGGCAGGACTCCTGATCAGCCGGACGCACCGCGGCTCCGGATGAATGGCCAGCCGGCCTTGATATGGTAAAAACTATGGAATTTGAGACAGTTATCGGACTTGAAGTCCACGCCCAGCTGAAGACCAAATCAAAAATTTTCTGCGGCTGCACCACGGCCTTCGGCAAACCTCCCAACACCAATACCTGCCCGGTCTGCCTCGGCATGCCGGGCGTCTTGCCGGTTCTCAACCGACAGGTGGTTGAATTCGCCATAAAAATGGCCATTGCCACCAACTGCCAGATCGGCCCATACAACCAGTTCGCCCGCAAAAACTACTTTTACCCCGACCTGCCCAAAGGCTATCAGATTTCGCAATTTGAACTGCCCATCGCCCAGCACGGCTATGTCGATGTTGAGGTGGATGGCAAGACGCGCCGCATAGGTCTGACCCGCATCCATATGGAAGAGGATGCGGGAAAACTCATCCATGATGAGGCCAAGCCGCAAAGCTACGTGGATCTGAACCGCACCGGCGTGCCGCTTATCGAGATCGTCAGCGAACCGGACATCCGTTCCCCGGAGGAGGCGGCCGCCTACCTGAAAAAGCTGCACGCCATCCTCAGGTACCTTGATATCTGCGACGGCAACATGCAGGAAGGCAGCTTTCGCTGTGACGCCAATATCTCACTGCGCCCCGTCGGCCAAAATGAGTTTGGCACCCGTACGGAATTAAAAAACATGAATTCCTTCCGTAACGTGCAGCGGGCCCTGGAATTTGAGGTGCGCCGCCAGCGCGACGTTCTGCTGGATGGGGGAAAGGTGGTGCAGGAAACCCTGCTGTGGGACGCGGATCGCAACGTGACCAATTCCATGCGCGGCAAGGAGGAGGCCCATGATTACCGCTATTTCCCTGATCCAGATCTAGTGCCGGTGGTGGTTGATGAGGCCTGGATTGCCCGGGTAAAGGAGTCACTGCCCGAACTGCCGGACGCCAAAAAGCAACGCTTCATGGCGGAATTGCAATTTAACGAAGAGGATGCGGCCATCCTCACCTCTTCCCGTGAGCTGGCCGATTATTTTGAGGCGGCCCTAGCCCTGTATCCGGAGGCCAGGAAACTCGGCAACTGGATAAAAACGGAGATGCTGCGCGAACTCAAGGGTGAGGAAGCGCTCGATATCCTTGCCTTTCCCGTTTCTCCTGAAAATCTTGCCGGTCTGCTTGCCATGATCGACAAAGGCACCATCAGCGGCAAAATCGCCAAGACCGTGTTTGAGGAGATGATGAAAAGCGGCAAAGGCCCCGAAGTGATCGTCAAGGAAAAGAACCTGGTGCAGATGAGCGATGAGGGGGATCTGCTGAAGATCGTCCAGCGGATCGTGGCGGAAAATCCCCAGCAGGTGGCGGATTTCAAGGGCGGCAAGACCAAGCTCATGAGCTTTTTTGTCGGCCAGCTCATGCAGAAAACCAAAGGCAAGGCGAACCCGAAAATGGCCAATGACCTCTTTACCCAGGAATTAAACAGATAGCAAGACAGCACGGGAAGCCTGTGAACAAAAAAACAGGGCAGGACAAGGGCGAAGGCCACCGGCAAAGGCTGCGTGATAAATTTAGCGACAGGGGCATCGACGCCTTAAATGATGATGAGGTGCTGGAACTGCTGCTGACCCTGGGTACCCCGCGCCGGGACTGCAAGGAGTGCGCCCGGTTGCTGCTGAAAAAATTCGGCGGGCTGGCCGGAGTGCTGGAAGCCACCCCTTTTGAATTGCAGACGGTGGACGGCATCGGCCCCCAGAACAGCTTTGCCATCCACTTCATTCAAAACGTGGCTCGCCGCTATCTGAGCCAGCGGTTGCGGAACAGAAACTATCTGCGCTCTTCCCGGGATGTGGCCGACTTTCTCATCCATTCCATGCGCGATCTGAAAAAAGAGGTGTTTCAGGCCATTTTTCTGGATGCCTCTTTTGCCATCATCGACACCAAAATCCTCTTTGAAGGGACCCTGTCCGTCAACACTGTCTACCCCAGGGAATTTATCAAGACCATTCTCGCCCATCATGCCACTGCCGTGGTCATTGCCCATAACCACCCCTCGGGCAGCCTGTCCCCGTCTGGTGCGGACAAAAAGCTCACCAGGAATCTTTTTCTGGCCTGCAAGGTCATTGACGTGCAACTGCTCGACCACCTCATCGTGGGGGCTCTTGATTCACCCTTCAGCTTTGCCGACCATGGCCTCATGGAAGAGATACGCCAGGAATGCCTCCCTCTTCTTTAAATCGCCCGGCTGGCTGTTCCGGCGTCAATAAGGCGGGGATCTACCTGCATATCCCCTTCTGCAGGACAAAATGTTATTACTGCGCCTTTAACTCCCATGCGGGACGGGAGGCTGAAATTCCCGCCTACATGCAGGCCTTGCACGGTCAGATCCAGCGCATGGGCTCCCACCCATGGAGCAGAAACAGGAGCTTTTCCTCCCTGTACATCGGCGGCGGCACTCCCACCATCTGCGACAGTTCACAGCTCACGGAGCTTATCGCCAACAGTTTTGCCCATTTCCAACTGGATGCCCATGCGGAAATCACGGTGGAAACCAATCCCAACACCCTTTCCGCCGAAAAACTGCTGGCCCTGGCCCGGGCCGGGGTCAACCGGCTCAGCATCGGCGTGCAATCCTTCTCCGCCCGGCAGCTCACCAATCTGGGCCGCAGCCACACGGTAGAGGATGTTTACCTTGCCTTTGCCATGGCCAGGAGCGCGGGCTTCAGCAACATCAATCTGGATCTCATGTACGGCCTGCCCGGCCAGACAGCGCGGGAGTGGCGGGAGACCCTTGAGACTGCGGTCAGCCTCGCCCCGGAACATTTTTCCCTCTACGAATTGACGGTTGAAGAAAAAACGCCGCTGGCCGCCCTGATTGCCAATGGGCAATGCGTGCTGCCCACGGAAGATCAGGTGGCCGACATGGAAGAGGTCACCGGCGAACTCCTTGCAGACAAAGGGTATCAGCGCTATGAGATTTCCAATTACGCCAAACCGGGCTTCATGTGCCGCCACAATAGCAATTACTGGCAAAACTGCTCCTGGCTCGGTCTGGGGGCCGGGGCGGTCGGCTCGCTTTCCGGCACCAAGGTGAGCAACACGGCTGATCCGGCGCTCTTTATCAGCAGAATAAACAACGATGAAGAGCCGGTGAGTGAAATTGAATGTCTCTGCCGCCCGGCCCATTTTCGGGAAACAATGATCATGGGGCTCCGGATGCTGGCGGGCATCTCCGTGCCGGAACTGGAAAAGCGCTTCCAGCTCAATCCCCTGCATTATTACGGCAAGACCATGGAGACATTGCTGGAACAGGACATGCTGGTTTTGCAGGACGGCTGGTTGCGCCTCAGCAGAAAGGCGCTGCCGGTGGCCAACCAGGTGCTGGCGCGACTTGTGTGAGAATGCTTGAAATACTCAGGAGAAGTTCGAGTTTCGGATACGATCTCAGCCCAAGTTGTTCAGGGGGGGGGGATCTCTTAGTGCTTCATTTCCAAGGCGGATTAAAATTCAACTTGTTGGGAGATATGGTGATTTTTCGCTTTGGATGAAGACATAGATTTAATTTTGTATTGTGGTCCCTATAACTTGCTTTACACAATCGAGAAAGCGATGAGTCAAGCAAAGACGCAACCCCTTTCAATTTGTTTTCAGTTACAAATAACAGGTATTCACCTGAACGGATAATTGTCTTCCGCTACACATTAATCTCGACAGGCTGACGGATCATATTGGCCACTGGGGTGTAAAGATCCACCTCTGTCTCCGGGGTGCGAATGGTTATGACCAGGGAATATCTGGTCTGATTGCCCCAGCGTTCATGTCGTGGATTTGATTTCCACCAGCCCATGACCGGGAAAATGGCAATATGGCCGCGTTGGGCCAACTCAACAGCAGTTCCAGTCCAGGTGTCGGAATGGATCGATCCAAGTTTGCGAAGGTTCTTACCCAGGGTCCATTTGGTATCACTTGGGGCTGCTCCTGTTGGCCGACCCGTCTCTTCGTCATGAGCGGCACGGTTGATCCGCTTGCGAAAAGCGTCAAGGGACTCAAGAGGTCTTTTTACTTCAAAGCGAAGGCCATGACTGGCATAGCTGTATTTTTTACTCCAGCCACGCCGGGCAGGGTTAGGCTCGATGAAGTAGGAAAGCGTCACCTTCATTTCAACAGGTGTATTTTCAAGTCCTGCCAGGATGTCGGTCGGCCACGGGATATCATGCAGGTTTAAATCCCGTGTTACTGTCCGCCCATCTCGTATATCAAACGGCTGCAAAGTATCCTGGGCCACCAAAGTGAGAGAGTTGCGGGCACTCCATAACGCCCTTCCCAAGTCGGGCACCCCAAAACCGCAATACCGCAATAAACCTTCGTAATGCTGCTGTATGCGAAGCGGCGCAAAGCGGTTTATCATGGCCTCGGTCCACTCCGCCGAGTGGATCATTAATGCCCGGATGGTTTCCGGCCAGTAATCGGGATACTGGCTTTGAAGCAGGGCGGCAAATCGTGCTGCCAGAGCGGTCGCCGCGCTGGTGTCTCCTGCATTAACTAAAGGCCGCATCAGCTCATGCTGCCAATTCGTGGTCAAAAGATCCAAACTGTCCAAGGTGTCGGCAGCTCCGGTCGGGTCAATGGCCATATTGCCGCCTTCCATGACAATATCTGGCTTAAGCGGCCAAGGTCTTGCCCAGGCATTGGATGTGGTACTCGATGGACTCAAGTCACCTGGCGGGGCCACCAGTTGCCAACCGGGATATTCTCTGGGATCAACAAAATTCTTTTCGGTATAGGCACCGACGGTCAGGGCATTCCAAGCCTGTCCAGGATCATGAACCCCCTCGGTCATATTATTGGCAGGGTAATAGTGTTGAAAGGCTCTGTCTGTATTGCCGGCGGAAATGATAATCAGCCTTTGCATTTCATCGTCAGCGCCGGCACAGAGTGCATCGATACTAGCCGACCAGGACGAGGGCCTGCCGGCATCACGAAAATCCGTGGTGGTAACGGCCATGCAAAAGTTTCTTGTTCTTTCAGGTGCAAGGATACCTGCACGACCAACGGCTTCGGCGGTGATATTGCCATAAAGATGCGGATCATTTTGTCCATGCGGCGGCAGAATCTTTACCGATTCCAGCCTATGTGAAAGCTGAATCGGCCCTTGGTAGGCGAGAAGTTCAGTTAGATCCCCATAGGCAGCCAGGCCAGCCATTTCGGTTCCATGTCCTTTATGGTCAGCCGTTCCCCAGCCAGGATCACACGAGTCAAGGTCATTTTCGTCAAGAACCGGCTCCAGAAGCGGGTGAGTGTGATTGATACCGGTGTCCAGGATGCAGACTGCGGGGCATCCATCAGCAGGAGGGGTGATCTGTTCTAGCGCTGCGCGCATCCACTCGATTTGTTCAGGGCGATGCATGGCGGTGAAGAAATCTGCTCTATCCTTCATTTTGCGAAGCTCTGCAATACAGTTGAGCAGATTAACGGAGCGGCTCATCTGGGCCTTGGTGCCTTGCACGCCGACCACAATCCTATCGGGAAAGTGTACGGCCTCATCCAGTACACGCAAATTCATTTGCCGGGCATGTTCCGTGAAGAAAGCCAATTCTGCCTGGCGCTCTTCACCAGCCCGGAGCCACACTTCCCACCAGACTACCTCGTCATCCGACGGAATACTTTCTGGAGTGTCAGTCCATAATGCCTCAAGAGCTGCCTTGCGGATTGAAGCAATGTTGGCAATTAGATCCTGGTTTTTGGCTTTTCCTTTGGGTGAATCCTTTTCCGGATTCAGATAGTCCTCCAGCTTCCGGGTCAGAATGTCGAGCTTGCCTTCAGGGACAAAGACTGTCGCCATTGTCCTTCCTTCAAGCTGCTGTACCGCCAGGAGTTCTATTCCTGAACGCTGGGCCTCAAGGCTCTCAAACTTCAGTTCAAAATCAGGTTCGCTCTCAAACTGCAGATAAATGCCGTTTTTGGCGTCAATGCCGTAGGCCTTCTGTTCTTCAATGGCGGTCTGGGACTGTTGGCGGATCACGTCGAATTGACGGGCAAGGCGCTGACCATGAGTTTCACGTTGGCGGGGCGAAGAGCGAAAAGATGGACCTCCGGTAGAGGTCGAGGTGTACGGCTCAGTCGTAGCGGTATTAACGATATATAGATGAGAGAGTCGTTCCTGGTCGTTTTCGGGCATTGGCAATTACCCTGGTAGGTGATCTTTGTGGGCAGCCTTCCGGGGAAGATTCGCTTTTCGATCGAGCAATAATGCCGTGATGTCTTTCTGGGTGATTTTATCCCTGTCGCTGATAATGGCATCCTTAATAGCATCTTCACAGGCCTTGGCAATATCGGCAAAACTAAGACCTTCAGCGGAGGCTGCGATGCGCTTCCAGATAATCCGGGAAGTCGGGAAACCAGCTACCTTGTTTTTGATCAGCTCGATAGTCAATGCCTCATCTGGGAGCCTGAAGTTAACGACATCGTCAAAACGCCGGAACAGGGCATAGTCCAGGATATCAGGATGGTTGGTCGCCGCCAGAATAAGGCTGTCGGAATCATCCTGTTCGATCATCTGCAAAAAACTATTCAATACCCGGCGGATTTCCCCGACATCATTGGCCTGACCACGTTGGGAACCGATTGAATCAAATTCGTCGAAAAAGTAGACGCCCCTGGTCTGGGCTAAGGCATCGAAGATGAGGCGCAGTTTGGCGGCCGTCTCTCCCATGAATTTGGTGATCAGCCCTTCAAGTCGGACCACAAAAAGTGGTACCCCCAACTCCCCGGCGAGCACACTGGCAGACATGGTTTTGCCGGTACCAGGCGGTCCAACGAACAACATCTTTTTTCGTGGGATTAGACCGTGAGAACGGAGTTTAGCAATCTGGCGCTGCTCCTTGATGATGCGGGTCAGACGGCCATGAATATCACGGTCCAGAACGATATCCGACAAACGGAGCTTCGGATACGAGGCAGATAGGAGGGAGGACAGCTCTCCTTTTGGTTGGGATATAGCAATCGGCCGTGCTTGATTCAGCTGCCCCTTTTTCTTTTTGGCTTCGTCGATCAAAGCACGCAGCTCTCTGGCCAGTTTTCCATGCCCCTGTTTTGCTTCGTGGGCGGCAACCTGCATGGCAACTGCAAAAAAATGCGGTTCGTCACCTTCGAGATGCGATTTTAGCAGTGCTTTTAACTGTTCGGCGCTGGCCATGATGTTTCCTGTTGATGGATTTTATAGGCACTCTCTAACTATAAAGAGATAGTACCATTTATATGTGAATTGTTGCGGATTTTTTTGAAATTCTTAACACAAAAGAGGAGGGCAGATTTATTTTTTTAAAGTCAAGATGTTTCCAAAATAAAATAACAGAAAAATATCATCAGGAATATAATTCCTACGATCCGATTGGTCGCTGATCTACGGATCTATGGGCAACATATCCCCTCAGGTTGCGGATTTTTCAATAGCCTAAATTTACCGGTAAATATTAGAGTATCCGTTATATTTCAGCCGGTTGCCACCCAGGTCCTGGTGTGACCGCGGCTCTCCAGCCGCTTAGCCGCCTCAGGTTGCAATCTGCATGGTATCTTCCAGCATCACCTCGAGTTCGGCCAGCACGATCTCTTTAATCCGCAGCGGGGCGGCCTCCGGCGCGCTGACCAACACGATGGACGGATCCCGCGTCATGCCGATGCCGAGCTTATTGCAGGCCTGATTGGTCAGCCGGACAAGCAGCAGAGGGATATTGTCCTGATCGAAATCCTCACTGTGATGGCCCCGGGCGATCTCGCAGAAAATTTGCGGGATATTCCATTGTGACAGCAGCTTATAGCCCTGTTCGGCGTGAAACGAGTTGATCAGTTCCACACTCAGATCATAGGAAATGTTAAATGATAATTCCGTGGACTGCTTCATCGTATCAATCACCCGCAGCAGAAAAAGTTTGCCGATATCATGGAGCAGTCCGCCGATAAAGGCCTCATTATCTTTCTCATGATAGCTGAGCCTGCGGGCCAGCCACTGGGAACCAATGGCGCAGGCCACTGAATGTTTCCACAATTTGCTGAGCAGGGTGTTCAGCTTTTTATCCATGGCGCTGTATTGGATGCGTTCCGAGGCGATCAGCACCAGATCCGAGACCTGGCGGGCGCCAAGGCGGACAATGGCGTCCTTGATCGTGGTGATCGCTGACAGCCCCCCGAAAAAAGAGGAATTGGCGGCCTTCAGCACCTCCGCCACCAGCACCTGATCCTGATAGATGAGCTGGCTCATCTCCCGGATATCATAATCTTCATGCCGGGCCATCTTTAAAATGCGCATGGCGATATCATTAAAAACCGGCAGCTGAAAATTTTCCTGTTTAACAAACTCATTAATCTGCTCAATGAGCGAAAGAACCTTTGTCATTATTCCACTCCCAACAAACGTTTAACCTCGGCAATGGGCCGGGGCTTGTCAAGCCGGGGCAATTGCCGGATGACCTCGGTAAAACTGGTCAGTCCCTGGCTTGCCTTACAGATGCCATCTTCCAGCAGTGTTACCAGCCCGGTGGTCTGCGCGCTTATCTTTCTGATTTCATGGGACGTTTTGCGGGCAATGACGGCATCTTTCACCATTTCGCCGGGAATGAGCAGCTCATGGACCGCCAGCCTGCCCCGGTAACCGGTGTAGCGGCATTTCCGGCAGCCCCGCCCTTTTTTAAATATCAGACCTTTCCCCTCTTTCAGACCGTAACCCAGCCTCCGCTGTTCATCAGGTCCCAGGATATGCTCTTCCGCGCAATCCGGGCACACCTTGCGAACCAGACGCTGGGCCAGGATGCCGGCCACGGTGGAAGCTATGAGAAATGCCTCGATCTCCATATCCAAAAGCCTGAGAAGGGCGCCGGTGCTGTCTTCGGTGTGAAAGGTGGTCAACACCTTGTGGCCGGTAAGCGCGGCCTCTATGGCCATTTCCGCGGAAAACCGGTCGCGGATCTCGCCGATGACAATGACATCCGGGTCCTGGCGCACGATGTGCTTCAGCGTTTCCTCAAACGTGACATTGATTTTAGGATTAATCGAACATTGGGAAATGCCGTCAATGACAAACTCCACCGGATCTTCAGCGGTGATGATGCTGCAATTGGGATTGTTGAGATGATTGACCGCGCTGTACAGGGTGCTCGTTTTGCCTGAACCGGTTGGGCCGGTGACGATGATGACCCCGCTGGGCGCCTCAAGAACCTCCTCCTGGAAACGCTGCAGAATGCGGGGGGCCAGACCAAGTTCATTGATGGCCCGCAGTTCGTTCTGGCGGCCGAGCAGCCGCAGAACAACCTTCTCGCCATGGATGGTGACATAGATGGAGACCCGCAGATCCACCTGGATCCCGCCCTCGTCAAAAAATATGCGTCCATCCTGATGGCGCCGCCGTTCCGCAATATCGGCGCCGGCCATGATTTTTATGCGGCTGGTCAAGCCGGGGGCCATATCCAGGGGAAAATCGTTATAGGGAATCAAAACCCCATCCTTACGAAAACGAATCTGCAGCCTGTCACTCAGGGGTTCAATGTGAACATCGCTGGCATTCTGTTTATGGGCATCCAGCAGAATGGCGTTGACCGCCATGACGACCGCATTATCGCTTGGCTCCGCCTTGGCCGCTTCCTTCGCTCCTTTGCGGCCCCTGGTTTCCTGCCTGTTTAAGGCATCGAGGATCGCCCTTTCCCGGGCAATGCCGATAATAATGGACTCGCCAAAGATCTTTTTGGCGGCACGCACATTTTCAATATTAAGAGGGTCGGCAAAGGCGATCAGGACTCCATTTTCCTGATAATGCAGGGGTAGGAATTTCCCCTCCGTGTAAGCCTCAAGCTTTCCCCGTTCCAGCACTTTCGAATCAACCTCCGTAACCGATGGTTCGATATAGGGAAAGCCCAGCTGATAGGAGAGGACTCTAAGCAGATCATTCTCATCAATCAGATTCAGATCAACGATGAGCTGGCCGAACTTGGAGGATTTATGCTCCGCCTGGCTATCAAGCACCATGGACAGATCCGCCTCGCTGATATAGCCCAGCTCAACAAGCAGTGAGCCCAAGGGCAAGGAAACCGGACCGGCTCGCAAAACATCCTGCACCTGCTCTTTTGTCACGTATTGCAACTCTTCCAGGATACTGAGCAGGCTTCTCTGACCCGTCAGTTTGCCATGGACCCTCTGCGCGTAACGCAGTTGCTCTTCCGTCAGCAGACCCGTCTTGATCAACAACTTGGCAATTTCATTTCTTTTATCGGAAGAAACCGGTTTCGGCGTTTTTTTTTCGCTAACCTGCTCCTTCTCCAGCTCAACCCGTATCTTTGCCATCGCTAGCTCCCATGCCCCGCATAACCCCCATCATATAGGCAAAATATGCATCTCCACCTTCACCTCATGCCGGCCCGCCACGAAAAGTCCCTTCCTGCCGTCAATACCCACCGGATCACCCAGCTGAATAACTTTCCCGCCGATAACACAGCGCTCCTCTGTCTCATAGACCTGCAGGGCATTACAGCCGACAACGCAGGTTTTTTCCAGCCGCAGGGTAACCACCGAGGCATGGGACGTCTGCCCGCCCCGGGCGGTAAGCAACCCATCAGCCATGGAAATTTCCTTGATATCCTCGGGAACCGTATCCTGGCGGATAAGAATAAGAGGGATGTCGGGATTCTTCTGGCGCAGTTCCCGAATGTTTTTCTCGTTAAAAACAGCAAGACCGGCAAGGGCGCTGCCGCTCACGCCGATGCCCTTGCCCAGAATCTGTCCCGCCAGCTGGTCCTCGTCGGCAAAGACATAGAACCGCTCTTTCTTCTTGATGGTTATCATGTCCCGGGTCTGCAGAATGTACAGATCAGACGCCTGCGGGCCCTGGAAGGTGAACTCCATTTCCTGGGGGTTCCACTCTTTTTCATAAACCAAATTCCTGGCAATTGAAAGAAGCGCCTGATACACCTCCGGCGACCGCCTTTCCAGGGAAAAATCCACCGGCCTGCCATCAATTTCAGCCTGCTCCACGGAAATCGGAAATGTCGTGACCAGCCCGCTGACAATATCCTCACCCTGATCCCCGGGGGCATAATCGCCCCAGAGAGCGACACGCCGCACCTTACGGTAGGGATGGGCGGTGAAAACCACCCCGCTGCCGCTTTCCGGGCCAAGGTTGCCAAAAACCATGGCCTGGACAATGGCAGCGGTGCCCCACGCATCGGAGATGCCCATGAGATGCCGGTAGCCTTTTGTTTTCGGCGCGTCCCAGGAGGCGAGCACCATCTCGATTGCCCCGGTCAGCTGCAGCCAGGGATCATCAGGAATACCTATGCCCAGATTTCTGATTTTCTTTTGATAGCTCAAGGCGAGTTCTTTCATCTGCTCCGGACTGAACTGGCTTTTCACCTTGACCCGGTGTTTTGCCTTGGCGTCGTTCATCAAGGCCTGAAATGTTTCCCTGCCCACCCCCATGGTCATTCCCCAGGACTGCAGGAAACGGCGGAAGTTGTCCCAGGCCAGATATTTCTTGCCCGGTGTTGCGGCCACGGCCTCGACGATTTCAGCATTTAACCCGACATTATGAATGGTGGCCATCATGCCGGGCATGGAAATGGAGGCGCCGCTTCGGACGGAAACCAGCAGGGGATTATCCGGATCGCCATAGCGGGTGCCGGTCTTTTCCTCAACCTGGTTCAGCGCCTGGCGGATCTGTTTCATGAACTCATTACGGGCCATGTAGAAGCTGCTGACCACCGGCCAACAGCGGAAAATCTCCGTGGTTATGATGAAACCGGGAGGAACCGGCTTGTTGTCGCTGGACAGCAGACTGAGATTGAATCCCTTGTTGCCAAGCAGAATAAGATTTTTGGCATGGGCGCTTTTGCGGTTGAATTCATGGATCGCCTTCTCCGGGTTGTAAGTCATCAGCAGATCGAGCTGCTTTTCGTCCAGCAACTCCCGCTGCCGCTCCAGGAGCTGATAGATCCTGGTAATGAAATTATCGAGATGCTGCAGCCCGAAGGTGCCGGAAATAAGATCACGCATAAAGGCTTCGGACAGGCGGTGGATCGATTCGTTGAAGCACCTGCCGTCGCTGTCTTTATCATCCTCCTCCCACAGATTGCGGTATTTAGCCAGCAGATGCACCGATCCTATCTGCGGAATGATGATGGAGAGATTATTCTGATGAATATTGGTGTAATAGGCGTAAATGACATCCTTTACCCCCTCCGATAATCCCCGGAAGATATCAAGATACTGGGTGAAGGAAAACCGTTTAATACCCAGTGAATTGGAAAGAAGGGCAACATAGCTTTCCAGGCGGCGGCTGATAATGCCGTCTATTTTCAGGGCGCGGAGGTACAGCCTTAAATACTTGACGATACGGATAAAGGTGGCCCTGGTAATAAATGACAGATTAAGAGAGGCAGGCAACCGTTCCAGATAAATATTGGCCAGATTTTCCAGCCTGAAGGTGAGCCCGAGGGCATCGAATTTCCTTTCGCTGTAACGTCCATAAACGGAAGGGATATCAACGGCAATATGACGCTTATGATAGATGTCCTCCCTGGCCTCAAAGGTTTTTTTGCTGAGGATAACCGCCTTCAGCTGTTCGAGGTGATCAAGCAGAGCCGTCAGACACTGGACCGTGTCACAGATCTCCAGATCGGCCAGCAGCTGCTCCATTTCCGGAAAACCGCTGCCGGTCGCCTGTTCCAACTGGCGCCGCAGCTCCTGAAAGCCAAGGTTGTACTTGAGATCAAGCAGCCTGTACATCTTCACCAGCAATTCGAAGCGCCGCACCTCATGGACATTGATGTCCTGCTGGCCGGCCAGAAAACTGGCGATCTGGCTCTCATCCCATTTAAGCAGGTCACTTTCCTTGTTGAACTGATCCTGGGCCAGGAGCCGTCTGGTTATTTTATGCTGGTCGTCCACAAAGGGGCCGCTGACCTGCACCTGGCTGAGCACTTCGGCAGGCAGGAAATCCTTCAGCACCTCCTTGTCCAAAGTCAGCCAGAAACGGATAATGGCCCTGATAAAGTCGACAATGAGGTTGGAGCTTTCCACATGGCTCTGCTTGCGGAGAAAATGGATGAGAACATCCTTGCGCTTATGGATTTCATCAAGCTCGGTGGAAACATCGCGCAGGTGCCCCTCGGCGCCGATCTCATTAAAAAAAAACAGGCATGAGCTTGGTAAACTGTTTTACCAGGTTGTATACGGGCGCCACCGGATGATTGAGCAGCCGGGTTATGTCCCGTTGAAAAAGATCGGTATCCTTGACGCAGGTGCCGGACAGCTTAAGGTTGATGATCAGGGCTGAAAAAAGAGTGGAACACCACTTTGGTTCCTGCATGATCAGGTTCAGCCAGACCCTGATATTGGCCAGATGGGCCGGGTTGGTGATCGGCTGCCAATCCTGATCAACGCCGGTGACATTGGCGTACTGGAAGCCGAACCGCACCGTTTCCCACAAAAAGGTCTCAACCAGACGGCTGTTTTCCCGGTTAAAGACCTCGGTGCCCAAAACCTGAATACACTGGAGAGCGGTATGGGGATAGCGGCGGACATTTTCCTTTAACAGCTGCAGGGTGGTGAGCAGGAATGACTCGATCTCCTCAAAGGTCTGTTTGCGGATCAGGACAATCAGGCTGCGGTTGATTTCCCTCAGGCTCTCCTCGTGGATGAGGTAGAGTCCGGAGGTGCGCATGATCCTGAACAGAAAGATGAGTTTTCGATTTTCCGCAAACCGGTCATCTTCCGCCTTGGCGCCGCTTTCATACTGAACCGCCAGCTTTTCAGGTATCTCCCGATAGAGCCGCACCTGATCCATGTGCGCAGGCAGCTCCAGCAAGGCCCGCAGATCATGCAGCTCATTGCTGGACTCGATCTCGTCCAGCCGTTGCAGGTATTTTCTGATCTGATCATGGGAGATGGCATTAAAGAGTTTGCCCGCATCCCAGTTATTGCACATGTCGCTGCACTGGGCCAGAAACCACACCAAAGGATCATCGACGCCAAGCCAATAGTTGTAATTGAGCCGGAGCACCTTTTTCATCAGCCGCGCAGCCGGCTGCAGATTAAAGGAAAGCCCCTGATGTTCCCGGAAATCCACCAGGGTCACGACAATCTTCTTCATGGGATGCTGTCCCTGCACCATGAACATGATAACGTGATCATCCAGGTCGTAAAGCTGATCAAACAGTGTGGTCAGTGCCGCTTCGTACTGTTGCAGATCCGCTTTTGCGCTGCTGATGAGGCGTTCCACATAGGCCAGCATCGATTCCATGCATAAGTTAAGCAGGGTCTTATTTTTCCGCGTTTCATCCACGGCCTGCAGAAAAATCCCGCAAAAAAGAGCAAAAGCCTCGGGTCCCTTGCTGCTGCGACAAAAAAGGGCGACATTTTTCAGGACAAATGTACGGAGCTTGGGAATGATGATATTCCAGTTGCGGTACGGATGATGAATCTCGTAGAGCAGATCATAAAGATTATTATGAATTCCTTTGAAATCTTTAATGATATCAAGCAAATCAGCCCTGGACGGATCAATGGTCACATCGGTAACCGCTGTTTCAAGGAGATTGGCCTTTAAGGCGCTGGAGGTTTCATAAAGGCTCTTTTCTGATTGACTCATACAAGGAAATTGGGGGGAAAAGGATTACACAGCTATTTAGGTTGAAGGCTATAATAGGCTGCAGGGTTTGTTGGCTGTGAAAAATATGGGGCTTCAGCCACAAGGCATCGGCCCCTTTCGATTCCAAGTCGCCCTCAACCCAATACCTTTGTCCCCCTCAAGGGGGGATTGAACTGAATCGGCTGCGCTGTGCGGCTCCTCGCCGTACTCCATGTGCTGGCTCGTCGCTGCTCGCTTGCCTTCGCGGTCTTGGCCCGACTGCAACTTGGAATTAAAGATGCTCGTCCTGAAAACGCTGCTCGGTTACAAGGCTTTCTGGTTTTCCATGAGCAGAATAAGATCAAGGACCCGATTGGAATATCCCCACTCATTATCATACCAGCTCAGCACCTTGACCATATTGCCGATCACCTTTGTTGACATGGCGTCAACCACCGAGGAGTGGGGATTCCCCTGAAAATCAATGGAAACCAGCGGTTCCTCCGTATAACCGAGGAAACGGTTGCTTGCCTCCCGCAGGGCCTGATTGACCTCCGGAACCGAGGTTTCCCTTTCCACCTCCATAACGGCATCCACCAGCGAAACATTGGGAGTGGGAACGCGGACAGCCAGTCCGTCAAATTTTCCTTTCAATTCCGGAATAACCAGGGAAACCGCGGCGGCGGCCCCGGTTTTGGTTGGGATCATCGATACCGCGGCCGCCCGGGCGCGGCGCAGATCGCTATGGGGAAAATCGAGGATGCGCTGGTCGTTTGTATAGGAATGAACCGTTGTCATCAACCCTTTCTTGATGCCGAAACGATCCAGAATAACCTTGGCAACGGGGGCCAGACAATTGGTAGTACACGAGGCATTGGAAACAATGTGGTGCAGGCTGGGGTCATATTCGTGCTCATTGACCCCCATGACTATGGTTTTCACATTGCCCTTGGCCGGGGCGGAAATGACAACCTTCTTTGCCCCGCCATCGATATGGGCGCTGGCCTTCTCGCTGTCGGTGAAGAGACCGGTTGACTCGACGACATAATCGACGCCCAGATCACCCCACGGGATATCCGCGGGATTCCTGTGGTTAAAAATTGTCACCTCTTTGCCGGCCACGGTAAGCCCCTTAGCGGATACGCGCACATCTTTTTCATAAACGCCCATCACGGAATCATACTTCAGGAGATGGGCAAGCGTCTCGTGGTTCGTGAGATCATTAATCGCCACAACTTCGATATCTTTAAACGCCTCATCCTTGCCCAGAGCCCTGAAAATATTTCTGCCGATCCTGCCAAAGCCATTAATACCGATTCTTACCGTCATACCGATCTCCTTGGATATTGAAGTCACAGTGTCTTAAGAGAATAACCCGTTTGATTCTACTTCGCTTTCAGTATCGCCTTCAGCTGAAACGTTCGGCGAATTGCCTCCCCGCAGTGCTTGTTAAGGCGCAAGGCTGCATTATAAGCATCGAGCGCTTTTTCATACCAGTTGCCGTCAAAATAACTTTTCGCCGCGTAACAATAACCACTTTCCGGGCAACCCGGAAACATGTCGGAAAAAACTTCCTCCAGGGATTCCGCCCAAAGCTCGTCAACAACATCGCCATGCTCCACTAAATACCTGAGCAGCAGCACATTATGAGACTGCGAGGGCAGCATGGTGCGCAGCAGATAAATCGCCCTGCCGAACATAAATCCCAGGTTTTCCATCTGCCTATCCACTTCATGGGAAATTCTTTCCATGAAACGCTGACACTCCAGACCGCAGAACAGCTGAGTTTCTCCGCGCCATTCCTCTTTTTTGCCAGAGGCCTGGGGCACATAATGCTCAAAGAGGTAGATATTTTCTTTCAGCTTCATTGCTTCATGGAAAATTGAGCCGATTATCCAGTCAAGGAGTGAACCATTCAACTCGAAGTCAGAGTCGGCATTTCGCCAGAGCTGGTGGCATTCATCTTTCAAACGCCAGAGACACCCTTTTTTGTTTTCCGACCCCACCAGCCTGTCAATCTCATTATAAGGAACGCCCCCTGTTTTGAGATAAATCTGATAAATCTTCAAAAAGCCGTCCGCATTGCGATGGAACCCTTTCAGCATGCTGGTGACAAAAAAATCTCGCCGCTGGGCAAACCATTTGTTCACCTCGTTTTTTTCCCGGCCGGCGGCAATCATTCCTTGTGGCAAAGTGAGAGAGCCTCCTGATAAAGCTGAATATATCGTAGCACAATTTTATCCCAAGTGTACGAATTGTGGATAACTTTCACACTTTCCTTCTGCATTCCGCTAATTTTCTCAGGGTGGAGACGAAATACTTTTACCGCCGTCCGCATAGCCTCAAGCAGGGCGGAGTCGCTGGGCTCATGGTAAGCAAAACCTGTCCTGCCATCCTCCACCTTGACCAAGCCCCCCACATGGTGAACAATGGGCAGATTGCCGAAAAGCTGGGCAATATAATCGGTCAGACCGCAGGGCTCATAGCGGGAGGGGATCAGAAAAAAATCCCCGGCGGCATAAATTTTGTTGGCCAGCTGCTGATCGTAACCGCTCAATATGCAGATCCTGCCCTTATATTGATTTATCGTGGTCAGATCGATCAGACCATTTTCAATCTCTTTCGCTCCCGAACCCAGAATCAGCACCTGAAATTTCTCATCCACGGGCAGGAGCTTTTCCAGCGCCCCCACCAGCATATCCACCCCTTTCTGCTCCGACAAACGACCGATGAGGGTAAAAAGAGGCTGGTCATAGTGCTCGCTGAGAAAACCGTGGACCGTGACCTTTTCCAGGCCGTGGTGGCTGCTGATCATCCTGACAACATCACGCCTGCATTCCCGTTTGCCGGCCAAATCCCCTTTTTCAGGCGAAAACGGCGCGGCAATCCCCTGTTTATCGGCAAATTGCGGATTAAAATCATCCGGATTAATGCCATTTGTCACACCCTGGAGCAACACCCCCCTTTTTGTTAACAGATGCCCCAGCCAGCCGGTCATCTCGTCATCAGGACTTTCCCGCAGCTCCCGGGCATAATTTTCACTCACGGTATTCATGACGGCATAAGGAGCCGCTGCCAGAAACGGGTCAAACCTGCCGTTCAGCAGATTTTTGCCGATGATGCGCGAGGGCAACCGGGTAATTGCCTTGGCAAAGGGAAGATCATCCACCTCCTGATGGTAGCCGAGTCCGGCATTATGAATGGTAACAATCATTCCTGTTTTTCTGAAAAACTGACGAAGCCCGTCAATCTCCCTGGCCATGGCAGGCAGCAGCGCGGCATGACCGTCGTGGCAGTGAATGATATCCGGCCGTTTTCCCTTATCCAGGATGAGGTTCAGAGTTGCTTTCTGCAAAAGAACATTCATGGCAAAGTAATCATAATGTCCGCTGCCGCTGACCCGGGTCGGATCGTCCGCTTCGTCCTTTGCCGTATAGGTATAAACCCCTCGCTTTTCCTTGAATCGCTGGGCATCCAGCAGATAAACAGTCAGACTTTTTTTGGCCTCCTTGCTCTTCAGCTCCCAAACCTGCACATCCTCCCGCCTCTCCACGCCGACATAGTGCATATCAACCTGAAAGGTCTGGGCCGGTTTAAAGCCCAGGGACTCAGGAGTGATGAAACCATACATGGGCAGCACCACCGAGACATCGGCTTTGCCGGCAAGGGCTTCAGCGAGCTGCCGGCAAACATCCTTGACCCCGCCGGCCCCGGCCAGACCGTCATATTCGCGGGTAACAATCCAGATATCGTTAATTTTCTTTTTATTATCCTGATTATTCATTCTTGATAAACTCGTAAAAAAATTTGGATGGCTAAGCACAAAAGTTCGATATACAAGGCGCGGTGGTGTCGCGAAAGCGGAGGCGTACATAAGGTACGCCGAGCATTTCGCGATCCCGCCGCAACGCAGGAGATCGGGCTTTTTGCGACGCCATCATTCTTCATCCATCTCAATTTCAGGGGTCCACTCAAGGGTCTGCATTCGTAACAGATGGTCAGCCAGGGTCAGACAGACCATGGCCTCACAAACAGGGATAATCCGCGGAATAGCGGAAATATCGTGCCGGCCGCCGATTTTGATTTCCACCGGTTCGTTGTCCAGATTGACCGTATTCTGCGGCTTGGCAATAGACGGAATCGGCTTAACCGCAACACGGGCCACAATTGGTTCACCGTTGGAGATACCGGCGAGAATGCCGCCGGAATTATTGGAGCTGAACCCGTCAGGGGTCAATTCGTCGTTATTTTCCGATCCCTTTAGGCTGGCGGCCATGAAGCCGGCGCCGATCTCCACCCCTTTTACCGCGCCTATGGACATGAGCGCGCCGGCAAGATCAGCGTCAAGTTTGTTAAACACCGGTTCGCCCAGACCGGCCGGGCAGCCCGTGGCAATGATGCCGACAATACCGCCAAGGGAATCCCCTTCTTTTTTCACTTCCTCAATTCTTTGCTCCATGAGGGCTGCAGCCTCTTTATCAGGGCAGAAAAGTCTGTTTTTCCACATGTCATCAAAATCAAGATTGACCGCATCGATGCCCCCGAGCGAGAGGGTATAGGCCAGAACCTCTATGTCATGATAGGCCAGCAATCTCCTGGCCACGGCCCCGGCAGCCACCCTGGCCGCTGTTTCCCTGGCCGAAGCCCGGCCGCCTCCCCGGTGGTCGCGGATGCCATATTTCATCAGGTAGGCATAATCACCGTGCCCGGGGCGGAAAATATCTTTCAAATGATCGTAGGATTTACTGTGGGCATCGGTGTTGTAAATTATTAAAGTAACCGGGGTGCCAGTTGTACACCCTTCAAAAATTCCTGACAGGATCTGCACTTTATCCGCTTCCTGGCGCGGACTGGTGCTCCCACCTTTTCCCGGCCTTCTTCTATCCAGATCCGCCTGGATATGTTCCGGAGCCAGAGGAATGCCAGGGGGACAGCCGTCAATCGTCGCACCAATAGCCGTCCCGTGGGATTCCCCCCAGGTGGTAACCCGGAAAACCTGGCCAAAAGTATTACCTGCCATAATTTCTCCTTATCCGGCCACGCCGGAAACTGATGTTTGTCATTTGCCCTTCATTGTAAGCTGAGGCTCTATTCATTTTATTCCTGCTGACATTTTTCCCACAAGCCCAAAATCTCATCCACAATCGCGGCAAGCGGTTTTTCGGTGCTGACGGTATAGTGGGAGCCATTTTTATAAAGAGGCCCCCTTACAGCCAGCACTGACTTTACCTCTTGTATCACATCTTCTCCCGTAAGAGAAGGACGTTGGCTCAGCGACAAGTTATCCGCGCCCAAACGCTGGGCAATGGTATGCACGTCAGCTTGCAGCCAGACAACCAGGGAAGTCTCCATGAGTTTTTCCCACACCTCCTGATGGAGAATGGCCCCGCCGCCAGGGGCGATAACCAGCTTTTCCTCCGGCAGAAGCGAGGCAAGGAAATCCCGTTCGGCAGCCCGAAAATATTCCCAGCCATGGTCCGACACCATGTTACTGATGCTCTGTCCTTTCTTTTTTTCGATCCCCTGGTCGGTATCAATAAATCGGAAAAGCAACCGGTCAGCCAAAATTTTGCCAACCGAGGTTTTTCCCGTGGCCCGGTACCCGGTGAGAATAATTTTTGTTTTTTTTCTTTTCATGCAGCCTATTTAAGAAAGGAGAGAGCCAACTGTCAAGTAATGGGTGGAGTTAC
The DNA here is from genome assembly GCA_016219175.1 of Deltaproteobacteria bacterium. GTDB lineage: Bacteria > Desulfobacterota > Desulfobulbia > Desulfobulbales > SURF-16 > SURF-16. The sequence continues at coordinate 26,517 of JACRCD010000039.1, read as the reverse complement.
GGACAGAAAATTTCATTTTCTGCCCGTGCCCGGACATTACTCCATCTTTGCGTCCTGCCGTTACCAGCAAAATAACCCATGTGCAAATATTGATGAACTCGTAAAAAATCGGCGACAAAGCCCGGATGGCTAAGTAACAAAATTCGATATACAAGGCGTAGTGTATTTTTGAGAGCGAGGCAATACATGTGGTATGCCGAACGAACAAAAATGCGCTACAACGCAGTAGATCGGATTTTTTACGACGCCATCAAAATTGACTCCGGCCACAACGACAATGACGTATTGACTTCGGCGCCATATCGGATTAAAAATCAAATACCGGTGATTAAGGTATTGCTAAAATACAAAGCAGGAGAAGAACCCATGGCTGCCAAGTCCAATATGACGATCGTTCTCGCGACAAGAAATAAAGGAAAGTTAAAAGAATTCCAGGAAATACTAAAGGATTTTCCGGTCGATTTGAAAAATTTACAGGATTTCGGCCCCATACCCGAAGTGCAGGAAGATGGCCATACTTTCGATGAAAACGCTTACAAAAAGGCCTCATTTACCGCACGGGCTCTCGGCATCCCGGCAATTGCCGATGATTCAGGCCTGGTTGTCGAAGCCTTAAACGGCGCGCCCGGGGTGCATTCGGCCAGATATGCCGGGGAAAATGTGACGGATGAGGACAATATCAACAAACTGCTGCAGGAACTCAATGGGGTGGCAAATAGGAAAGCGGCTTTTGAATGCGTTATCTCAATTGCCGTGCCATCAGGTCCGGCACTGACATACGAAGGGCGCTGCGAAGGGGAAATAACCGCCGAACCGCAAGGTGAAGGAGGTTTTGGCTATGACCCGGTTTTCTACTGCCCAGAGCTTGCCAAGACATTTGCCGAGGCGGGGATGGCGGAAAAAAACACGATCAGCCACCGGGGTAAAGCATTAGCGGAAATGGTCGCGGAATTTGATAAGGTGCTCATCTGGTTGAAGCACCGTCTTGAGGAAACAAAACAACCGAAACCAGACCATAGCCAATTTGAGCACAATGACTGGTCGCACCCTAAAATGGTATGAATTCTCTTAGATACTCCCTGCAACGAGAAAATCATGGAACGCCTTGTATTGAGCCGGTAATGTTCTCTTTTTATGCGTAGCAAGATAAAAGGAGCGCTTCATCGTTTCACTTAGTTTCATTTCCATCAATGAACCATTTTCAAGCTCCTCGGCTATGGCCCTTCTGGAAAGAATGGAGGTGCCGAGCCCTACTTTTATGGCCTGCTTGATCGCATCCGTAGAGCCCAATATCGCCACCACATTCATCTTTTTTAAGTCTATCTGCATCTTATGCAGAAAATCCTCCATGGTTTTTCTGGTTCCGGAGCCCTCCTCGCGCAGCAAAAAAGGAATTTGATATATCTGCACAGAGCTTTTCGTCAGATTTTCCATAAACTCCGGGGCTCCGGCAAAAACCAGCTCATCGTCCAGGAATGGTTCATAGTTTAATATCCTAGGCTCCATGCTTGCCCCGACAATGCCCAAAAAAAACTCATGGTTTAACAACATATCCGTAATGATTTTGGTATCAGCAATAACTATTTCAAAGGAGACTTCAGGGTATTTGTTCCGGAACTTGGCAGCTAACACGGGAAGCATATAATTCCCCGGAATGGTGCTCGCCCCAATAAAGAGTTTGCCTTTAACGCGCTGGGAACTTTTCAGCACAAGATCGTTGATTCTTTCAAGGTCCTCGACAAGCTGCAGCGCCTTGGGGAAAATGAGATCCGCCTCGCTTGTCGGCTCTATTTTCCTGCCAAGCCGGTCAAAAAGAGTACATCCCAAGGATTTTTCCAGGTTTTTAATATGTTCACTTATGGTCGGCTGACTGATGTAGAGCTGTTCAGAGGCCTTGGAAAAGCTTCTGTTGCGATAAACCGAGGCAAAAATTCGCAGCTGATGAATATCCATTTCTAGCTCCTTATCTTACTGCCTATCAGGGAATCATTTTCGATAGTTATTTCCTATTTGAAATAATAGCTGACTTTTTTCAAATAATCATTGAATAAAAAATTCCTCGCCGAAAATGTCGGCGGGCTCAGCAGAACTTTAGTATCTTCCGGGATTCTTGTAGGGCAAATCATCCATGCTGCACGGAGATTTGCCTTACGAGGTAACAGGCGGGACAGTGAAGGGCCAGGAGGTGCATGGCATCAGCCACATACGAAATTCGTTGCGAGAAGGGACTGCCGTCAGGGCTGAAAGTTACCCGTTAAAGCCGATCTGGTCGATTAGCTTGCGCATAATCTTTCTTTCTTCCAGGGAAAGACTTGTCACGGCAAAACCGGTGTCAAAAAAATCAGGATTCACGTCGTTGGAAGACCAGAGACTTTCTCCTTCGAAGTGGATTTCATTTTCTTTAAAATATCCTTCCGGCAAGATCAGTTTCAAAATAAAAGTCTTATGGAGAGGGATTACCTCTTTACTGATCAGCTTAATGCCCCTGGTTGTAATATCAACCAGATGCCCTAAGAGTTGGTTCGACTCAATATCATAGACTTCCAGGTAATAGATCAGATGCCGCCGTTTCGAAACTCGCGATCTCGCCATAAACTCTCACCTTGGCAACGTTAAGAAATCATTTTGCCTATACGCTCATCCCTAGATTCATACTGGACCTTTTCCTCTGATTTTTCAACCTGTTCCAGCATAAATAAAACAACATCGTTGATACCAAGCGATGATGTGTCAATGATAATGGCATCATCCGCCGGTCGTAAAGGGGCAAGGGAGCGACCGCTGTCATCCTGATCCCTTTTTATGATCTGGGCAAGAACGTCATTTTCGTCGGCAGCGAGCCCTTTTTCCCGCAACTGCTGGCAACGGCGCCGCGCCCTCTCTTCAGGTTCCGCATCAAGAAAAAATTTATGCCTGGCTGAGGGGAAAACGACGGTTCCCGTATCGCGGCCTTCAACAACGACTCGCCCTTTTTCTCCCATGCGCCGCTGCATTTCCGTCAATTTTTGCCGCACCACCGGTTGGGCTGAGACCTGTGAGGCAATAAGGCCCATTTCCGCGGTACGGATGGCAAGGCTGATATCTTCCCCATCTAAAATGACCCGGGTATCGCCATCGCCCGGAGCAAGAACCAGGTTGATATTTTCCAGGAGCTCAGCCAGGGATTTACTGTCCTCAAAAGAAATGCCAAGTTTCCTGGCCTGGTAGCCGACGGCCCGGTACATGGCGCCCGTATCAAGATAGGTGAAGCCAAGCCTTGCGGCAACAAGCCGGCTGATCGTGCTCTTGCCGCTGCCCGACGGGCCGTCGATGGTAATGATAGCGTTTTCCGGGCCCAAGATTTACTCCTGCAGACACTGAGCGAGGCTCTTGACAAGACGCTCGTTTTCAGACGGCGTCCCCACGGTTATACGGATGAAAGTGGGGTATCCGTAAGCGCTCATGGGACGGATAATGACCCCCTTACGCAACATTTTTTCATAGACGACCTTACAGTCATTGCCCACGTCAACCAGAAAAAAATTGGTCTGGGTCGGGAAGGTCCGGCAGCCGAGCTTTTCAATTTCCCGGGTCAGCCAGCGTATCCCCGCATGGGTCATGGCCAGCGTCTTCTGATAATGGTCGTCATCATCCAAACAGGCAAGGGCCGCAACCTGGGCCAGCTCATTGACATTAAAAGGCTGCCGCACCCGGTGCAGATAGCCGGCAATCTCCTGACGCATGATGCCATAGCCCACCCGTAACCCGGCAAGGCCATAGGCCTTGGAAAATGTGCGTAGACCCACGACCGGCGTCTGATTATGAATGTACTTCCTCACATCAAGCCTGCTGGCTGGATCGACAAAATCAACGTAGGCCTCATCCAGGACAACAATAAGCGTCTCGGGCAGGGCGCCGAGAAAGGCCTCAAACTCCTTTCTTAAAAAGACCGTGCCGGTGGGGTTATTCGGATTATCAAGAAAAATCAACCTGGTTTTCGCTGTGACTTTCCCTAAAATCGTCTCCAGATCATGGCCCATACCTTTTAAAGGCACGACACAATTAACGCCGTTTCGCGCCTGCACCATGGTCTGGTAGACCAGAAAGGACGGATGGCTGGTAATCACCTCATCCCCAGCGGCAACAAAAGCCCCGACCAGCAGCTCAATCACCTCGTTGGAGCCGTTGCCAAAAACCAGCTCTTCCGGCTTCACCTCAAGCTTGGCGGCAAGCGCCTGGGCCAGGAAATAGCAGCTGCCATCCGGGTAGCGATGCAGATTGGCCAGACTGGCGCGGATCGCAGCCAGAGCCTTTGGGGAGGGGCCCAGAGAATTCTCATTGGAGGCCATCTTGATGGAATCGGAAATGCCGTATTCTCTTTCCAGCTCCTTGAGGGGCTTGCCGGGAGGATACGGGATCAGGGTCGCAATATTTTTACTGACAGATAGTTTCATTGATCAATCCACGATAATCGCCGCCTGAGATTATAATGCAGGCTTGCAACCCGCCATCTCCAGCCGCTGTTCAAGATTAAAACCCACGCGCAAGAGTTTTTCCTCTTCAAAATGAGCGGCCTGAATCTGCAGCCCTATGGGCAGGCCGGCCTTGCTGATGCCGCATGGCACGGAGAGCCCGGGAATTCCGGCCAGATTGGCGGGAATTGTCAAGACGTCCGAGAGATAGACGCTTAACGGGTCATGACTCTTTTCCCCTATTTTCCAGGCCGGGGTGGGGGTAACAGGCGAGAGAAGCGCATCGCATTGGGCAAAGGCCTTTTTATAGTCCTCAACGATCAGGGTCCGCACCTGGGAGGCCTTCTTGTAATAGGCATCATAATATCCGGAGGAAAGAACATAGGTTCCCATGATAATACGCCGCTTTACCTCAGCGCCGAAGCCCTGCGAACGGGTCTGTTTATACATGTCAATGAGCGAGCCGGCATCCATGTCGCGCATCCCGTACTTCACCCCGTCGTACCTGGCCAGATTCGAGCTTGCCTCCGCGGGCGCAATGATATAATAGGCAGCCACGCCGTATTCCGTATGGGGAAGTGAGACTTCCCGGATGGTGGCCCCGGCTTCTTTAAGCTTTTCCACCCCGTATTTCACCGCCGCTTCCACTTCCGGATCAAGCCCCTCGGCGAAATATTCCTTGGCAATGCCAAGGGTCATCCCCTGCAGGCCATCAGTCAAGGCAGCACAGTAATCGGGCACCACTTGCTTGACGGAGGTGGAGTCTCTGCGATCATAGCCGCTTATGACATTAAGCATCACGGCGCAGTCCCTGACGTCCTTGGCAAGAGGCCCGATTTGATCAAGCGAGGAGGCATAGGCCAGCAGACCAAAACGGGAAACCCGGCCATAGGTGGGTTTTAAGCCGACAATGCCGCAGTGGGATGCCGGCTGGCGAATGGATCCTCCCGTATCGGAACCCAGCGAGGCTATACACTCATCAGCAACCACGGCAGCAGCAGAGCCGCCGCTTGAGCCGCCACAGATATAATCCAGGTTCCAGGGGTTTTTCGGTATGCCGTAGGCGCAATTCTCATTGGCTGACCCCATGGCAAACTCATCCATGCTGGCCTTGCCGATGATGATGGCCCCGGCCTCCCGCAGCTTTTCAATAACTGCCGCATCATAGGGAGGGATAAAGGGTTCCAGAATTTTTGAGCCGGCAGTGGTGCGCACCCCCTTGGTACAGATAACATCCTTGATGGCAAGGGGGATCCCGCACAAGACACCGGCTTTGCCGCTGTCAAGCTGGCGGCCGGCTTCCTCCGCCTGACGGAGCGCCTGCTCCCTGCTGATGGTGATATAGGCGCCAATCTTCTCTTCCACTGCGTCAATACGGGAAAAAACATCCTCCGTTATCTGCAGAGGGGTAAGCTCCCCGCGGGCAAGAAGATCCTTTAATTCGTGGATAGTTAAGGCATTATAATTCATATATTTCCTCAATCGAGATTGAAAAAATCAGCATGGAAGAGAGAGTCGAGAAAGATTTACACGGGGCAGCCAAAAAATTTCGCCGGGCGGCAGCGGAGAAGCGCCGGGCCTCAAATAATTTTGGGAACAACAAAGGCCTCCCCATTCTGCCACGGTCCATTGGCCAAGGCCTCTTGCTGGGACAGAGAGGGCTGCACCACATCCTCTCTGAAGGCATTATGGACAGAAAGGGCGTGGGTTGTCGGCGCCACGTCCTTCGTATCAATTTCATTAAGCTTGGCGACGTAACCGAGTATTCTATCAAGCTGCTCCGTGATTTCCTCGGCTTCCTGCCCGCTGAGATCAAGCCTGGCCAGCCGGGCAACTTTTACAACCTCTTCTATCGAAATATTCATCTTGATTACCGTAATGCCCTCTGAATAACCGCGACAGTTATTCGTTTGTTATGTCCTGCTAAAGGCTATGTAGTTGTCTTTTAGGCAGAATATCGGCAAAGGCCTCCACGACGATGGCATCGAACTGGGTATTCTTATGCGCTCGTAATTCGTAAATAGCCTCTTCCTTGGTCATGTTAATTTTGTAACTGCGTTTTGAGGTCATGGCGTCGAAACTGTCGGCAACCGTCACTATTTTGGTTAACAGATTGATCTCATCCCCGGCAAGCCCATCCGGATAGCCCCTGCCATCCAATCTCTCATGGTGGTGACGCACGATTTCCCCTTCGCGCTCCAGAAAATTTAAGGGCTTGATAATATTTTCACCAATTTCAGGATGCTTTTTGACCAGAATCCATTCTTCGTCGCTTAACGGCCCTGGTTTCTGGATGCAGCTCACATCAATTACCAGTTTGCCGATATCATGAAGCTGACAGGCCCTGGTCAGAACATCGATATCCTCTCGGGGCAATCCCATGGCCAGGCCGATGATCTTGGAATACTCGGTGACCCGCTTGGTATGACCGGCTGTGTACTGGTCTTTTTCCTCGAGCGCCGTGTTCAAGGTGATGATCGTATTAACTGATGAAACTTCAAGATGGTGGCTATATTTTTCCAGCAGCAGGTTCTTCTCGGCCAGCTCCTTTGTTTTTTTTCTGACCTCGCTTTCCAGATTTTCCTTGTATGTTTTTTCCCGACGGAGAAACATCCTCTTTTCAATGGCGCGGCGTATCTTGACATCAAAAAGATCGAGATCTTCTATCGGCTTCGAGATAAAATCATAGGCCCCGAGGTTGATGGCCTTGACCGCATATTCCATTGAGCCCGCCCCGGTTAAAAAAAGAACGGGAATATCGAAATTCCTTTCATTCAAGGCCTTGATTGTGTCAAATCCATTCAGGCCGGGCATATTGATATCCAAAATGATCGTGTCAATATCATCAGTGACATGATTGAGACAGGCTCGGCCATCTTCAACGGCGACCACCTGATACCCGAAAAGCTCAAGAATTTTCACCACAGCATCACGCACAAGGGGGTCATCGTCAGCTATGAGAATTCTGGAATGCAGTAAGGAGGAATTATGAAGACGGATAGATGGCACTGAAAACCTTTAAATGACTCTTGATAATGTTAGTGGAAAAGTTCTATTAACCCCGGCACTCTACAGTTTCCAAAACTTTTTTGCAATTTTTTGTGCGTGATCGAGGGATGGCAAAGGGACAGATGCCCCGCTCAGCCGGGCAAAAGCCTCCTTTTTCAGAAATTCTCTTCCCGTCAGTTCCGCCAGGACCGCCAGCACACTGTCCCGCTGTCCCGGCACATTGTAGCCCCCTTCAAGGGTCAGGATCAGCCGCCCCCGGCAGACTTCATCGGCAAGATCAAGAAGAACCCTGGTCATATAAGCAAAGCCGTCAACGGTCACCCCCATGGTGCCCAGGGGATCGCCACGATAAATATCAAACCCGGCTGAAACCATTATCATTTCCGGCTGATACTGACGGGCGACTGGCAGCAGAAGCTCATTGAAAATTCGGGCGAAGGCTTCATCCCCCTGTCCTCCCGGCAGAGGCACATTCACCGTGAACCCCTGCCCCGCCCCCTTTCCCTGCTCTGTCGCGGCGCCGCTCCCCGGATAAAAAGGGTACTGGTGGGTGGAAAAATAGAGGACCTTGTCCGTATCGTAAAAGCTATTCTGCGTGCCGTTGCCATGATGGAGATCCCAGTCGACGATCAGCACCTTTTTTACATTGATCTTGTCAATGGCATAGCGGGCGCCAATGGCAACGTTGTTGAAAAGGCAAAAACCCTTGCCGTGGGTTGCTTCGGCATGATGGCCCGGAGGGCGCACCAGGGCAAAACAGTTATCAATTTCGCCGGCGACAAGCAGACGAACACCTTCCACCACCGCGCCCGCGGCAAGGCAGGCGGCATCGTAAGAACGGGGCGAGGTGGTGGTGTCGGCATCCAGCAGATCAAATGTTTTGCCTGCTGTGGCCGCAACCCGGTCAATGTGGGCCTCGCTATGGTTGAGCCTTAACTCTTCACGGGTGGCGGTTGGGAAGCCCGGGAAAAGGAAATCCGCTCGCATCTCCGGCTTGTCAAGCTGTTCATAGATGACCCGCAAACGCTCCGGACATTCCACATGCTGGTGGCCGGGGTCATGCTCCATAAAAAGATTATCTTTCATTACCGCTGTTTTGCGCATCATTTGTCCTTACATTTCTTTGATCTGTTTTTCGGTGACAAGAAAATGCAGTTTTTCATCATGGGCCAACACCGGAACCCTGTCCACAACCTGCATCTCAAAGGCAAGCCCCACGCGCAGAGCCTGGGGGGCATCAATGGCCAAAAAACGGTCATAATACCCTCCTCCATATCCCAGTCTGCCGCCATGCAGATCAAAAACCGCCCCCGGCACGAGCACCACATCTATTGCCGCCGGATCAAGGGGAGTCAGCCGGTCCGGGTCAGGCTCGGGAATATGACAATACCCCGGCCGCAGATCAAGCTCCGGGTCGGTAACGCGACAGGGAATCAGGCGATGCTCTTTCACAACGGTCAGGGGCGCGCTGGTCACTATATTCTTCTGGCGGAACATGGCAAAAAGGGGAAGGGTCTCCACCTCGCTGCGAAAGCTGACATAGAGCATGATATGCTTCGCATTTTTTACCCCGTCGATTTGCAGAAGATTTTCCTGGATAAACCTGCTTTTCACTTCTCGCAGTGATGCGGCAAGAGCGTCCCTCTCCGCGAGTTTGCCGCGGCGCAGCTCGTTGCGATTCTCAACCACCTTCTCGTCCTGCTTCGCCGCTTTTGCCTGCCAGACCAATCACTTGCTTGCAAAAGCCCCGGACAAATTTTACCTCTCGCGACCGCAAGCCGATCCGTCCGAGAAAATTACGGATATTGTGCATCCAGTAGGCGTAATCAATTTCCTTTAAAAAATTCATTTCGCGCAGGGTTAACTCGATATGGGCATACATGTATTCAAGTTCTCTGGAATGCGCCAGCTTTGCGCCTGTTGTTGCAAGGCCGCCTTTGCATTGCAGAACTCCCGAGTAGAGTTCATAGGTAAGAATTGCTACGGCCTGGGCCAGATTTACCGAGGAAAAATCAGCAGTGGGAATAGTCGCCACGGTATTGCAGAATTTCAGATCGTCATTGGTCAGTCCGCGGTCTTCAGGCCCAAAAACCAAAGCAACGCTGTTGCGTGCAAGTTTGGGCAAAAGATCTTCAACGATTTTCCGGGGATTGGTGATCAGCCGTCTTTGCCGCCCCTGCCGCGCGCTGGTGCCAACCACCCAGCTAAATGGGGCGAGAGCGTCTTCAAGGCTCTCGAAGAAAGAAATATTGTCAATAAGAGAGCTGGCGTGATGCGTGGCCATTTTCCGCATTCTTTCCTGATCCGGGGGTTGGCATCTGGCAAGAACCAGCTGTTTAATGCCCATATTGGCCGCAATGCGGGCGGCGGCTCCGATATTTTCCGGATATTTTGGCTCCACCAGGACAATTGCCACCTTGTCAAGAAATCGAACCTGGGATTCCGCTGCGGATTCACTGTCAGCATCCTTCTTCATGATCAAACTTACATTATCCTTTCCGCCGCGGTTTTAACGGCTGCTCCTCAGGTTCCGGCTCGGAAAGTGCAAAATTAATCCGCCTCGCCCGTTTGTCCACACTGATCAGACGCACACTAATCAGATCACCCACCTGATAGTTTTTCCCCGACTGTCTGCCGATCAACATGTGCCGTTTTTCATGAAATTCATAACCCTCTTTGGGCAGGTCGGCCATCGCCACCGCGCCGCTTATCATGGTTTGGATTAATTCCACAAAAAGGCCAAAGGAGGTTATGCCGGAAATAATCCCGGAAAAATTCTCCCCGATTTTATTCTCCATGTAGCGGACCTTGAGCCGGTCCAACATCTCCCGTTCCGCATCAACCGCCACCCGTTCGCGTTTTGACAAAAAATCGCCCGCCTCATCAAGATTAGCGGCCGGCGCCAATGTTTTCCCCTCCTGCCAGAGCAACTGCTTTAAAGCCCGATGCACCATCAGATCAGGGTAACGCCTGATAGGTGAAGTAAAATGCGTGTAAAATTCCGCGGCCAGGCCGAAATGTCCGATATTTTCCGGAGAATATCGAGCCTGCTGCATGACCCGCAAGATAAGATTGCTGATGAGGTATTCTCGCGGTGTCCCTTTGGTCTGATTAATCAATCTGTTAAACCATTTGGAGGAAAGATTCTCTTTGTCACGGGGAACCTCGTATCCCATCGACTGCATGAACTCGGCAAACTCAGCCACCTTGAGGATGTCCGGACTTTGATGAACCCGGTACAGGGAAGCAGTATGCCGGGCGGCAAATGTCTCCGCCACAGCCTCATTAGCGGCAAGCATGAATTCTTCAATGATCTTATGGGCCTGATTGCGCTCCCGTAACTTAATGGCGGCAATGGTGTCATCCGGCCCGAATTCAACATAGGGCTCGGGTATTTCAAAACCCATGCTCCCTCGCCCCATCCGCCGTTTTTCGAGCTCGACCCCGAGCTCCGCCATCCACTTCAGCGGGGTAAGCAACGGTTTGTAGTTTTTGCGGAGCAGGGGATCATTATCCACAATGAGCTGCCGCACCAGGGTATATGTCAGCCTGTATCGACTGCGGATGACACTTTTCACAAAACTCGTTTTCCGCCGTTTTCCGGTCCTGTCAAAGTCCAGAATTGCGGTAAAGGCATAACGGTCAACCTCGGGATTCAGGCTGCAGAGATTGTTTGATAATCGCTCGGGCAGCATGGGCACCACCCCAGTCTGAAAATAAACGCTCGTTCCCCGCTCCCAGGCATCCTGATCCAGCGAAGATCCAGGTTTGACATAATGACTGACATCCGCGATGGAGACATAAAGCCGAAAGCCGGTTTTCGTTTTTAGCACCGAAACGGCATCATCAAAATCCCGGGCCGTTTCACCATCAATGGTGACATGAAGAATATCCCTGAGATCAGTGCGGTCGGCGGTCATCTCCACTTTGTCACTGAATCTGTCAGACTCCAGCAGACTCTGCCCCATAAAGACATGGGGCAGATCCAGTTTGCGGATAACCATCTGCATCTGCACCAGAGCAGAATCAGGATCGCCGATAACCTCTTTGATGCGTCCGCGCGCCTGTCCTCCTGCCTGGCCAAAGTCAGTAATCTCGACCAGTACGGCGTCCCCGTTATGCGCCTCGCCTGAGAATTCATGCTCAATGCCAATGGTAAAGGGGTAGCGCTCATCATCAGGGGTGACAAATCCGCGCGCCGAACCTTCGTTATAGATGCCGACAATCTTCTTTACCACCCTGGTCAGGACCTTCACGACCCTGCCCTCAAAGCGCCCGCGGCTACTGCCGGTTATCTGCAGAAGCACATGGTCCCCGTGCAGAGCCGAGCCCAGTTCGCGGCCCGGGATAAACAGATCCTTCCCAGCGGGGATCTGGTCTTGTCCGGCGGCTGGCGTGGCAAAGGCAAATCCTCGGGGATGGACAACCAAGGAAGCTTCAAGGAAACTCTCTCGATGCAACCGGTATGTTTTTTTGGCGATTTTTTGCACAAGACGATGATGGCAGAGGTCATCCAGCAGGCTTTCAATTTCCTTTCTTTGTCCCCGCGTTATGACCATAGAGTCCACAACTTCTTTTAAGTCAACTTCTCCTGCGTGCCGGTAAAGAAAAGTTAAGATATCATCGACAAGTGCGGCCCCGGCTCTGGCGGGAAGGGGGGAGTGCTCTGCGTCCCCCGGTCGAGATATTCTATGTAACTTCTTGTTTTTAAGGGACTTCCTGCCCGGCCGCCCCTCTTCTCTTTTTTTTGTGAATCTGCGTCGCGCCATGCTCACTCCAAAATATCAATTTTACCGCTTTCAATTTTGTGCTATAATTTTAATAATAAGAAATGGTTACAGTAACACTGCTTCAAATCTTACCATTTTACCGTGTAAATCTAAAACCTTTTTCATATGACCGAGAACAAATTTAACATAGCTGCCTATTGCAAACGCATGGAAAAAAACATCGGCGGGCAAGACGGCAAAGCGTCCCTGTTTTGGAAAGCGCTCTCTTTTTCAGTTGATGCGCACCAAAACCAGAAAAGAAAATCAGGCGAGGCTTACGTCAGTCACCCATGCCAGGTAGCCTTGATCCTTGTTGATGAGCTTGGGGTAAAGGATCCTGTTACCCTTGCAGCCGCCATGCTGCATGATACCATCGAAGATGTTCCGGAGGTAACTTCCGAGGTCATTAGCTCTCTTTTTGGCAAACATGTGGCGGCAATTGTTGATGGCTGCACGAAAATCAGCCATTTTACCGGAGACAAGCAGACCTTTTACAAACTCGTGCACCGAAAAATTTTTTCCGGCGCCGCCTCCCGGGTGGAAATCATGCTGATCAAGCTTGCCGACCGCCTCCATAATCTGCGGACCATGGAGTCCATGCCTAAATATAAACGCCAGAAAATCGCCGATGAAACATTAAGCGTTTATGCTCCCATGGCTGGAGTTATGGGGCTTTTTGGTTTAAAGCGTGAATTGTACGACCTGGCCCTCACCTATAAATTCCCCCGCCAGAGCCAGAAGGTTAAATCACATATAGCTCACTTGGAAAACCGCGAGGATGCTTTGCATATCCTTGAAACATTAAAAAAAGCCTTCGAACAGGCATGGATGTCGGCCGACATCAAACTCAAGGCAAAAGGGCTATGGGCCTATTACGACTTTTCAAATAATGTCCTGGCCAAACAGATCGAGAACCCCCTTGAAATCATTATTGTAGTAGAAGATCTTCAATCCTGTTACCGGGTTTTAGGCCTGGTAAATCAACTTTTCCCTCCCATTCCCCGTACAATCCGGGACTTTATCGCCAACCCCAAACCCACCGGCTACCAAAGTCTTCATGCCAGAGCCAACATCAAGGGACAGAATTATCTCTTTAAAATCAGAACATTACAAATGGTACATGGCGCCAAAAAGGGAATTATCCGGGAATGGCTTTCCTCGGGAACCGTGCCCTCAAGTTTTGAACAGGATATTCGCGAGATGTTCGGTATTCTGGGGACGGATGATGCTATTTCCTATCGGGAAATGATAGCGGCGAGCGGCAATAAGGAAATTTATACATACACTCCGAAAGGTGAACGTATCTGCCTGCCCAGCAAAAGCATAGTCCTTGATTTTGCGTTTAAGGTGCATACTGAAATCGGGCTTCGCTGCAACTCGGCCAAGGTTGGTTCAAAGCGGGTAGGTCCTGATCATGTGTTAAAAGATGGGGACAGGATAAAAATTATCACCCAGGAAAAGCCGGTAAAATTTGATCCGGATATCATTCGTCTCTGCCAGACGCCTCGGGCGCGATCCGAGCTATCCAGAGTCTTTCGGTTAAAAAGGGAATCCCTGGCCTGCGAAATCGGCCAATCGCTCATCAGGCAGGAATTAAAACGCTATGGGGTGCCCTTCTCGGTGCTGGAATCTGACGAAACGGCTGATATTCTGGAATATTTTGGCAAAGCGACCTTAAACGAACTCTTTCAGGATATAGGCCAGGGCCAGATTCGTCTTAAAGAGCTGATTTATGAAATAAAAAATGGCCTTTATGCCGGCAGGCTGACCCTGCAACCCCCTACCGGGGCTTTAAACAATATTGACCTCGACACCCTGGATCAGGACAACGTCAAATTCTCGCAATGCTGCCACCCTTTGCCAATAGAAAAAGGGTTGCTTGGCCTTCTCAGCGAGCGCGGACTTTCCATCCATCGCAAGGAATGCCCCAAACTTAACATGTTAAAAGTGCAAAGGGAGGATGTGGTTTCTGTTCGCTGGCAATTAAAAAAAACAAGAATTGAAAAACCGCAGACACTGCTGATTTTTAAAAATGTGCCCAGAAATCGAATCTTCATGCTGCTCAGCGTTGCCCCGGTTGCCATGAAAATCGACGAGGTCATCGCCCTTTCCAATCGGCCTGACAGCACAGCCTGGGAAATTAATTTCGAGGTGGATAATCTGCAAGGACTAAAAAATATCCTCCAGCACTTCTCCAAGAGTAAACTCGACTATGAATTTGTGCTTGACCAATGAATACATTTCCTGCCGCTATAAACGCATTTCCCCTTCCGCCAGCTCAACCAGACCATTTTTATCAAGAACGGTGATCATTGATCCGTCAATTTGAATGAGACCATTTTTGGTCATTTTTGCGAGAATGCGTGACAGTGTCTCGGGGATTGTGCCAAGAAGGCTCGCAAGCTGCGTTTTGGAAACGGTAAGTTTTATAGAATGTGCATTGTCGTTTTGCTCGCTGGTCAACAGGATATAAGCTGCCAAACGGCTCGGCACTTCTTTTAAAGACAAGGCCTCTATCATATGAGAGAACTGCTTCAGTCGAAAGGAGAGGGTCGCCAGCATGTTCATAGCCAGCGATGGGTGGCTGGTTATCAGCTCGGTAAAGGCCTTGCGCGGGAAAAAAAAGAGCCGGCTTTTCTCCAATGCCATGGCATTAGCCGGATAAGTCGAGCCAGTAAAAACCGCGACCTCGGCAAAAGGTTCTCCAGGTCCAAGGATATGAAGTATCTGTTCTTTGCCCTCAAAGGAAAGTTTGAAAATCTTCACCCTCCCATCAATGATCACAAAAAAACCATTACCAGCATCCCCTTCTGAAAAAATCATATCACCGCGGCAGAATTCCTGATCCACAACAATCATGGCCAGCTCGTCGTGATGTTCAGGACTCATCCCGCTAAAAAGTGGAATTGATGCGATATAATCGGTAATTCTTTTCATGTTTTCCCCAAATTTTCCGTGGTCATGGCAAAGGAAAAGCTCTCAAGAACGCACACCCAGATGAGTAGCTTGGTCTTTTGCCAACTGCCATTTTCCTTGACACTCACCGAAAAAAGAAAGCCTCCATCCTGCTTTTGCAGAGAACAGAGCCTTATCCCCATAAAACCTGGAATTCCCGGCCCGGCCGCAGCTTTCTTCACAGCCTCCTTAGCCGACCAGAGCAGGGTCAGCGCAGTTTGCCTTCCATACAATTCAATTACTTCAGCGAGAATATGATGCTCCTCAAGGGCGACAAAGCGGTTTTCAACCCGCTCAATTGCCGGCGTAATCTTCTGAATATCAACCCCGCAATTTTCCAAGGCGGCAAGGCCTATGGCCAGCTCCTTGCTATGGGAAATGGAAATCTGGGGTGAGTGGGCTAATTGGCCATGCCCAATGACGGATACATATGGTTTGCCAAGTCTATCTGATGTAATCCGCACAGCATGCCATTTATTTTTTTCCCAGAACGTCCTCGGTTCATTATTTTCAAGTTGAATTGCTGCACACTTTGCGGCAATTCGGCCGGACAGCCATTCAGTTTTTCTTTTTTCATACCGAAATGAAAAAAACTGTTCCCGCTCTTCCGCGCAAAGATAAAAAGAGACTATCTCATCAATGCTCCATTCCTCTATATATTTTTTTAATAAGTCAAATTTTACCTTTGTAATTCGTACCGACAGAGGAGAAAGATTGAGATGCGAAAAATTGATATGAATCTGACCCGTTATATCTTCTATGAGTCCATTTTCTTTATTTCTTTGTGATTCCATGGATTTTATGGTTAAAGATGATAGAAATATTTTCTTCTGTTATAAGGACTTGAAGTCATGTCGATATTGGATGCCATTATTATCATTGTTATCTTACTTTTTCTAAGCCGGGGTCTCTGGGTCGGGTTTATCAAACAAATTGCCTCCATAGCTGCTCTGTTGATTGGTTTTATTGTGTCAGGACGTTATTACGGAGAGTCGGCCAATCTGGTTATTCCCTTTATTGATAACAAGCAGGCCGGCTTTTTTATCACCTATGTTTTCCTCTTTACCCTTTCATTTTTCGCTGTTATTTTGCTTGGAATTTTATTAAAAAAAGTAATTACCGTCTCGCTGCTCGGCTGGTTTGATAGATTTTTAGGGGGATTTCTAGGATTAGCCAAAGGATTGTTTGTCTCCTGCCTTATATTTATGAGTCTTTCTCTCTTTATCTCCGGGGCAAACCCGATTTTCCGCCAATCCTATTTCTATCCTTATCTGGAAAACAGCTCCCGATTTGTTCTTTCGATTATCAAAGACAAAAACCTACGAGAAGGTCTTTTACCGCAAAACCCTGCCATATCAACTTTTCTGGACAACACCATAGAACTTGGCCAGCAAATCAACGGGAACACCAAGTAAAAACCCGCATACCACCAATTGGTTGATAATGGTTGTCCGAAAAACTCCCAAACGCTGCCATCGCCTGGCAGAAGTGATAACCTTCTTATCCAGAATATAAATGCGCCCTTTCTGCATTAATGTTTTCACCAAACAGAAGTCTTCCATTATGGGGATATCCGGAAATCCGCCCAACTCGCGGAACAAAGCGGCCTTCAGGAACAGGGCCTGGTCACCATAAGGACGCTGCAAAAAACGGGACCGTAAATTTGCTGCCCTGGCGATCCATTGATACCTTTTCTTGGGAGAATCGATTGCAAGCCGGAAGGCTCCTGCCGAAATGTCATGACGTGTCATTATTTCCCTGACCGAAACTTCGAATCCAGCCGGCAATCTTGTGTCACCATGCAAAAAAAGCAAGATCTCTCCCTGCGCCTCGGCAGCTCCTTTATTTAGCTGACCAGCACGAACCGGACAGGCAAACACGACCTTTACTCCGGCGCGAGAAGCAATTTCCACGGTCTTATCCTTACTGCCCCCGTCGACAACAATTATTTCCGCGCCATCCGTTTCTAAGATTGAATCTAGTGTGGCTTGAATGTTTTCTGCCTCATTAAGAACAGGGATAATGATTGAAAGAAATGGCTTCTTCCCTCCGTAAACGTTCATTTCCTGCTCCAGAATAAACAGAAACCACTCCTGGGATCGTACAGATTGTGCAAATCCTCAGGTCGATCAATGTCGGATAAAGGTTGCAAACAAGATAATGTCACTCCATGATTTTTTGATATTTCGATTATCTGGCAAAGAACCTTGTCTGTCCCCCAGTCAATGTTTTGCCAAAGAAAATAGAGAGGTTTACTTAAGCCAATCAGGTAACATCCCCCATCGTTTGCCGGGCCGATGACAAGATCATTATCGAGCAGTAAAGCATACCCTTGAGAGAAAATTTCGGGAGTGACAAATGGGCAGTCGGCGCCAATTATAATAACGCGCTCCATGCCCGCATTAAAACCGCGGGTAAATGCATGAATTAACCGTTCTCCCAAACTTCCCTGGCACTGCGGTTTGCCTTGCATTACTGCCGGAATCCATTTTTTCACGTCCGCCCTGTTCCCGCCTTCATAATGGACTTCAATTGCCAAAGGCCTTTTGTTGGCCAAATCGCAGCATGTCCTGAACGTATAATCCGACAACATTCTTTGCAGTTCAGCCGCACCGGCCTCACCTAATGTTGGAATTAAACGGGTTTTAGTCTGCCCAGGTGTGGGAAACCGCGTGAAAACGATTAACATCTCCTTATGCGCGTTATACTGTGACATTAATTCAACAATCTTTCTTGTCAGAACGCCGGTTGGTCGTTAAGTTTCGGACAGTTAATATGCAACCAGTAATAAATATAGCACTGTAAGCCATTTTCAGAATGTAATTGCAATAGGCTGAACCATGAAAAGTAAAACAACAAAAAGAAAAAATAGAAACCCGCTTTCTTACCGAAAAAGAAATTATCGCAGCATAATGGCCTCTGAGGGGTTGACCAGCAGCCATGTAACGATCCGGGAAACAGATCTCTTTATTCTAGCTGACAAAGACGTCAGCGCAGAGGCAGCACATCTTGTCTTAGCATACCGTGGCCAACTAGAAAACTATATCAGCCGGCATCCGAAATTTCTCGTTTCCCTGATCCCTCTTGAGATGGATTCACTTGCCCCCCCCATCGTTAAAGCAATGCTTAGTGCCGGAACTCAAGCCGGAGTGGGCCCTATGGCTGCGGTTGCCGGTGCTCTAGCTGAATTTGTCGGCAAAGATTTGCTCAAGGCAACAAGCAACGAAATAATTGTTGAAAACGGCGGAGATATATTCATGTACAGGCGGCATGAAAGTCATGTTGCAATTTTTGCGGGAACTTCACTTCTCAGCAACAAGATCGGAATTAAAATTCCTGCGAACGCGATGCCTCTCGGAATATGTACCTCTTCAGGGACTATCGGCCACTCACTTAGTTTTGGACAGGCCGATGCCGTTACTGTTTTAGCGCCGTCAACCGCGTTGGCCGATGCCGCAGCTACTCGCCTTGGCAATGAATTGAAAAAAAAATCCGATATGGATCGCACTTTGAAAATTGCGCAAACACTCCCCGACCTTCGAGGTGTTGTCATTGTTAAGGATGATCAGCTTGGGGTTTGGGGTGAAATTGAACTAATACCTCTTGAGAGAGACAAAACTTTTACATAAAAGGAAGGGCCTGCAATAAATACAGGCCCCTCGCAATTACCATCTTTAAAATTATTTTTATTTGATTAAACCGAACTGTGCCGCGATTTCTTCCATCGTCTGACTGGATGTCCCCTCAAGATACGGCATAAAATCCCTGCCGTCTATGTCAGCATCGCTATCCCCATCGGAGGTTAATCCTCCCGGGGCTCTTTCAATGATACCTAGAGCGATAAATCCAACACTTTCCGCCAAATGGCCGCTGTTGGCGTCAACGGACTTTTCTTCCTCGATTTTCACCTGCGCATCTGCCGCAGTCAACAGTTGGAGGCGTAAATTGGCGGGATCCGCATCCGCCGCGGTCTGCATATCTGCCACGAGTATCGGCGCTAAGCCAAACAGGGTGTTAAATTTGACCGTAAACCATGCATCCGTTACGCTCTGCTGTGTTGCCCGGACCTCATAGGTAAGATCGCCAACATTTCCAGATGAAGTTTCCCAGGCTATATAGCTCACTGTTTCCTGCAGGTGCTGAGGCGTCGTGCTACTCTGTTGTTCCTGCATCTTGTATTCAAAACCCGAGGTGCCAACATTTTTTACCCTTCCGGTAACGGCAGCGGCTTCTTTCACCGTGTTTATAGAGGTTACCACGACTGGTACCTTCTGGAACTGGTGTGTAAAATTCCTTTGGTCAAAAGCATCGGTCTTGTCAGTCGCGAAACGCCCAGCTTCAACCCAGTTGCCGTTGCCAAGATCATGTGCCCCGGATTCCAAGATTATATAGCCCACTTTTTCGAGACCATGCTTTGTTACTTTCTGATACGCCCAGTTCTGGAACCGCACATTGAATCCGGTTTTCTGAACATCCTTGATACGTATCACCCCTGTAAGAATGTCATTACTGCTTGCCGGGGTTACAACAACAACCGGATTTTCAAAAGGCTCAGAAAATTGTACCCACTGCCATGTCCCGGTTATATTTACTTCACCGGTTTCCATGACAAACGGGGGGACTGTCACATCAGCCACTACTACTTTTTTTGCTGTTTCGCCGTCGTTATCCAAGACTATCAACGTTACGGAATATGTTCCTGAAATTTGATATTTGTGCTGGATAATTTCCCCTGTGCCGACCTCACCATCACCAAAATTCCAGGAATAACTGACGATCTCACCATCCTGGTCTTGCGACCCGCTACCATCATAATTCAACACTGAAGAATTATCAGCTGAAACAGTATAAGTAAATGCTGCAGTCGGAGGGATATTAGCAGCAACGGCGACTATTGAGACAACCGCGACATCCTGTGCCGTTGCTCCGCTGTTATCGGTTACCGTAAGCGATACTGAGTAATCCCCGGCGATGGAATATGTGTGATTTATTGCTGGTCCGCTTCCAGTGGCGCCATCCCCGAAGTTCCACGCATAAGTCGCTATTTGTCCATCGGAATCTGTTGAAGACAGTCCGTTAAATTCTATTGTATAGGGAGAATCAATTGAAGCCTGATACTGAATACTTGCCACTGGCGAAACATTTACCGCCACCGGATGTATTGTTATGGAAACCGTGGCAATGTTTGATTCATAAGTTCCGTCACTGGCCTTGAAAGTTATGCTGTCAGTCCCGCTTGCCTTGTTATTGGGAATGTAAACAAATGCCCCTGTTGCTGCATTTGTAATAACCGCTGCACCCAATGATCCGTTATTAATGATTGAGTAGGTTAACGTGTCATGATCAGGATCCGCGGCGCTCAATACCCCGCTAACCGAGTTTCCTTCCGTTGTTTCAAGACTGCCGCCAGAAGCCACTGGCGGGCTATTGCTGACTTGTGCCATCCAAACAACTTCTGTTGAATAAGCGCTTTCAAAATTATCCGTATCAAAAGCCGTGGCGGCAAAATAATAGGTTTGTCCTTCTGTCAGCCCTTTCACAATGGAGGTTGTTTCTGTTTTAGGAACCTCTATCACCTGCGTATAATTCCTGCTGGACACCCCGTAATGAATCCTGTAGCCTGCCAGGTTAGCCTCCGTGTTCGCCGTCCAAGTGAAGGTTGCCGTCGCTTTTCCTGCCGCAGCTATATCAATAGTCACCCTCGCTGTATTCGAATCAACGCTTCCATCGTTGGCCTTAAAAGTAAAACTGTCTGTGCCTGTAACTTCCGCATTCGTCGGGGTATAGATAAATGCCCCTGTCCCGCTGTTCGTTATTACCGCTGAGCCTTTACTGCCGTTAGTCACAACTTGATAGGTTAACGAGTCATTATCTTGGTCCGTGGCAATACAGCTTCCTGTCGCGGCAACACCTGCGGTCGTCACAATGCTGCTATTTGCTGCAACTGGAGCGACGTTGACTTTGTTGATCGTAACGAGCACAGTTGCTATATTCGAATCTATCTTCCCATCGTTTACCTTGAAAGTAAAACTGTCTGTGCCGGTGGCTTGCGCATTCGGTGTATAAGTAAATGCGCCGGTGCCATTGTTGTTTAGTACTACATTGCCCAGCGTCCCATTGCTCACGATTTGGAAGGTTAACGGGTCATTATCAGCATCAGTCGCCGATAAGGTCCCGATCAGGGCGTTACCTTCATTAGTCGATGTATTCATGGCTATTGCCAGAGGCGTACTATTTACTATCAGCTTATTGATCGTCACGGTAACTGTTGCAATATTTGAATCTACAGTGCCGTCATTAACCTTGAAAGTAAAACTGTCAGTCCCCGTTGTTGAGACGTTGGGAATGTATGTAAACGCCCCTGTTGCTGCATTTGTTAGCACGGCTGCGCCAAGTGCGCCATTAGTTACTATTGAATATGTCAACGTGTTATTATCGCTGTCAGTGGCAGTGAGCATGCCGGAAACAGGGCTCCCTTCTATAGTGACCGCGGATGTGCCAGTCGCCAGTGGCGCCGTATTGCCGGTCGTCGTCGCGGTCCAGGTTACCTCAGTTGAATAAGCGCTTTCAAAATTGTCAGTATCAAAGGCTGTCGCAGCAAAATAATAGACCTGGCCCGGAGTCAATGCACTGATTGTCGCGGTGGTTTCAGTCTTTGGAATTTCAACGACCTTGTCATAATTTTTGCTCGAGCTGCCATAATGGATACGGTATCCGGCCAAATTTGACTCAGTGTTCGCGGTCCAAGTAAAGGTAGCATCAGCCGCATGGAGAGGAGGACACCCCAACAATAAGATAATGGCAATCAGCAACGTAAGTTTCTGCCAGCAATTCCCCTCGTTCCTTTTTGCCTTATCTTGCTTTTGCTTAGAGGGAAATTGTCCTCTCATGCAGGTGCCGTATTTGTTATTTAACAAATCCCCCAAGCTCGCGCCTTTTAATAAATGGGCACTCGCAGAAGTTAATCCGGCGTTTTTTTTAGTTGGATGTGTTCGCATAATCTCACACTTTATATGGCCTTAATGAACTGCGTCAGGCCTTAATTTGTTTTTAATGGATTTTGTTGCGATACCCAATTTAGCCATTTAATTTGCTTTTCAGAAAACTTGTCTTTCTTATTCTCCGTGAAACGAAGAAATGAATCTTTGTCATTGAACAAAACAGCATAGTAGCCCTCGGCGTAGGCCCCGTGCCCAAGAAGGGAAATTTTTCCTTCTTTTTCAAAACTCACTATCAAATCATGATTTCGATAAATAGTCTGATTTTCTTGCTGGGATATAACCCCGTATTTTTCCCTTTCAAAGAAATTGTAAATAAAACTTATTGTGACAAGGGCCAATACTAAGGCAACAACAGATGCTATTTTGGTGAACGTATTATAAGTTTGCGGATTAAAAATATCTTTTACTGAAAAAGGTATTAATTTAGAAATTGCCTGTTCTATTTCTTTTGTCGGTGCCGGCAACCCCCACACGGCATACCCTGTATAATTTTCCACGTCATTTATTGCCACTTCGTCAAGTGGATCAACCATTGCTATTTTTAAAACTTTTTTTGTTTTTTCGATTGATAGCGGCAAAAGACCATATTTCTGACAGAGATACTTAGGCAAAATATTTTTTACATCGGGATCAAATTCTTTTTCAATATTTACGCGAGGCTCCCCTTGTTGTTTTGACAAAACATCAAGGAGCTGTTCATCCGTAATCCAGCCCATTTTTACAAGGATAGTTCCCAGCCGTCTGTTCCCGCTTACTTGCACCCGCAACGCATCATCAACTACATTTTGAGTTATTAAGCCTTTTTCAATCAGTAACTCTCCAAGCCTTTGTTTTGTTGCCATGTATGGTTCCTCCATCCTCTCCTTTTCATTTGTACTGCGCGGTACTGATCCAGAACAAATGCAATTTGCGCGCCTTATGACCGTACAATTATTATTTCTGTCCACTCCATATATGTATTTTACCGAAAAAAAATCCAGGAATACAGCACATATTCCTGGATTTTAATCTTTTTTTTGCTATGAATAGCTATTTGGTAGTTTTGCTATTTCACATCAATTCCTTAAAGAATATTATTGAAGGGTATTTTTTTGAATACACAACCGGCTTTTTACTGCTAGATTTAGCAACAAAAATTAGATGTTTTATGCCGTATGTATCCGCAGTATTCAGCACTTGTTCGTTGTCATCAACTAACAGGCTTTTATTTTTATCGAAATTCAACTTTTTTTCCAGCCTCGGCCAAAATTCTGGTTCTTCTTTAGCAATTCCAATTTCTTCAGAACAGACGATTTTGTCAAAATGTGCGTCGATTTCCGTGTGTGCCATTTTAATTGCGAGAGTTTTACTGTGCGCATTCGTTACCAAGTAAATTTTTTTACAGTTTCGTTTACAAAACATTAAAAAATCTATTACGTACGGGTGAACTTGAATAAGGTGGTTTATTCGGGATTTCATCTCGACCAAATCAAGACGGAGCTCCTTTGACCAGAAATTTATATCTGTCCATTTCAATGTCCCTTCCTGGCTTTTATATTTTGCCATTAATTCATCGTATGCGTCCCAGAAATTGATATTGTTCTCTTTTGCATAGATTTCGGGGACATGTTCTTCCCAGAAATAATCATCAAAATGTTTGTCCAGCAAGGTTCCATCCATATCCAGCATAACTGTTTGGATTTCATCCCAGTTAATTCTAGGCTTCAATAATTTTAAACTCATTCCAGTCCATAGTGATCTAATGCATAAAATTCATGATCGAGTTACCTTTGTAACATCCTTAAGGCAAAGAACTAACCGTTTGCAACAAAGAAACCTCCATTGCCCGCACCGGACACGCAGTGACACATAATCCGCATCCGGTACACTTATCCGGGTCAAAAACTACAGACATGTCAGGCCGGCTGATAAACAGTGCGCCAGTGGGACAAATTCCTGTGCACGCGCCGCATTGAAAGCACTTATCATCATCTCTTCTAATAATGGTGGACAATGCCTCAATTGAGACCCCAAAGGCTTTTAAATAATCCAAGGCCTCTCGAACATTTTGTTTATGGCCAAGAAGCTCAAGAACCATCAATCCTTCATGTTGCGGGAGTATGGTGGCTTTCAAAATATTGAACTCTACGCCATATTGTTGAACTAATTTACATATAATTGGCTTATCGCTGGTTTCCTTGGGAAAACGAAGAACATAAATACGAGAATACATGGTTTACCTCAAAAAAATATTAGTTAAGTCCTTTAATTAATTCTTTAGCTGAATGAATCCGGTTTACGTGCAGATATTTTTCAAATTCCCGGACAATTTCCCCAGCTATTGAAGGGTTGACAAGATTAGCAGTTCCTATCTGAACAGCTGTCGCTCCAGCAAGCATAAACTCAATCACATCTTCGACGGATTTTATTCCTCCTATACCAATTACCGGAATTTTTACCCGTTGGGCAACTTGCCAGACCATTCGCAGGGCGATTGGTTTTATCGCCGGCCCGGAAAGACCGCCAACGATATTTGCCAGCTTTGGTTTTCTCGACTTAATATCAATGGCCATGCCCAAAAGGGTATTGATCAATGAAACCGCACTTGCCCCACCTTCTTCCGCGGCTAGCGCAATTGCGGAGATATCAGTTACATTTGGTGACAGTTTGACAATAAGGGGCT
The DNA here is from genome assembly GCA_016219175.1 of Deltaproteobacteria bacterium. GTDB lineage: Bacteria > Desulfobacterota > Desulfobulbia > Desulfobulbales > SURF-16 > SURF-16. The sequence goes on along the minus strand of JACRCD010000039.1, from coordinate 1,670 downwards.
TGTTGCATTTTTTTTTGATTTTGCGTGTGAGGTCATAAACCATTCTTGCTTCTGTGCCAAAGGCGACGCCCCCTTTTTTTACATTTGGACAAGATATATTGGCCTCTATTCCAGCTATATCTTGATCACACAATTGTTCCGCCAAAACGCAATATTCATCGAGAGTATCTCCTAGAATATTAACGACAACGCTGCATTTTAATTTACGCAGCAAAGGCATTTTTTCACTTATAAATCTGTCCAATCCCGGGTTTTCAAGGCCAATTGCGTTTAACATTCCACAAGCGGTCTCGACAATCCTGGGAGGTGGATTTCCCGGGCGGGGCTTTATTGAAATACCTTTGACAACAATTGCGCCCAGGCTGTTCAAATTTACAAAATCCGAATATTCAACCCCATAGCCAAACGTTCCAGATGCCGTCATGATGGGATTTGCCAGCTGCCAATCCCCAATTTTTACAGAGCTATCTATTTTTTTTTTCATGTCCATATTTGCCCAGCCGCAAAAACGGGACCATCTTTGCAGACATGAAGGTACCCCTCACCAATTGTCCCAGAGCCTTTAACAACGCAACCAAGGCAAGCGCCTACACCACACGCCATTGTTGTTTCAAGAGACACCTGACAGTCAAAGTTTTTATCTTTGCAAAACAAGGCTACCGCTTTCATCATAGGCAAAGGGCCACAGCAATAGACCGCACCATCTCCATGTTCTACTGCTGTCTGTTCCATAAGATCTGTCACGAGGCCGTGATGCCCGAAGGAACCATCATTGGTGGCCATTCGCAAAGTAACACCCGGCAATTCCGTGATATCTTGAAATACTTCAATTTCCTTTAAAGTCTGGCCCCCCATCATCACAAAAATTTGGCTTTTAGTTTTTTCTCGGCGAAGATTTTCAGCCAGATAATACATTGGCGCGATCCCCATCCCCCCGCCGACAAGATAATATCGTGCATGATCTGTTAGAATAAATCCTTTCCCCAACGGCCCCACGACATCAAGTAGCTGAGATTTCCGCATATTGGCCAGATTTTTCGTCCCGCGCCCTACTACTTTAAATACTATAGTTAGCAACCCATCTGAAATCCTATGAATCGAAAACGGTCTTCGGAATAATGGATCATTGCTGTTTCCTTCAGACGTTTTTACCATGACAAACTGCCCGGCACTTGACGCTTCACATATTTCCGGCGCCTCAATAACTATTTTGCAAATCCCGTCAGCGCAGGTAATGTCGACAATTTTAGCTTGAAGCTGAAATCTATTTTTTTTTGTATCGCCTGTTTCCATTTCACACACAAAGTATAATTTCACTTTATCGCAATATCTATAAAGTAACGGCCAGCTAATTCATTTTTGGCAGTCTAGCCATATTCTGATACCAAAACAAGTAGACAAGCACCGGAAAGGAGGACTTAAGAAAATTAAAGTGCCTTGAAAACCAAATTACACATCTCGCAAAATATGATCCTCGTCCTCAAAAACTCGTCCCTATCCTTTTTGATGCAACAGGAAAATGTAAATAACTTCAGATAACCTGATCTCGGCAAATTTTACTTTGATACCAGGATTGCGATTCGAGAAGAGTGCCTAAAGTACTTAAAATGCCTAAAGTACTTGAAGTTGCGGTACTTTCTGATCAGATAACTCCTTTAACTTTAGGCACT
>JACRCD010000003.1 GCA_016219175.1 Deltaproteobacteria bacterium | reverse complement strand
TCCTGAAGGGCGTGAGTTCAGACAACCTGATCTCGGCAGATTAAACGCTGGTACCAAAATACAAGATCAAAAAAAGTGCCTAAAGTACTTAAAATACTTCAAGTGCCTAAAGTTGTGGTACTTTCTGATCAGATAAAACCTTTCACTTTAAGTACTCAAACCGGTAACAAGCCAGAATCTGAGATAGCGTCTTAACTTATTGAAATTACGTTATGGCGTCAGGAGTTCTGGAGTTATTTTTTCTTGACCTGGGCGATCTCCTGCATCGCCTCCTTGAAGCAGCCGGGACAATAGCCGTGGCTTATGCCCAATCCCGTTTTCCTGCTGATATACTGATCCAGGGCTATCCACTCCTCTATTCCCCCTGTTTTTTCAGAAACATACAGCACCTTTTTGCAATCCGGGCAGACGGGGAGCATCTGTTCATAGATTTTAATTTTTTTGGACAGCTCCTGCTGTTCGAGGCATTTGGCGATGCGCAGCTGCAGTTCGCTGCAGTCACAGGGTTTAAGCAGATAATCGGAGGCGCCGAGACGCAGGGACTCGATGGCCGAGCCAACCTCTCCGTAGCCGGTCAGGATCACCACGACGATTTCCGGATCAATCTCCTTGGCGGCCTTCAACACCTCAAGCCCGTTCACCCCCTCCATCATCAAATCAGTGATAAGCAGGTTAAAATAGCTTGAACGAAGAAAAGAAATCCCCTCTTCTCCGTTGGCGGCCAGGGTGACATCATAGCCCTCGCCTTGCAGCTCCAGGCCGAGACTGTTTAAAACGAGTTCTTCATCGTCAACTATGAGTATTTTTTTCTTCACGGCACCAACCGGTTGTAAAAATGACCCATAAAGCCTAACTGTCGAGTTTGTTTTTTAACAGATCGGCAAAGGTCCCCATGGATTTCTCTTTTTTGCCTCCGTCGGTCTCCTTGAAGCGATTGAACTCATCACGCATATCATCTTCCCTGGGTTTTTTCGCTGTTTTCTTTTTTTCCGCCGCCTTCAGGCTTTCCTCGCTCTGCGGCAGGGAAAGAGAGATACGCTTTTTCTCTCTGTCGATGGCATCAATGCGAACCTCCAGGCTTTCGCCCTGCCGGACAGCCTCCCTGGGATGATTGATCCTGCGGCCGTGGCCGAGAGCGGAAATATGGATCAAACCGTCAATGCCCGGGGCCAGGGTGACAAAGGCGCCAAAATCGGTCAGCCGGGCCACCGTGCCGGTTACGGTGGTTCCTTCGGCCAGGACGCTGGTATCCCAGGGATCGGGCAGGGTCTCTCTGAGGCTGAAGGAATAACGGTCCTGATCCCAGTCGAGTTTTTTGATGGCAACCTCAACCGTCTGCCCTTCTTCCAGGGTGGAGTGGATATCCGTGACCCTGCCCCAGCCGATTTCGGATATGGGGATCAAGCCCTCGATCCCGCCGATATCGACAAAGGCCCCGAAATCCCGGATCGAGGTTATGACGCCCTTGACGGTCTGACCCGGCTCCAGGGTCTCTTTCAGCTGCTCCCTCTGCTCGGCGCGCTGCTCTTCCAGAATCTTGCGGTGGGAGACGATGATATTCCTGCCGTTTTCGCGGAACTCGACTATTTTGAACGAATATTGCTTACCGATGAATTGTTCGTTATCGGAAACCTTGCGCAGGGAAATCTGCGAGTACGGGCAGAAGGCCCGGCTGCTGCCGCCGATTTTCACCTCAAAGCCGCCCTTGATCTCTTTCTGGATCGTGCCCTCAACCGGAATGCCGCTGCGGAAGGCCTCTTCCAGATGGGCCGTTATCGCCGCTCCGCCGATTTTGGTGGTGAAGATCTTTTCATTGCGTTCAACCGTAAGGAAATAGACATCAATGCTGTCTCCCTCCTTGACAGTGGGGTTTCCCTCTTTATCCAGCAGTTCGGAAAGAGCCAGAGCCCCCTCGCTTTTGCCCCCCAGATCGATAAAAACCCACTCTTTCGTAATCCTGACAATCTCAGCCCTTATCTTCTGTCCGGGTTCCAGATGGTCCTGAGTGGACTCGTTTTCGTTAAACATCTCGGCAAAGCTCATCTCGTCACTCATCTTTTTTCTCCCTGACCAGCATTGTTTTCCTGCTGTAAGTTCTTCTGGGTCATGATCTGGAAACTCCTTCCTCACCTAAGTTCATTTTTTCACCAACCTCCACCCTTTCAACAGTGCGTGATGAGCTGTCAAGAATGGCAAAAGCAGGCTGATTTTCCTTACCAAGCATATCGCCCGGATTAATTAACAACGTATTCCCTATCCGTTCTACCCCGTAATGATGATTATGGCCGCAGCATACCACATCGAAAAGACCCTGGCTGGCAAGACCACGGGCAACCTGGGGATAATGATGAAAGGCGATCTTCAGACCGCCTGCCTCAACAGCGCCCAGCACCCCATGATGGGAGATGGAAGGGAACCGGGTTCCGCACCACTGGGAAATAAGATGCTGATCACCGACATTATTGCCGTATATGAGATGAACAGCCCCGGCAAAGGCGGCCAGCTCATCGAGCATGAAGGGAGAAATCAGATCTCCGCAGTGAATGAGCAGCTGCACATTAAAGGCGTTGCTGTATCTTACGGCGGCTCGCAGATTGGCCACCTGATCATGGGTATCCGAAATGATGGAAATTCTCATACTCTTTCCTGCAAATTTTTAGTTAAAAATCTCCCGCAATACCTTGAGACAATAAACATTCTTCTCCCGGCCCTGTAAACAAAGCCGGAAATAATGGTCGTCAAGGCCGGCAAAGGAGGCGCAGTCGCGGATCATGATTCTTTTTTCCAGGAGTCTGCCCCGCAGCTCCGCGGCGGAAAGGTCTCCTTGCAGATAACAGAGCATGAAATTAGCGGCGCCGGGGATGACCCGGATGGAGCCCATCTCCTGCAAACCCTTGACAAACCTGGGCCTCTCCTGTTCGACAAACTGCCGCACATCCTCCACGTAAGAATCGCTATTGTGCAGCAGATACTCTCCGGCAATCTGCGCCAATCTGTTCACCCCCCAGGGTTTGCGGTGCAAAGCCAGGGCCTGGAGATTAGCAGCCCTTGCCGCGAGAAAACCAAGGCGCAAACCCGGAATACCATAAATCTTGGAAGAGGAGAAGAGGACAAACAGGTTGGCCGGCAAATCGTACCGCAGAAGCGACATCTCCCGGGTAAAAGGCAGATAGGACTCATCCACCACAAAAGTGGTGGCCGGATGGTTGACGATCAATGCATACAGCTCCCGGGTCGGGGTTAAACCAGCCGTGGGGTTGTTGGGGTTGCAGATAAACACCAGCTCCTCCCCTTGCAGATGTTTGGCAAGGTGCGCCATATCAAGACGGAAATCATGCTCAAGGGTCAGCATGAAGTTGACGACCGGCATGTTCGCCCAGGAGCAGGCCAGGCTGTAATCGGAATAGGTGGGATTGACAATGATGGCCCGCTTATGGCCGAAGGAGGCGGGCAGGGCGAAAATAAACTCCGTGGTGCCGTTTCCCGCCAGCACCTCATCTTCCCGCAACCCGAATTTCCCGGCAAAAACCTGGCGCAATGTTTCGCTTTCCGTCTCAGGCAGAAAGGCCACCTGTTCCAGTCCCTGGGTAAGCGCCTCCCGCAAGCCGGGCGCCATCCCCAAAGGGGTGAGATTACCGCTCATGTCGATGAGATCGGCAACCTGACATCCCAGGGCTTTTGCCGTGGCGACGATATTTCCGCCATGTACGCTCATCTCTTCTCCCGTCCCCAAAATACGAGATCATCCAATATAGGCCGTGTGCAAAAACGCATTTTTTTCATTCTACCTGATATTGCGGGATAAAAAAATCATTTCAGATAAAGCGGTAACCCGGCTGCCATGAAAACAACCTGGTCGCAGTGCGCCCCGATCCGCTGGTTGCACCAACCGGCCAGATCCCTGAATCTGCGGGCGAGCGCTGATTCAGGCACGATGCCCAGGCCGACCTCGTTCGCCACCAGCACCACCGAAACCGGGCACTCCTTTACGGCCGCGGCCAGATCGGTCATCCCTGTTTCAATCTCGGCATCGGACCAATCCTTAAGCAGCAAATTCGTCAGCCACAAGGTCAGACAGTCAATGAGAAAAACATCGGTTTCCCGCCATTGCTCCCGCAGCACCCCCGTCAGATCACAGGGTTCCTCAATGGTTTGCCAGTCCGCGCCTCGGCTCCGCCGGTGCATCTCCACCCGGTGTTGCATCTCCTCGTCATCCCCGGCAACCGTGGTGGCGACAAAAGTTCTGCGGGTGAATCGCTCCGCGGCCCATTGCTGCGAGAAACGGCTTTTTCCGCTCCGGCAACCGCCGACCACCAGCATTGTCTGTTTGTTTGCCGAGTCCATTGTCTCCTTCACCTTTAATAGCCCTGCCTGACCGCAAGCGACAAAAACCTGTTATTCTCTTTAAAGACAAGCCTCTTGGCGACGAGATCATCAAGAAATTTTTCTATCTTATCGCGAGGAAACGAAGGGAATTGCAGGGCCAGGGCCGGCAGATCAACAATCGCCGCACAGGAGAGATAAATCTGCCTGGATACGCCAAGCAGCCGGTGGCGAAGAACCTTGCCATCCGGCAACACCTGCCGGATAATCAGAAAATCCCCGCCATCCCGGTAGGAAAGAAGACATCCTGCCGTTTTTCCCGGTTTGCGGTGATAATCCCGCCATCTTTTCACCTTTGCCACCACTGGCGCCCACAACTTCCGCTGCCTGGCGCGATCACCTTTATACCCTTTGACCAGCAATGGCAGATCCGCGCCAATCCCAGACGGGAAAAGTTTGCTTATATACGGGTGGGTGGTTTTGGCCCTGATCCCGTAATCAGCGGGACGGCAATCAACCGGGCTGCCATGGCCCAGAAAAAAAGAGGCCGTGGTCAGCGGACGGAAAGGAAAGGCAAAATCCAGTACCGCCATGGTTTCATCAACCTCTTCCTTGCTGCTGCCCGGGAACTCGACAATCAGATTGCCGGCCAGTTCAACGCCATGGGCAAGGGCGTCCTTCATCACGGCAAGATTTTCAATGACCGTCACGCCCTTGCTCATTTTTTCCAGCAGTGAATTACTGAAGGCCTCGATGCCGACCTGAACGGAGGTCAGGCCCCCATGACGGCTTATCTCCATCACCCTGCCGCGGTGATCGGCGCGAATCTCGGCAAAAAACCTCAGATCAAGACCAGACCCGCGGACTTTTTCAAAAAAAGAAACCGCGTCCTTCGGCGGCAGGGCATTATCCGTGAAGGCAAAATCCAGTACCTTATGCCGGTCGGCCAAGGCAAAAACTTCCGTGGCCATCTTTGCCGCCCCCTTATGACGGTAGCCGCGCCACTGCAGATTCAGATTGCAAAAAGAGCATTTGCGCCACCAGCAGCCCCTGGAGAACTCCACCGGGATGACGGGAATGAATACCTCACCAGCAAAAAGCTGCCGCATCTCCCGGAAATAATCATCATAGTCAGGGCAGGGCAAGGTGGCGATGTCAAGCTCTTTGCCCTGGTGGGCCGGTTGCTTTCCGGCAAGTCCCGCTGCGCACCATACCCGGTCGTCAAGGGTCGCGGCCCGGCCGGCCAGGGTGGCGCACAAACTCAGCAGCGGCTCTTCCCCTTCCCCGCTGATGACAAAATCCGCCGGGAAATGTCTGAGGAAAGCCGGGGCGGAATCGGCATGACAAGCCGATCCGCCGAGAACGATTGGCAGATCGGCATGTTTTTTCTTCAGGGAGCTGACAGCGGCCAGGGTTGCCAGCAGCTGATTAAAACAGACGGAAAATCCCACCAGATCAAAACGCTGCCAGTCCGTGGCCGCGGCCCACTCGGCGAGATGACTCGCCAACCGGGCGCGGATCGCATCAAAATCAACGGGGATCCCACTCTTTACCTTGCGAAGTTCCTTTTCAACCACCTTTTTTGCGGAAAGCCGCAGTTCAGGGAAAAGAACGCCGCTGTAAAAAGCTTCACAGATCCAGACATTGCTGGAAATGAGATGATAGAGATCCTTGCCAAGGATTTTGGCAATGTTGAGATAGGGGTGAAACGTCTCCACCTTGATTGATGAATTTCTCTCGACATAGCTTTTTAAGGCGCCAAGCTGGATTGACGGACGGTCAAAAATCGCCCACGGCATGGAGACTAAGGCCAGCCTGAAATCCGTCATTGTCCCGCCTGTCCTTCAGCCTTCGCTCTATCTATCTGAGCGGTTACGAATAATTTATCAACACCAGCTTACTGCTCGATTATTTCCGTCCCTTCCGGAGGGGTAAAATGAAAATAATCCGCCGGGAAAGCGCGATTGACCTCCGTGTTGAACAGGAGCAGATCGGTAACGCTGCCAAGGTGATCCAAAACCTGGAGCCGATTTACCAGAAATGTGGCCTGATCAACCCAGACATAGAGAGTTTCAACCTGGGCATGGGTCTTCTTCGGCACCAGCATGATTGCGTAACTGTCCTGTTTTACAAGATCAAGCGGCACGGATGTCACCTCAAAATCCTCCGGCAGATTGCCCTTGCCGGCAAAAAAATTATAGGTGACATCCTCCTGCAGGTATTCCTTGGCCGGAGAGACGATCATCTGGTTTTCCGTTGCTGAATATAGAGAAAATATCTCGCCGTCGCTCACCAGTACCTGCTTTTCCGGGGAAAGGTAATCCCAGCGCAGCTTGCCAGGTTTCTGGATCACCATGGTGCCGCTGCCCTTGCGCTGACGGTGCTCCATGCCGCTGATGCTGGATGTCTGGAGAAAATCGGCTTTTAAGGAAGTGGTTTTTTCATAGGTTGCCTGAATTTTTTGGGCAATCTGCTGCGGCGTGAGTTCCTCGCCTTGTCCTGCCGGGGGAAACAGCAGCCAGCAGAAAAAAAATATTCCGGAATACAGTAATTTTTTCATTCAATTTCCTTCCACATCGACCTGGATAAGATCCAGATTACGGCCAAAAATTCGCTGCGCAGTGGCGCGGGCGGCATCGGTCACATCGGACACATAGTAAAGATTTTCACCGCCGTTTGACAATGCCTTATCCATTTCCGGGTGATTTTGCAAATATTTCTTCACCATATCGGCCACAGCCGTTGAGGAGTCAATGACATTTACCTGATTGCCGATTCTGGGGCTGATAAGATGCTTCAGCAAGGGATAATGGGTGCACCCGAGGACAAGGGTGTCAACCCCTTTATGTTTAAGAGGATGCAGATACCTGCGGAGAATCATCTTGGTCTCCCGTTTATCGAGCCATCCCTCTTCCACCAGGGGGACCAGCAGAGGACAAGGCTGGGATATGACCACTGCATCCCGCCTCGCCTGCCGTATCTTGGCCTCATAGATATTGCTTTTTATCGTGGCCCTGGTGCCGATAACGCCAATTCTGTTGCTTGCTGTCACGGCAAGCGCTTTTTCTATGGCCGGGGTAATGACCTCGAAAACCGGCACGGGAAATTCCGCCGCAAGCAGATCAGAGGCAACGCTGGCCGCCGAGTTGCAGGCGATGACGATGATTTTGGCCCCCCTGTTCAACAGGAACTCCGTGATCTGTCTCGCATATTTGCATATCGTCTCAGGACTCTTCGAACCATAAGGCGTGCGGGCAAGATCACCAAAATAAACCAGTCTTTTTTCCGGCAGCAGCTGTTCCACCGCTTTGGCAACGGTCATGCCGCCGACGCCTGAATCAAAAATACCAATCACGAATGTATGTCGCCTGATTTTGTTTTTCGGATAACTACTTGAGGCTCTTGCAAAATGAACTTGTGTCATTCCGAACGCAGTGAGGAATCTTTAATTGCCTTGATTTTATTAGATTTCTCCCTTCGGTCGAAATGACAGAAGGCACTCTTTTGCATATTTTGCAAAAGCCTCTACTTAGTAGGAAATTACACTGACTGAAGGCCGGAATTCAGTCTATCCACCTTACGCAGTCCCGTTTGTTGCGCCATAACAAAAGGCGCGCGAAGATGGGCGGCCTGGGGGCCTTGTAACAAAAGAGCCGTGGAGATGTAAAATGAATTCGTTATTTATTTTACTTTATTGGCAGCCTTGCCTTTGGCATTACCTTTCTGCTTCCGTTCCGCAATGGCTTTCAGGAGATTTGCCGGCACACCGCGATCCTTGCCCGCTTTTTTGCGTCTTTCAGACAGGGCTTTTGCGCATAGGGGCTGCTTTAAGGGGAAACCATATTTTTTCCGGTATTCCCTGCCGGTCAGGCCGTGGCTGTCAAGATGCTTCGGAGACAGCAATTTAAAGGACTGCCCGCATTCCAGACAGATAATCTTATTTTTCAGAATTGACTTTTCCGGCGTCACATCAACGGCAGCATTCTCCTCTTTGTGCTCTTCCCCGGCAACGGCGGCCTCAACCGATATCTCTTTTGCCTGTAATGACTGCAGCACACTGTACGTGTTCTGCAACGACAGGCCGACATCCTCGACGGACATGCTTGTCGATGTGCATTGTGCTTTAACAATTTCCGCCGCCATCTCGACCAGTGATTTGCTCATTTGATCCTCCCGATAATATGGAATACAAAATTTTTTTCTATAGAGGCTCTTGCAAAATGAACTTGTGTGTCATTCCGAACGCAGTGAGGAATCTTTAATTGCCTTGATTTTATGAGATTTCTCCCTTCGGTCGAAATGACAGGAGGCACTCTTTTACTTATTTTGCAAGAGCCTCCATATATAACCGGGAATCATAATTTGGCAAGCAAATTACTAAACGGAACCGAAACCGGACAAACAACAGGGCAATTTCAAAAAAAGGAGCAATCCGGATTTCCGGATAGGCGGCGATATGTCGAGTTGCTGGCTAAGCCTGTACCTGCGACCTGCGGTCAATCATATAATTGCTGCCCGCTTTCTGCTTGACATAATGTTTAACCTCCGAAGCAACAGTGGAAACCTCGCCAAAATGCTTGAAGTGATGTGAACCGGTAATGACGACGGCAATGGAGAGACTGAGCAGACCAAAAATCGTCTCCCTGCCCTGCCTGTCTTTCTCCATATAACAGCCGGCTTTCAAATCCTCGACCGGAATAAACATATTGCGGACCACATCGAAATTTGCCAGGATTCGTTCACAGACCGGCTTCACCTTGTCTTCCCTAACAACAAAAACAAAATCATCGCCACCCACATGGCCAACAAAACTGCCCTCCCGGGCCAGCTCATCGATGACATTGACGGCGATGCGGGCCACCATGAGAATCACGTCATCCCCCTGTGAGAAACCGTAACGGTCATTGTACGGCTTGAAATTATCGATATCGATATAACAAACGCCGTAGTTTTCTTCGGAGTCAATGGCATGCTGGATAGCCTGCAGGATGGAGGTATTCCCCGGCAGCTTGCTGAGGGGGTTGTTATCAAAAACCCGGATCATTCGCGCCTCGGCCAACTGTATTCTGGCCAGCATGGACTCCGGAGAAAAGGGACGGATCATGAAATCGTCCACCGGATATTTCTTCCAGTCAATGGCCGCCAACACCTGGTTTTCATTAAAAACGATGAGGATGGGGATATTGGTCTTCTGCAGACAGGCCTTTACCGCACTCAAAAGGGCCTGGGAATCCATGTCGGAGCCAAAGCCCTTTTCCATGATCAGCATATCCGGCGGATCCTCAAATATCAATGACACCGCGGCATGCATATTTTTCAGCAACAGGGGCTGATAGCCTTTCGCCTCAAGGATGAGCCGGTGTTCCGGGCTGCCGATGATATTTTCCCCTACGATAAGAATTCGTTTCATGAGGGCACGATGCGTTCAGCTTCTGATTGGATATCCAGACTGAAACCCTTGACATCCCATAATTTTTCCTCCACTTCCTCAAGTATTTCATCCAGGGCTTCGGGGCTCAGATTCAGGAGTTCCCACGCGGTTTTGCTTAACGGAGGAACCCAGACATCCTCCCCGTGTCCATAGCCGAGCCCCCGTATGAAAATGTCGCTGAAATGAATGATGGCGGTGGCCAGTTGTTCATGTTTGGCCTCCTTGGGATTGTGATGACAGGCTATGGGTTCGACAAGCTTGGGAGGAAGATTCCAGCTTTTGGCCAGCCAGCCGCCGACCTCGGCGTGATCCAGGCCGAGAAGCTCCTGTTCCGCGACCAGCATGGAAATTTCCCGCTCATGGATCATCTGCCGCAACATTTCAAATTCCGGCTTCAGCTCCATCTTGATCGCCACCTTGCCGATGTCATGAATAAGACCGGCAGTGCTTATCTCTTCGGGATCACTGACATTCAACCGTTTTGCCAGGACGTTGCAGACAACGGCGCAGCCCAGGGAGTGCTCCCACAGCTCCACATCCTGGGATTCCATGAATTCAAAGATGGAAGAGCTGATGATAAGACTCTTGATAACATTGAAACCAAGCAGAATGATGGCGCTGCTTAATGAACTTATTTTCTGCGGGAAACCATAAAAGGCGGAATTAACGAGCTTGAGCAGTTTCGCAGCCAGGATGTGATCCTTGCTGATCACCTTCCCCATCTGGTCAGTTGTCGTATCGGGATCCTCCGCCATGCGGGTCAGTTTGGTAATAATGCCGGGAAGCGTGGGAAGGTTTTTCACCTCCCGCAGGGCTTTCCGAAACTGTAATCGTTTAGTTTCATCCATCAGGCGCCCTTTCTGCTTGCAGCCTTACGCTGCATTAATCTTTTTTTTATATACATGAGCGGTGGAACATGCTTGACCCGGGAAAATCGTTTTTCAATGTCCCGCAGCTCCTCCTCAAGGGTTTTCCCTCCTTCAACCGACAGAGGCTGGCCCTTGACCGTGATATGACTGATATCCATTTTCAGAATTCTGTCAATTATCGCCGGGGTCAAGGGGGTTCCCTTGCCGCAGAGAATGCGGCCGTCAGGCATCTCCACATCCTTGGCGAGGACCATTCCTTCAGCAGCCTGCAAAGTGAGTATCTGCTGCATGATTTCCTCCTTCAGCAGACAAGCCGCTGAATGAAAAATGTTGATCAGGAGTTGACAGAAAAGCTCGGCAACATTACAATCTTTTTTGTTAACTTGCCTTACGGCTCCGGCAGCGGCGTCAGGAAATGACACTGCCCATGCCAGACAGTAATCCATCAGTCCTTAGAGGCTCTTGCAAAATGAACTTGTGTGTCATTCCGAACGCAGTGAGGAATCTTTAAATTGCCTTGATTTTATAAGATTTCTCCCTTCGGTCGAAATGACAGGAACCACTCTTTTGCTTATTTTGCAAGAGCCTCCTTATATTAAATATATTAATACATAAAAGATTATACTTTTTTTTGGGAGAACTCAAATGCCTATTTACGAATACGAATGCCAAAAATGCCAGAAAGTGACCGAGGCATGGCAAAGTTTATCCGATGAACCGCTGACAAGCTGCCCGGATTGCCAGGGCAGCTTAAAAAAGCTGATCTCATCCAGCTCCTTTCAGTTAAAAGGAGGGGGTTGGTATGCGGACGGCTACTGCAACTCAAAACAGGGCAAATGCGAATCCGGCTCGGCCGCGCCCTCGTCACCCTGCAACAAGGAGTCCGCCTCCTGTCCATGCGCAGCGTCATAACCATCCCTCGGCAGGAAGGATGAGATAAGCTCTTCATCCTTCCCGAGCTGTTATCCGCCGCTGCCTGCCGCTGTTTAAGCCCCAACAATAATCATGGCGTCTCCATAGCTGAAAAACCGGTAGCCATTCGCCAGGGCATGGGCATAGGCCGCCATGATCCGCTCCCTGCCGGCCAGGGCGCTCACCATGAAGAGCAGCGAGGAGCCGGGCAGGTGAAAATTTGTTATCAGGTTCCGCACCACCTTGAAACGATAGCCCGGATACATATACAGATCGCACCACCCCTCTTTGGCCCGGACCTGCCCTGCCTCGTCCGCGGCAAATTCCAGGGCGCGGACCGTGGTTGTCCCGACAACCCACAGCCGCCCCCCCCTCCCGCGCACCTCATTGATTTTTTCCGCTGTTGCCGCGGAAACCGTCAGAAATTCCGAATGAATCCGGTGCAGCCTGATGTCCTGGACCCGGACCGGGGCAAATGTTCCGTAACCGACATGCAGTGTGACACTGGCCCGCTCCACTCCTTTATTGCCTATGGCCGCCAGCAGCTCATCCGTGAAATGAAGTCCCGCGGTAGGCGCGGCAATGGCTCCGGTTGCCGCGGCAAAGACCGTCTGGTACCTCTCCCGGTCCCGGGGTTCCTCGCCCTGTTCCCGTTTAATATAAGGGGGCAGAGGCAGCTGGCCGAACTGATTCAGCAGAGGGGCGAGCTCTCCTTGAAAGCTTAAATGCAGCCTGGCCTTTCCTTCCGGAAGAATATCAACGACCTCACCGTAAAAGTTATCGGAAAAAATTATTTTCTGCCCGGAACGTAACCGCTTGGAGCTTTTCAGCAGGCCGATCACCTCGACCCGGTCAAAGCCTGCCGCCGCGCCAATCCGCGGCGCCAGCTTTTCCCCGGGATAATGCAAAATGAGCAGCTCCGCTTTGCCCCCGCTTTCCTTCCTGCCCAGCAGCCTGGCCGGGAAAACCCTGGTGTCGTTGACGACCAGCAGATCGCCGGGAGAAAAAAAATCCGCAATACCGGCAAAAACAAGATCGCGCATGGAGCCGGATACCTGGTCAAGGGCAAGCAGCCTTGATCGGTCCCGGCTTGCCGCGGGCTGCTGGGCGATTCTTTCCGGTGGCAGATCGAATTGATAGGAGTCAATATTATACAGGGGAGGGAGTGTTACGTCCTTGAGCGAATCTGATCCATTTGCCTCCCGCTTGGCGCGCAAATAATTCATAACAGATTGGTCCGTTGGGTAATATAGCAAAGCAGAAGCCCCGCGCCCAAGGCCAGCAGACCTATGACGCGCAAGACATTCGGGTTCGCCTCGGCAAGCTGCCTCAGCCATTTCTGCATGGCCTCGGGACAGGCCACATAGGGCAGCGCTTCCAGTATCAGGACCACACCTATCAGGGAAAGTAGATATTTCATGGCCGCCATACTAGCAGGAGCAGGCGCGGAATTCAACAATTGGCAACTTAGTGCTTAAAACTTTTTGCAAAAGAGGTTATAGTCAACCCCATTATGATTGATGGCGTCGTAAATATTCGATCTACTGCGTTGTAGCACATTTTTGTTCATTCGGCATACCATATGTATCGCCTCACTCTCAAAGATACACTACGCCTTGTATATCAAATTTTATTACTTAGCCATCTGGGCTTTATCAGCGACTTTTTACGGCTTTATCATGATTGAGAGAAAACCGACAAAACAGATCAGGGTGGGCAACGTGGCCATTGGCGGCGATGCGCCGATCGCCGTCCAGTCGATGACCAACACCGACACCCGTGACGTCTCCGCCACGGTGGCCCAGATCCTGCGGCTGGAATCGGCCGGCTGCGAGATCATCCGCGTCGCGGTTCCCGATCCGGAGGCGGCCCGGGCCATTCGCCCCATCCGCGACCGGATAACCATTCCCCTGATCGCCGATATCCATTTTGATCACCGTCTGGCCGTGGCCAGCATGGAAAACGGCGCCCAGGGCATCAGAATCAACCCGGGCAACATCGGCGGGTCTGAAAAACTGGAAATAGTCGTCGACGCCGCCAAGATACACCATGTGCCGATTCGGGTTGGAGTCAATTCAGGATCGGTTGAAAAAGATATCCTGGCCCACCACGGTCATCCAACCCCCGAGGCCCTGGTGGAAAGCGCCATTAGGAACATACGGCTGCTGGAAAAACTGCATTTTTACGAACAGAAAATCTCCATTAAATCATCCGACACCCTGACCACGGTCAAGGCCTACCGGCTGCTTTCCAGCCAGTGTGATTATCCGCTGCACCTGGGGGTGACGGAAGCGGGCGGACTGATTGCCGGCACGGTCAAATCAAGCGTGGCGCTGGGCATGCTCCTTTATGAAGGCATCGGCGACACCTTCCGCATCTCCCTGACCCGCGACCCGCTGGAGGAAATCCGGGTTTCATACGAACTGCTGCGCGCCCTCCGCATCCGCGAGCGAGGGCCGGAGTTGATATCCTGCCCGACCTGCGGCCGCTGTCAGATCAATCTCTTCAAACTGGCCGAGAAGGTGGAAGAGCATATCCAGCAGATAAAAGCCCCGCTCAAGGTGGCCGTGATGGGATGTGTCGTCAACGGTCCCGGCGAGGCCAAGGAGGCCGACATCGGCCTGGCGGGCGGCAACGGGGTGGGCATTATCTTCAAAAAGGGCGAACTCTACAAAAAAGTGCCTGAAGACGAACTGCTTGATGTTTTCCTCGCTGAACTGGACTCAATGGCTCACAACAATAAATAGAAGGATTTTTCATGCGTTTTTCACAACTCCTCTTACCAACATTAAAAGAAACCCCGGCCGAGGCCGAGGTTGTCAGCCATAAATTGATGCTGCGCGCCGGTTTTATCCGTAAACTGGCCTCCGGTATCTATTGCTATCTTCCCCTGGGGCTGAAATCCATCCGCAAGGTGGAGCAGATTGTCCAGGAGGAAATGAACAACGCCGGGGCCCAGGAACTGCTGCTGCCCATGGTTCAACCCGCCGACCTCTGGCAGGAATCGGGACGCTGGAAAAAATACGGACCGGAACTGCTGCGTTTCACCGACCGTCATCAGCGGGAAAGCTGTCTCGGGCCCACCCACGAGGAGGTCATCACCGACCTGGTCCGAAAAAACATCCATTCCTACCGCAGCCTGCCGCTTAATCTTTACCAGATCCAGACAAAATTCCGCGACGAGATACGCCCCCGTTTCGGTCTGATGCGGGGCCGGGAATTCATCATGAAGGACGGCTACAGCTTCGACGCCAGTCAAAAGGGGGCCGAAGCCACCTATGACAAAATGAACCATGCCTACCACCGCATCTTCAAACGGTGCGGGCTGCGCTTTCGGGCGGTTGAGGCCGATTCCGGCACCATCGGCGGCAGTTTTTCCCATGAATTCATGGTGCTGGCCGACACGGGCGAAGACACCGTGGTGATCTGCAAGCAGTGCTCCTATGCCGCCAACATGGAGAAGGCCCGGGCCATGGAGACAACCGCTCCGCAAGACGTGAAGGAACTGCCCCTGGCCAAGGTGGAAACCCCGGGCAAACGCAAGGTACAGGCCGTGTGCGAATTTCTGGATATCTCCCCTAAAAATTTAGTGAAAACGCTGATCTACGTGGCGGACGGCAAACCGGTTGCCGTCCTGTTGCGGGGCGATCACGCGGTGCAGGAGGTCAAGCTGCAGAATCTCCTGGGTGCTAACGAGGTCCGTCTGGCCGATGACAAGGAGACTTTCGACTTCACCGGCACCCCCACCGGCTATCTCGGACCGGTCGGCCTGCCGCTCAAGATTGTCGCTGACCGCGAAGTGACCAAAATGACCAACTTCACCGTGGGCGCCAATGAAAAAAATCATCACCTGATCAATGTCAACATCGGCCGGGATTTCACCCCGGCCCAGACCGCTGATCTGCGCATGGTCAACGAGGAAGATCGTTGCCCGCTCTGCGGCGGTCAACTGGAACTGACCCGGGGCATTGAGGTGGGCCATATCTTTAAACTCGGCACCACATACAGCGAGGCCCTCAAGGCAACCTTTCTCGACGAACGGGGCAAAGAGACACCTTTTGTCATGGGCTGTTACGGCATCGGCGTCAGCCGGGCGGTGGCCGCGGCCATCGAACAGAACCATGACGAGGACGGCATCATCTTTCCGCTGCCCATCGCGCCCTTTCAGGTCATGCTGCTCAATCTCTCCACCAAGGATGCGGAAATAACCGCGGCCGCGGAAACCCTGTATGAAGAATTGAAAAACCTCGGCATCGAGGTGCTTCTTGATGATCGTGACGAGCGGCCCGGCATTAAATTCAAGGATGCGGACCTGATCGGCATCCCTTTCCGGGTCATGGTCGGCAACAGTTTGACCAAGGAAGGAAAAATCGAGATCAAGGAGCGGGCAGGCGGACTGACCACCGCGGTCTCCTTTGGCGAAACCGCGGAAAGACTTAAACAGATGATTGAGTCGGCCATGACAAACTGTCAGATATAATAAAAAAGGTCCGATCATGGCACAGCCCGTTTATAGCGCAAACGACCAGGTTAGCATCGACGATCTTCTTCGCCGTGTTCATGGGTATCTGCCCCAAAAGGATGTGGATGGTCTGCGCAAGGCCTATGACTTTGCCCTGAAGGTCCACGGCCAGCAGAAAGCGGCAGCGGGAAAGTCCTATATCTGTCATGCCCTGACAGTAGCCCACACCCTTGCCGCCATGCAGCTTGACCTGGAGACATTGCAGGCCGGAATGCTGCATGGAATTTTCAGGGACCCCAACACTCCCGTCAGCGAAAAGGAAGTGAAAGCGCAATTCGGGCCGACGGTGGAATCGATTGTTTCCGGCGTGACCAAGATAAACAAGGTTGAATTCAACACAAGCCTTGACTATCAGGCGGAAAACATCCGGAAGATGCTGCTGGCCATGTCTTCCGACATCCGCGTGCTGCTGGTGAAACTTGCCTGCCGCCTCCATTTCATGCAGGTGCTGGATATGCCGGAGGCGGAGAAAAAGGATTATGCCACGGAGACCATGGACCTTTACGCCCCCCTGGCCAGCCGCCTGGGTGTTGACTGGCTGAAACGGGAACTGGAAGATCTCTCTTTTGCCTGTCTGTATCCCAAGGAGTATCAGGATCTCGCCGCCAGGGTTGACTCCTCCACCATGGACAGGGCAAGCTATGTGGAGGAGGTCAAGGAACTGCTGTCAAACAAGCTGCGCGAGCAGGGGCTTACCGACTTTCTCATCCTTGGCCGCCCGAAACACCTCTACTCCATCTACCGGAAAATTCTGGCCCAGAATATCCCGGTGGAAAAGGTCTATGACAAGGTAGCCTTCCGCATTATCCTGCCGACAGTCAGGGAATGCTATGAGGCCCTCGGCCTGGTCCATTCCCTCTGGGTGCCGATCGACGGCAGGTTCAAGGATTTCATCAGCAGTCCCAAGTCCAACATGTACCAGTCCCTGCACACCTCGGTTATCGGGCCGCATGGCAACTTCATGGAGATCCAGATCCGTACCGAGGAAATGGATAAGATCGCCAAGGAGGGGATTGCCGCCCACTGGGCCTACAAGGAAGGGACGGCTATCTCGCAAAAAGACGCCAAACTTTTCCAGTGGCTGAAGCAGCTTATCCAGTGGCTGCAGGAGCTGAAGGACCCCAAGGAGTTTCTTGATGCCTTCAAGGGAGAACTGCACCACGCGGAAACCTATGTCCTCACGCCAAATGGGGAGGTCAAGGAGCTCCCGGAAGAAAGCACCCCCCTCGACTTCGCCTATTCCATCCACACTCAGGTTGGCAATCGCTGCACAGGGGCCAAGATCAACGGCCGCCTGGTGCCTCTGAAAACCATTTTAAAAAATGGCGATGTTGTTGAAATTCTCACCTCCCCTCACCAGCAGCCGAGCAGAGGCTGGCTGTCCCTGGTCAAGACGAGCAGGGCCAAAAGCCGCATCCGGCAATGGCTCCGCCAGGAGGAGATGGAGAAGAGCCTGAAACTGGGTCAGGAAATCTGTGAACGGGAATTACGGAAGCACAATTTAAGCTTAAAGAAGCTGATCAAAACCGGGCATTTAAAAGAAATACTCAAAAGGGCCAACTCGAATGTCCTTGAGGACCTTCTGCGGAAAGTCGGCTCCGGCAAAATCCGTTCCGAGCAGCTTGTCGAACTGCTGCTGCCCGCCGAGGTCAGAAAGGAAAAGGAGGAAGCGGAAGCCCCTGCCTATGAAATCCAGGTTGAGGCCGCATCTTCTCCGCCGCCTGCCAAATCCGGTTCAGGGGATGTTATTGAAATTGACGGGATAGACGGCCTGCTGGTTAAAATCAGCCACTGCTGTCTCCCCATGCCGGGTGATGAAATCATGGGTTTTATCACAGCGGGAAGAGGCATTTCCGTGCATAAGACCTATTGTCCGAATCTGCGGGCCACCGATCCGCTGAGACGAATTGAGGTGCAGTGGTCAAGCACGGTAAAAACGCAGCACAGGGCGCATATTCAGATTGTCGCCCAGGATCAGAAGGGATTGCTGGTCACCATCTGCAATGCGATTACCAATGACGATGCCAACATTGTCAACGTTGAAGCCCACGCCTCAAAAGACAATATGGCGCGGCTTAATATCATCCTTGAAGTGAACAATATTGATCATCTGTCCACCCTCTTGCAACATCTGCGGCAGCTTGATCAGGTAATCGAGGCGAAGAGAAGATAATAAGGAAGCCACCCGGCAACGGCAATCACGCCATGTACTGCCGGGTGGATACGAGAGCCGGCGGCTGATTAAGCGGCGGCCTGCACTACTACGGGTTTCACCACCGCGCCCGAGCGGATGCAACGGGTGCATACGCGAATTTGCTTGGAATTACCGGCCGTGGTTGCGACCCGGACATTCTGAAGATTCGGCAGCCAGCGCCTTCTGGTCTTGTTATGGGCGTGACTGACATTGTTTCCGGTTACTGGTTTTTTGCCGCAGATTGCACATGATCTTGCCATAATAATACTCCTTTTAAAAAAAACGACCTGCCAGCACAGCTGGCTTCGCGGAAAGGCTCAATACGAGCTTATTTTTTATAAGAACCATGATGTATACATCGTCCAGCCATGGTTCGCAAGTTTTTTTTATAACGAATGCAGTCATAAAAATCGCCCGGACAATCTGCCCCTTTTTGAGAACTTTCTTGCATATTGCTTGTCACTTACAATAAAATAGCAATCATTAAGCACCTGTATCTTCGCCCGCGGGAGCCTATTTTATTGACACTCCGTAATACTTCATGGTATTTGGCTGACGTTGTAAATAATTCTTTCCACCAGGCTTCATCCTTCCATTAACCCTTACCATCATCCAGGACAGCATGAGTAACCCAAAAAACAACATCTGGAGTTTTTTTGCCTCAGTCAAACTCGCTCTCTTTGTTCTTTTTCTTCTTGCCACGGCCTCCATCATCGGCACGGTCATTCCCCAGAACAGTCCTCCGGAAATCTATATTAAACAATACGGGGCAAACATGGCCCGGCTTTTTCAGATTCTCGACATATCGGACATGTATAATTCCTGGTGGTTTACCAGCCTGCTCATCCTCCTCGCACTCAATCTAACCGTCTGCACCATTGAAAGACTGCCGAATGTCTGGCGGCTGGTGGTCCTGGACAATCTCGAAACCGAAACCGACCGGCTTGCCAAAATGCGTCCCAGCAGACAGATAATCACTGCCGCTTCCCCCGAGGCGGCGGCTGTCAAGGTCAGGGCAAGTCTTGCGGAAAAGGGCTGGAAGGCAAAAGAGAAAGCCCTGGCGGACGGCCTGCTTCTTTTTGCCCAGAAAGGGCCATGGACAAGACTTGGCGTCTATGTCGTCCATTCCAGTATCCTCATCATCTTTGCCGGGGCCATGATCGGCTCCTATTTCGGCCACAAGGGCAGTGTCATGATCCCGGAAACACGCGGCACGGATACCGTTTATGCCTTCGGCACCCAGGAGCCGATCAAGCTCGGGTTCACGGTGCTGTGTAAACGCTTCACCCTGTCGCATTACGCCAACGGCGCCCCGAAGGAATTCCGCTCCGACCTGGCCATACTGGAAGACGGTAAGGAGGTGCGGACAAAATCCATCGTTGTCAACGATCCTCTCTCCTATAAAGGATACACTTTTTATCAATCAAGCTATCAGTCTTACGAGAAATTCCTGATCACCCTCACCAATAATCAGACCAAGGCTACCGAAAATTTCCTGGTTGAACCCGGCAAGGAAGTCAAATGGCAGGGCGAGAACATCTCATTCGGCATCATCAACCGGGAAATGACCGAGACCCCGATGAAATTCAAATATAAGATCTGGTTCAAGGACGCAACCGGCACGGCTGAGCCCTTCTGGATTGCGGATGGCGACTCAACCGCTGTAACCCGTCCCGGCGCCGAGTACTCCTTCGCCCTGAAGGAATTTTTCGCAACAGGTCTGCAGGTCACGAAAGATCCCGGCGTCTGGTCGGTTTATATCGGCTGCATTGTTATGCTGATCGGGCTCATGGTGGCATTCTTTCTTTCACATCAACGCATCTGGGTTTACATCACCAGGGAGGAAGACGGGACAAGCGTGCTGGTCAGCGGCAACACCAATAAGAACAAACCTTCCTTTGAGAAAAATTTCAATGCGGTAAGCCAGGGCATTGATGAAAAATTAAAAACCCTCTCCTGATGAGACATTATCAGGTATACTGTAAGCAAGCACTCTTTCACCACTGTTCGATTATGAGAGGATAGATAATGACAAGCTCGCAACTGTTAGGAATCAGCACCATCGGCTATCTTTTGGCCTCGGCCCTGTATATTGCCACCCTTATTTTCAAGACGGAAAAAACAGGGGTTACCGCCTCCCTGGTCACCTTGCTCACCTTTCTGGCCCAGACGGCCGGCATAGGTCTCAGATGGTATGAATCATACCAGATGGGCCATGGCCATGCCCCGCTGTCCAATATGTATGAGTCCCTGGTTTTCTTTTCCTGGTCCATTGTGATTTTCTACCTGATTCTTGAACTGAAATTCAACAACAGGCTCATTGGCGCCTTTGCCATCCCCTTCGCCTTTATCAGCATGGCCTACGCCTCATTCGGCAAGGGAATCAACCAGGAGATCGCCCCTCTTATCCCGGCCCTGCAAAGCAACTGGCTTATTGCCCATGTTATCACCTGCTTTATCGGCTATGCGGCCTTTGCCGTGGCCTGCGGCCTGGGGTTCATGTATCTGCTGAAAAACTCCGCCACCGAAAAAGCCGACACCGGACTGATCAGCACCCTGCCCGCTCTTCCCGTTATTGATGACATCATTCACAAAACCATGATTTTCGGTTTTCTCTGGCTCAGCGCCGGCATCATCACCGGGGCCATCTGGGCGAATTCCGCCTGGGGAACTTACTGGAGCTGGGACCCGAAGGAAACCTGGTCGCTGATCACCTGGTTCATATACGCCGGCACCCTACATGCCCGTTTTACCCGCGGCTGGCAGGGTAAGCGCATCGCCTGGCTGGCCATTATCGGTTTCCTGTCGGTGGTCTTCACCTATTTCGGGGTGAATTTTCTCCTATCCGGCCTGCACAGCTACGGCAGCAATTAAAAAAATGAATGGACGATCATTTTTTGTTTCATTTTGATCCATTCCACTCTTGACAAATGCATAGAGACGCCGTAAAAAGATTCTGTTTATTTTTTTAGTTGTGTTGTACGAGGTTGAGTAAAAATTTAAAACAAAGGGGAAAAAGAGACATGGTTAAAAAAATTATTGTTTGCGCGACAGCTTTTGCCTTCCTTGCCGGCTTTGCAGCATTTAGTTCAGCAGCTGACAAAGGACCCGAGACATTAACCCTGCAGTCAACGGTTGACAAGTCCGACAAGCCCAAACCCGCAACCTTCCCGCATAAAAAACATCAGGATGCAGGTCTTGCCTGTGGCGAATGCCATCACGGCAAAGGCGCTGACGGCAAACAGGCCGCCTACACCGACGGCATGAAAATCGAAAAATGCGAAAGCTGCCACAATAAAGCAGCTGGCATGCCGAAAGAAGCAGCCACCTTTAAAGATGCGGCCCACACCAACTGTAAAGGTTGTCATCAGAAAGGCGGTAAAGGCCCCACCAAATGTCCGGAGTGCCACAAATAAAGATCTTTACTCTGTAGCATAGCTGACGGTATAAAAAGGCTGCTCTGATGAGCGGCCTTTTTTTATTATGAACATGCACACCTCTACCCTTTCTTTTCCTTGAGTCTATGGCGGCGGAAAACACCTCAGACAGCGGACGCGGAGCGTGGACACTCAACCATATCCATCTCGCTCTCTATCTTCTCTTCATCTCTTTTGCCCTGACCATAGGCATTGCCGTTGTCCTTTTCCTTTTCCTGACATTAAACATTCCGGATATCAGTTCACTGGCAAGCTATGATCCGCCGGCCACCACGGTTATCCTGGACGCTAAGGGCAAACAGGTTGACGCGGTCTTTCTCGAGAACAGGTTTGTGGTCCCCCTGGACAAAATGCCGAAGGATCTGCCCCTGGCCTTTGTCGCGGCGGAAGACGCCCGTTTTTTCGAACATGCCGGAGTGGACGCCTGGTCAACCTTCCGGGCTCTGCTGCACAACCTCCGCACGGGAGCGCGCGGCCAGGGGGGGAGCACCATCACCCAGCAGGTGGCCCGCTCTCTCCTGCTTTCACCTGAAAAAACATACAGCAGAAAAATAAAGGAGGCCATTCTCGCCTACCGTATTGACAAGTTTCTCAGCAAACAAGAAATCCTGTATATCTATCTCAACCAGATCTATTTCGGGGAAGGGGCCTATGGCGTTGATGCGGCGGCCCGCATCTATTTCGGCAAAAAAGCAACAGAGCTCAATCTGGCGGAAATCGCCATCCTGGCAGGCCTTCCCCAGGCGCCAAGCCGCTACTCCCCTTTTAAACATTTTGACCTGACCAAAAAAAGACAGGCCTATGTTTTAAACAGGATGGCGGATGAGGGGTATATTACCGCGACCATGGCCAGAAAGGCGTACGCCCTGCCGCTCTTGTGGGGCGCCCCCCTGGAGGCGGACGATGACTCGAAATACTTTGTTCAGTATGTCAGAAATTACATTCAGTCCCAGTATGGCGCCAAGGCGCTCACCTCCGGAGGACTAACCATAGACACAACCCTTGACCAGAAGCTCCAGAAAGCAGCGACTGCCGCTGTGGGCCGCGGTGTGGCCAAATGGGTGGTGCGGGGCGCTAAAAAGCCGGCGGGGCTGCCCCAGGCCGCACTTATCGCCATGGAGGCGCAGACCGGCAAGGTTCTCGCCCTGGTGGGCGGGACCGATTTCAACAGAAGTCAGTTCAACAGGGCGACCCAGGCCAAAAGACAGCCGGGCTCTGCCTTTAAACCCATTATTTATGCCGCCGCTATCAAGGAGACCTTCACCCCCGCCTCAATTTTCATTGATGAACCGCTTTTCCTGCCCGGGGCAACTCCCGGCACGGTCTGGCAGCCCCAGAATTACCGTGATGAATATTCCGGCCCGACAACCCTGAAATCCGCCCTCATTCATTCCAAAAACATTGTCACCGTCAAGATTCTCCAGCAAATCGGGCTGGAACCGGTGAGACGGCTTGCCCATGATATGGGGATCAGTTCGCAACTTGACAAGAATCTCTCCCTGGCCCTGGGTTCCTCCGAGGTCACCCTGCTCGAACTCACCGGGGCCTATACCACCTTTGCCAACCTCGGCAAAAGGGCAACCCCTGTTTTCATAACAAAAATAACGGACCGCAACGGGAAAGTGCTGGAAACATGGCAAGAAAACAGCGTGCGCGTGCTTGATGAGCCCACCGCCTACCAGATGACCAATATCATGCAGGGGGTCATAGAAGAAGGAACAGGCAAGAAAGCAGGCGGGCTGCCCCAGGAAACCGCGGGCAAAACCGGCACCACGGACAAATACCATGACGCCTGGTTCATCGGCTACACCCCGGAGGTGGTCTGCGGGGTCTGGATGGGTTTTGACAAGAAACTATCGCTGGGCAATAATGAAACGGGCGGGCAGGCGTGCGCCCCGATCTGGCTTGATTTCATGAAAAAAACTTCACAGAAGAAAGAAAGCTTCCCCGTGCCCGAGGGGATTGTTTTTCTGCCCATGGATCAGGAGAACGGGAAATTTGACCCTGACAACTGGGACAGGGCTACCTGGACGGCCTTCCGCAAAGACCGGATGCCCCTGACTGAAAATCAGGAACATCCGGAAGAGCTTGCTGCTCCATAAAAATAAAGGCATGGCGACTGCAAAAGCCCGTGCCCTCACTATCCAGCCCAAACACCCCGGCTGTTAAACGGTTTTACGCTGCGGCAGATCCTTCAATTCATCCCTGCCCTGGAAAATAACGGTAAAATTTTCCTTCAAGGCCTGGGAAAGCTTATCCATGGCGCTATCGTCCTTCACCATGACGCGGATCGCCACCCGCTTCATGCCATCCGCGGCATCTTCAAAGGAGGTCAGCACACTGATGACCCTGGCTTCATATTCGCGCAGCACCTTCACCACCCTGGTTACCGAACCCGGTTCATCGACCAGATCGAAAACGTACTGCATGGCGCCATCCTTGATACCCGTGCTGTGGATGAATCCGCGCAGCACGTCCGTCTCACTGAGCACGCCGATCAGGTATCCGGAGGAATCAATGACCGGCACGCCGGATATTTTGCAGTCGAGCATGATGACAGCGGCCTTTTCCAGGGAATCATTGCCGTGAATGACGATCGGGTTCGGCGTCATGACGTCCTTTACCTTCATTTCCGAGAGCAGGTAATACAGCTCATGCACATCGAGTGAGGTGGTCTTGGAAGGCGAGGCATCCTTGACATCGCGATCCGTTATAATTCCGATCAGTTTTCCGTGGGAGACGACAGGCAGGCGTCGTATTGAATTTTCCTTCATAACGCGGGTAGCCCGCATAAGCGATGTATTTTCATCAACGGTCAGGACATCTTTTGCCATCCAATCACGAATCAGCATATTTCACTTCCTCCTTAAACACTCTCAACCCGAATCTGTTATTGTCTACGGCAACAGTATTATCCAGGGACGCTTCACCTGTTTTTCAACTGAAAAAAGTTTTAGTTACAAACTGTTACTTATAAAATATTCCTCTTGATATGGCAAGTTTTTAGGGACATAAAGCGGATGGAAATCTTTTTTGGCCTTGCCTTTTTTTTGAGAAGCAATTTGATTTTTTTCCGGCTCATGGGTATAGAAAGCACCTTGGGAAAATTTTATTCACCATCTGTCCAGAAAACTTAACAATACTGCCGCACGGTCACCATGAAACACCCCTTCCCCCTCCAGGATGCCCGACTTGCCAGGCTGATTTCCAGTCTTGAGCAGGATGATTTCGTCCTGCTTGAAACAACCAGGATCACCGGGGAAAATCATCGCACCCTGCTCTTCAGCAAGCCGGTAACCCATCTCGCCTTGACCGGCCGGCGCGGAGCCCGTGATTTTCTGCGGGAGGTGCAATCATGGCTTGATCAGGGCTATTTTCTGGCCGGTTGGCTCGCTTATGAATTCGGCTATCTGCTTGAACCGGTGCTTATGGACAAACTTCCTCTTCAGGATGAGCCCCTGGCCGATCTTGGTGTTTTCCATGCCCCGCTGGTGGTGGAACACCTGGACCTTGCCGCAGGCGCGGATGCTTCCGGCCCCTTAAACCTGCCGGCCGGGCCGGCAAGCGAGGAGAGGGACGCGTCCCACGCAATCACCAATCTGCGCCTCAGCATCGGGGAAAACGAATACCAACAGGCAATTGACTCAATAAAATCATATATAGCCGCCGGAGATACCTACCAGGTCAACTACACCTTGAAACTTCTTTTTGATTTCAAGGGCTCACCTCTCGCCCTCTACCGGGCCCTGCGGAAAAATCAGAGTGTTGCCTATGGCGCCTACATCCAGAACGGCCCGCGCCGGATTCTTTCTTTCTCCCCGGAGCTTTTTTTCCGCAAAACAGGGACCACCTGCACGGTCCGCCCCATGAAGGGGACAATGCCCAGGGGCAGGACAACCGGCGAGGATGAACAAAACCGGCAATTCCTGCAAAACGACAGCAAGAACCGCAGCGAAAACGTCATGATCGTCGATCTGCTCAGAAATGATCTGGGCAGGCTGGCTAAACCGGGAACAGTGCGGACCACCTCCCTTTTCGAGGTGGAGACCTTTGAGACCCTGCACCAGATGACCTCCACCATCAGCGCTGAACTCCCTGCCGGCCTGCCGCTCATGGATCTCTTCAAGGCCCTTTTTCCCTGCGGCTCCGTCACCGGGGCTCCGAAAATACGCACCATGGAAATTATCCGGGAGCTTGAGCATGAGCCGAGGGGGGTGTATACCGGGGCCATCGGCTATCTTGCCCCTGACGGGGATGCCATGTTCAATGTGCCCATCAGGACCGTTGTCCTTGATCATGATAAGGGCGAGATGGGCATCGGCTCGGGTATTGTGCACGATTCACAATGGGAAAACGAATGGCGGGAATGCCGGCTCAAGGCGCATTTCCTCACCCGGCCCAAACAGGACTTTCAGCTGATTGAGACCATCCTCTGGCAGGCGCGGACAGGGTACTTTCTCCTGGCGGAACATCTCAAGCGGTTAGCCGATTCAGCCGCCTACTTTCAATTCCTTTTTGACGAAAAAATAATCAGAGAAAAGCTGAGCACCCTGGAGCGCTCCTGGCCCGGCAACGGACAAAGCCAGCGGGTCAGACTGCTCCTGGCCGAAAACGGCGCAGTCACACTAAACGTCTCGCCCTGCGCTGCCCCCTGCCCCCCGGCTTCCGGCCACCCCGGCCCGCTGCCGCGGGTCACCTTCTCCGCCGCCAGAACCGATTCAAGCAATGTCTTTCTCTTTCACAAGACAACCAGGCGCGAGCTGTATGAAAGGGAACGGCAAAAGGCGGTGGACGCGGGATTTTATGAGGTGCTTTTTCAAAACGAAAGAGGAGAAGTGACCGAGGGGGCCATCACCACCGTTTTCATAAAAAAAGAAGAGACGTTTTACACCCCGCCGCTTGCCTGCGGACTTCTTCCCGGCGTTTTCAGGGCGCATTTCATGGCCTGCGCGGAGAGGGTGGTGCGGGAAAAAATTCTTTTCCCCGCGGATCTTGATGCGGCCGATGCTATCTATCTGGCGAATTCGGTGCGGGGCATGATTCAGGTCAGCCGGTAGGGCGCGCAACGGCCTTTGTGGCGCACGCATTTGAAACTTGTTCCTGGCCAAAGGCATGTTCGCTCCCTTTTTGTTTGACCGGGATACGCTGAAGCGGTAGAACGGTAGAAAATACCCGCTGCACATTCTCCATAACAAATCGCCAGGACAATATGAAAATCGACATTACCCATGAGCCGCCGGCTGATATCTTTCAGGACCGGGGCAAATATCTGCGGATCTCCGCCGCGCTTCTCTCCCTGGTGTTCTGCGGGATGCTGCTGATTGTCTATGTGCTCTTCGCCGACGCAGCAAGCAGCAAAAACCTGGAAACCGCGGGACTGGCCCTCTTTATTGGTCCGGCCCTGATTTTTGTTTATTTCTGCGAAAAACTCCAGGATTACAAAAAATTGAATCCGGACCAGAAAAAGGAACTGGCCGCCCTGGGCCAAAAGCATCCCGAGATCGCCACCTACTGCGGGCTGGTGGCAAAAGCAAACCGGGAACCGGTTTTTGCCGAGTACGAGGCCAGCAAGGAATGGGCGGAAGACTCGGGCTACAAGCGGTAAAACCCGGGCCAGGTATTACGGCGGCTCGAAAAACTCCGCTCCCCTGCCGTGTATTTCTGCCCGTTTGACCTGCTCTTTCTTGATATGATTCCCAGCCGGACACAGGGGATCATTAGCGCCGGGACAGGAGCGGGCCATGCCCGCGATAAGGAACCTCCATGCAAAACATTTCCTTCGGCGAGTTATTTGCCCCGGCCAGAACATCCGCCAAATCACTGGGCCAAGGGGAGTTCCTGTTCAGGCAGGGAGATCCCTCCAGCTCTCTCTACACCGTGCTTGCAGGTGGCGTGCGGCTGGTCCGCTACACCTTGGAGGGGAACGCCGTTGTCATGCACACGGCCCGGCCCGGCGACAGCCTGGCGGAAGCCTCCCTCTTTTCGGAGATCTATCATTGCGATGCCGAGGCCGTATTGCCATCAATCGTGGCCTGTTATGACAAAGGCAAAATCCTTGCCATGCTGCGGGAACACCCGGAGAAAAGTCTGACCTGCATCGCCCTTTTTGCCCGCCAGGTCAGAAGCCTGCGCGCCCTCCTGGAAGTCCGCTCCATTCGTTCCGCCCGTGACCGGGTTCTGCACTATCTCCTGCTGCAGGCCGACCCCGTCACCATGGAGATGAGCATTCCCGCCGGCTCCCTCAAGGCCATGGCCCTTAAGCTTGCCATGGCCCACGAAACCCTGTACCGGACCCTGGCTAATCTTGAGAGCGAAGGAAAGATCAACAGGAATGCCTCCATCATTAAAATCCACCATTGATGGCCGCGAAAAATAAAAAGATGAAAAACCCGCCTCGATATGATTGGAATCATATGAATTATCTCTAAATCCGGATAGTATTGCTAAAAATAGATAATAATTTTGTCACGCCTTATCTTTTCTGCCCGCGGGGGATTGCGGCAGGCAAACCACCATGCGACAAACGGGTAAAAACAGAAAACAGCAGGGCATGACCGGAGACAATGAACAGTATGCTGGAATTACGCAACGTCAGTAAATCATACCGGAACCAACAGATCCTGACTGATATCAGTCTCGAAATACGGGAACGGGAGATGGTCAGCATCATGGGTAAATCCGGGGCGGGCAAAAGCACCCTGCTGGCCGTTATGGCCGGTCTGGTCAGGCCCGACTCCGGCCAGGTGTTTTTTGGCGGCAGCAACATCAGCGATCTTGATGAAGAAAAACTGGCCGCGTTCCGTCTGCAACATATCGGCTTTATCTTTCAGGATTTCAAGCTGCTCCCTTCACTTACCGTCCATGACAACATCATGCTGGGCATCTACCCCCGCCGGGACATCCCCTCAGCCGAAAAGGAAAAACGGATCAGGGATTTTGCCGGACATGTGGGCTTGACAGTCAAACTGGCTGAAAAAGTCGACAACCTGAGCGGCGGTGAAAAACAGCGGGTGGCCATCGCCCGCAGTCTGGTCAACCGGCCCGGCCTGGTCCTGGCCGATGAACCCACCGGCAACCTGGACTCAAGCACGGCCCAGGACATCATGGCCCTTTTCCGCAAGCTGCACGAGACCCTGGACACCACATTTCTGATCATCACCCATGACCTGGACATCGCCAGCTTTACCCAAAAAACCTTTACCCTTAAAGATGGGGGTCTGACGCCATGAAGCAAATATTAAAGACGCTGCCCGGCCTGCTTGCCCTCTTTGGCCTGTTTATTTTTTTTCAGACCAGGCCCGCCCAGGCCGCGGCAATCGAAATAGAGATCTTCTATCTGCCTCACCCGCCGGCCATGGCGGTGGTCGACAAGGTGGAACAGGTGGCAGGGGAATTCGCCAAGGCAACCATCAACAAGTACAGTTTCGAAGATCCGAAAAGCCGTAAGATGATGGAGAAGTATCACCTGACCGACCATATGCCCGTTGCCGTTTTCATTAACGGCAAGGACAGCTTCACCCTTGACGGCCGCACGGTAAAGTTGCGGAATTTCCCCAAAGGCGACCCCTTTGTGCCAATGTTTGCCGGCGAATGGGACTATGCCGACCTGCGGGTGATTCTGGCCGGACTTGCCGGAGCAGGTCGATGAATCTGCCGGGCCTTGTGCTGCGCAACCTGATCTTCCATCGGAAGAAAACCGTAACGGTCATTCTGCTCTGCGGCCTGATCCTGCTGCTGCCCGCGGCTTCGTATCTTCTGGTCCGGCAGATCACCATCCTGGCCGACCGCCCCCTGGCATCGCTTAATACCGAGATGATCCTGCAGCGGGACACCGGCGCCAAAAATGCCGCCACGGTCAAGACCAAGGGGCTGGTTGAACCCTTCAACCTGCACCATTTTGCTAAGGAAAACACGGGCCGCCTGCTAGAGGCGATCAAAGGCGTCCAGCACTATTCCACGGCCCTGGTCCTCTGGCAATTTGATCCGCAAAACACCTTGACGGTGGTCGGCCTGGACCCTGCCGACCCCCCGGTGGGACTCAGGAAAATCGAGAGTCTGCTCATGCGGGGCGGCAGATTTTTTTCGAGCAGCAGCGCTGACGAGGTCATCCTGGAACGTCATTTCGCCAAACTCATCGGACATAAACCAGGCGGCCGCTTCCAACTGGCCGGTCGCGACCTCGCCATTGTCGGCCTGGTTGATTTTACCGAGCAGAGCAACCTGAGCAACGCCGCGGTCTTTCTTCCCTACGAGACAGCGCTTGATCTGGCGGGGCAGGAGAAGGAGGTCGTCAATCAGGTCTTCATCGCCCTCGCCTCCTCAAGCGATGTGCGTGGGGTGAGCAGGGAACTTGCCCGCGACTTTCCCGATTTTTCCCTGATCAGCCGCGACAGCCTCTATAAAAATCTGTCGGCCTTTAATCGCCTCATCTATCAGGGCGGGCATCTGCTTGTGTTGCTGGCCGTTCCCCTGGCGCTCCTGCTGCTGCTCTGGGTGCTGAAGATGCACCGGCTGGAATTTGGTGGGCAGATCGAAATACTCAAAATTCTGGGCTGGCCGCGAAATGATCTGCGCCGCTGGCTGGCCCTGGATCTGGGTTATCTTCTGGCTGGGGGAGTGTTGATCTCCATCATGCTGAGCATGCTCATTTACTTTCTGCTCCTGCCCCATCTGCGGATTGCGCCCTTGCTTGACCAGGGATTCAAACTATGATGGCGTCGCAAAAACTCCCCAACTGCTGCGTTGCGCCGCATCCTTCGTCACTGCGGCGTACCGGATGTACGCCTCATTCCTCAGGCTTTGCGCGCCTTGCATTTGGGACTTATTGCCTAGCCATCTCAACCGATGACTTTCCGCGGGATTGACCTATGATGAAAGCATATTCGCTCGCTTTTTTTCGCGCCAACAAGATCAAGACACTGGCCCTTTGCCTGAGCCTCGCCTTTTATTTCGCCCTGGTGTTCATAGCCGCCACCCTGCACCGCTCTATCCCGGAAATCGCCCAGCTGCCGCTGAAACAAATCGGCGTGCAGACCATCGTCCAGAAAAGCGGCGAGATCCCCAGCCGCATGGTTGGCGCCATCTTTCCCCATTCCAACGGTCCGCTATCCACGGAGCAGTTCAGCAGGCTCGCCGGTCTGCCTTTTGTGGAAGAGGCGGATCTGGGCCTCTACTTCTGGTATTTCGATGAGGCCTTTTTCAAGGCGGGCCTCGGGGTTGATCAAAAATACAAAATATTCACCACCATCCTTGCAAAAAATATCGACCAGGGTGGTCTGCAACTCGGGCAGAACCGGATCGTCATCACCGCCGCCTTCAGCACCAAGCACGGGCTGGCAATCGGCGACAGCGTCGCCCTAGGTGATCGAACCTATGCGGTCAGCGGCATCCTGCGGCCGAACATCAGCGGCAATATTATCCCGGCTGATTTTTACATGGATCTTAATGACGCCCTCGAGGTGGCCAGGGATTCCGTGGAGATGCGGCACCTCTACCGGCTCGATGACGGTAAATTCGGCAATGTCGTGCTGCTGAAGGGAAACCCCGGCTGGCAGGGGGACAAGGAAAAACTGATCAAGGAAATTGACGAAAAGCTCCTGGTATTCAGCGAAAAAACCTTTACCCGCGAGATCAGCGCGCAGCTCGGCCTCATCTCATCCGCCGGCCGCCTGCTTTTTCTTGTTCTCGGGTCCATACTGGCGGTAGCCTTCGGATTGTTGACCATCTACAACCTGAAGTCAAGGGAACAGGAAATTGCGATTTTGCGCATGCTCGGCTGGCGTATTCTTGATCTCAAAAAACAGTTCATCGGTGAAAATTTCATTCTGCTCTGCGTTTCCATTCTTTTTGGCAGCGCCCTCACCCTGGCCGGTCTCTTCCTGCTTGGCCGCCAGACGGTCAGCATGGAACTTCCCTGGGATATTTCCGCCAGGCCCCACTTCCTGCCCGAGGAAAACAGCATTGAAAGGGTGGTGTCAGCGCCTCTGCCGGTCCATGTTGACAGCTTCATCTTCCTTGCCGCCGCCATTGGTTTTCTGCTGCTGTTTCTGGCCGTGAGTCTCTTTTGTTTCCGCCGGATAAAGAAAATAAAACCGAATGAGTTTACTGCCTGAGCAGCCACCTCGCGGCCGCAATCAATCCACCCGCAACACCACCGAGTTGCTATTAAAAAGCGCCCACACCCGCTCCCCAACCTCGAAGTCAAGATCTTGCATATGTTTGGTGGAAACAATGGCGCATAAGGCAATGGCGCCGGGGATGGTGACGGTGTACTCGGTGTTTATTTCGCCCTCGACCTTTCGTTCAATGACCCCGTTGAAACGATTTTCCGCGCTGCATGCGGGTTCCTCATCGCCTCTGTGCAAGATAATCCACGGCGCCTTGACCTCGGCGGTAATCAGCCGCCCCTCATGCACGCCCAGCCTTTCCAAGCTTTCATTTGTAATCACCGTGGTTACGGAATGGCCGCTCAGGGTGATAATCTCGACCCGGCTCTGGATATCTCCGCGCTGGAACTCCTTGACCTTCCCGAAGAAGGTATTGCGCGCGCTGGTCTTGTGGGAGGATTCCCTTTCCATGAAAAGCTTTGTTACCTGATGGATTTCGTCCGTGGAAAAAGAGACATACGAGGTTGTCAAATTGGGGGTGGAGTGGCCCAGGATCGCCTGAACAGCGGGGAGCGGCATATTACAGCGCATTAATTCCACCGCCCGCGCCTTGCGGATCATCTCCGGTCCGCCCAGGCGTTTGTTGAATCCACAGGCCTCGGTCCGCTCATAGAATTTGCGGCGCACAAAACCCGGGTCAACATCAAACAGATTTTGCAAAGAGTCCCTGAAAGCAGAATCAGCAAGCGCCGCTTCAATTTCGCGCGATATTGACAATACGCTGACCGCCTCCTATATTAACACGCATATTATAATTTTCAAGTCAGTACGACCAATCGACTGCCGAGGGAGGACAAGATGCTTTTTGCAACTGCCGGGATTGAAGTCAATCCCCTGATTCCGCCCCTGGTCGCTTTCGTCATTTCTTTTTTCACCTCCATGGGCGGCGTGTCAGGCGCTTTTCTGCTCTTGCCTTTCCAGATGTCGTTTCTTGGCTACACGAACCCTTCGGTCAGCGCCACCAATCAACTTTTCAACGTGGTGGCGATCCCCAGCGGGGTTTATCGCTATTGCCAGGAGGGGCGGATGGTGTGGCCCCTTACCTGGATCGTCGTCATCGGCACCTTGCCCGGGGTCTTGATCGGCGCGATCGTGCGCGTCGTCTATCTGCCCGATCCCAGGAATTTCAAGCTCTTTGCCGCCGGCGTGCTGCTCTATATCGGGGTCAAGATGATCCGGGATCTGCTCAGCAACAATGCGGGCAGCGCAAACAAGACCAAGAGTGAAAACCGTTTCCAGGAGATGGTCCGCCAGCGGCGCGCCAAAACAGCCGGCCAGGGAACAGCGGGCAGCGCCCCCCCTCCGGTCATCACAGTGACCCGCTTCAATTTGAAGCGGGTCGGCTACACCTTTTATGATGAAACCTTTGATGTTTCCTTCTGGGGAATTTTCGCCCTCAGCTTCATCGTCGGCATCGCGGGCGGCATCTACGGTATCGGCGGCGGCTCCATCATGGCGCCGTTTTTCGTCACCATCTTCGGCCTGCCGGTCTATACGGTAGCCGGGGCGGCCCTGATGGGAACCTTTGTCACCTCGGTCGCCGGTGTGGCTTTTTATCAGGGGCTGGCGTGGGTTTATCCGGATGTTTCCGTGGCTCCCGACTGGTCCCTGGGCGTATTGTTCGGATTAGGAGGAATGGCGGGCATGTACCTGGGGGCGCGCTGTCAGAAATTCGTGCCGGCCAAAACCATCAAATGGATGCTGGCGGCTGTCATCACCATAACAGCGGCAAAATATATCGCTGAATTTTTCGGACATTAAGGGGGTGGAGCTTCTCGTCCTTATAAGAGCAGGGCGGCTATCCCCCCTCCAACGCACACCACCCAGAGAATATCAACCTTCATGCGCAGAGCCAAGAAGGCTAGAGCTGCGATGAGTAGTTGATAAACATCCCACTGCACGGCGAGGATGAACCGTATGGTCACCGACAGCAGCAGCCCCACAAAGGAGACCAAAACCCCGTGCATCGCCCTCTGGAAAACAGCGTTGCCCTGTATGCGGTCGAAATAGGGAATCACCGCGGTCAACATGATCAGTGACGGCGTAAAAATACTGACCGTGCCGA
The DNA here is from genome assembly GCA_016219175.1 of Deltaproteobacteria bacterium. GTDB lineage: Bacteria > Desulfobacterota > Desulfobulbia > Desulfobulbales > SURF-16 > SURF-16. Next base: position 18,534 of record JACRCD010000003.1, on the reverse strand, counting down.
CCACGGCGCCCGGCAACCCCGACATAATTGAGCCGACAAAGGCGGCTGTAATCACGATAGGGCCGGGAGTAACCTGGCCCAGGGCGATGCCGTCCATGAATGTCCTGCTGTCAAGCCAATGCTTCACGCCCACCACCTCATTAAACATCAGGGGCAGCGAGCCATATCCGCCGCCAAAGGCAAAAAAATCAACCTTGGCCATGACCATGGCCAAGGCAAACAGTTGCCGGTCCACATAAAAAAGGATGAGCATGCCGGCCAGCAGCGCCAAAGTGAGCAGCAGCGGGATTTTTAAGCTGCGAAAAGTGATGGCGGGGAATTCTCCGGGAGTCCCCTGCTGCCTGCCTTCCATTTTTTGGTACAAAAATATACCCAGCAGGGCGGAAGAGAGGATCGCCAGAATCGGATTGCCGCCCATGACCAGAAAACCGCTAACCCCAAGCCCCAAAAGGATATCCTGCCAAATTTTAATGGTGGAGCGGCCGAAGTTCAGGGTGGCGTTGGCCACCATGGCAATGACGACCACCTGTAACCCCTTGAATATCGAGACAACCGCGGCAAGATCATGGGCGCTTTGATAAAAGGCGGCCAGAATCACCATCAAAAGGAAGGCGGGCAACCCAAACCCCACATAGGCGGCAAGCGCGCCAAAAAATCCTCCGGAACGCAATCCCACATAAGCCGCGACCTGCATGGCCGTCGCCCCTGGAATCGCCTGGCACACCGAAACGCCCTGCCTGAAGGATTCCTCGGTCAGCCAGCCGTTTTTCTTGACCGCCAGGTCGCGGATATAAGAGATCATGGCGGGACCGCCAAAAGCGGTGAGACCGAGCCTCAGGAAAGCGAGAAAGAGTTTGCCGGCAAAAAGCAGCGGGTCATGTTTTAATGGAGTCAGGGGCATTTTCCAATTCTTGACGAGGAATGGCTCTAAACGATGATCAGTTATAGTCGTGCGGACAGCTATGGGAATCCCCCACGAAAAGTGCATTATACCGTTATGATAAAAAACCGCCCAGTATTTTAACCGAGAGGGCGGTGACAAGCGGCCAGTACGGCCCGGACGGGGGACAGCAATGGCGAAGTCTGCTCAACTGTCATGCCTGCGTTGCGGAGCGGCCAAGCGCCTTTTAGAGAGATCCTTAATCAAATATCGCCCGAAAATGAATGGGGCGCCGCAATGGCGCCCCATTCACAGCATCAGGGAAACAAGGCCCCTAAAAACGATAGGTCAGGGTAACAGCACCGAAATGGGCTTCATAGGTCGGTCCTAGATAACTGCCCAGATTGATCAAACGGTTACCCCACTGGTTGGAGGTTGCATCCGTGGTGTCGCGGAGCAGGTACTCGCTGCCCACCGATTCAAACCACGGAGTGTTGGCCTCCTGCATCCAGTCGCTGATCTTGTAACGATCAAAGATGTAATGCAGGCCGCACACCAGGTTTGCCGCGAACTGATACTCAAGGGTGGCATTGAGATTGTACTGCTTGTGCGTGACGGTGTCAGGGCTGCGAAAGGCAAACTGATAGTCGTCAGCCAGGGTGTTGGCCGGGTCAACCGAGGACAGGGTGCCAAAGCCGCTGTATTCGATATCGACCTTGCCAGGGGAATAAGTGTAGTCGGTGGACAGGCGGAGCTTACCGGGGACAATCTCGTACGCCAGGCCAAGACCGATGGTATTGGTCCTGTCATCGGTCTCCGCCATCCATTGGCTTTCAGCCCTGGTCCAGGGACCGAGTTCCGCGGTGGCGCTGATATCGGTCGGATCGAGCTTGTTGTTTTCGTTGAACTCCAGCCCCCGTTGCGTTGATTCGATCGTTTCCCTGCTGCCGAAGGCGCTCAGGGTCCAGCGTTCGGTCGGCGCGTACGAGGCATCAAGGGCATAACGATGGGACTTGGTTTCCAGCAGACCGAGTTGGTCGCCAGGGGTTACGGCCACATCATCCGCCGCGTCCTCGCCGTTTCCGGAGGCGAGCAGGGGCTGCACCGGCCCCACGCCTGAATCGTAATCATCCTTCCGGAACCGATAGGAGGCGGTGACCCCCATGGATTCCATGGGCATGACGGTGGCGCTGAGATCCACCTGATTGCGTTCCCGGTCGGTAACATCGAATTTGCGCATGTCCGGATGGTTGCTGAAGGAGTTCGCCGGATTTTCGCTGGCGTCGTGTTCGACGTCCCAGTAGCTTTGCGCCGTCACGGTATTGTTGTAACCGTCGCTCTCACGGTCGCCATAGAGATACTTGACTTGCAGGGTCAGCCAGTTGATCGGCCTGGTTTTCACCGAGCCTTTGAAAATATTTTCCTCGGTATCGGCCTCGCGGTACTCGCGATCGATATCCTCCCGCTCGTAGCTCAAGCCAAGGTTGGTCCGCCAGAAGGAAAGATGGTAAGCGCTCTCCAGGCCATAATTCAATTGGTCGTAGGAATAGGCCAGGCTGACCCGTTTGTTGAGTTCCGTGGTCTCTCCGGAGGTGACGTTGGCCGCCAGAATCGTGTCGTCGGTGACATACCACCAGTTGTCCTGGGGCGTGTCGTTGTCCAGTTCGTAATAGCGGACAAAGGGCCGCAGGTTCAGGCGGTCAATGGGATTGATGCTGTAATCGACATTGAACAGGGTGGTATCGATCTCGGCCTCGGCATCGCTGCGGGGCAGGATACCGGTGGAATCGAAGGGGGTGATGCTGCCGAAATCGCTGCTTGCATAAGGCAGCAGGGACTCATCCTGCTCCATCACGCCATAGGCGGCCGTGGCGGAGAGGCGGCTGGCCATGGGCAGATCGATACCGAAGGCCAGCGAGGTGTTCTGGTAACGATTGTCCGGCGCCAGGGCCCGTTGTCCGAAGCTGGCAACGCTGTGGGCCGAGTCCCAGACATCATAGCCGCTGCCGTCAACGTCCGCCGTGTAGGGGTTCTGCCAGCGCAGCGTATCGATCTCGTTTTCAAAACCGGATACCAGGTAGGTAAACAGGGCCTGATAGGTGGGACGATTGTACTCGGCCTCGAATTTCAGCTCCTGGGTCTTGTAGTCAATGGGCTCGGCGAGCTGGACGTTCAGAGTGCGCGGCGGCCGGTCACCGATGGGTCCGTAAGTGAGATTGGAGCCGTCCTTGCGCTCGTCGGACAGGAAAAGACGGAACTTAAACTCCTCGGTGGGGGTAAGCGAAATGGTCGCCCCGGTCTTGTCCCGCTGGGTGCCGAGATCGATGCCGCGCAGGGTGGTGGCCAGCCAGCCGGCGGTGGCCGCATCGTTTTCCTGAAGCTGGCTAGCGCTCGGCACCAGGTCGGGATTAGGGATATTCACCGTGCTTGGCAGGGTAAATAGTCCGTCCCCCTGGTCGATATAGGGCGTCATCGCCTTGTTGCTCAGATTGTGGGGAATCTCGTTCCGATCAATAATGATGCTCCAGCTCCCGTAATTTCCCACTCCGAACCGAATGGTTTGATCATCCCGCAGCAGATTATGCCCTTGGAAATCCAGGAAATAACCATTCCGGGGATCCAGGAGATCAAGCCAGAGATCATAGAGATGAAAGCCATCGTCGATATCGCGGTATTCATTGAACTTTGAAGAGTCCGGATCGACATCGATCTGCCGGGCGCCGACCGTCACCTCGCCCGAACCCTGTATTTTTACTTCCTCCTCGGCCTGGGCCACCATGGGCGCCAGCAGGAGTAATGATGCTAACAAATACGTCTTTTTCATGATCATGCCTCCTTTAGCGGGTGAATTTGACGCCGGATGGGTGATTGGAGCCGTGCTGGGTTATGTGGCAGTTCACGCAGCCCTGGCCATAGGGATTACTGGTCCGATTGTAGCGCGGCAGATTGATGTGGCCGCCATAGGAATGACACTGCATGCAAAGGAACGAACCTTTGGCATTGAGCAGGTCCGGATTGTTGGAGCCATGCGCATCGTGGCAATTGGCGCAACCCTCCCGCACCACCGGATGTTCCCAGACAAAGGGGCCGCGTTTTTCCTGATGGCAGGAGAAACAGACTTCGTTGACCGTTGCCCCCTTCAACATCCCTTTGCCGGCAGAGCCGTGGGGGTTGTGACAGCTTGAGCAGGCCATCTTCCCTTCCCGCACCGGGTGATGGGAAGACTTCTGCATCTGGCCCCTGACGATGGCATGGCAACTGTAGCAAACCGCCGGCTCATCGTCCTTGGCCAACAGACCCTTGTCACTCAGTTCGTCCATCACGCCATGGCAGGAAACACAGCCGACCTCGCCGGTCTTATGCTGGCTGGTCTGCCAATACAGACGGCCGCCATCCTGATGGCATTGCAGACAAATCTCCGAGTACTGTTCGTCCGAGAATTGCAGGCTGGCGTCCGGCGCGGCCACATGCTTGCTGCGCGGGCCGTGGCAGGCTTCGCAGTCCTGGGCCTGCAGAGCGTTTTTGGCGCCGTACTGGAAGAGCCGGCCGTGACTCGTCTTGCTGTAGGCCTCGACAGACTTGTCATGACACCCGGCACAGACCTGTTTGTCCTTCACAAAGATTGCATCCGCAAATGCCGGGTTGAGCGCGGCCCAATCCACCTCCCTGGACTCGGCCGTGCCGAGCAGCACGGCCCAGCCGACGAGCAGGAAACACGTTTTTTTCATCAATTTCCGTTTCATCGCCTTCCCTCCTTGTTCACCATGATACTACCTCCCTTCTCTCTGGTTTATCAGTTGCCGGTCATCTCCATGTTCTGCAAAGGCAGACCAGACTAACCATGGAAATATGTATCAATAGCCTACAAAAAAAAAGAGTGGCGGATCAAGATAAATTTTCCTCTCCAATCCTGACCGGCTGTGAAGTTTTCTTCACAAAAAGAAGAAATCGAGACGGAGTACGACAAAAAAGGATGGGAAAACGGAAGGTTCGAGATGCCGGGAACGGCTCAGCCGGAGAGCTTTTTCACGAGGAGCCGGGCGCATTCCATGACCTGCAGCCCATTTTGGGTCAAAAGGTAGTGCTTACGGTCATCCTGGGCCAGAAAGCCTGCCTCCTTAAGCACCTTGAGATGAAAGTTCATCTTGGTGTGATCCTCGATCTCCAGCCGCCGGCAGATATCCATGAATCGCAGCGAACTTTCCTGTTCGACGAAGGTGAGAATCCGGCGCCGGATGGGGTTGGCCAGGCAGCCCATGATCCTGTCCATGCTCATGGACGCCCGGCAGGATTCGAAACTGGCCTCCTCCAGGGTACGGCGTACCGAGGTCAACAGGGTGTCGACCCGGAAGGGTTTGGTCACATAATCCTGAGCGCCTTGGCGCATGGCCTCCACCGCATTTTCAACACTGGCAAAGGCGCTCAGCATGATGACCGGCAGCCGGGGCGATTTTTCCCGCAGACGCCGCATCACCTCCAGGCCGCCGAGACCGGGCATGACCAGATCGAGCAGGATCAGGTCGAATTTTTGCCGGCCAATGATCTCCAGGGCGGCCACGCCATCGGCCGCAAGGGTGACGGCAAAACCCGCCCCGCCCAGCACCTCGGCCATGCTCTCCCGCAAATCCAGGTCGTCATCCACCACCATGATTTCCGTCATGTTGTTCTCCTTCCGCTATGGGGAAGGCCAGGGAAACAGTGGCGCCGCCCCCGGCCGTGTCCGCCAGTTCAATTTTTCCGCCGTGCATCTCCATGATGCTGTAGCAGATGGAGAGCCCCAGTCCGGTGCCCTTCCCCACCTCCTTGGTGGTATAGAAGGGGTCCATCACCCGGGGCAGATCCTCCGGAGCAATGCCGCTGCCATGGTCGATGATCTCAACCAGCGCTTCCGCTCCTTGACACCTACTGCGCAGCTCAATGCTCCCCCCGGGAGGGGATGCCTCCATGGCGTTGATCAGTACGTTGAGCAGCACCTCCTCGACCTTGCTCGGATCGGCCATGACCGGCGGCAAGGGCAGCAGCTCTGTTTTAATGGAGAAATCCCGGCGCCGGCTGCCAAGCAGGGTAAGGGTCCCGTCAACCAGGGTATTGAGGTCCACCTCCTGCAGATTTGCCTCACGCTGACCGGAAAATCCGAGCAGTTCACCGGCTATATTCGCTGCCCTGGCAAGGTTGCGCTCTATGGTGCTGAAGCGTTTCTCAATGCTCGCCGTAAACAAAACACCCCGCAGCTCCTGCTTCAACAACTCGATATTCAATGACACATTGGTCAGCGGGTTGTTGATTTCATGAGCAATGCCGGCGGCCATTTTACCGAGGGCCGTGAGTTTTTCGGTCTGGGTCAGCTTCCGGAACTGCTGTTCGAGTTTTTTGCGGGTCTCGATGTTGAAAATATTCAAGGCTTTTACCATAAAATAAGCGATTCCCACGGCGGCCGCGCTCCTCAATACCTCCACTCGCATGCCCAGCATGGGAAAAACGAAATGCGAAGGGACGATGCCGGCGACCACGGCATACAGGGCAAAACAGATCGCGGCCCGGCAGAGATTCATGGCCACGGCCCGGTTCAACGGCTGCATCAGCCGGGAATGACGGTACAGGGCGAAGGATGCCAGCCCTCCTCCCAAAAAACCGATGGTCAGCCGCGCCAGCAGGTCCGTCCGCCTGAGTGCCCGCGGATCAAGATGGGCCTGTGAGAGCCAGATATACATGCCCAGGAAAAGCAGTAAAAAGGGAATGAGCACCCGGAGCCATTGCCAGCGGATCCTCGGGTGGGAGCGCAACAGGAGGATGCCGAAGTGGTTCAGGAAGAGAAAGGAGATGACCATGGTGAGGAATTTCAGGTAGTGCAGTGGAATGGCGACAGCGTCCCGGCCCACCAGCAACGCATAGCATTCCAGCCATTCATGGAGGCCGTGGCTGAAACCGAAAACCGCCAGGGAAGGCAGACTGTCGGCGAGCTGCAGCCTGCTCTCGGACATGTCCTTGACGGCGATGGACAGACCCAGGAAGATGAAGGCCAGGCCGTAAAAAAAATAAAGCAGTACGAGAGAAAAATCCTGTCCGACAGGCATGATTATGCTGAACCTCTGCCAATGAATTTTCCGCCCCCGGACGGAAAACCTGCGCTAAACCGGAATTGCAGCCACGCGGGATCGTCGCCGGTCATGGGTGGCGTTGCCCCTGTAAAACCGAACACTGTTGCAGCCAGGATAACATCTCATAACCTCCGTCAGCCACTGAATTTTCTGTCAGTATTTCCGCCGCGCCAAAACGATACCCCATGCGCCCCCATTAAATCAAGGGTACCTTGGAAAATTGCCCTCCGGCCCGATGACTGTGTCGCCTTCGAAAATAACAATGCTCACATATGCCCAATAAGCTGCGCTTTTTATTTTCTCTGCTCCTTGTCCTCGAACCAGATGTCTAATTTTTCAAGACACCCTCAAAAAATATCTTACCAGCAAACCGGCAACACATTGCAAAGAAAAGCAGCTTCAGGCGCACTACTGAAATGCCGGAACGCTAACCGGGTTTGCTCCTTTACGCGACCACGGCATTATTTATTTATTTATGCGGGCGCGTTGACATTATAAGTAACAGATGCTACATTGGTATCAAGAGATACATGCAATATCAACTCAACCCACAAGGAGGCGCACAATGGAACGCTTAGAACGTGATCTTGCACAGGTGTTTGCGGATGTGGCGATGGCTGAGGAGGGGGGCGATTTTTCAGCTCTCGTCCTGGATATCTATGATGCCGCCGGAACTTTTGAATGTTCCTTCGTCGATGTAACTTTTGCAGAGGTTGGTGAATTTTCAGAAACCGTCTGTGTTCCCCACTTGCATTAACCATGAGGAAGCAAATTATCTTGTCAATCCCGGCTGGCAGCGCAGGCAAGTTGGTAAGCCGGGATTGGCGGAGGTCGCCATGGTGTTAGAGCAAAAAATATCGGAAAAAAACTACCGCTGGCTCTTGTTTTTTTACTCCGTTCCCTCAAAACCGGTCAGCAACCGGATGTCCGTCTGGCGTAAACTCATGAAGGCCGGAGCGGTTTCTCTCAAGGGGGCTGTCTATATCTTGCCGTTTACACCTGAGCATTACGAATTTCTCCAGTGGCTGGTCACCGAAATCAAGGCGATGAACGGAGACGCTGCCGTTGTTTCCATTGAAAAGGTCGATACCATCAAGGATAGCGAGATCGTCGATCTTTTCAATCAAACGAGGAGAAGCGACTATTTGGCGATAAGACAAGACCTGGACGGGCTGGGCAGGAAGTTAAGCAACATCAAAAAAGGCGGGCAAGGCCAGAACCTGAAAGGGCTGTCCGGGCAACTGGATAAAATTTTCAAGGCCTTTGCCGAAATCCAACGGATCGACTTTTTCTTGAGCGCCGAGGGGGTCCAATTGCGTGCGTCCCTCGACCTCATGCATAACGAATTGAATCAACTTTCAGGCACCCCGAAAAAAACTGAAAAGACGGCAGTCGTGAGCCAAAAGTTGGCCTCGGACTATCAAGGACGGGTCTGGGCAACCAGGAAGCGGCCCTTCGTTGACCGGATGGCCTGCGCCTGGCTTATCAAGCATTTTATCGACAAGGACGCCGTCTTTGAATTTGTCGACGAAAACAAAATCGACGCCCTGCCGGCAACCACCATCGTTTTTGACATATATGGCGGCGAGTTTACCCATGTCGGCGATCTCTGCACCTTTGAAGTCCTGATCAAAACCTTCGGCTTCAAGGATAAGGCGCTTAAGTTGATCGCCGAGACGGTTCATGACCTCGACATGAAGGATGCCAAATACCAGGCGCCAGAGGCTATGGGCGTGGAGCACATCCTCGCCGGCATCAGAAAGTCGGCATCTGAAGACAGCGTGGCCCTTGCCTTAGGGATGCAGGTTTTCGAGATGCTTTATGTCTCCAAAAAATCGTAACAGGGTGAACTCATGCCGGAAAAACCATCGTTTAGCGAGGCCTTCCGCTACTGGCTGAAGCTTGGCTTCATCAGCTTTGGGGGTCCTACCGGACAGATCGCCATCATGCACAAGGATCTTGTCGAGAAGAAAAAATGGATCGATAACGAGCATTTCCTGCAGGCCCTGAACTACTGCATGCTCCTGCCCGGCCCCGAGGCCCAGCAGTTGACCATCTATATCGGCTGGCTCCTGCACGGCACCCCCGGCGGCATCGTTGCCGGCACCCTGTTCGTGCTGCCATCGGTCTTTATCCTGCTTGCCCTTTCCTGGCTCTATGCCGCCCTGGGCAATGTGCCGACAGTGGATGCCTTTTTTTACGGACTAAAACCTGCGGTAGCGGCCATTGTCGCCGAAGCGGTTATCCGCATCGGCAGGAAATCCCTGAAGAATGAGGTGTTCGTTTTGCTGGCCGCCCTCTCATTTACTGGCATCTATTTTCTCCACATCCCGTTTCCGGCCATCATCCTGAGCGCAGGAGCTATCGGCCTAATAGGCGGATTTATTGCCCCGTTGAAATTTATTGTCGCCAGCAAAGACAAGCCATCTACCAGTAGTGAATACGTTATCAACGATTCGTTACCGTCGCGGGGGAATCTGGCAACCTGGCAACATTCACTGAAGGTCATTGCGGTTTGCCTGCCCCTTTGGTTTCTGCCGATGGCCCTTCTTGGTTTATGGCGAGGCTGGCATGACATCTTTGTCAGCATCGGCCTGCTGTTCAGCAAGGCGGCGATGGTTACCTTCGGTGGGGCCTATGCGGTACTGGCCTATATCAGCCAACAGGCGGTTGATAACTATGGCTGGTTAAAGCCCGAGCAGATGATCGATGGACTTGGTTTGGCCGAGACCACCCCTGGACCGCTGATCATGGTCACCCAGTTCGTCGGTTATGTTGCCGCCTATAGCCAGGCCCAGGGCCTGCCACCCGCGCTTGCCGGTCTCATCGGCGGTCTGCTGACCACCTGGGTAACCTTTGTCCCCTGTTTCATGTGGATACTGGTCGGCGCGCCTTATATCGAGAAGACACGGAAAAACGCCAAATTAGGGGCAGCGCTTGCCGCCATTACCGCTGCCGTGGTGGGGGTTGTCTTAAATCTTTCCGTCCTTTTTACCACCCATGTCCTGCTGCCGGAAGGAAAGGGTTTTGATTGGTACGCCTTAGGCGTCTCACTGATTGCCTTTGGAGGAATGTTACGTCTTAAATGGGGAATGATCCCCGTCATTTTCGGGTCGGCCCTGGCCGGGTTTGCCTGGAAGATGCTTATCCACTAACAAATATGGAGGAATAACCATGCCGCCAACCGAAAAGCATTTTGAAACAAGCCTTGGAAGAACAGGTAAGGACTATGCTGATTTGCACCGCTGGATTGATGATGCTGTGCACAAGAACGAACGACACGACTTCACGCGAATATGGGATTTCGGCCCGCGGATTGTTGAGAAGTACGGCGAGGAAGGCGTGAAGGAGTACATTGAACACCTCCGCGAAGACATGGAGAAGAAGTTCAAAAAAATCCGCCATGAATACAAGGCCGCCATGAAGGATGCTTATGTTTATTTTGGCATTGCGCCCAAGGAGGGTTGACCATGGGTCATGACTATTGCCTGCAACAGGCGGATATTGACCTGCTGCGCCACGCTGGAATGTCCGAACCGGACATTGAGCATAGCACGGCGGTTGCAAATAAGGCCTTGGAGATCGCCAGGCGCACCCATGCCGAGCTGGACATGGAACTGGTGGGGCGAGGTGCGTTGTATCATGACTTGGGCAAGTCCAAGACCCACGATATCGTCCATGGCCAGACCGGGGCCGAGATGGGCGTGGGGTTGGGGTTGCCGCCTGCTGTCACCGCTATCATGGAAAAGCACATCCGTGGCGGTCTGACAGCGGTTGAAGCCACGGAACTGGGACTGCCGGTCAAGGATTACACCCTGCATCGGCTTGAGGAGCGAATTGTCATTTATGCTGACCGTTTGGTGGACATCATCACCGATGGCATTGTCACCCTACAAAGCGAATCAGAGTCGGAATCACGTTTTGAGGAGATACTGCGAACCTATCCCAAATACGGCAAGAACGAGATTACCATGAATCGCTATCTGGGTTACCACCATGAAATCCAGGCTTTGATGAGCCGAACATGAAGCTCAGTCCCTTTGTCTTTCTTTGCGCCACCGGGCTGTTTGCGATTTTTAGCTCCACCATATCCAAAAGCCCGGTGTTGCCCCTTTTTACCACTCATTTGGGGGCAGACCCGTCAGGGGTTGGTCTTGTTGCCGCCATTTCGGCCTTGGCGGGTGTCGCCTTCAGTGTGCCCGCCGGACTCCTGGCGGATCGCTTCGGCAAGAAGAGATTACTCGTGGTCTCCTCTCTCGTCTTTGCCTCAGCGCCTTTTGGCTATCTGTTCGTGACCCGCCTCTGGCAGCTTGCCTTGATTCGATTTTATCATGGTTTTGCCACGGCCATCTTTTTGCCGGTTGCCATGGCCTTAATCTCCACGCTTTCCCACAAGGAACGGGGTGAAAAGCTGGGTTGGTTTTCTACCGCGACGTTAGCGGGGCGGTTCATGGCGCCGGTCGTTGGCGGGAGTATTTTAGGTTACTTCTCCTTGAACTCCACCTTCAGTTACCAGGTGGTTTATGCTGTCTGTGGGGTCGCGGGCTTGATCACTTTCATCCTGACTCTCATGCTGCCGGTTCCAGAGAAGACGGGACAGGCTGGGCAATCGTGGAGCGAGACGTTTCGTGTCTTCCGATCAGTCGCCCTCAACCGCAAGATTCTGATCACCTGTTTTGTGGAGGCCTCAATCCTCTTTGCCTATGGGACATTTGAAACCTTCCTTCCCCTATACGCAGTCCAAAACGGTCTTACCGCCGCCCATGTCGGGATATTTCTCTCGGGCCAAATCATTGTCCTGGCCCTCACCAAACCAATCATGGGCAGGTTTTCAGACACTCATGGCCGAAAGCCTCAAATATTTGCCGGAGGGTTGCTCGGGGCTGCCTGCATTGGTGGATTTTCCTGCGTTTCTTTATTTTTTCCGATGCTTCTTCTCAGTATCGCCTTCGGCCTTTGTCTTTCGGTAGTCACCTCGGCGACATCAGCCTATATCGCTGACCTGAGCAGTCAGCAGGCCAGGGGCTCGGCCATGGGGGTACTAGGCTCTATCATGGACGTCGGCCATACGAGCGGGCCGTTGCTCTCGGGGATCGTTGCAGCCAACTTTGGCTATGCGCAGTCTTTTCTGGGGGCTTCACTCGTGCTTTTGTCTGTTACCTTGTTGTTTTTCCTTACCATTGGTTCACATAACGGAGGACATACCGCATGAACGATACAATCACCCCAGCCGATTTGCAGGCTAAACTGAAGGAAAAGATGGACGTCCAATTGCTCGACGTCAGAAGAAAAAATGATCTTGACTCTGACCCTGTCCTGATTCCAGGCGCTGTGTGGCATGACCCTGCCGAGGCCAGCACCTGGGCCGACGAGTTGAGTTCCGACCAAGAGGTTGTCATTTACTGCGCCAGGGGCGGTTCAGTCAGCAAGTCCACGATGGAAACGCTACGCGCCAAGGGGCTCACTGTCCAGTATGTCGAAGGTGGACTTGCCGGATGGAAGGAAAGTGGCGGCGAATTAATCTCCGGATAACGAAAATGGCCCAATTCCTTTCTCCCTTCGCCGCGCTCTGCACCGTCGGTTTTTTCGCGAGGCTCTCTTATGCCCTGGCCCGCAGTCCCGTGCTGCCCCTCTTTGCCCTTTATCTTGGCGCTGGTCCCGAAGCCATTGGTTTTGCCGTGGGAGTTTCAACGGTTACCGGAATATTTTTCAAACTGCCAGCCGGCGCCCTGTCGGATATTATCGGCAGAAAAAGAACAATGCTCATCGGGCTATTCTTCTTCGCCTTCATGCCCTTTACCTATCTCTGGGTGGAGAGCTATTACCCGCTGATCATCATCAGATTTATTCATGGCCTGGCGACAGCGATTTACGGGCCGGTGGCCATGGCGGTAGTGGCGGATGCGGCAGGCACAAAAAAAGGTGAGATGATGTCGTGGTTTTCATCCGTGACCATCATCGGCAACCTTCTCGGCGCGCCGCTCGGCGGACTCATTCTGCACAGCACGGTTGCCGCCGCAGCGCCGTCTGTTAACGAGTTTCACTATGCCTATCTCCTGAGCGGCATCACCGGGATGATGGCTTTCGTTTTGTCTCTCGGCCTGCTCAGGGACGGAAAACCAGTCGCCCCCGGCGCTAGTCTAGCAGAGGCCGTTAATCGCTTTGTCTCAGGGATTAAAGAAATCGGCCGGGATAAGCGAATTGTTATCACTTCGACCATGGAAGGGTTGCAGAACATGACCGTCGGGGCGCTGGAGGCCTTTCTTCCCATCTATGCAGTAAAAATCGCCGGGCTCAATGAATTTCAGGCCGGCATCTTGTGGGGGGTACAGGTAGTCACGACCATTGTCTCCAAGCCCATCATGGGCAGGACGTCCGACAAGCATGGGAGAACAGTTCTGATCTCGACGGGCCTGGTAATCTGCGCTTTATCGTTTGGCGCGATCCCGATGTTAACGAGCTTCTCGATGTTGATGGTCGCGGTGGCCTTTTTCGGCGTGGGCGAAGCGGTCGTCACCTCATCCAGCGCTGCCCTGGTCGCTGATATGTGCAAGGAAAAGCACTTTGGCACCGCCATGGGCGCCTTTGGCACCATTTTCGACGTCGGGCACGCCGCCGGCCCCATCCTGGCGGGATTCCTGCTCGTCCGTTACGGTTACCGGATTTCCTTCGGACTGATGGCGGCAATACTGATCATGGCCCTGCCGGTCTTCATACTGAACGTGCGAGACAGAAAAAACGATTAGCCCCTTGGCCAGCAAGAAGGGCTGCCCCTACTCCAGCTTCAGAAACCAATAGCCGTCATGGTGGACGGTCTCTTTGCGGGTGAAGGTCAGCTCCGATTTGAAGAGCGGCCCGCCGGTGACCAGGGTGTGATATTCGCCCAGTTCGCCGCAGATGTCGATGCCCGTCTGCGCCAGTTCCCGCATCGCCGCGTCGTCGATGGTCCTGCCCAACCATTCTGGCCCTAGTTTGTCCGCCTGGGTGACCACGATAATGGCCGTAAAGCCCAGATCGATGAATTCCCTCAATAATTCCCGGCGCGAACGTTGCCAGAGCGGGTGGAATACCCCCAGCCCTTTGGCCTGGCACATCCGCAAACACCACTCCCGGTGCGGCTCAACGTCTATGTCGCCGAAAACCCCATGTTCGATGCCTTGCTGCCTGCATTCCCGCAACGCCGCCTGAAATTTCGTTTCATACCCGCCCCATGTCGCGGAACCAAAGACAATCGGCAGACCCAGCTGGCGCGCCTGTTGTTCCAGCAGGCTCTTCGGCAGCCCGTGGGACCGCGAGTTCCGGCCGTCCTCCGTCAACATGGTGAAAAGAGATTGCGGCCTGCCGCCCTGCTTGATCGCATGACAGAGGGCCAGGCACGAGTCCTTGCCGCCGCTCCACGAGCAAAAGAACGGACGGTCTGTTATCGAAGTCATGGTTTCCGGTTTCATTTTCTTCCTTGAAAAATTATGAAATGCCCCAGAACCCGGGGCGGTTTTTACAGCCTTCAGCAAGCAATACCCCCTGGCTGCATAACCCGGTGCAGCCGGTACCGCAATCCGGCCGAATCGGGCCGGCCATGCCACGTCAACCCGGTCATCCGCGCCATTGATTCCGCCCTCTGGACCTCGGCTGAGCGATACGGTTTTGTTGTTTACCGTTACTTACCGTACTCTGTCAAGAATGCATTTCTTTTCTCATCGATGCCCCTTGCCCATGAATTTCATGGTCGTCATTCCGCCATGCTTTCAGCCGGAATCCATCGTTCAGGATTAGCGCTGGCCGGCAGGCAATATTTACATCCGGGCTGCCGCCAACCGCGGATTCCGCAATTACGTATGTATCCCCAAAATCCGGGCTCAAGATTGCTTGGCCAAGATTTTGCACGGATTGAACAGATCAAGAGACTGAGGAGGTCCATTGCGGAAGATCGCAAAGTAAAATTCAACGCAACTCCCGGCTGCATTATTTTCCCCGGACATGCTCCGGGAGCCGCCGGCATGTTGTCCGGCGATATTTTCATATAAATTTACGATTTCAAGCCGTTATGTCTGATCCGGGAACTGAAGTAAACCACAAAAAGGAGAAAAAATCATGGCGTTGACAGGCAAAAAGGTCATTATTCTCATCGAGACCCTCTACAATGAACTGGAGTTCTGGTATCCCTATTACCGGCTGAAGGAGGAAGGCGCCGAAGTCTGCGTGGTCGGGGCCGAGGCCGGGGTTCTGTACAGGGGCAAGGACAACATTCTCGCCAGGGCGGACCGGGGCATGAACGACATCAGGGCGGAGGAATTCGCGGGAATTATTATCCCCGGCGGCTATGCCCCGGATCATATGCGCCGTCATCCGGCCATGGTCAAAATGGTGAGGGATCTGCATGAAGCCGGCAAAGTGGTGGCGGCGATCTGCCATGGGGGCTGGATGCTCGCTTCCGCGGACATCATCAGGGGGAAAAAGGTAACGGGCTTTTTCTCCATCAAGGACGATCTGGTCCATGCCGGCGCGACGTTTGTCGATCAGGAGGTCGTGGCGGACAACAAGCTGGTGACCAGCCGCAAACCCGACGATCTGCCGGCCTTCATGAAGGTGATTATGCAGAAATTGTCCGGCGCCTGATCCCAAAAGACCGGCCCGGCATGAATCTTGTTGTTTCCGGAAATGAAGGTAACCTTCCAGCTTGAATAGCAAACCAGGCGCGGCCCGGCGTCTCTCCCTTGCCGGTTGACTACTGCTTGACTCCCCGGCTGCCGGGGCGCGCCTGGGCCGGCGGGGAGGGGTTGCCGGGCAGCACCCTTTGTCCCGTTTCACCGCACTCTGTCCTGCCATGCGGGACAAAATGCCAGTAATGAGGGGTTCGTCATTCCAACACCCAGCTCCGCAAGCGGGAACACCGAACAATGAAAGTCCCGCGGCGCAGCAAGACAGACAAAGACTTTCATCTAAACCAGCATGACTGGACCAGACCGGCCAGCCACATCTAATCTTTTCAAGATACCTTAGAGACTCTTGCGGAATTCTTCACTGCCGAATTCCTTCCTAAAACAGGCGGCTATGCCCGGCCGCATGGCAAGCTGGTCAACTATGTGATTTGACCACTTGCAAGCGGCCGGACAGCAGCGGCAATCAGGCGGGATGATTATCCTCGCTCATGATTAGTCGTCGACCTCCTCTTCGTCTTCATCGTCATCGTCGTTCCCTCCTGGGCCAAGCATATTTTCATGGCAGAGATCACAACCGATCTGTGTGCCTTTCGGGATGGCGACGGTATTATTATCCTCAACATTAAAAACCCTGTCCACGGCTGCCTTGGAAAGCACGGTTCCTTCTCCTCCTGCGCCATGACAGGGTGCGCAGGCCTGCTGCGAGGCAAAATCTTCATGAGAATGCACCCATGACTGACTGTTCACGTTATGCAACCCGTGAGGGCCGCCATCAGGGGTAAGAGGAAGGGAGTCATCATGGCAGGAGGCGCATTCGATAATCATGCCCTCGTGACCCTGAATCATTATGGCCGTGAGATTATCGTTCTCCTCCCTGCTCGGCCATATGGCATGAGTGCTGCCATGGCAGGATTCACACGCGATTCCGTGGTGCCCGACGCTGTTGCGGAAGAGTGTCCCGTCCTGTTCGGCGAATCGTTTGTTGGGCGCGGTGATAAAGGTAGCCACATTCGGGCTGTCATTGTAAGCACTCTGCCGGATAATCGGCCCGTCAAAATTACTGAGCGCATCCCCGGTGTGACAGGATTCACATCTGGGAAGATCGATCCAGGGTTGCCTGGTGTTCCGGCCAACGGCAAACATGTTTCCATGGCAATCAAGACAGACAATGCCCGCTGTGTCCATGGCCCCGCGCGCACACTGGGTATTTTCTCCTGGATGACAATAAAAGCAGACGTTGCCGCTGGGAGGCAACTCCGTGATTCTGGAGGCATGATGGCTGTGAAGCGCTTTGGACATAGACGGGTTCATGGTTTGCGCGCCTACCGGGCCCTGGTGGGCCAAGTCCAACGCAAAGGAATAGTGGCAGGTGGAGCAAAGGACCGGTTGGCTCGCATAAAGGCTCGTCCCATTCCGGTAATCGTGAAGAATCAGGATATTTTCCCGGTACTGTAGTGTCAAATCACTATTGTTACTCCACTGGATGTCTGCACGAGAAGCTGCGTCGTTGCCGGTAAGGTGGCATACGTCACAGGCCATTTCATCGGATACGGGAACCACTACTGAAAGGGAAGAAAGGATTGTTCCATCCGCCGGATCAATGGCCCGGACGTTCATAAGAGGATAGGGATTGTTCCCCATGCCATCATCAAGGCTGGTGATCGGGATGCCCGCCGCTGAAAACCAGTTCACGGCCCCGTCCGTCCATACAAAAGATTGGGGCGGATTACCGGGGCCGGGCATATTGGCCCCCAACAGACCCTCGTCCACCTGCAGATTAGCGCCGAACAAAGGATGAACATACTCCCAGAAATTGGTCTTTCCCTGACTGGTCGTATTGATGGATCCTGTCGAATCGGCCATGGCACGGTAAGTAACCTCGACCTGGGAGCCTATGATCTGAGGAGGATTTCCTTTCTGGACCACCTGGGCATGCAGCACGTTGTAGGGTGGAAGAAGGCTGAATACTGAAAAATCAGGATCGTAACAGTGCATGCCAAGATCATTGAAGGCAAATACCTGATAGTCGCTGACTGAAGGCTGAAAGACCGACGGCGTCCTAAAATTCTCGAAATTGGAATATTCGCTCTCCCCTTCGCTATCCCGCGCCGTTACCGCCACGTGAAAGGCGGCGCCGGGCCAAAGGGTTATCGACAGATTCGTTTGATTTCCCACGTCGACACTTCCCATCGGATCACCTTCCTGATAGGGGAACAAGGCATAATAGAAGGTGTAACCGCTTGCCCCATCGACGGCGTTCCAGTAAAACTCCGCCCTGCTGTCATTGGTCAAAACAGTCAGTTCCGGAGGAGAAACCGCGGCCTGCACCACACCATTCGGCCCTCCGGACATTAACACGAAACAGGACACCATACCAGCAATCAAACTTCGTTTTGTTTCCATTCTATCCTCCTTTTTTTGGTAATCATCATGATTCCTCAATTATTGACGCACTCATGTGACAACATGCTCATATGCATATTTTGGCTGTTTTTGTTTAGCAAACGTTTCCAGTGGAGATCGGCCGCCGATGTTGCGCATTTACGCCATATTGCCGTTTGTGTTTATTCAAAATACATACCACCAGGCCCGGCATGAAACGTAAAGCAAGCCAGCAACAAGCTATCAAACTGAAAATATTTTATTTTTTTTAAGCGAGCCATTGAGAGAAACCTTGAACCTTCCGGTGTTTTTCTTATATTCCCGAAATTTGTCCGCCCCGGAAGGGAAAGAGTCCTTAGCGGCGGGACAACAATAGTGTCGTGTCACATCTCTAATGTTGGATAAAGTCTGTTCAGTTTGATCCGCGCATTTTCAGTAGTGAACTGCCAGTTAACCCCGGCATTCATCCCGTTTCTTGCTGACTCCCATGCCTTGACCTCGCTGCGCATAACTT
>JACRCD010000040.1 GCA_016219175.1 Deltaproteobacteria bacterium | reverse complement strand
GCTTTCCCTTGGCAACAATGCCTTTAAGCTCGTCACGCTCTTCTAGGCTGAGTGAAAATCGGTATTTGATCTTGGGCATAGTCGGCTCCGTTTTTGCTGACTATACCTGATTTTTACTAACATTTCAAATATGACATGACAATAGGAGCAAAATTGCATATTGTTGAGGCTCTTGCAAAATAAGTAAAAAAGTGACTCCTGTCATTTCGACCGAAGGGAGAAATCTAATAAAATCAAGGCAATTAAAGATTCCTCACTGCGTTCGGAATGACATACACGTTCATTTTGCCAGAGCCTCTGTTGTTTCTGAGAGAGGCGTCAGGTCGGGGACTTGTCAAAATTCACCGGAACAAACCGCGGCGGGAATCCAAAAAGCACAATGGATTGCGGATCGCGCTCTACTTGCCCGGCATGACGAAACGTGCCTTTTCGTCCTTTGGCACGAGCATCATCAAATAAAAAGAAGAGGTGCTGAAGGAGAAGAACGCCGAAGTCCGCGGGGCTGGAGCCGAGGCCGGAATACTCCTGTGTTGGCGGGGAGGGAGGGATTGCCGGGCAGCATTCTTTGTCCCGTTTCGCCGCACACGTCCTGCCATGCTGGACAGTCAGGCTTCCGCTGCTCTCCGTCCGCTACCCGGCCGGCCAAACCGGTGAACCACCGGTTTGGCGGGTGAAGCATTTGAGACGGCCGCATTGCAGGAGATTTTCCGGCTGTGACGCAGGGTTACCCATATTTCCTCCAGAAGTGGGGGCTACCAGGCATGGAATCACGCCAGCGTTGCGCCGATCACCCTGCGGGCGGTTCAGGAGGCCCGCGATCTGATCTCCAGGCGGCGGGATGAGAACTTCTTCCGGGTTCGGTTCGACCGGTTGACTCCACGGGAGAAGATGTTTCTGCGAGCCATGGCCGGGCTTGGCGCAGGTACCTACCGTACGGGTGACGTTGCCGGCAAGCTGAAGGTAAAGACCAGCGCGCTTGGACCGTTACGTGCCGGTTTGATCAAGAAGGGGATGGTATACAGCCCATCGTATGGCGATATGGCCTTCACGGTTCCGCTTTTCGACGAGTTCCTGTGACGCGCCATCCCGAGATTGGAGTGTAAATGATGACTGCCATCGACCAAGATCGAAAAGAAGCCCCTGGTCCGCGTGTTCGCGCTATTATTTTCTCCATCCCGGAGACGCCTCCTTGTCTGGGGGTAACTTTGTTAACGTCTCCAAGCACCTCTATCCTCAATGCTTCCCGTTTAATCCAAAGGCGAGGCATACATTTATCCCCATATTTCCCTCGCAAATTATCGCCTTAAATAGAATAGTGTTTGTGAGGTAAATTGGGAAATATCTTGACTCGGAAGCGTATAAAATCCTAGATATTTAATGGATCTATTTCGCTGATTTTTTTGTTTGACGTCAGGAAGAAGATCAAATCGTCCCTTGCTTGCCATCAGATCAACCTTGCCCCTGGCAATTCTAGGAGGCTACGCTTATCTCCCCCAGAAAATAAGCATCAATTGGATCATCCCGTTTTATTACGAACATCTCAACCTTGGCGATTTCTGCTGGAATTGGGACTGGCGATGGAAATATCGACATAGAAGTTCTCGCAAGAAAAAAGGCGTTGCCACCCAAGAGAAGGTAATCCCCTCGGCAAATCCAGAAATTCAGCAGTCAAACTGATCACCAAGCAAAGTAAACGCCCGAGCAAAGGTATAAAATTTCCAGGATACCCGGAACATCAGGGCCATTTCAGATAATTCCCTAATTTTCCCCAACCGCCCCGTAACGTAAAAATAATTTTCTTTTTTCGGCTTTGACTAACTCATTAATTTAGCGCATGTTTTACTATGACAACCAATACGCGCTAAATTCATTGGGCAAATTACTCTATTGACAAGTGGTGCGCGTTGGAGTATTTGGCAAAAAAAAGTGTTAGGGATATTCGTGACTAATTATTTGACTTGAAATGAGAAGTCTTATCTTACAGTGCCCAAAGACCGGTCTTTTCTCGGTTTTGACATTCAAATACGAGTTCATACGATTTTGATGGGATAGTCCAGTAAACTTTATCACCGGAAAAGACAAAATGATGATCATGCCTGGGAAATATTTCAAATTGTTCATTCTGTTTTCTTTCGCCTTGCTCCCGTTCTTGCTCTTTGCCGGAAGTCAGGCCGTAGCCAGTACATCCGTGAGCGGGACCATTGCAACAGATACAATCTGGACAGTTGCCAACAGCCCCTATATCGTCACCTCAAACATTGCGGTGCTGGGTACGGATGGGGCTGACTCCATCACCACCCTGACCATCGAGCCGGGGGTGGAGGTTCGCTTCAACCAGTCCACCAGCTTGACTGTCGGGGCAAGCTCGGGCAGTCCCGGCGCTTTGGTGGCCCAGGGTATGGCAGGCAGCCCTATCCTGTTCACCTCCAACAAGACAACCCCTGCCTCCGGCGACTGGTACGGCATCACGTTCCAGAACACTGCCGATGACGCCAGCTCCATCCTGGAATACTGCACCATCGATTACGCCGGGGCAAGCAGCGGCGCGATTTATCTGAATTCAGCTTCCCCTCGGATTTTTAACAGCATCATCAACAACAGCAAGAGCTACGGCGCTTATGCCAGCAACTCCTCGCCGCAAATCGCCGGTTCGATCATCAGCAATAGTTATACTTATGGCTTGTATTTTTCCGGCGGCGCCCCTGTTATCACCGGCAACACCTTCGTCAACAGCGGCAGTTACGATATCTATTTTGCCAACCCAACCGGCGGCAGCATCACCGGC
>JACRCD010000037.1 GCA_016219175.1 Deltaproteobacteria bacterium | reverse complement strand
TTTGCTCAGAGCTGTTATCCGTCAGATAAAATTGCATTTGAAAAAAAATAGATAAAAGGAGAATGTTTTATGAACATATGCTACAAAGTTGAAGGAACTTCTATGTTGGGCACTGATCGATGGTTTGTTCTTAAGTATGTAATTGTTGATGCGACCCATGATTCCGGGCCTCCACTTAGCACCATCACAACCACATTTTCCAAAGGGGATTCTCTTGATATAGCGTTCCCTGTGGGAGATCCGGGTTCACCCCGATACAGTGACGTGACGGCCCTGATATCCACTGGACCGGATATGAGCCAAATCCCTGAGCGGGGGTGGATAATAAATGTATATTTTGATGAGGTGGGAGTTGATTTCGGAACAGCCTACAGAGTTATTTTTGAAGCTGCGCGGGACAATGTCAAACTGGATGATTTTAGAATAGCTTTTATCTCTAACCACAACGATAACCCAGGATCACAACCTTGGGGATTTACGGCCGTCAATGCCCTTGGCCAACATTCTGAAACTGGTGAAACGGTTCCCTGTACTCTGGCGCGGCCGCAAAATTTTCGAATAAAATAAGTTCCAGCCTGAAGCGTAATACTTCGAATAGTTATGGGATATTTTACTTATCTCACAAGGACATGGTGGGAAATATGGAAACTGTCCCATGACTTACTCCTTTTTTTCTGAACTGAGTTCATCTTCTTCCTTTTAATGAAGCTCTTCCGTTCCTGTCCTTGTCGATTCTTATAAAGCTGGTCGTGGACAAGGCAAATAGCAGGCAATCCATTCTGTCAAACCAGCAAGTTGAAAGCACACAACAAACCGACACCTTGGCCCGCAAAAACAAAAGAGGAAAGCCATGACAAGATGCAGCTGGGTAACGGCTGACCCGCTCTATATTCAGTACCACGACGCTGAATGGGGCGTGCCGCTCCACGACGACAGAAAACTTTTTGAAATGCTTCTTCTGGAAGGGGCGCAAGCGGGTTTAAGCTGGCTTACCGTTCTCAAACGGCGTGAACATTACCGGGTTGCCTACGATGGTTTTGATCCGCTTACGATTGCCGGCTGGGACAGCGATAAAATCAACGCCTTACTGGCAGACCCGGGAATCATCAGAAACAAACTGAAGATCGAAACGGCAAGGGTCAATGCCAGGGCCTTTCTGCAAGTCACGGCTGAGTTTACGAGTTTCGCTGCATTTATCTGGTCTTTTGTCGATGGCAGACCCATCCAGAATTCCTGGCAACAAACCGGGCAAATCCCGGCTACCAGCCCGGAATCGGACAGAATGAGCAAAGAGCTGAAGCGCAGGGGTTTTAAATTTGCCGGCTCGACCATATGCTACGCCTTCATGCAGTCAGTGGGCCTGGTTAATGATCATGTTACGGATTGTTTCCGATATGAGGCGGTTAAAAAAATCTGATCTTGCGTGGAGCGCACCATGCTGGAGTTGGCCGGGGCGTTAAAAACCGCGGACCAAAAGAGACCGGGCCGATGAAGCTGACCGTCGGCTCTACCCTTGCGGCCCTGAAACCCGTGCGCAGGGGAAAAACAGTGCGAAAGTCGCGCCTTGTCCCGGCTTGCTTTCCACCGAGATGCGGCCGCCGTATTCCTCCATGATTTTTCTGGTGATGGACAACCCCAGGCCGATGCCATGATCAGGACCGACCGGTTTGGTGGTGAAAAAGGGCTCAAATATCATATTGAGCTTGTCCTCGCTGATGCCCGCCCCCGAGTCGGTTATCCTGGCCGTCACATAGTTCTTTTCCACGAAATATTCCGTCCCGGTGACGATGGAGATTGTGCCGCCGGCCGGGGCAGCATAAAGGGCGTTTGACAGGAGGTTGTCAATCACCTCGCGCGCCTCTTCCCTGGCCATGAGAACCGGGGGCGGGTCGGCGAACGTTTTCCTGATCCGCAGCGATTTTCCCGCAATCGAAGCAGCAAAAAACCGTAGCGATTCATCGATGATCTCCTGAATGTCGTTTTCCTCCATCTGGAGGCTCACCTCTCTGGTCAAGGTCAGCACACTTTTCAAAATCCTCTCCAGCCTGGCGCTCTCCGAGACGATCACCTTTGTATATTCCTTCTCCTTGGTCTGCTCGGGAATCCTTTTGTCCAGTCTGCGGGTAAGACCTCCCAGCGCGGTCAGCGGGTTGCGTATTTCATGGGCCACCCCTGCCATCATCCTGCCGAGGGCTGAGAACTTTTCTGCCTCAATGAGCTGTTTTTGCAGCCTGTTTTTTTCCGCTTCCGTCTTGTTCCGGACGATAATGCCGGCCAGGGTGGCGGCGATTGAAGAAAGAAACTCCTCCTCCTTTTCGTCTCTCTTGTGCCCTGCCTGCAAAACCAGATTCAGGACGCCGAGAACGTTATGGCCGGAAACGATGGGAATGCTGTAATGGCCGTGCGGGAAAACCCCATGATAGCATCTATGGCAGGCCGAAAGGCAGTCGGCAAATACCGGGGTGGATGTTTCCGCCGCCTTGCCGCACAGGCAGGTGCCGAAGGGCACCCTGGCGCATTCGGCCAGCACCGCATCATCATAGCCCCGATGGGCCTTCATGACCAGCAGCTCGGGCTTGTCTTCAACCAGGTAAATGCTGCCCATTTTCTGCAAGCTCAGCAAGGGGATGGCCAGGATCGCATCAAGGATGTCAACCAGCTGCTCCTCAAGGGAAAGAGGCTCGAGCGAGATATTCAGGACGGAATTGATGGTGCTTTCAAAATAATAACTCTTTGTGATCTTCTCCTCGGCCTGCTTGCGTTCCGTGATGTCCCTGATGTCGGCCAGGACAAAGAGGCCTTCTCTTGTCTCAAGGGGGCTCAGGCTGATGTCGGCCGGGAACTCCCTGCCGTTTTTCGGCAGCCCATAGATATTAAGCCCGACACCCATCGGCCTGGCCCGGTGGGAGGCAAAAAAAGCTTCCACGTGTTTGTGGTGTCTTTCCCGGAAGCGTTCCGGAATCAACATCTCGATATCTCTACCAAGCAACTCATCGCGTCCGTAGCCGAACAGGGCCTCCATCTGCCTGTTCACCAGGACAATCCTGCCCCTGCTGTCGGCAAGGGCCATGGCGTCCGGCGCGCTTTCCAACAGGTCGCGGAACCTTTTTTCCGCTCTCTGCCTTTCCATGACTTCCTGTTCCAGGGATTGGGTTCGTTGTTTTACCAACTCCTCAAGATGGGCGCGGCGAAGATGGAGTCTCTCCTCGGCCTGCTTTTCCGCGGTAATATCGGTGATGAATCCTTCCAGGACCGGGAGGCGGGGTTCCTCGCCAAAAATTCCCAGCCCCTGCTCCCACACCCATTTCTCCTGGCCTGTTGCCGTTGTAATACGATAGATTAACTGAAAACCCTGTTTTTGGACCAGGGCCTGCTGTACTTTTTCCCAGACGCCCTGCCGGTCGTCGGGATGAATGAGCTCATGGTAGGCAATGGCCCGATTGTCCATCAAATCAACAGGCTGGTAGCCGGTCAGGCCAAGACTGCCGTTACTGGCGAAGATCATGGTCCATTGTTCATCATTGCGGCGGCGGTAGGCCATGCCGGGCAGATTGGCCATCAGGGTAAAGAGCTGGCGTTCGCTCTCCCGTAACTGCTCTTCCGAGTGTTTCAGTCTGGTCAGTTCCTTTCGCAGGAGGTAAAAAATGATAAGCGCGGTAACGGTGATGAAAACCCAACCTTTCAATATCTGTATTCTGGTAAGGATTTCCACTTCCTTGATGTAGAACAACAGGATCTGATCGGAAAAGAGTATCCACAGGGCGGAGAAACAGGCATAAATGAAGGCGATTTTAAATGCTGCATTTTTAAGAAAAACAGCTTTCAGTAAGGTACGCATGCGCCACCGCTTGTGATAGAGATAATGCCGGAAGGCAACCCGGAACAGGACGTGCCGGCGGCAGGCCGGGGTGGAGGGGGATCAGAAATTGACCAGATGCTGCTCAAACTCCCGGTATTCGCTGAAGGCCTCCTGCTGCACCATGCGCCTGACCTGGCCGAACTCGCTAAAATTATCCAGCAGGGTCTGAACGATGTCAGGGTCCAGGGCCCGGCTGTCCACCATGTTGCGCAGAACCCGGATCGCCTGGCTGTCATCCATTCCCGGCCGATATGGCCTTTCCTCCGTGATGGCGGTGAAGACATCCGCCACTGCCATAATGCGACAACCAAGGGTAAGGTCCTCCCCTCTCTTGTGAAAGGGATAACCCTTGCCATCGAGCCGCTCATGATGATGGGCGGCCCAGCGGCTGATCATGTCGAACTCGCGGAATCTCTTCAGCGTCTTGTAGGTATAATAGGTATGGGTTCTGATGATACAGAATTCCTCGTCGCTCAGTTTGCCCGGTTTTTCCAGAATCTTTGTCGGCACGGCAAGCTTACCCAGATCGTGCAGATTGCCGGCGATCTTCATCATGAAGCAGTCGTCCTCGCTCATGTGCAGCAGCCGGGCCAGGATAACGGCGCTGGCGGATACGCCGCTGGAGTGGGTGGCCGTGAATCTGCTGCGGAAGTCGATAATCTGGCTGAAAATACTGGTCATGCCGAGCAGGGAGTCATAATCGCCCATGATACGCCCAAAGCCGGAATAAGCCCCCCACAAATTGCCGGAATCGATATCGGCGATATCCAGCCAGAAGCATTCCTTTTCCGCCAGGACGCGGAAGGCCTCCACCAGCTGCGGGGCAAAGAGCGTTCCGGCGCTGCCCGCGATCTTTTTGACAATTTCCTTGGGCTGGCAGAGAATATGGCGTTTTTTGTCGATCAGCACGTCGATCCGGTCGGCCAGATGCAGGACGTGCGAGCAGAGGGGCACATCCCGGTCGCGATAGGTATTGCCTGCCCCGTGATTCCAGGGCAGATGGTGAAAACGGATAAACCTCGCCACCTCGTGAAAGGGCGGGAACCTGCGCAGCAGATGATACCCTGCCTCGGCATGCCGGTGCAGGAAGGCGGAGGGCGCGCTCAACTCAAATTCCATGGCAAGATTGCGCTCGTCCAGGGAAAAGGCGCCGCAGTCATGGAGAAACCCGGCGACAAGCACGCTGTTCAGATCAGCACCCGATATCCCCGCCTCTTCCGCCAGTTTCTGGGCGATATAGCCGACCCTCCGCTGGTGGTTGGACATGGACGGGCTGATCAGGTCCATGGCAATGGAGAGACACTCAACCAGATCCAGAATGGATATATTTTTATTGACTTTGATCATATTCCTAAGCTGTCCACAATTAGCCCCTGTGCCGAGCTTACGGAAGAAATGAACGCCTGTCAATAAGTAATAGACCTGCTTCGGGCCATGACCGCGAACCAGGCGCCGTTGACGGAAAATCCACAGCGGGTTCTTGACTTCTCCCAGCCCTTGCTGGATAAAGATATATGGCAAGAACGGCTATGGCGCAACAAACCAAGCCGGTGTCTCTAAACGACTGAGGAGAGAAAACGGGGAGGCCGATGTGAAATCGTGAAGAACGGCAGACGCTTTGATCCGGATAACGACCGGCTGGCCCGCGATATCCGAAATACCCTGGCCAGGGCACTGATGACAACCCTGGAACGGATGGAGATTGATCCGGTCATTGATCTCGCCACCAACTACCTGGACCGCCCCCTCGCCTCGGCTTACCATGCCTATGTCAGGGAAAGGGTTGACCGCTACCGGCTGGCTGTCAGCCTGATGGCTGAAAACAACGTTGCCGACCCGTTTGCCCAAGCCTTGATCCTGTGGAATTACGGACTGTTTTTTGAGGTGCACGAACGGCTGGAAGGGATCTGGAAAAAGGCGGCCGGACGCAGACGGCAGGCGCTTCAGGCCCTGATCCGGGCGGCCGGGACTTATGTCCTTCTTGCAAACGGCAGATACCCCGCGGCGGCCAGCATGGCTGCCAAGGCCAAAACCGGACTTGAGAATTACGCGGATACCCTGGTGGAACTTACCGACATCAGGGAGCTGAGCAAAAGCCTGCAAAATCTTGATCTGCCACCGCCAAAACTTTTCGCGCGCAAGACCTGAAGCATCCCTGATTATTCCTTTGCCCTCTTCCCCGGAAGAGGGCTCAGCTTCAAGCAAGCGGGATTGCCGGCATGAAATCAACCTCATGGGCAGAGAAGAACCAGGGCTGCCTCATGACCCTTTGCCTGTTTCTTCTTCTCATGCCGGACAGGGCCGGCGGAGACGAAATTACACCACTCCGGGGCCTGCCGATTTCTGATTTTTTCCCCTTCCCGGGCCAAGGAAATAAGGATCTTCACAAGACGCGGGTTATCATTTTTTTGGTTATGTCTTGCGGGACGATCATCTTGCGCAGATGCGCAGAAAGCCGTCCGGGGCCAGGCTGGTGGCCAGCATGACCATATTGATGTCGGCATGTTCGGTCCAGGCCGCACCCTCTCTGCTTGGGCCGGCAAGCCAGAACTTCTCGATGGTCCGGGCAAGGGAGCTGTAGCGCAGCAGCTGCGCCAGCACCGCGGACAATCGGTCACGCCCGGTAAATCGGGCCGGTATTTCCGTAAGCAGCCCCTGCAGCCGCGCCGCGGCGTGCAGCCCGATGGAAAGCCCCAGTTCCCTGAAGGCCAGCCGGTAGTTCGCGGGCAGCGCCGGGTCATGCCTGCCTGCAAAGGATTGCAGCCCGGAAAGGGCGTCCTCAAGCATGGCTTGCAGCAGCTCATGCTGGGCAAAATAGCCAGCAGCGATCAGGTGGGCTGTCTGCAGGGCGCTGCATAACAGACAACCGATGCCCAGCGCGTCATTGGTGGCCCAATTCCGGCCCCGGCAGATCTCCTCAAGCTCCCCGGTTTCCCGGCGGAGATCCGGCTGGTGCGCCTCGTCTCCGACGCCCAGCGGCCCGCAGGCCATGAGCTGATGGCAGGTAATGAAGCCGTCCAGGGGGTCATGGTGGCCCATGGACGGCACCAGCGGCCGGGAGAGGTCGATACTCATCTTCCAGCGGATATGCCCCCGGCCGCCCAGGTCAGTGACAAAGGCGGCATGCACCGCCCTGGCCAGCTCCTTGGCCCAGACATGGTAAATCGGATCAGCGGTGACGGTGCCGACCTGATTTAAGGCATGCATCCATTTAGTCAGATAATGATAGTACTGCCCGTCCTGTTCCCATTCAAGCTCGGCATTAACCGGCTCGCCAGGTCCCCGCTCATTCATCTTCTTGCCGATGCGCAACCCCCCTGCCGTGGGGTGGGCTCTGCCTTGCGCCTCATCCAGGCCGCTGATCCAGCCGCTGCGGGAATCGTCCGGCCGGTGGCGGCCGAGGACCGCGTGCACCTGATCCACCAGATTCAAGGCGAGCGCCTTGAATGTCTCCTCGCCGCTCTGCCGGTACAGCACCAGAAAGTTGCAGACGGCAAAGGCGTCGGTCCACAGATAGCGGCGCGGCATGGCGCCAAGCGGCGACAACCCGGTCCGCTTGGCGAAATCCAGCATGAGTTGCCGGACCAGGGGCAGTGTCTCATTTATTTTCATCATTTACTCCCATTTGCGCCTGCGCCTGCCGTGGTCAACCGGTTCCACCCGGGCGCCGAAACATGAAATGATCCGGTGGCTCCGGATGCATGGTTCATCTTATTTTACTATGGTTATATTCTTGCCCGGACGGACACCTTGTCCGAAAAGAAAGGACAATAAGGGAAATCAGCACTTTCCCCGAAGCCGGCTAACAGCAGTCATTGCCTGTGTATCACACGAAATCAACTCTCATTTTTTTCCTTACACCACGGCACCTATCTTGCATATCCACCTAACACATCAAGACTTTTTAGAAAGTCCATTTTTACTTTTCCCCCTTTAAATGAACAACGGGAGGTCTGCCGGGCCAGCCCGGCATTCTGACAAATCCTCGACCATCAAGGAGAGACTTAATGCCCAGACAGAAAAATATGGAAGATACCATGCTCATTGCCCATCAGGACTTTATGACAAATATCGAAAAAAATCTCTGCATCATGGAGGAGGAACTCAAGAAGACCCTCGACATCCTGAGGCGGAACGCATGTGAGTCAAGAAGGCGCCCACCATCCGCAATGACGGGGGATGCAATCCCGCCGAATGAAACCCCCGGCTTAAAATCCTAAACCCTCAAGGAGAAACATTATGCTTAAACAGAAAGATATGGAAGACAGCATGCTCGTAGCCCATAAGAATTTCATGAAGAATCTCGAAAAAAGCCTCGACATCCTTGAGGCTGAACTCAAGGAGGCCAGGGAGATGTCCCACATCTGCAACGACGAGTGGTGCAATGTCACCGAATCGGCCATAGACGATATGCACAAGAGCATCTATGCCATCAGCGAACCCCGCTGGCTGCCCGTGGAGGAGTCCCGCAAGCTGAAAAGTCTGCGCACCAGAGTCCGGGACATCTACAGGGAGTTCGCCCATGTCAAGGAAGGGAGGGCCTGACCTGCTGGCCGCTTGTCGCTTACCGCACCGGCGTGTCGCTGTGCGGCCGCTGCCTGAACTCAAAGACCTCCCTGCCCCGCACGATCAACCTGCGTTCGATCTGGGGCACGGGGGTTGTCTCGATTCGCCCGGCCTCGAAGCCGTCCAGCATGGCCACCTCTTCAATCCTTTCCGATTCACCGATCAGCTGGTAGCCCGTATCGCTGGTGCTGTCCCAGACCACGATAGACAGACGGGGATTTTCCCGCAGATTGGCAACGGTGCCGGGGCAGAACCACTCGGTGACGGCAAAGAGGCCGCCTGCCATGTATTCCGCCCGCCGCGCACTGGCCATGTGCGGCATGCCGTTTCCATCAGCCGTGGCGATGAAGAGAAACCCCACCCTGTTGCTCAGTTCCACCATCCGTTCAATCATTAAATTATTCATTATCCACTCCCTGTTGCGCTGCCGGTCAGCACAAAATATCCAGCCCTTTCTGGGTCACCGCATAGGTCGGCCTTGGCCCGCCGACATACTCTATTAATCCTTCCCGGATCATTTCGTTGATGATCTCCTCCAAGGCCTTCTGTTCCTTGTCGTTCAGGTTCGCCATAAAATCATCATAGAGCCAGCCCACGGGCAGCACGTCTCCGGCCTTGGCTTTCATGCTTCTGAAGCGGCCGAGAAACTCATCCTTGATCGCCATTTTAATCGCTTCCCTGTGTTGCCCCATAATATGGCCTCCGTTTTTTATAAGAAAGTTGCAGTGATTTCCCGGTTGTTACTGCCAGACCCCTTGAATCATCTCCTGGCAGAAGGGGCAGCACCCCTCAACCAGCAAATTGTCGGCGATCCGGTAGCCGACCCTTTTGATCAGCGTGGCGCGGCACGCCGGGCAGACGGTGTTCTCCCCGCCTGCGCCGGTAATGTTGCCGCAATAGACAAAGCGCAGCCCCTCCGCATAACCGATATCCCTGGCCTGCAGCAAGAGCGGCGGCGGGGTGGGCAGCCGGTCCAGCATCTTGTAAGTCGGATAAAAGGCCGTAACATGCCAGGGTATGGCCGGGTCCACCCCCTTGATGAAACGGGCGATGTCGCGCAGTTCATCAGGGGAATCGTTCCAGCCGGGAATAATCAGGGTGGTGATCTCCACCCAGACGCCCAGCTCATGCAGCAGGCGGACATTTTCCAGCACCGGGGCCAGCCGCGCCTTGCAGACCTGGTGGTAGAATTTCTCGGTGAACGCCTTGATGTCGATATTGATAGCATCCAGCACGCCGGCCAGGGACCGGGCCACCTCGTGGCCCATGTAGCCGTTGCTGACAAAGACATTCGCCAGCCCACCCTGCCGGGCCAATACCGCGCAGTCATGGGCGAACTCATAAAAGATGGTCGGCTCCACATAGGTATAGCTGATGCTGCGGCAGCCCGCCTGGCGGGCCGAGGCCACGATAGCGTCCGGAGTCATGTCCTGTCCGGCGATATCGGCCCCGTGGGTGTGCGGATACTGGGAAATTTCATAATTCTGACAATGCTCGCAGCGGAAATTGCAGCCCACCGTGGAAATGGAGTAGGAGGTGGAGCCGGGCTGAAAATGGAAGAGCGGTTTTTTTTCAATCGGGTCGACATGCTCGGCCACCACCTTGCCGTAGACCATGGAATAAAGAACCCCGTCCCGGTTTTCCCGCACCCCGCACAGGCCGCGCCTGCCATTGCTGATCAGGCAGTGATGATGACACAATCGGCACAACACCTTGTTTTCCTCGGCTTTTTCGTAAAACAGCGCTTCTTTCATCAAATCCCTCCTGGACAGGGCGGTTCGCGAACCGCCCGTACCGGCCATTATTGGCGCTCAAGGATGGCAAACCCGCCGTACGGGCCTGAAACCCACCCCTCCACCCCCTTAGGCCTTATGCCTTCCCCATTCATTCCGCCGACACCGGCCGCAGCGGCTTGGGCCGGATCACGAGGAAGCGGCCAGCCGCCTCATGCAGGATCCCGGTCACTTCCCGCGCCTCCTCCAGCTGAAAGGTCCTTTCCAGTTCGGCAATATACCGGCCCAGCAGCTCATGCAGATCGTTGATCCCCTCTTTGCCCACCTGGCTGATGGTCACACCGGCGCTGCGCGACAGCCTTCTTATCAGCGACTCCCGGTCAAAGCCGTATTCGGGATAGAGACACTGGTAAATGACGCCGCCGGTCATGCCGGCGCAGATCCACGGGCCCGGGTCGCCGAGAACCACGGCCCGGCCGCCGGTCATATATTCAAAGGCAAAGCCTTTCAGATGGGCCCGGCTGGCCAGATTGCCCAATTCGTCATGCACCGGTCCGGAAATCCTCCCGCCGAACACCACATCCGCACCTGACATGCGCACGCAGGCCCGGGAATCCGCCATGTTCTGGACCATGAGCAGCCCGCCCATGGCCCCGTAGGCAAAGCTCTTGCCCGTGGAGCCGTCAATATATCGGCCCAGCAGGTTCTGACCCTTGAATACGCCCAGCAGCCCGCCCATGCAGCCCTTGGCCGCCCCGTCCTGGGAGCCGCCTTCGACAATCACCTCAAGACCCGCGCTGCCGAAGGCGCACAGCCCGTTGCCCGGCACCGAGGAACCAAGCCGCAGCACAGCCTTGCGCCGCGGCCCGGAGGAGCCGGCGTCATTGCGGGCCAGGGCCCCGGCAAGATAGGTACCCACGGCCCGGTCGGTGCTGCGCACCTCCTCTTCGGCAAAATGGACCAGGGTCTCCCCCTGGGCAAACCGTTCCATGGTCAGATCGGAGATCAGCCTGGTCAGATAGCTGAGAGGCTTTCTGATGATCTGCACCCCGGCATGCCGGCCGGTCTCGGGGGCGGGGCCGGGCCGGCGCAGAATATCGGTCACATCAAGTCTGTCCCGCAGCCGGTACTGGCGCAGCAGATCGCTCCTGCCCACCAGATTTTGCAGTCGCGTTTCGCCCAGGCCCGCGGTGCCCAGGCGCAGCTCATCGCCGATGGCTTTCAGCAGCCGCGTCAGGTTTTCCGCCTCCTCCTCGACAACCCGGGGCACAAATCCTTTCAGCCCCCTGGCGACCGCCTCCTCCCTGGTCCGCAGCCGGGAGGATATGCCCCTGGGGCAGCGGTCCAGATGGCACTGCCGGCAGCTGATGCAGCCGATGGCCATGAGGGCAACGGTGCCGAGCCCCACCCGGTTGGCGCCGAGCAGGATCATTTTCAGGACATCGTCGCCGCTGCGCAGGCCGCCGTCGGCCCAGATCTCGATACCGGCCCGCAAACCGGATTGGACCAGGGCGCGATGCGCCTCGCTCACCCCGATCTCCACGGGCAGGCCGACAAACCGTTTGGCATGTTCCCGGGCCGCCCCGGTGCCGCCCTCGTAGCCGCTGATGTTGACAATATCCGCCCCGGCCTTGGCAATGCCCACCGCAATGGTGCCCACGCCGCCGGTCACCGGGATCTTGACCGAAACTTTCGCCCCGGGACTGGCGGTTTTCAGTTCGGTGATGATCTGGGCCAGGTCCTCAATGGAATAGATATCATGGTGGTTGGAAGGCGAGATCAGGGTGATGCCCGGTTTGCAGTGGCGAGCCCGGGCCACCATGTCGGAGACCTTGCTGCCCGGCAGATGCCCGCCTTCGCCCGGCTTGGCCCCCTGGCCGATCTTGATTTCCAGATAATCCGCGGAGTTGAGAAAATCGATGAAGACGCCGAACCGGCCGGAGGCGATCTGCTGGCCGCGGTTCTGCCGGTAGCGGCCGAGCATGTCCGGGATCTCGCCGCCCTCGCCGTTCATGCCGATGATGTTGGCCTTCAGCGCCGCCTCGGCATAGGTGCGAAACGAGCTTTCTCCCTGGGAGCCGAAGGACATGGCGGCAATGACCAGCGGCATGGCGTGGCTCCCCACCGAGATGTCCACCTCATCCATGGTCAGTTGGCGGTCCGGGGGGGCGTCGTTGACCCGCAGCAGATGGCGGATAGCGGTGGGCATTTCCTCGGCGATCCTGGCCAGCTCCGTTGCCATCTCCACATAGCCTGTTTTGGCCAGGGCCGTATTTCTGATGATGCGGCCGACCCGGGGATTGCGCTCCGGCTCTTTGAAAATCGCGGCATCATCAAGCGCAACCGCCCGGGCATGGCGCTGCGCCGCCATCTCCGCCAAGGCTGCAAGACCAAGACCCGCCGTGTCGGAGGCGCAGAAATTTGTCAGCCGCATGATGGCGGCCAGATCGGAACGCAGGCCGATGGCGGAAAAAATCCGGCCATAGCCGCAGATCTCATGAATGCCCATGGTGGACATCACTTTTTCCATGCCTTTCTGCAACACGGCAAAGGTGTGGGCAGTGACTTGGGAAGAAGAGAGCTCCGCCTCGGCGAACCCGGCGGAAACCCGCCACAACAGATAGGGATGGATCGCGTCCGCGCCGAGCCCCAGCACGAACATCAGGTCATGGAGATTGCGGATGGCCCCGGACTGCACGACCAGGCTCGCCTCGCGCCGCAGACCGGTCTTGATCAGAAACTCCTGCAGATAGGCGACCAGCAGACCGGGATCGATAAACACCCGGTCTCCGGCAAAACTTGCCGAATCATCAAGCACCAGCAGCAGGGCGCCCTCATCCACCGCCCTTTCGGCTTCAACGGCCAGCTGTTCCAGGGCCGGGGTCAGGCCGGCGGCCGGGACAAAGGTAGCGTCGAGTATCCGCACCAGGCCCCGGTCCCGCTGCTGGCAGGTGAAAAAATCAATGACATCCTCAAAAAGGCTGGTGTTGTATGTGCGGCTGATCCGCCGGCATTCTTCAGTGGAGACCAGCCCGGCCAGGGCGCCTGCCCCCAGCAGCAACGGGCTGCCCAGCTCAAGCCCCAGGGGTCCCGCTGTTTTTTCCCCATGGCCGGAGGGCCTGCGGCCAAGCATCACCATGGTGGAGAAGTGTTCCGCCTCCCGTTCCCGGTCAATGGCCGGATTGGTGACCACGGCCACGTTTTCCTTACAGTAATCGGCGATGTTGGGCAACGACAGGGGAACAAGCGGGGCAAGCGGCCCGGTATAGCCCATGGAACCGATGACTTCCCTGCCCTCCCGGGCCACCCGCCGGCGCATGGAAAATTCGTAGTCGCGCCAGCCGAACGCCGCGAGGCATGCCGGAGCGGTAAGACGCAAAAAAGAGTCGGCGCCCCGAGGCAGCATCTCCGGGCACTCCCTGTCATTTTCCCCACTCGCCTTCTTCGCGGCAACGGGCAGGGTGTGGTGCAGGGCGCGCAGATATTTGGCGTCCCGCCGGCCGCCGAACAGTTTCACCAGCCGCTGCTGGATGGCGCCATAGTCGAGCACCTCCGCCGCTTTGCCCAACCCGCCGGTAATGGTGATTTTTTCTCCCGGCGCCAGCGGGCGCGGGTCACCCATCACATGTTCGAGTTCCACCACCCCTTTTTCCGAGGAGAGAAAATAGGTGTAATCGCTTTCCCCGAACCACAGGGGCCGCAGCCCCATGGCATCGACGCTGCCCAGACACACATCGCCGCAGCGGGCCAGCACCGCGGCCGGCCCCTGGGCGGAACAGGGTAAAAACCAACGGTAAAAGGCATACAGCTGCCGGAGCTCGGCCGTATACCGCTCAGCTTCACTGTGGATGGCCGGAAAAACCATCTCCACGGCCTCGATGAGATCAAAGTCATAGAGGTTGACCAGCCCCTCGATGAGCCGGTTCAGGTCCTGGGAATCGCTGCCGCCGGGCACCGGCTCGATGCCGAGGGTCCGGCCGATGCTGCGTAGCCGTTCGATGGTGTTGATCTCGCCGTTATGGCCGAGCAGGGAAAAGGGTTGCGACCTGGTCACCGTGGGCAGGGTGTTGGTTGAGTAGCGGCCATGGCCAAGGGTCATAACCGAGCGCATATCCTCATCGCGCAGCTCCGGATAGACCCGGGACAGCAGATCCGGCAGCCCCTGCAGCTTGTATACCACGGTATCAAGACTCAAGGAGGCGGTATGAATCTCCGGAATCTGTTTTTCCATCTCGAGCTGCAGGCGGAAAAGCCGTTTGCGCGGCGCCATGCGGCTGCCGTTTTGTATCATGCCGCCTATCTGCCAGAAAAGCGGGGCATCGGCCCTGGCGCGCGGCCCCAGCTGGTCATCGCTGCTATTGCCGACCCACTCGGTGAGCAGATCGATCTTGTGCTGGGTAAAAAGCTGCAGGGCCCGGGCCATGATCTGCCTGGCCTGAGACCTGACTGGTGAGGGCAGCAGCAGATGGCCGACAAAAAAATGAGCCGATTCGGCAAGGTGCGGGCTCAGGCCGAGACCGGCAAGCCGTTTGGCCCAGATCTCCCGCGGAATGTCCGTCACAATGCCGCAGCCGTCCCCCTCGCCGTTGATATCGCCGGACCGGTGCCCCATTTTCCGCAGGGCGTCGATGGTGCGGACAATATTGGCATGGGTGCCGTGGCCCCGCTTATCGATAAACGCCACAATAGCGCAACCATCTTTTTCATCTCTGGACATATGTTTTCGCCATCAGGTTATGGGTGAAATCTCTTTCCCCCCTGCTTGAGCAAGCAGCATGCCAGTCGAGGAAAATAAATAGCAGCCATGGACCGCCACCAGCTCTCCTGTTGATAGCGGTGAGAAAAAAAAATCAGCATGGCAGACATTTTGCTCTTATCAGTCAGCATATGCCCTTTGCCTGCTGAAAAACCAAGGGACCCCGGATCAATCGGTTTCCTTACCCTCCGCTCCCGCGCAACAGGGAATCATTAATCCAGCCAGGCAGGACATGCAAAAATAAACAAAAAACAGCCACGGAGGCGGGCATGGGTAGTGAAATGCATTTGCGAATTACCGGTATAATGACCCGGGGAGGCGTCGTCATATCCTGCGAAACGGGACGATATCCTGTCCGGCAGTAATGAGAGACAAAACGAAACACAACAACGGAAAAGGAGATTTCCCATGTTCACAAAATACCTGATCGAGACCAATGACAGTCCGGCGCAACTCTGCAACCGGGTGGCTCTGGGTATTGTTATCTTCCCCCATGGAGCACAGAAGGTTTTCGGCTGGTTCGGCGGCCCGGGGCCGGCCAAAACCATCCAGCTCTTTGCCGAAACAGGCTTTCCCGCCTGGTCCGTCATGCTGCTCATGTTTGTCGAATGTGCCGGTTCTCTACTGTTGATAGTCGGGTTCTTCAGCCGAATATGGGCGCTGGGGCTGGGATTTGCCATGGCGGTCTGCATGTTCATGAACCATGTGCGGAACGGATTTTTCATGAACTGGTACGGCAATCAGCAGGGAGAAGGCTTCGAGTACCATCTGCTGCTTCTCGGCTTGGCCGGCGCGCTGCTGATCGGCGGCAGCGGCAAATTCTCTCTTGACCGCGCCCTGTGCAAACGACTCGTCCGCTGAGAAGGAAACACCCTCCCGGCCAGCGAGCAGGCGGGAAATGGCGGCAAGGCCCCCTAAATAAAAGAGTTGCGGGAAATGAGATAAACCCGCGGGTGCGGCAGGAGCACCATAAAGACGGGGCCCGGAAGGACAACGTTTTTTGGGCGGCTTGACGTGAAGTCCTTATGACAACATTTCAAGGCAGGCAGTGCAGAATGCGGGCAGATCCCGCGGGTTTCGGCTCGAAATCAAATTCCCGTCGATCACCACCTCCCTGTCAGTGAAAATGCCGCCGGCATTTGCTATATCCTGGATAATGGATTTACTGCCGGTAACTTTCCTGCCCGCCAGGACACTGGCGGTAATGAGCAGCTGCGGGCCGTGACAGATGACAAAAACAGGCTTTCCGTCCTTCATGAAGCTCCTGACAAAACGTATCACATCAGCATCGGTTCGCAACTTATCGGGCGAATAGCCCCCCGGAATAAAGAGGGCATCATAATCCGCGGGCTTTACATCGGCGGCCGCGGCATCAATCACGACCGGGGTCTGTTCCTTTTCCCCTTTCACGCATTCGCCGGACTTCAACCCGACATGAATGACAGCATGTCCGTTCTCCTTAAACGCCGCAGCCGGCTGTATATACTCACAATCCTCAAACATGTCTGCGATGACAATTGCTATTTTGGCCATCATTTAAGTCCTCATCGTATTCATATGAAAATGAAAATTTTACATGAACGCCCGCCATCTTTATCAGCCTTTCGGGGCCTGCTGATTGCCGGCTTTCTTCAGCAATTTCTTCTCCGTATCATAAAACTCCCTATTGTATTCCGGGGCGCCCTGCTCCGCCTTTTTCTCGGCAATTGCCTGCTCCAGAAGCATGAATGTCCTATCCAGAATATTTTTATAGTTTGTATTTTCCATTACCCTCTCCTTTGCGGGTTTTTTTTCAATTCAATCCGGATTGCAGCACACCGTTCCTCGCCGACACCAATTCTCTTCACTGTTAATACTCTCATCAAGAACCATGCCAGACACACAAATTTCCGTAAATCAATTGCTCCGCAATGGGTGGACCGCACCACCTCCGGGGTTGCCGTTTTACCCCGGAAAACCGCCAGACTTTCACAAATGGCACATTTTTTGAATATTAAACAATTTTAAAGATGCAAATACGCTCTTCTGACTCCGGCAGACAAAACAGATGCGCCGGAGTTCGCACATTCACAGGAGGAACTTCTCATGCATGACAAAGATGAACTCTGTAGAAAGATTACCGAGATTTACCCCGATATCGGCAAGTGCGGAATCGATGTTGCCGTTGATTTCGACAAACAAAAGAACGTCTGGGTGGTAGACCTGAAAAAGGACAAACACGAGCTCAAACATTTTCTGGAACTAAACGATGCGGATGCCTGCATGGACAACAAACAATGTGTCGCCCTGGGCCTTGAAATAGCCCAGCTCAAAAAGAACATCCTGGGTGATCAGTATTAATGAGTCAGGTGTTTAGTCTGTAGACGTCCAGGCGGACAGGGAGGTGTTGGTTTCCCCGCGGTCCCGACAGAGTGACAGAATACAGCCTAAACAACCTGAGCAGTTTCATCATCAACCTTTCGACAAAATAGATCAGGAGGAAAACATGACAAAAATAGGAGAATTTTATCAATCCGCGGACTGGAAAAGCGAAAAACATGTGCCGGTCATCGAGTGTCCGGATGGGGTAAAAGCCAACGAGAACTTCCAGGTGACCGTCTCAATAGGAAAAGAGATCGCTCACCCCAATACCACCGAGCATCATATCCGCTGGATACAGCTTTTCTTTAAGCCGGAGGGAGAAAAATTCATCGCCCAGGTCGGCAATTTTGAGTTCAGCGCCCATGGTGAGTCGGCAGCCGGGGCAAATGAGGGGGGCGTCCATACCCATCATACAGTGACGGCGACCATAAAAATAACTAAACCGGGAATTCTGGTCGCCTCCTCTCTGTGCAATATTCACGGACTCTGGGAAAACGCGCGCGGCATCGCGCTGACTTGATTCCCGCCCCTGCTCTGCTCAATAAGTAACCGGTTGATTGGTTGAGGAAAAGGCTGACAACATTTTCGTCCATAATCAATCAACCAATCAACCAATCGACTTTCGGACAAGGAGCCCAGGAGAAAATATTATGACTGAAATACAATGTGCAGGAAAAAAGATCCAGCTGGACGACGAGGGCTTTCTAGTCAAGCAGGATGACTGGGATAAAAATGTCGCCATGGAGCTGGCCAGACGCGAGGGGTTTGCCGCCCTTGATGACGAGCAGTTTGAAATAATTGAATTTATGCGGAAATATTATAAAAAATTTCAAGCATTTCCGATTTTAAATTATGTCTGCAAAAACATCCATGAGCCGCGGAACTGCGTGAATGAAGAATTTATCGATCCGATGAAGGCCTGGAAAATCGCCGGTCTGCCGAAGCTTGATCTGGTTCATTTCGTCTCTGTGGACGGCAAGCATTACATGCTTGAAGAATGCTGCTGAACTTTGATGGCGT
This sequence comes from Deltaproteobacteria bacterium, assembly GCA_016219175.1. GTDB lineage: Bacteria > Desulfobacterota > Desulfobulbia > Desulfobulbales > SURF-16 > SURF-16. The sequence continues at coordinate 15,366 of JACRCD010000037.1, read as the reverse complement.
CGTAAAAAATACCCTGAAGGGCATAAATCCGATCTACTGCGTTGTAGCGCATTTTTGTTCGTTCGGCATACCACATGTATAGCCTCGCTCTCAAAAATACACTACGCCTTGTATATCGAATTTTGTTACTTTATATGAAAGTCGACGGTGCTCGAAACTGACCATGCCGGAGCGCCGGACTTTTATGGTTCGGTGAGGCTGGCCAGCCTGGTCCAGCCATGCTGGTTAGCCATCTGGGCTTTATCGCCGACTTTTTACGAGTTCATCAACTTTTGCAAGCAACAGCCGCCCCCTCCCACGCTGGAACGTTTTGCCGCGTCATGGGGGCAGCCCCCCCATACTTCCCCCTGCCAGCAATGCTGCACCACCCCCTTCCGAGAAACTTCCTGCGACAATTTACCATATCCCATGGTTGGACTGCATACGATATAGTCACGGCAATGATCTTCCTCTGCAATTCCCTGCCTTGCCCACATATTTAAGATACTGGAGTTAAGATATGCACACGCCGGAAATGACCGGAAGATGCCGAACGGTAAAATCCCGACCCGCCATCCCGGCGACCGTGATAAAGAGAAGCGATCATCTGTCAGATAAAAACGTCCGTCACTATGAAACTTAACTGTCGCTTAAAACTTATCTTCTCCATCTCCCTGCTGGTCTTTGCCTGCCAACTGACCACCGGCTACATCATCATCAGGCAATCCGAAGAGTCGCTGCACGAAAAAAACCACAATCACGGCAAGGAACTTGCTCAGAGCATGGCCGCCTTCTCCGTCAAGGCCCTCGCCGATAACGATTTGTCGTCCCTGCGGGGCCAGATAGAGGTGGCCATGCATCATGATAACGTCCGGCATGTGGTCATTGTCGACACCGGCCACAAGGTGCTTGTTTCTGATAACCCGTCGCAGGTCGATAGCATCTATCCGCCTGAAACCATTAAAAAATCGTATTTCCTGGAAAAGCAGGACACCAATCACCATTACCGGGATGCAAACAATGAAATCATCGCGGAAATCACGGCGCCCATCAGCGCGGGGGAAAACAGCCTCGGCTCTGTTATCCTCGGCTACTCGCAGCTTGAAATAGCCGAAAAAGTCGTCACCTTAAACAGAAAGATAGGGATCACTCTGCTGATAGGTTTTGCCGGCGCCTTCATCATCACCATCCTGCTTACAGCCATGATCACCAGACCCCTGCTCAGACTGGAAAAAACCGCCTTGAAAATAGCCAGGGGCAACTTTGAGATTGACAAGCCGGTCAACCGATGCAGCGACGAATTCAATCTGCTGAGCCAAACCATGTACAACATGGCCAAACGTCTGGAAGAGCTGGTCTACAACGACCCGCTTACCGGCCTCTACAACCGGCAGCTGCTGAACATCAGACTGAGCGAAGAGCTGGCCCGCAGCCGGCGTCATGGCCAGCCGCTGGCCATGCTGCTGGTGGATATCGATCATTTCAAGAGGGTAAATGACACCTATGGTCATCTGGTGGGTGATGAAATGCTTGTCAAGGTAACCTCCCTCATCGCCAAACATATCCGCGAGGTTGATTGCCTGGCGCGTTTCGGCGGCGAAGAATTCATTATCCTCGCCCCGGACATGACCGAAAACAATGCCCGTCAGCAGCTGGCGGAAAGAATCCGTTCCGCGGTCGCCAAGGAGCGGTTCATCTCCTCCGCCGGCGAGCAGGATATTGACCTGACCATCAGCGTCGGCCTTGCCATCTATCCAACCGATGCGCAGAACGAAAGGGAACTTCTTGTAGCCGCCGATCAGGCCCTTTATGGAGCAAAATTCAGCGGCCGCAATCAGGTGAAAACCTTTTCAGAGATGAATACCCCCCTTCCGGGCAGGTGAGGGCGCCTTATCCGCCCCACCCGAAGGCAGAGGAGAAAAACACAGTTTACTTGTGATGCATGCCCATCCCCTTATGGCCGCCGGTCAGCATGTCCGGAGTGATATCATCAAAACTCATCACGGTGCCCCCTTCCTTTTCGGTCAGGGCCAGGGCGTCCGCTTTCTTGCGCACCGGCAGGGCATCAAGACCCATGGGCCCCATGATTTTTGAACCGACGACATAATAAAGTCCCTGGGCGTTATCGTAGTCACCATCAGGGTACACCGTGACCCATATCCATTGCACCTTCGGGGGGTCCTTCACATAATCAACCGGCTTTGCCTGATAATTGACAAGGCACCTGGTTGAACAGAAATGCAGGGAGTTGCCTTCAGAGGTAAGGATCTGGCTCCGGTGCTCCGGAAATCTCGCGGGATACATGCCGCAGGTCACGCAGCGCTCCTCGGGGCCGGGGAGTTTTATTTTGCCCGATTTTTTCCGGTTGGCATCAATCGTGGCGCGGGACATCTCCACCTCCTGACTGGCCACCCCATAGGCCCCGGCGAAATCCATGACCTCGCCGCCATTGGCCGCGGCAAAGTGACTGGCCTCATCTTTAGAGGCAAAGGCGATCTTTGATTTCGTGGTCATGGTGCCCTTGGCGGATGAGCCGACCACATAGGCGGCCTGCTCCGCTGGTACCATCCTGGCCGGATCAAGATAGATGGCAACCTTCACATCCCTGGCAGGTTCACCAAGCCTCATGGACATATCGGCCAGACAGCGGATGGAGCATGTCTCGTGCGCCCCTTCCGAATTGGTGAAGGAATACCTGGTCCTCGCCCACATGTTCAGCACCATGCCGCAATCCGGACATTTCCCCTTATCCGTGTATTGCGGCGGATTCATGATGGGGTGCATGATCCCTTCATCCGCGGCATCGACGTTAAAAACAATTCCTGTCCAGACAAGCCCCAGCAACAAGAAGACAGCAATAGAAATTCTCCTCGTGAACGATCCAGCCTTTTTCCTCATTGAAACCTCCTTTTTCATCATCATACCCTCCCTCAATTGCCTGACTTAAAAACATCTTTCTTTTCAGACTAGCATAAGGGGCCGTCCTTGTGAATAGCAATTTCCGCCAGCGGAAAAAGATACCGATTTTGCCGCGGATGTGTTACACAGAGATGAAAATTTTAACCTAAACAACCTCTGCAATCCGTAACCGAATTGGCGCCACACACCTCCGCTGAAAAAAATAAAAATCACCTGCATCAAGCCTGGGTTCTGCAGCTTTACAAGGAACACGAAAGGACTTGCTGGCAATACGGGATCAAACTTTCCGTTCCCATCATTGAGATCAGCAACTCATCCTCCACCTGGGGAAGCTGGCATCCGGCGGGCAAAACCATTAAAATTTCCGCAAAACTGATTGAGCTCCACTCCTGGGATGTTGTCATTCATCTCCTGAGGCATGAAATGGCCCACCAGGTTGTCAGTGAGATTTTCAGCAGCCACGATGCCCACGGCGCATCCTTTCACAAGGCCTGCGAGATGCTCGGCCTGCCGCGGGAGTTCAGGGGAAGAAGTGGTGATCTCCCCAGAATCATGGAGGATTTAACAACAAGGGCGATGCGCGGCCCCCATCACAATCTTCTCGTTAAGGTTGAAAAACTCCTGGCCCTGGCCACCTCCGGCAATGAACATGAGGCGCTGCTGGCCATGGAGAAGGCAAACGCTTTAATCGCCAAATACAACATCCGCCGCCTTGAACAGCACTGGCAGAGCGGTTATGATTCCATTATCATCAACCACCGGAAAAGCCGGATCGAAAACTACCAGCGGAAGATATGCGCCATTCTGACGAACCATTTTTTTGTCAAAATAATTCTGTCCGATCTTTTTGACGCCGGGCTCTGCCGCACCCACAAAATCATCGAAATCCTGGGCGCAAGCGAAAATGTACTGATGGCAAGCTACGTCTACTCATTTCTGCTGGCGCAAATGGATTCCCTATGGCGGCAGTTTCAGTTGAACCACGCCACCACGGGCCGGCAGAAGCGATCATACTGCCTTGGCGTGCTTGACGGCTTTGCCGCTAAGCTCGAGGCCCAAGAGCAAAAGGAGACTGCCGGCAGCGTTGCCTCCGTTAGCGGCCCCATGCCCCTTTCCGTTCTGGTATGCAACAATGACCCCGGTCTCGACCGTTTCCTCATCCAGCGCTATCCCCGGCTGTCGCGCAAAAAATTCGCCGCGGCAACTGTGCATCGCAAAGAGTATGAAGCGGGTTGCCGGGACGGCAGAGAGCTCAATCTCCATAAAGGTCTCACCCATGAAGAGGGGTTTCAGGGCAGACTGCTGCCCGGTCAATCCTGAGTTCCGGCCATGAACAAAGAAAATATTTTCAAAAACATCCCGGCGGCATTACCGGCGGAGCTTTTCGAAACCATCCTTGCCAACGGCTCGATCAGGCTTGAACGCATCATCTCAAAGGCCCATGCCACCCCCGAAGGACAATGGTATGACCAGGAAAAAAATGAATGGGTTCTTCTGCTCCGCGGTTCCGCCGGTATACGCCTGGAAGGCAGCGATCAGGTAACCGTTCTTGAAGCGGGTGATTACCTTCTGTTTCCGGCCCATGTCAAACACCGGGTTGAATGGACCCAAAAGGACGTTGAGACAATCTGGCTTGCCCTGCACTACTGACACCATCGCAATGATAACTTTTCTCTGCGCCGATATTCTCTTGACAATCAGCGCAATTGACAGCAAAATATAGGTATAACTGACCAGTCGCGTAACAAGAAAAACCACTCTTATCCTGGGAATTTCAACCAGGGGAGCTGGTTCATAGAAATGACAAGAAAGGCCCTACAAAGTGATAAACTTTCAGGGCCTTTTTTTATGCTGGGGTATCCCAGCGCCGCACCTTGAGGGGCCTTACGGCAACCAGGGGAAAACAGTCAAAACAAACAGCTACAGGGGAAGGAAAACAACAAATGAAGACATTCATCGCGGTCAGCATCCTTGTGGCTTCCTCATTCTTTATCGCCGGTTCGGCACAATCATCCCCTGTTCTCTGGGCCCATGACGGACTTGGCAGGCTTGGCGCCATTGATATTGCAGACGGCTCAATAGATGTGATCGGCAACATGGGCGTTGTCATGACCGATATCGCCTATGATGCGAACGGAGGCCTGTGGGGAATTTCCTTCACGGATCTCTTCCGCATTAACCCCCAGACAGCCGTATCGACCAAAGTAGGCCCACATAACATCCCTTCCGGCAATGCCTTGGTCTTCGGCCCCGACGGGCTGCTCTATGCGGCCGGCGGAGGGTCGGCTAGGCTGTATAGCCTCGACCCTGGCAGCGGGGCCGGAACAAGTCTCGGCTCAACCGGCTTTTTTTCCGCCGGGGACCTGGCCTTTTATCACGGCAATCTTTACCTCTCCTCCACCCATAACGAACTGATCCGTATTGATCTCGACAACCAGGCCAAGGGCGCCATGATAGGGGAATTCGGCTTCTCGAATGTTTTCGGCCTGGCCACGGCGGATAACGATACCCTGTACGGCATCTCCTTGAACAAAATTTTCTCGGTTGACATCACCACCGGGCACGGGACTGAAGTCCTGCAGTACAACAACAGCCTGCTTGCTTTTTCAAACGGATCGAGCTTTATCACCGAGGCCACGCCGGCTCCCTCGGTTCCGCTCCCGGCCAGCGCCTGGCTTCTGGGCAGCGCCCTGCCGGGATTGCTGCTTTTCCGCAAGCGACTGCGGGGCAAGCCCTAGACAGCTGGGGTAATAATCCGCCGGCATCAGAGATTCTTCATTGTTCATGGACAAGGTCCAACGAATACCTACTAAGATTTTTTTCCCGCTACATGGCCTGCTCATCTTCCTGCTGTCGTCTCTGCTCTATGCCGAAGAAAGCATCGACAGCATAGCGGTCGGACATTTTTCCGGGGCCAAGGACCTGAACCGGCTGCCTGACGGCTGGGACCCCCTGTATTTCCAAAATATCCCCGTCCACACCGACTACAAGCTGGTTGATGATAACGGGCTTATTGTCATCCAGGCGGTCAGCAAAGCCTCTTCATCGGGACTTACCAGAAAAATTACCGTCAACCCCCTGGAATACCCCATCCTTTCCTGGAGCTGGAAAGTGGGGGGTATTTATGAAAAAGGGGATGTCACCAGAAAAGAAGGAGATGATTATCCCGCCAGGCTCTATATCACCTTCAGCTATGATCCCGCCAGGGTCGGCTTATGGGAACGCGCCAGGTTTGAAACCATCAAACTCTTTTATGGGGAATATCCGCCGATAAACGCCTTGAATTACATCTGGACGAGCAATGGTCCGTCAGGGTTGATCACCCCGAACCCATACACTGACCGGGTCAAGATGATCGTTATCGAAAGCGGCGCGGAGAAGCTCAACCAGTGGGTTTTTGAACAAAGAGACATCGCCGCCGATTACCGCAAAGCATTCGGGCAGGATCCCCCCGCCATCTCCGGCGTTGCCGTTATGACCGACTCGGACAACACCGGGGAAAGCGCCACGGCCTGGTACGGAGACATTGTCTTTACCAGAAGGCGGGATGCGGCTCGCTAGATGACAAAGTTGCGCCTGTTTTCTTCTTCACCTCCCGAGTTTCTATTGAACCCCGCTTGAATTAACGATAGAATCAAATATCTGTTTAGGTGTTAAGGTTCCAGACTCCAGGCTGTCGGCATTGACTTATCCCGTGTGTCACGGCGGGGCCTGCCCTTTAAGTCTTGCAGCCTCCGATCCAGCCGCCTGAACAAAAAATCTCACCGAGGTTCCACGGCATGGGGCACAAAACAAAGCACCATCATCCGCATAAAACAGGCCCGCATCAGGAAACAACAGCACCACGGTCACGTCCATGCGAGCAGGAATCCGGACACCCTCTCGCCCTGGTGATTAAAAGCGATACCTTCGGCGTCGAAGAGGCCATCTGCGAAAACATCACCAAATTCTCCAGACAGGGAATGGTATTTGCGATCATTCACAAGGGGGTGGGCGACATCTGCAAAACCGATATCCTCACCGCCGCCACCGGCAGCAAACTTATCATCGGTTTCAATGTCGGGGTGCTGCCGAAGCTTTCTTCCCTCTGCCAGGAGCTGAATGTTGAAATTCGCCTTTATTCGCTTATTTACACGTTACTCGAAGATCTCAAACAAATCGCATTAAGCCTGATGCCCCGGGAGGAGGAGGAAAAAATCCTGGGCAACGCCAAGGTCATCGCCCTGTTTAAAGGCAGCAGAAAAGGCATTATCATCGGCTGCGAGGTTAAGGAAGGGAGATTGCAGCAAGGAGACCACTTTCGGGTTATTTCGGCAATGGGGCCTATTTTTTCCGGAAGAATCAATGCGCTGCATATTGAAAAGAATACTGTCAACAAAGCCACGCCCGGCCAGCAGGTCGGCATAAAGATAGACAACTTCAAGGAGATACGGATCGATGATCTTGTTGAATCCTACCAACCAGTGCGGATGGAAAAAAGCAGATGGAAGCCAAGCGGCAAAATCCTGCATCTATAAAGAAGTTTACTCCATTACAGGGTCCAGCATATGGAAAATGACAAAAAAATAAAAATGAGCACTCTTCTCGAAAAGATAGCCCACCAGGAATAAAATAAAAAAATTTGAAACTTTTCCTTTCCCTTTTTGTCTCAATGTATTCAGTTGCCGGGACATAGCAATTCCCATTTGGGACAGTCTGAAAATAGGTGTTACAAATTCAGGTCTGTCCCCTCCGATGGGAAAAAACTCCAGTCAAAATCTTATAACGCGAATAGATCATCATGATAGAAGTACGCAATTTGTGCAAAAACTATGACGAAGTGCCCGCGCTTACCGACGTCACCTTTTCCGTTACTGACGGAGAGGTGATAGGGCTTCTCGGTCCAAACGGCGCCGGCAAGACCACCCTGATGAAAATTCTGACCGGTTTTCTCCAGCCCGATGCGGGGAGCGCGGCCATCGCCGGGTTTGACGTTCTTGAGCAATGCCAAGCCATCCAGGAGATGATCGGCTATCTGCCGGAAAATGCGCCTCTTTATCCGGAACTGACCGTGCAATCCTATCTGCGGATGGTCGCGGATCTGCGCAATATCCCCAGGCAAAACCAGCAACAGCGTCTTTCCGAGGCCATTTTAAGCACCGGCCTTGCCGACAAGCTCACCCTGCCCATCAATACCTTAAGTAAAGGGTACCGGCAAAGGGTGGGTCTGGCCCAGGCCATTCTCCACCAGCCCCGACTGCTCATCCTTGATGAGCCGACCAACGGACTTGATCCCACCCAGATTGTCGAGGTCCGCAATCTCATCAAAAAACTCTCCAGCCGGAGCACGGTCATTATTTCCACCCACATCCTGTCAGAGGTTGAGGCAACCTGCGACAGGGCAATTATCCTCATCAACGGCCAGGTAAAAGCCGATGCCAGGCTGTCGGAGCTGGCCGCAACCAGCAACGCCAGGCTGACACTCAATACCGGCAACGCGGAGGAACCGCAAAAAATCCTGGAAGGCCTGGCAGCCGTGCGGCAGGTCACTTACAGCAGCAACGAAAACGGCCGCGTCTCCTATCTGATCAAGGGCAAGAATGATGCCGATCTTTGCCCTGCTCTCTACCAGCTGGCCAAGGAGCATGACTGGCGGCTTTGCGAGTTATACCAGGAAGGCAGGACCCTGGAATCGGTCTTTAATGAACTGGCTTCCGCGGGAGGTGAGAAATGAACCGGATTCTTGCCATCACCAGAAAAGAACTGAAAACCTACTTCGGCACTCCGATGGCGGCCATTTTCATCGGTTCTTTTCTGCTGTGCTCCCTTTTTTCATTTTTCTGGCTTGAAACATTTTTTGCCAGAAATACCGCGGACATCCGGCCCCTGTTTCAGTGGATGCCGCTACTGATGATTTTTCTGGTTGCCGCGCTCACCATGCGCCAGTGGAGTGAGGAACAGAAGCTGGGCACCCTGGAGGTGCTGCTCACCCTGCCGGTGCGCATTCATCAGCTGGTCCTGGGCAAATTTCTGGCCGTGCTCGCCCTGACCTCCTGCGCCCTGCTGCTCACCCTCGGGCTCCCTTTTTCCGTGGCCATGATGGGCAATCTCGACTGGGGGCCGGTTATCGGCGGCTATCTCGGCGCCCTGCTCATGGCGGCAAGCTACATCAGCATCGGTCTTTTCATCTCTTCCCGCACGGACAACCAGATTATCTCGCTCATGCTCACCGTTCTGACCGCGGGCTTTTTCTACCTGGTCGGCTCAAGCGGCATCACCGATTTCTTCAGCAACCAGGGTGCTGATTTTTTAAGGAATCTGGGCACGGGCAGCCGCTTTGTCAGCATTGAGCGCGGGGTCATCGATTTACGCGATATTATCTATTACCTGACCATCGCCTTTCTTTTCCTGGCCTTAAACATTTACTTTATTGATCGTAAAAGATGGAGTTTCTCCGCAAATACGGCAAGATACCGTAAAAACGCCCTGATCGGGGTAATGCTGCTCGCAACAAATCTTCTGAGCGCCAATGTCTGGCTGGCCCAAGTCAACTCAGCCCGTCTCGACCTCACCGCGCAGCGGGAATACTCCCTCTCCCGGGCAACCAGGGATATAATCGGTAACCTGCCTGAACCGCTTGTCATGCGCGGCTACTTCAGCGCCAAGACCCATCCCCTGCTCTCCCCTCTCGTGCCGCGCATCAAGGATCTGATGACGGAATATCAGATTGCCTCCCGCGGCAATGTGCAGGTTTCCTTTGTCGATCCCAAATTCGACGAGGAGATGGAAACAGAGGCCAACCAGCAGTACGGCATCAAATCCGTGCCCTTTCAGGTGGCCGGGCGCTACGAGGCGTCGGTGGTGAACTCCTACTTTCATATCCTGGTCAAATACGGGGACCAGTTCGTCACCCTGGGTTTCAATGATCTCGTTGAAATCAAACCAAGGGCGGACGGTCAGCCCGAGGTATCCCTGCGTAATCTTGAATACGACCTGACCAAATCGATTAAAAAAGCGGTTTACGGCTTTCAGTCACTGGCAGCCGTCCTGGAGTCAAACCCTGACCGGTACAGGCTGGTCAGCATCATGACGCCCCAAACCCTGCCGGAACCCTTCCGGCAAATACCCGCCACGATAGCAAAGGTTGTCGCCGATCTGGGCAAGGAAACAGGGGACAGACTACGCCATGATGAAATCGATCCCGGCCGGATGACGGAGCCGGAACGGCAGCAACTCAACGCCCAATACTCCATTGAGCCGCTGAATATCTCCTTCTGGGGGACAGAACCCAATTCTGCCCCCTTTTATCTGCATCTGCTGCTGCAGGCCGGCGACACCATCGAGCGGCTCTACCTCACCCCGGACATGGGTGAGGCCGAGGTGCGCCAGGAGATCGAAGGGGCGATAAAGCGTAACGGCTCCGGTTTCACCAAAACCATCGGCATCTGGACCCCGGCCGGCGAGAGTGACCCTGCCATGGCCATGATGGGCCATGGCGCCCCCAAGGACAGTTATCAGATTCTCCAGCAGGTCCTGCGGGAAAACTACAATCTGAAAAAAGCAGATTTGAGCCAGGGCAAGCTTCCCGGCGACCTTGACGTCCTCCTGGTGGTGGCTCCCGGCAGTCTGACCGATATGGACCGCCTGGCCCTGGATCAGTATGTGATGCAGGGCGGGGCCGTTGTCGCCCTGGCCGGCAATTACCTGCTTGACATATCCCCTTACGCCCAGTCCCTGCGGGTCAATGAGGTCAAGGACGGACTTGGCGATCTTCTGCAACATTACGGCATAACGGTGGGAGAGTCCCTGGTCATGGACCGCCAGAATGAGCCCTTTCCCATCCCCGTTACCCGCAACCTAGGCGGTTTGACCATCCAGGAAATCCAGCGTATCGACTATCCGTTCTTTGTTGATGTCCGCCCGGAAAATATGGCGCCGGCCAATCCCGCCACTTCAGCCTTGCCGGCCGTGACCATGAACTGGGTTTCCCCGCTCGTGCTTGATGACAAGAAACTGGAGGGCAAGGATGTTTCCATCCTGCTCAAATCAAGCAAGGATTCCTGGCTGAACGAAGCCCCGCGGATCGAGCCTGATTTCACCCAATTCCCGGACCAGGGTTTTGCTGCCGGCCAGGATTTCCAGCAGCAGAACCTGGCGGTGGCCGTCACGGGTAGTTTTACCAGTTTCTTTGCCGACAGGGAGGACCCTCGTCTGCAGCAGCCCGCCGAGGAACAGCCGGAAAGTGATGTCATGGATGGGGGGCCGGATAAGCAGCCGGGAGCGGCGGGCAAAAAAGAAAAACTGCCGCCCCTGACGATTATCAAAAATTCTCCGCCGTCCTCCAGGCTGGTGGTGGTCGGTTCAGCTGATTTCGTCAACGATACGGTGATCAGCATGTCACAAAGCATGGGCATGGACAGATTTTTAAACAGTCTGCAATTTGTCCAAAACGTCATCGACTGGTCCGTGGCGGATGAGGACCTGTTGACCATCCGTTCCCGCGGCTCCCACGCCAGATTGCTTAAACCCATGAACAGACAGGAACAGAATTTCTGGGAGTGGTTCAATTATGGATTTGCCCTGGCGGCCCTGGCGGCGGTGAGCCTCTACGGCGCGCGCCGCAGGAAAAACGAAACGCCCATGCAGCTGCTGGGAGACAAATAATCATGACGAAAAAGACAAATCTCATACTGTTTATGCTGCTGGTCAGCCAGCTGGCGCTCATCACCCTTGTCTACTGGCCGGGAAAGGGCAAGAACCAGGCGGCCACGAATCTCCTGCCAGGAATGAACCCGGAAAACATTGTGGAATTTTCCATAACCGATGAAGCAGGCAAAACACTGGCCATGAAAAGGGAGGACCAGGGAGAATGGCAGGTAAGCGACGGCAAGGGGACCGCCTACCCCGCCGACGCAGAGCGGATGCAGGGGGTACTCGCCACCATGACCTCCCTGCAGTCGCAACGGCTTGTAACGAGAACTCCCTCAAGCCACATCCGCTTGCAGGTTGATGACAAGATCTTTGCCAAAAAACTCGCCGTCACCGGCAAAAACGGCGAGACACAGACGCTCATTATCGGCAGTTCGCCCGGTCCGCAAACCGTCCATGTCCGGCCCACTGCCGCCAATGACGTCTATCTTGCCAAAGGCCTTACCGTCTCGGAACTTGACACAGAAACGGAATCATGGTGGCGGAAGGATTATGTGCTGGTTGACCGGGAAAAGCTCAAGGAGATTAAACTGGAAAACAGCCACGGCAGCCTGACCCTGCAAAAAGAGGGGGACAAGTGGCGGCTGGCTGGTGATGACGCGCAGCAGGAACTTGCCGGCGCCCCGGTTGATACATTTCTGCAGAGAGCCACCCATCTGGTTGTCACCAGATATCTGGGCAAGGAACATCAGGGCAAGCCCCTGGACGCGGCGGTTCTCACCCTGACCACCGACCAGGAAACCATAACCGTCACCATCGGCCCGGAGGAAAAGAAGGACAAGAATGACGGCAAGGAGGCGGACGGCGAGCATGTCATCAAGTCTTCGGCCTCCGCCTTTTTCGCCACGGCCAGCGCTTATCAGATAAAACCCCTGACCGGGATGAAGAAGGCGGATCTGGTGCAGAAAGACGAAGGAAGTGAAAAAGAGTAAAGAATCCTGGCTCTCGCTGCCCGGATTCTTTACTCAAAACAAGGCGGATCGGCAGGTTTCTTCGCCGATGTTTTCGGTGATGCAGGTCAGACAGTCGCCCCAGTCACTGGCAAGATTAAACCGTACTGTCTGGCGAGCGCCTCATTAAATACAACAACAGGAGTCGGCGACAGTGCCCAGGTCTTGACCGCAGCGCGGAGAGACTTTTCAAGCGCGTCCTTAATGGGAGGCAGCCAGCCCTCCTGATGACCATTGATAACCAAGACAAACCGCACTCCCACCTTAGATAAATCCAGGGCACCGAATGGTTCCGGGAGTTCTTCACTAGCCGCCGGATGTCGCTTCAGGCAGGAGGCAAGGCCAAGGGAAAAGGCGTTAACAAGTTTATCGCGTATCTCTGCGATAAAACCATCAAAGTCCGGTTGCGTTACATGACGCGGGGTGCTTGATTTTGCCTCCACCACCCAAATAACAGGCGGCCTTCCGCTCTCTGCACGGAGAAGCAGAAACTCCGCTATCCGCACGCCTTCCCCAATATTTTTGTAGGTCTTGCTCTTCTCTATATAGAAGCAATAACCTTCAGGGTATGGGCCAAATGTCATGCCGGACTCAACGATCGGTTGCGTTGTCATTTGAGCGCCAACCCAACTTCTTCTTTGTAGAGCCGGATAGACTCATCAATGATCGTATTTTCCGGCATGCCGTCCCGCAGGTTTGCCGGAGTCCATTGACTGTCGTGCGCCGAAATTACCGGAATGGAGATGTCCCGCTCTTGGGCGATGAGAAACAGCTTCTTCACCACGAAATAGGAATGACTGGCCAGAAAGAATTGAATGCCCCGATCGGCCAGAACGGCAACAATATCCAGCAACTGCGAAACTGCTACAGGGTGCAGAGCGGATTCCGGCTCATCGATAAAGACAATCGAACCGGTGTCCAGATACCTGTTGCCCAGCAAGGTATCGAGAATTGCTATCTTCTTGACCCCTTCCGCGGTCACGCCAATCGGAAACTTTTGGTTTCCTTTTTTAAATTGCCACCGGCCGGAGGCTTCATCGTATTCGACCCGTCCTCCCAAAATTTCCTCCAGACTCTGGCGGGATTTGGCGAATTCCGCATAATTCCTGTCCATTCTGGACGACGGCCTAAGCGCGCGGGCCAGATCGAGATAGGTATCGTCAAAGCCAAACGCTTTATCCTGTTCGCGGGATTTGAGAATAATCTGATACAGGGACAGAACCTCCTTGGCCGGCAAAAAAATGGAATTGCTAGAACGGGATGGCACATAATTTTCCAGTGACGAAATTTGCTTGGTTGTGTCTTTGCCGAAGCTGTAAATAAAATTTCGCTGGTCAAATTGGACATCGCAGGACAAGCCCGTATCCGCACCCTTGGTCACCAAATCGCCGATCTTATCCGGCTGGAAGGTCCAATAGAGCTTTTCAGCAAGAATTTCGGCCGCCGTACGCTGATCATCTCCGCGCTTGTACTCCTCCAGCGTCCGCATGGCAGTGTAGAGCGCCTTCAACAGGAAGGTTTTCCCGCTACCGTTTCCGCCAATCACCAGGTTGATCCGGCCGAGGTTCAGCCAATCCACCTTGACGAGAGGACCGAAATTGTTGAGTTTGATTTTATTCAGCACGAGACACCTCCTGTATCGTCATTGCCGCATAAGTTCAAGTCAAGTCAAGTTTGACGCAGACCAGAATTACCCGTCAAGCCCCTTGCCGGTAATGCGCTCTAGCGCCTCAAGGTAACGCGCCCCGGTTTTTCTGAGGATGTCCTCCGGCAGCTTGGGGGCGGGCGGGGTCTGCGGCCAGTCCAGGGAGGAGAGATAGTCCCGGAGAAACTGCTTGTCAAAGCTGGCCTGGCCCCGGCCGGTCTGATAATCGTCTTCCGGCCAGAAGCGGGACGAGTCCGGGGTGAGCACCTCGTCGATGAGCAGAAGCTCCCCCTCATGCCAGCCCAGCTCAAATTTGGTATCGGCGATGATAATGCCTCTGCCGCGGGCATAGTCGGCCGCCTTGCGGTACAGTTCAATGCAGACCCTGGCAATGGTTTCGGTCTCGGCAACCCCGACGATCTCTCCCATCCTTTCCAGGGAAATATTCTCATCATGCAGGCCCAGCTCAGCCTTGGTCGACGGGGTGAAGAGGATTTCGGGCAGCTTCTCCGACTCCTTTAAGCCGGCTGGCAGCTCAAAACCGCAGACCGTGGTGTTTTTCCGATACGCCTTCCAGAACGAACCGGATATATAGCCGCGAACAATGCATTCCACCGGCAGCGGTTTCGCCTTTTTCACCAGCATGCTGCGGCCCTTGAGCTGGTCACGGTAAGGGGCGCAGCTTGCCGGATAATCAGCGGGATCGGCGGAGATGAGATGATTGGGCACGATGTCGCGCAGATAATCGAACCAGAACAGGGAAAGGCTGGTCAATACCGCCCCTTTATTGGGAATGGGTTCATTCATGACCACATCAAAGGCGGAGATGCGATCCGTTGCCACCATCAGCAACTTGTCTTCCACTTCATACAGGTCGCGGACCTTGCCGCGATGGAGCAATTTTAAATCCGCAAAACGGGTTTCGGTAACCGGGGTGCTCTGCATTTGTTTGTCCTCAAAAGTAACTGCTTGGGTGTTAAAGACTGCATGGCTGTTCAGGGAGACAGGCGGCAGCCAAACCACCTGTCTCCCTGAACAGCCATGAAACTCAACAACCACCGTCTAAAAGACGGTGGGTTGAAATAATGGACTGAAAGTCCGGATACGGGTCATGTAGACCCGTCATTATCAGTCCTGAAATCATCGTCTTTTTTGGGTTCAAAATGATGATCGAGATAATTTTTT
>JACRCD010000038.1 GCA_016219175.1 Deltaproteobacteria bacterium | reverse complement strand
GAGCCGTTCGTCGCCGCAGAAGACCTCGATGCGCACGTGCGGGATATAGGCCATCTCATCCTCGACGATGCGGTGCGCCGCGCCCCGGGCGCGTCCGCGCCCGAAGCCCTGCCCCTTGGCGATGCTCATGCCGGTCAGCTCCGGGATGTCCCTGAGGCCCATGGCGACAAGCGAGAGTTGATGCGGTTTGATAAAGGCGATGACCTGTTTCATGGGGTGACCTCCGGGCTGCTTGCTGTTTTGCGGTTTTCCAGCCACTCGTAGATTGTCGGCAGCACGATGAGGGTGAGCAGGGTCGAGGTGACCAGCCCCCCCATGACGACCACTGCCAGGGGTTTTTGGATATCGGCGCCTGAACCCGTGGCGTAGAGCATCGGCACATGGCCGATGAAGCTGCAGAGCGCGGTCATGATCAGGGGGCGGAAGCGCAGATCGCAGCCGGTGCGAATGGTCTCGCTCACCGAGCGGCCTTCCTCGCGCAGCTGGCGGAAGAAGGCGATGAGCACCACGCCGTTCTGCACCGCGATGCCCATCAGCACGATGAAGGCCACGGCCGCGGAGACCGAGAGCGGCATGCCGATGGCGGCAATGGCCAGCGCCCCGCCGGCGAGGGCAAACGGCAGGTTCAGGATCACCAGCAGCGAGTCCCTGAAGGTGCCGAGCGCCATGTAGAGCAGGATAAAGATCAGGGTGAGCGCCAGCGGCACCACCACCATCAGCCGTTGCATGGCCCGCTGCTGGTTTTCGAACTGGCCGCCATACTCCAGGAAATAGCCGGGGGGCAGGCTTGCCTCAAGCTCCGCCAGGCGGGTCCGGGCCTCGGCCACGAAACCGCCGAGATCCCGGCCGCGGATGTTGACCTCGGCCGCCACCCTGCGCATCCCCTTCTCCCGGCTGATCTGGGCCGGTCCCTCAACGGTGGCGATGGTGGCGATCTTGGCGAGCGGGACGCGTTCCCCGCCGGCCCCGGTGAAGAGGATCTGGCCCACCGCCTCCAGGTCCCCGCGCGCCGAAACCGGTAAGCGCACCACCACAGCCACCCGCCGCTGGCCCTCGACCACCCGGGTGGCCTCCGTGCCGGCCAGGGCCGTTTCGATGGTCTCGTTGACCCCGGCGACACTGATGCCGTAACGGGCCATGGCCGGGCGGTCGAGGGTGATCTCGATCTGCTCCATGCCGGAAACCTGCTCGACCCGGGCGTCATGAGAACCGCGCATGGCGCCGAGGATCCCGGCCGCCTGGTCGGCAAAGCCCTTGAGCAGTGCGATGTCTTCGCCGTAGATCTTCACGGCGAGATCGCTTTTCACCCCGGAGATCAGCTCGTTGACCCTGAGTGCAATCGGCTGGGAGAAGGAGAGCCTCACCCCCGGAATCTTGCCCAGCTCCCGCTGCATGGCGGCCACCAGTTCAGGCTTGGTTTTGGCCGTGGTCCACTGACTGCGGTCCTTGAGCATGATCAAGAGATCCGTCTGCTCCGGCCCCATGGGGTCCTCGGAGATCTCGGCCCGCCCGGTCTTGCTGATGACCGCGGTCACCTCGGGGAATACCTCTCGCAGCCTCCGTTCCATGAAGCCGCTGACGCTGACCGAGCCATCCAGCGAGGCGTTGGGCAGCCGCACCACGTTGATGGCAATCGAGCCTTCATCCAGGTTCGGGATGAATTCGGTGCCGATGCGCGTGGCGGCAAAGCCCGCGAAAACGAGGATGACGGCGGAAAGGGCGAGCGTCACGCCCCGGGCCTTGCGGGCTCTATCGAGCAGGGCCAGGTAGCCGCGGTGAATCCATTTGACGAGGCGGAATTCCTTTTCCGGGGCCTGCTGCAACAGCCATTCCGCGGTCACCGGCACGAAGGTCAGGGCGGTGACGAGAGAAACCAGGATGGCGATGATCATGGTCGCCGCCAGCGGGGCGAACATCTTGCCCTCGATGCCCTGGAGCGAAAAGAGAGGGATCATGACGATGATGATGATCAGCACCGAGAAGGCCACGGGCCGGGCCACTTCGCTCACGGCCTCAATGGCGATGTGCCGTTTGCGTCCCGGTTTGCTGCGCTGGCCGAAGTGGCGGCGCACGTTTTCAACGATGACCACCGAGGCGTCCACCACGATGCCGACCGAAAAAGCCAGTCCGCCGAGACTCATCAGGTTGGAGGAGATCCCGGTCTGGCCCATGACGAGGAAGGTGATCAGAAAGGTGATGGGCAGGGAGGCGACGACGATGAGCGCTGAACGCAGTTCGGCAATAAAGAGGAAGAGGATCAGGATGACGAGGATGCCGCCCTCGAGCAGGGCCTTGACCACGGTGGCGATGCAGGCCTCGATGAGCGTGGTGCGGTCGTAAAAGACATTGAGGGAGACGCCCGGCGGTAGACTTTTCTGGATCCTGGGCACGGTCTCCTTGACGCTGGTCACCACGTCCTTGGAGTTCGCCCCCCGCAGCATGATGACCATGCCGGCCACCGCCTCGCCCTTGCCGTCGCGGGAGACCGCGCCCTGGCGGGACTGCGGCCCGGCCGCCACCTCGGCCACGTCGTGGACGTGCACCGGTGTGCCGCCTTCGACTTTCAGGACGACCTCATTGATGTCAGCGATGGAGGTGATCTGGCCCAGGCCCCGGATATAGGTCTGCTCCCAGCCGCGCACGATGAAGCCGCCGGCGGCATTGGCGTTGCTCTTTTCCAGGGCCTCGACGATGTCACGCAGGTCGAGATCATACTTGAGCAGCGCGTCGGGCCGCACCAGCACATGGTACTGCTTGACGAAACCGCCGAAGCTGTTGACCTCGTTTACCCCCGGGATCGGCCGCAGCTGCGGGGCCACCAGAAAGTCCTGGATCCCCCGCAGTTCCATGGGCGAGAGGGTGTCGCTCTCCAGGGTGTACTGGAAGATCTCGCCGAGCCCCGTGCTGATCGGGCCGAGCTCCGGCTCGACCCCGGCCGGCAGATGCTCCTTGGCCCCCTGCAGACGTTCGAAGATCTGCTGGCGGGCAAAGTAGATGTCGGTGTCGTCAGCAAAGACCACAATGACCTGGGAGAGGCCGGCCTTGGAGAGCGAGCGGACCTGAGTGACCTGGGGCACGCCGCCCATCTGCTGTTCGATGGGGTAGGTGACCTGTTGCTCGATATCGGCCGCCGAGAGGCCGGCCGCCTCGGTCAGGACCATGACCTGAATGTTGGTCACATCGGGAAAGGCGTCGATGGGCAGCCTGGTCCAGCCGACCCAGCCACTGATGCACAGGAGCAGGGTGGCGGTGATGACAAACCAGCGCTGACGCATGAGGACGGTAATAAAAGTATGCATGGCGTCCCCCTTAGTCCGCGCAGCCCGCGCCCATTTTGGAGCGCAGCACGTCGCTTTTCAGCAGAAAGGAGCCGTCGGTGATAATGCGCTGATTGGCCTCAAGACCCGAGACGATCTCCACCATGTTGTCAAAACGGGCGCCGAGGGTGACGGGACGCCGCAGCCAGTAATCGCCTTCCTTATGGACAAAAACAAAGGTCCGGCCCGCATCAGCCAGCACCGCCGACTTGGGCACGGCCAGGACCTCGCCGGCAGCGGGCAGATTGATGGAGACGGAAACAAACATCCCCGGCCGCAGCAGGCCGTCCGTGTTCACCACGCTGAAACGGGCCTTGGCCGTCCGCGTCTCCTCGCTCATGCGGCCGGCAATGGTGTCCAGGGTGGCGTTAAAGGTGCGGCCCTGGGATTCCACCACCGCCTTGCCGCCGGCCGCCTCGGAGACGCTGGCCAGGTCTGATTCCTTGAGGTCGGCCAAAATCCAGACCCGGTCGAGATCAGAGAGGGTGAGGAGATCCTTGCCCATTTCCGCATGCTCGCCCGGATTGGCGTGACCTTCGATGACCGTGCCGGCGCGGGAGGCGCGGACGATGACACGGCCGTGCAAACCGCTTACCTCTTTTTGCGTGGACAGGCTTTCGATCTCGGGTTTGCTGAGCCCCAGCCGCGTGAGCCGGCCCAGGGTGGCGGCCACCTCTGTTTCCGCCTCAATCCGTTTGGCCTCGGCCTCCTGAACCTCCACCTCCGCCGCGATCTTTTTGGCAAAGAGCAGGGCTTCGCGCTCCGCTCCCTTGGTGGCGAAATCAAGGGTGGAGCGCGCCTTGAGATAGGCGCTCTTGGCGTCCGCCACCTCCGGACTGTCCACTTCAAAAAGGGGAGAGCCGGCCTGGACTTTTGCGCCAAGGGTGGTAAAGCCGCGGGTGATGAGGCCGGTCAGCGGACTCGCCACATGGACGGTGCGGGTCTCGTCGAGCTGCACCTCGCCGGGCAGGGACCGCGTTTCGTGGTGCGATGGGCGGTTTTCGGGAAGTCCGGTGCGCACCAAGTCGTTAGCGCTTATGAGACCCGCGTCGAGTTTGACGGTCCCGATCTCATACCGGCACTCATCGCATTCGTACTGGGGGATGTCGTGCTCGCAACGGGCCGCCCACATCTCCTCGACGGGCCGGTCGAGATCGGAGACTTCGGAGCCGTGGCCATGGCCGTCGTCCTCGGTGTGGCCTGCCTCGGCCTGTTCCGTATGTTCCGCAGGCCCGGCTTCCTCGCCATGTTCGTCTTCATGCCCGTTTTCACCCTTTTCGGCGGCGGCCGTTTGGTCCGCTGCCTGGCCGGAGGTTGGCGGGGCGGGTTGCTGATGGCGGCGACCGCCGACATAGCCGCCAACCGCCGCCAGGGCGGCGACAACCAGGGTGATGATAATAAACGAGAGAGATTTTTTATAACTCATGGCTGTTCCTGTCTGTAGAATTTGACGGAGTGGTAGGGATTTCGCCGGCCGGTTGCGGTTTGCCGAGCAAACGGTCCAGGGCGATGGCCGCCTGGTTGAGGATGAGAATCGTCTCCAGATGGCTGATCTTTGCCGTGACCAGGGATTGCGAGGCCTCAAGCACGTCGGTGTAACGGAATTTGCCCAGGCGAAACCCCTCCTGGACCGCCGCGCCGGCCTCCTCGGCTCGGGCAATGACTTCGGTGCGCAAGGTGTGGGCCTCACGGCCGGCGTTGACAAGGGCGGTGTGGGCCCGGGTCAGCTCTTTGCGTAAACGCAGCTCGGTTGCCTCCTCATTGACGGCGGCCTTCCTGGCCGTGGCCGCGGCTTCGGCTATGCCGGCCTGGTTGCGCTGAAAGAGCGGCAGGGGAAAGGAGAGGCCGATAGCCACGGCCCGTCCGTCCCTGTCCGGCATCTCGCGTACACCAAGCGACAGGGTGGGGTCGGACCAGCCGCTGCTCCGCTCCAAGGAGAGACCGGCGGCGGCGAGCTTGGTCTCGCTGCGCCCCAGCTCTAGAAAGGGTGAGTTTTGCAGGTCAACGAGGAGCGTGGCAAGCTCGGGCGCCGCTACCTCCTGGGGAAGTTTATCATGTGCCGGCACGGTGAGCGGTCCGGGGGACTGCAGTACAGTGGCGAGATCGAGTTCCGCCCCGGCGAGCAATCGTTTGGCTTGCAGGGTTTGCACCGCTGCTTCGGCCCTCCGCGCTTCGGCCCGGGTCTCTTCGGTGGCGGCGAGTTCGCCGGCCGCGACCCGTTCGCGAGTGATGACGGCAAGCTCCCCGGCAATTTGTTCACCCTCCTGTTGCAGTAACAACCGTTCGCGAGCCCCCAGCACTTCCAGGAAGGACATTCTGACCTCGGCGGCGATATCGAGCCAGGCCGTGGTCTGTTCGTGCTGCAAACGGAGGGTTGCGGCCATGCTTTTATTTTTGCGGGCCGAGGGTTTGCCGCCCAGCTCGATGGGCTGGCTTAGGGAGATCGTGGTTTCTCTGACCTCATCGTCCGGCAGCCCGCCGCCAAGATTATCGACTTCCACCCCAAGTTCGGGATTGGGAGGGGAGCCGGCCCGGTCAAGCTGTATCCGCGCAGCTTCAAGATCAGCGCTAATACCCTGCAGCTCCGGCCGGTTGCGAACGGCTAAAGCGAGGGCCTCTTCCAGGGTGATAGTCCGGGGGGCGGTTGGGGGCGACGCTGCATCGGTCTGGGCCTGCGCCAGGGTCGTCAGCCACAGGCAGGCTGCGCAGACGATAAAACACAAGGCGGATCGCTGGATACGCATAGATAAAGCTCCAAATATAAATGAAGGTGAGGCTCTTGCAAAATAAGCAAAAGAGTGGTTCCTGTCATTTCGACCGAAGGGAGAAATCTAATAAAATCTAGCAATTAAAGATTCCTCACTGCGTTCGGAATGACACACAAGTTCATTTTGCAAGAGCCTCAGGTGTTTTGAAATTTTAATTGTAACAATCCAGGTAGATAGGCTGAAGGCTTTCAGGCTGAAGGGATGGCGGTACCGACAGTATAAGAATCCGTGTTTCCCGGCCATTCTTTGATTTCTTTTACTAACAGCCTTCAAGCTACAGCCTAAACCCCTGAGTCCTTATCAATGCAAACCCTTATGGGCGGTAATTTCGACAATTGATCCGGGAGGGGGAACAAGCTCAAGATAGGCGATAAACCGTGAGGATCTTGCATTGCTGTGTGTTGCGCCGGAGCGGGGCAGAACAGACTCTTCCGCCAGCAGTTTGCCGTCCGGCCCTATGACGCTGATGTCAACATGTCCTCTGATTCTGCCCTGACCGGCGGAATGGGGTTTTACCGTGCCCTGGACGACAAGGGTATTGTTTTGACGCGATGCGGTTGCCGAGGAAACGTAGATGCTTTTGCTCAGATCAAGAATGGTAACTCCCGCCGCTTCCTGCCGGGCGGGATTGCCATTCGAGGCAAGACAAACGGTGGCCGGCAGGGCAAAAGCCGTTGCTGTCATCAAGATGGCAAGGCGAAAAATATGGTTGTTTATCATGATAAACCTCTTGTTTTTCAGTTGGTTGGCAATGTCGGTATGATGCCTGCGACTGAGAGTGTGTCACGGAATAACCTCTATTCCCGTAACGATCCCGAGCAGGAAAGGGTTCAGTCGAGTACCATGTAACTCCTGATTCTTTGGTAGAAGGGTGGGCAGGATTTATTGCCCAACGATCCGCGTGTGCAAACGATGAAACCATTGGCACACCCTCCGAAAAAACAGGCGGACTCCGAACTCCCGGCTAATAGCGGGGTATCAAATAAGAAGGATGGTGGTGCGAAGAGCGATAATTGAGCTGTCAATCAGCAAAGGTTGATTGGCGGCGGGGGAATAATTGGCGGGGGTAGCGGAAAAATGCGGAAGATCCCTGTCCACGGGGTAAAGGGGGTTCCGTTCGTTTTTAAATTCATGTTTACCGGCATGAACATTCTGGATCGCCGTGCGGAATGAAAGGGGGAAGTCGATGCAGGAATGGCACCGGTTTTCACAGTGTTCGTCATTTTCTCCGTCCGAGTGGCAATCCGTAACACTGGTATCCGCCAACGGCAGGGACAAAACACCCATGGCCTTGATCGAGACATGGCCATCGTCGCCGAAACAGACGGTCCCGGCGTTCCCCAGGCCGGGGAAGCCGCAGAGATAGGCGGCAAGCGAGACGATCAGGATGAATATGCTGCGACGGTTGTTCTTAAAATTCATTTCTCTCTGATACAGTAACGAAAAATTTTCGGCAATATCTATTTGCACGAATACGCCGGTTTTATGTTTCAGATGGCCGCGTGCGCAACAAACGGCCGTTGCACACCCTACCGACTGCTCCGGCGTTATGTGTTGGATTCCGGCTAAAAACATACCGGAATGACAAGGCCGCGTAGGGTGGGCAGGGTTTATCTGCCCACCGGTTTATGCCGCATGTTTCAATCACGTGCGCAAACGGCTATGACGCCTCGCGGCCGACGACGGCTTTGTACCAAAACGCCGCGATGATGCCATAGATAAAATTAAGACCGATCACAACTGCCGGGGTCAGGGCGCCAAAGCCTAAACCGAGAACCCCCTTGCCCATGCCGGGCAAGACCACAAACAGCATCATGGCTGATGGCAGCAGGCTGAAAACGCAGCCCCGCCATATGGTCTTCTGTTGCCAGAAAGGCAGAAGCAGCAATAACATCCATATCCCACCCCAAACCATGCGCTGGTAAAGCCACGGCGCGGTAAATTCAGGCTTCATGGAAACACCCAGCAGGCTGGTGATTCCCGCCTGGGAAAGCACCCAAATATTGATGCTGTCCGCCAACCCTCCAATGGCACCGCCCGTAAATGCCCCACTGATCTTGCGAATTATTGTCATTTTTTCCCCGCGTGCGCAACGAACAGCCGTTGCACACCCTTCTACAAAAAATTAGCCGCGCAGGGTGGGCAGGATTTGTCTGCCCACCGGTTTGCCCAAGCGTTTGATGGCCATTTTCTCCATTATACCCGGCTCGGAAAGTTTGATTATGCTTAGATAGACGTTCTTTATCATGGATTAGTTCAAAAAAAATGAGTTAATTTAATACCTGATATTATTATTTCCTGTCAACGGGCAGGAAGATAACAGGCAGACGGCCATGAACTTCTCTCCTTTCCTGATTCTCCGCGCCGCCGGGCTTCTGGCGATTTTAAGCTCCACCATATCGAAAAGTCCGGTGCTGCCGCTTTTTGCCCCCCAGGTCGGCATCTTTCTCTCGGGCCAGATCATTATCCTGGCGCTCACCAAACCGGTTATGGGAAAAATTTTCCGAAGCCCACGGCAGAACGCGGCAGATCCTGGCCGGAGGCCTTCTTGGCGCAGCGTGCCTCGGCGGTTTCCTGCTTTTTCACTCTTTCTTCCCCATGCTCTGCCTCAGTATTGTTTTCGGACTGAGTCTTTCCCTGGTCACCTCGGCCACCTCGGCTTATATTGCTGATTTAAGCAGCCAGGAGGCGTGAGGGGCGGCCATGGGTCTGCTTGGCTCCATCATGGATATCGGCCACACCGTAAGGCCAATTTTTTCTGGTCTGGTTGCTTCGTTTTTTGGCTATATCCTCTCTTTTGTCGGCGCGGCCATGATTCTTGCGGTTATTTCCTTGTTTTTTTTCATCAGTATTGGCATGAATGAGAAACGAACGTAGTAAATATGTTGACTGTTTTTACTTAATATTACCGCACCGCGGCCCAGAGGAACATGATACGGCTTTTTGTGGCAATTGATTTGCCTGAGAACATTAAGGAACAACTTAACGCCATCTGTTTCGGGCTGCCGGGGGCCAGATGGGTGCCCGGGGATCAACTGCATCTTACCCTGCGCTTTATCGGCGAGGTGGATGGCGGGCTGTTCCGGGAGATCCGCGCCGCTCTGGAACATATCGAGGCGGAGGAGTTTGCCGTGCGCTTAAAAGGGCTTGGTTATTTCCCGCCCAGGCAGGAACCGAGGGTGCTGTGGGTGGGTATGGATAAATCGGAAGAGCTGCTGCAGTTGCGCAAAAAAGTGGATCGGGAGCTTAACGAGCTGGGGGTCCCGGCCGAGAAGAGAAAGTTTTCTCCGCATATTACCCTGGCCCGGCTCAAGGAAACACCGCTGGCCAGGGTAACCAGCTTTCTGTCGGGAAACGGGCTCTTTTCCCTGCCGGAATTTCAGGCGGAGAACTTCTGTCTTTACTCCAGCGTGCTGACGGGAAAAGGGGCGATGCACCAGCCGGAGGCTGTCTATCCCTTATCCGTGGGGAGCAGATAAATGGGACGTGCCATAACCATTTATGCAAAGGGATTTTTTGTCACCTTCGCCGTGTTTTTCCTGCTGTCCTTTATCGCGGGGAGTCAGGCCTCCGCCTCCGGGCCAGCCACAGGTGTTGATGCCGAGATTCTGGATCTCTACGGCAGGATCGTTGATTCCCACGGCACCGGCGTGGCCAAGGTGGAGGTGATGGTTGAGGTCGACGGCAAAACCGTGACCAGGAATGAGCCGGGCAACCATGGCCCGGAGAGCGGTCTGAAAACCATGGAAGACGGCACTTTTCAGGGCAGATACCATTTTCCCCCCGGCGTTCTGGCCGGGGCCGTTGTCAAGGTTTCGGCCGCCAAGACGAGCTACGCCGGGGACAGCCTGGTCATCACCAGTGACAAAATCGCCCGCACCGGCCATGAGTTCAGGGCCAGGGCCGATTTCACCATCAAGCGGGCAGCCGGACCCGCCTTCTGGATCGCCGCCACGGTTTTCGTGCTGGCTTACGCGCTCATCTCCTTTGAGCTGCTGCACCGGACCCTTGCCGCCATGCTGGGGGCGAGCGTCATGCTGGTTATCAGCTACACCTTCGGCACCATCAACCCCGACTATCATATCCTTTCCTATGAAAGCGCCATCAAGGCCATTGACATGAACGTCATCCTGCTGCTCATGGGCATGATGATCATCATCGGCATCCTCAAGCACACCGGGGTCTTCCAGTGGTGCGCCTATAAATCGTACCAGCTGGCCCGGGGCAACGTCATGCTGCTGGCCGTCATCCTGATGAGCTTTACCGCCGTCACCTCCGCCTTTCTCGATAACGTCACCACCATGCTGCTGCTCACCCCGGTGTCCATCGAGATCGCCTTGTCGCTCGGCATTTCGCCCCTGGCCCTGCTCATCCCGGAGATTCTGGCCTCCAATATCGGCGGCACGGCGACGCTCATCGGCGATCCGCCCAACATCATGATCGGCTCCTATGCCGGATTGACCTTCATGGATTTTGTCCATAACCTGACCCCGGTCTGTATCGTCTCCATGCTGGTGCTCTTTGTTTACGCCAGGATCGGCTTTGGCAGGGAGTACGGCAAGGCCAGGATTGATGACGTGCAGCTTTTTATTAATCAGCTGCGCGAAGAGTACAAAATCACCGACGCCACCCTGCTGTCGGTCGGCTTGATCATCATGGCCATGGTGGTCGGCCTGTTTTTGACCCACGGCTACTGGCATATGGAGGTCAGCATCGCCGCCCTGTTCGGCGCCTCGCTGCTCTTCACCTATGGGCTTGTGACCAAGAGGATCAATCTGCTTGAGCTGGTGGAAAAGGATATCGAGTGGACGACCCTGCTCTTTTTCATGTTTCTCTTTATGCTGGTGGGCGGGGTTGAAGAGACCGGCCTGCTTGATATTATCGCCGATGGGGTGCTCAAGCTGTCCGGCGGCGATCTGACCGTCTCGATCTGCCTGATCCTCTGGGTGGCGGCCATCATGAGCGCCTTTGTCGACAATATTCCCTTTACCGCCACCATGCTGCCCATTGTCGCCTATCTGACCGAGGTCATTCCCGGGGCCGAGTCAAACGTGCTGTGGTGGGCCCTGGCCTTTGGCGCCTGTTTCGGCGGCAACGGCACCATGATCGGCGCCAGCGCCAACGTGGTCACCCTGGGTATTGCCGAATCCGCCGGGCATTCGATCAAGTTCATCGCCTATATGAAGGTGGCGTTTCCCTATATGCTGCTCAGCGTGGCCATCGCCAATGTCTGGCTGTTGCTGTTTTATTAATGGAGTTAAACGCTATGAAAAACAAGGTATTATCAACTTTCCTGCTGCCCATCGATAATCCCGAATCATTTGCCCGCACGGCGCTTCTGATGGGGATTTTGGATGCGGGACTGGGCAGCCGCGTTGAGAAGGTGAGCCTTCTGCATGTGATGGCGGGCCGCTACCTCAGCTCTCATATGGCCAATGTCGATGTGCGCACCGGCCATGTGCTTGAGTCTGATCTTTTCAAGAGGCTGAAGAAGCAGCATATCAAGCAGCAGATCGAGCCGAAAATGAAGGAGAGTGAACAACTCCTGCTGCAGGCGGGAGTCGAGGCGCCGGTTGATATTCTCATTGAGGATGGCGACCCCGTGCAGCGCATCGCCGGGATTGCCGCCGGTTATTCCACCATCATCATGGAGAGAAGGGGCTTGTCACCCCTCAAGGGAGTGCTGGTCGGCAGCGTGACGGCAGGGCTTCTGTACAGAAATATTCAGGCCAGTGTGTATCTGGTCGGCAAAACCGGGGGCAGCAAGGAATGTCCGGCCGGCCGTTGTCTGATCCCCGTGGACGGCTCGGCTCATGCCAGGGCGGCTGTCCTTGAGGCCGCCGTTCTTCTCTCAAACTGCCAAGCGGTGGTCAAGGAGGTTACCCTGGTCTATGTTCAGGATGCCGCCCGGTACGACGAGGAAATTGAGCAGGGGAGGATTCCTGCCACGGCCGGCAACGCTTTTCTGGCGGAAGGGAAGAGACTTCTTGTCGAAGGAGGGGTGCCTGAAAATATCATCGCCGAGGTGAGCCGGTTCGGCAACCCCGCGGATGTGCTGGTAGCAGAAATCAACAAGAGGCCTTCCTGCATGGTCTTCATGGGCAGGCGCGGACGCAATGCCGTCAGTGAGATTTTCATGGGCAGCGTCAGCCGCAAGATTGTCCATCGCTGTCCGGAACACCTGGTTGCCCTGATTACGGCGGATGAATGATTTTTCAGCAACCGCGTGCGCGACAAAACAGCCGGTGCACACCCTACGCCAGGCTATACGTTGCCAGTTTGTGTAGGGTGGGCACGGCTTCATCGTGCCCACGCGGAATGGCGGGCACCAAACTTCGCCCTACAAAGAATCAAGAGTTGCATGATGGATCTTTAGTCTGTTCCATGTTTTCCTTTAACCCCTAAAATTGCCGAGTATTCATGTCCAGCATTTCCGCCTCTGCCCCTCCCCAAAAGGCAGCGCCTCATTCCCGGATCAACAGCATCGAGATGTTTCGCGTCATCGGCATGCTTGGCGTCGTCATGCTCCACACCAAGCCGTTCATGCAGGATCTCTTCCCCGATCCGCCCTACCGTTTACTGGAAAACCTCTTTGCTCAGCCCTCCCGCTTTGCCGTGCCGTTTTTTTTCGCCACCGCCGG
>JACRCD010000001.1 GCA_016219175.1 Deltaproteobacteria bacterium | reverse complement strand
TACTGCGTTGTAGCGTATTTTTGTTCGTTCGGCATACCACATGTATAGCCTCACTCTCAAAAATACACTACGCCTTGTATATCGAATTTTGTTACTTAGCCATCCGGGCTTTGTCGCCGACTTTTTACGAGTTCATCAAACCTGGACCATGACCTTCCCTTACAACGTCTTGCCTTGCGGACTTTCACGGTATGGACAAACGGAAAAAGCAAATGAGGATTACCAGAATTAAACTGCGACTCATTTTCACTCTTTTATGCCTGGCCTTGCTTTTTCCTCTCCAGTCAACAGCCTGGGGTAAAACCAAACAGGTGGTCTTTATCCGCTACAGAATCGCCCCTGCCCATTTTGCCAATGTTGTCCAGGAATTCAAGGCCACCATGGCGCAACGCGGCTTTGTCGAGGGGCGGGACATTGAGTATGTGGATGTGCTGACCAGAAGCGCGGACCAGGATTCCATCCCGGATGTTGTCGCCGCGGTGCGGAAATATAAACAATCCGCCGATATGTTTATCACCTGCGGCTGGATTTCCATGACGGCCCTTGAGCTCCTTAAGGATACCCATATCCCGCAGCTCTTTGTCCCTGTACTCGAGTCGGTGGCCCTGGAAATGCTGCCCGCCGTCAACAAACCTCCCGGCACAAATCTCTCCGGCATCTACCTCATGTATCCGCCTGAAAAAATCCTCAGACTGGCCAGGCTCATTCTGCCCGGGGCAAAAAAATACGCCTATGTCTATGACTCCCGCATTCCGGCTGACCTGGTCTTCAAGAAAGGTTACGAGGGCCTGACCCCGCCGGACCGGCATGACTTCAGCCTCTCTTTCCTTGACCTGGCGGCAGGCACGGACAAGGTTGTCGCCACCCTGGCCGCGGAAAAGATTGATGCCTATGGCGGCATCGTCGGTTCGTTTAAAAACAGGGAGGCGCTGTCAGCCAGCGGGGTTCCTCTGATCACCTCCTTCACCCTGGATATCGATCAGACCTCCATTGAAGATTATGCGGGCAGCGATACCATTGCCGGACTGTTCAATCCCTTTGGTTACTGCGGCGCCCAGGCCGCGGACATGACAGCGGACATCTTTACCGGCAAAAACACCATTGAAAACACGGTGCCCAGGCCGGCAAAACAGGTGGCCTTCATTAATCTGAAGGCAGCGAGGCAGCGCAACCTGCCCATCTCTTTTGACGCCCTTGAAGCCGTCGATATCATCATCAAATAAAGGATCATCTCAAACAGTGGAAGCCCGCATATGATGACAGAAAAAAAAAAGGCATCGCTGCGGACCCTCTTTCTGCTTGCCATGTCGCTGCTGATCATCATTCTTTCCCTGCCGCAGTTCCTTTCCGGCCGCAGCCTTCTCCATACCATCATTTCTCAGCTGGGCACGGAACTGCTTACCGAAAAACTCGGAGCCCTGGTGCAACCGATAGACCGCCGCTATGAAACCCTGCGCCGGGTGGGCCTTGAGGACAGCGCAACCCACCTGGATGAAATTAAAAAAACCGCGCTTGATACGCTGTCAGCGTTCCGCTATAAACAAACCGGCTCGGTTTTCGTCATCAGCCATGAGCGGGCAATACTCCTGTCACGGGAGTTTACCCAGGCCGGAGAATCGGGTTTTTCCCCATTTTTTGCCGATCTGACCAAGGCCGGGGAAGGGATCGTCGATTACCAGGCCAACGGCGGACGCAGACTCGCGGCATTTCGCTTCTATCAGCCCTGGCAGAGCTATATCGGGCTCACCATCAGCCGTGATGAGCTTTTTGCCGCGCAGGACAAATTTTTACAGGTCAGTATCTGCGTGCTGGCCGTGGCCGTATTCATCGCCTTTCTCTTCATGCTTGGCATGCAGCATATGATTATTGCCCCGGTCCTGACGCTGACACGTTTTGCCGGGAAGGTTATCCAGGGGGACTTCCAGCCCGCGGACCAGGGGCGTTTCGTCCTGGAACTCGCCACCCTGAAAGAGGATATCACCAAAATGGTGGATACCCTGCGGCAACAGATGCAGGAAAAATCAGACCAGCTGGCGATCATCCGGGAGCGGGAACGGGAACGGGACAAGGCCCTGACCCAGCTCCAGGAAAGCGAACAACGCTACCGGGCCATCTATAACGCGCCCAGCGAAGCCATTTTCATCCACGATGCCGCCACCGGGGCAATGCTTGACGTCAACCAGTCCATGCTGGAGATGTTTGGTTTTCCCCTGGATGAAGTACTGCGACTCAACATCGGCGACTTGAGCGAAGGCTCCCCCCCTTACAGCCAGCAAGAGGCCGTTGAAAAAGTAAAAATGGCAATTACGCAGGGTCCGCAGCTCTTTGCCTGGCATTGCCGCAGAAAAAATGGCGCGCTGTTCTGGGGAGAGGTAGCCCTGAAACATACCCGGTTCGGCGGCAGCCACTACGTTATAGCCGTGGTCCGGGATATTACGGAGAGAAAAACCGCCGAACAGGCCTTGGCCGCCGAGAAAGAAAGACTGGCCGTTACCTTGCGCAGCATTGGCGATGGCGTTATTACCACGGACACCTCCGGCAGGGTGCTGTTGCTTAATAAGGTCGCCGAAGAACTGACGGGCTGGCGCCAGGAAGAGGCTGCCGGCCTGCCGCTGCCGGAGGTCTTCCATATCATAAACGCCAAAACCGGCGAAAAATGTGAAAATCCGGCGGACAAGGTTTTATCGTCAGGCAACATCATCGCCCTGGCCAACCACACGGTCCTCATTGCCAGAAACGGCGCGCAACACCACATTGCCGACAGCGGCGCGCCTATCCGCGATCCGGAAAGCCGCATTATAGGGACGGTTCTCGTCTTCAGGGATGTGACGGAAAAATTACGCTATGAGCAGGAGATGCTGAAGGTAATAAAATTGGAATCCGTTGGGGTGCTTGCCGGTGGTATTGCCCATGATTTCAACAATATTCTTACGGCAATCCTGGGCAACATCAATCTGGCCGGTCTGCATGCCTCCCAAGGCAAGGACGCCACCGCACTGCTGAATGATGCGGAGAAAGCCTGCCTGCGCGCCAGGAATCTGACCCAGCAGCTGCTCACCTTCGCCAAGGGAGGTTCGCCGGTCAGACAGGTCAGCTCCATCACCAGTATAATCCGGGAATCCGCCTCTTTTGTGCTGCGGGGCAGCAATGTCAGCTGCCGGTTTGACATCCCCGAGGATCTGTGGCTGGTGAACATCGATCAGGGCCAGATAAGCCAGGTCATCCAGAACATCGTCATCAATGCCCAGCAGGCCATGCCGCGGGGCGGCACGGTCACTATCACGTGCCGTAACCGGACCATGGCCAGCGTTGATCAGGCCGATGGCTTTGCTGATTTTATCGAGATCTCCATCCACGACACCGGCATCGGTATTCCCGAGAAATATGTCGATAAGATCTTTGATCCCTATTTTTCCTCAAAACAAGAGGGCAGCGGACTGGGGCTTGCCATCTGCCATTCCGTTATCCACAACCATGACGGCCATATCCAGGTCAGGTCAAAGACGGGAGAAGGCACGAGCTTCACAATCATGCTTCCCGCCACGAAACAGCCCGTCAAACCCGAGCAGCCCCAGGAGGAGCTGGCATTGCCGGCCAGAAAGGCGAGAATTCTGGTCATGGATGATGAAGAGATTGTCCGCACCGTGGTGACCGGCATGCTGCAACACCTGGGGTATGACGTAATGCTGGCGGAAAACG
The DNA here is from genome assembly GCA_016219175.1 of Deltaproteobacteria bacterium. Classification (GTDB taxonomy): domain Bacteria; phylum Desulfobacterota; class Desulfobulbia; order Desulfobulbales; family SURF-16; genus SURF-16. The sequence continues at coordinate 41,180 of JACRCD010000001.1, read as the reverse complement.
GGGAAGAGGCCATCGAAATTTACACAGCGGCTTACGGCTCAGCGCAGCCGATTGACGCCATGATCGTGGATCTGACGGTTCCGGGGGCCATGGGCGGATTGGAAGCCTTCCGGAGAATTCAGCAGATCAACGGCCATGTCAAAGCCATCGTGTCCAGCGGCTATTCAAACGATGCGGTACTGGCCAATTACCGTGACCACGGTTTCCGCGCCGCCCTGTGCAAACCATTCCGTATCGAAGACATCATGCGCGCCCTGCAACAGACCCTGTCCTGACAATCAGGATTGCGTTTCCTGCTGGAGAAAACAGTAGGGGTCCTTGTCTGTAAAAACATCCTGGCCAAAGCCATGGGCCACGGCCAGACAACCGCCACAGACAGGCCTGATCGAACATGAGGCGCAGGCGGCCGCTCCCGTCCGGTACCTGCGGGCTGGTTCTCCATGGTATATGGCGCTGAGGCCTTGGGCAAAGACGTTGCCGATGTAAGATGGGAATTTCCGGCAGGCGTGGGCTTCCCCGTCCGGCAGCACGGAAAAGAAATTAAAGGCCGCCCCGCAGCCGTAGCCGGCGCAGCCGCCGAAGAGGGGTTCTTGTTCCTGCCCGCGGATAATATTGATGAGGTTATCCTTGAGACTGATAATCGGATTTTCACGGGCCGCGGCCAGATATTTCTTTAAAAACCCGGCATAGTCAGCCGGGTTTACCGACTGCAGACTGGCGCCTTCCCCTACCATGGCCAGGCGGTTGAAGGTAAACAGATCAACCCGGTCACGCAACAGTTCCGCCAAAGGCAGCACCTGGTCCAGATTGTCCCGGGTCAAGGTCAGCATCACCATGGAGTAGACGCCCAACTCCTTGAGCAACTCCAGGAAACGCATCACCCGGTCAAAGTGCCCCGTTCCCCGGATGTAGTCGTTATGCGGCTGCAAACCCTCCAGACTTACCTGGTAAAATTCCGGCCGCGCGATGCTGATAATGCCCGCCATGGTTACGCGGGAGGCCGGATTGCCCAGGATGGCCACCATCAGATTCCGCTCCACGGCAGCCCGGTACAATTCAGAAAAATACGGGTAGAGAAGAGGATTTCCGCCGGAAAAGGAAACCTGGCCCTGCACATGGTGCTCGCGGCAGAAGCCGCGCAGATCATCGAGTATCCGTATGCCCTTGTCAAGCGACAGAGCGACGCGGTCGCTTCTGTCATAACAATGCCGGCAATGCAGATCGCAGACTTGGGTGATATGCCATTGCAAGGTAAAAACAGGAGAAGAAAAAAAGCGCTCAGGGATATTTTCCCCCTTGGGGAAAGTTTGCGGATTCCGTCTGATGCGAGAGGGGGGAGAAAGCAGTATCCCCTGTGCCACAGCCCGGCCAAGCGCCGCGTCAATCACCCCCACCGCCACCTTTCCTTCCGCCGCGGCTGCCTCCGGGCTGATCTGCTCCACCATCATTTTCAGAACCAGCAGGTCCCCCTGATGGGCCACCCTGGCCACCGCTTTTTCCGTGCCGGGTACGCGATAGACCAGGACAAATTCTTCCCCGGGCCCAGGTGAAAAAGCCGGCGGACTATCACTTTTATCAAGCAAGGCAGGGAGATCTTTCCAGCCGAACTTGAGCAACTCTAACGTCGGATTGAGGCTGAAGGCTTCGACCTGATCAGCTATTCCCGAAGAGCCTTTCTCTCTTACGGAATAATAGGCCAGCTCAAGTTGCGCCAAATCAGGAAGATAGGGGGGAAGCGGCAAACTTTCCCGCCATCTTGCCACGGCAGCCGGAAAGCGGACAGGCTCAAAGGATTCCGCCTCTGCCCCAAGGAGTTGCGTCAGCAGGGTTTCGCCGATACAGGCACAGGTTGCCGGGAAAATGCGTTCTGGTTTCATGATAAATTCGCGGTTATAAAAAAAAGAAAGGGACAGGGCAGAAAGCCCCTGTCCCTGCAATGTGTTTTTTCAGGCCGATAAAATTTCCGCGGCAGACCGCGCCGCTATTTCTGCCCGCTGCAGCCGCTGCCGCCGGAAGGTTTTTTCATTTCCCCTTCCTTGGTGGCATTGTCATCAACCCCGGCTGCCGGTTTGTCTGTTTTTTCCTGAGTGCTGACCGCACCCTCTTTAGTTCCGCTTCAGCCACTGCCTGCTGTCCCTTGTTTTTCAGTGCCAACTGCACTGTGGTCCTTTCCGCCTCAGCCGCTGGCGCCAAAGGCAACGCCGACGCCAAGTGACATGCCGCCCAGCAGGCCGGCAATGCCCATCCCCGCCAGAATCTTCTTCATTTCTTTTTTTTCCATTTGTTCCTCCTTTTGCTTGAGAATTTCAGAAAGGGTAACCATCCGTTCCTCAGGCAACCCTTTCTCTACTCAATATCCACACATGAACAATTATCGGAATTCTCTATTTTCTTGTCAAGCCATATATAAAAAAACCTTTTTCTTTCGTTTGCCGTCAAGAAAAATGGTAGATTAGTGCCAATGCTTCCTTCACAGCTTCTCCAGCACTATTTCGGCCATTCCTCCTTCCGGGGTCGCCAGCGGGAAATTATTGACCATGTCCTGGCCGGACGCCACGCCCTTGTGCTCATGCCCACCGGCATGGGCAAATCCGTCTGTTACCAGATACCGGCCCTCATCCTGCCAGGCTTGACCCTGGTTATCTCGCCTCTCATCGCCCTGATGAAAGACCAGATTGACAACCTGCGCCAAAAAAACATTGATGCCGCCTTTATCAACTCATCACTGAGCAAAGCGGAACGAACCGCAAGGCTGCGGGCGCTGGCTGCGGGGGCTTACAAAATCCTTTACGTCACCCCTGAGCGTTTCCGCCAACCGGAATTCGCCGAACTTATCAAAAAACGCGCAATCTCTTTGCTGGCCACTGACGAAGCGCACTGCATCAGCCAGTGGGGTCATGATTTCCGCCCTGACTATACAAGGATTAAGGAGTTCCGCAGCCAACTGGGCAACCCTGTCACCATGGCGCTGACAGCCACCGCCACCCCGGACGTGCAGCAGGACATCATCAAGCAGCTGGGCCTTGACCCGGTTGACATCACGATCTTTCATGAGGGGATCAACCGCGACAATCTGCGGCTGGCCGTTGTTAACCTGTACGGGGACGAAGAGAAGCTTGGCGTCATCACAAATAAAGTCCGCACGGACCCCGGCAACACCATTGTCTATTTTTCTTTGATTAAAACCCTGGAAAGATTCAGCTCCCTGCTGGCCCGCAAAAAAATCCCCCACTGCTGTTATCATGGGGGCCTCAATAAGCCGGAGCGGCAGCGGGTCCAGAATCAATTCATGTCCGGCCACGGCAATCTGATCCTGGCCACCAACGCCTTTGGCATGGGCATCGACAAGGCTGACATCCGCCACGTTATTCATGCCGAAGTCCCTGGCGCCATGGAGGCCTATTACCAGGAAATCGGCCGGGCCGGCCGGGACGGCTCGCGAGCTGACTGCACTCTCCTTTATGACGAGCAGGATCTGCTCATCCAGATGGATTTCATCAAATGGAACAACCCTGAAGCAGAATTTTACAGCCGCCTCTGGCAACTGCTGGCTGATGACGGGGATGAGGCAAACAGCCAAGGCCTCGACTGGCTGAAGGCTAAATTGCTCTTTAAAAGCAGGCATGATTTCCGCGTTGAGACGGCCCTGGCCATGCTTGACCGCCATGGGGTAACCGAGGGAAGCCTTGAAGCCCGCGATCTGACGATTGTTGCCGCCCTGCCCCAGGAGTTCTCCCCAAGGAAAATCGCAAAAAAAATGGTGGCTGAACAAAAAAAACTGCATTTCATGGTCTGTTATAGTAAAACAGCTGGGTGCCGCAAGGCCCTCATCCATCAATATTTCGGCATGGACCACCCTGACCGTTGCGGGGCATGCGATCATTGCCCCTAATGGCGATTATAAACAAATGGAAAATCTCATTCTGTGGCTTAGCATAGCGTTACTGGCCTTGGCGCTCCTGCTGTTGACAATAAGAAACAGCGAAAAAAAGCAGGCCAAGGGCGGTGCGGCCGAGGCGGTACCCGCCCCCGCTACCGGTCAGGCAGACTACCAGTTCTCCGCCCGCCCCCAGTCTCTGCCTTCAAGCGACAATTTCCATCTGCAGCTGGAGATCCTGCGCCAGGCCCTCGGCCTCACCACGGCCGTCCTATTATGGGCAAAGCCGGACGATCAGCAGATGCAGATACTGAGTGTGGCCAGCCTGCGCGATGATATCAACGCTGAACCATTTCCAAAAGGCAGCGGCATCATCGGCGGCATTCGCCCTGAACGCCCGGAAATCGCCGTCTGTCCGGTTCCGCACCATCTTGCCATCCCTTACTATTCGACCACCAGAAAAACGGGCGGCTTTCTGGCCCTCTCTATTCCCGTCACGGCCGCGGTTATAAGCAATGACAAAAATTTTCCCGCCGCCTCGGCGATACTTGCGGTTGACCGGGAAAACCAAGCGCCCTGGACGGAAAATGAACGGGAACTGATCAATCTCACCTGCCGCAAACTCTCCCAGGATTTACTGCTGGGCCGCAGGATGGAGGAAACGAGCCGCAACAAGGAGGCCATCCACCAAATCTGCCTGGGCATGCAGGAGTTAAACCAGGTCCTCGGTCTGCAGGCGGTTTTCGAGGCAACGATAAAAACCGTAAAACAGCTGACCGCTGCTGATTTCATTGCCATCAGCCTGCTGGAAAACGGTGAGCACCGCATTGTCAAGGCAAGCGGTCACAAATCCGGCCACTTTGACAACCTTTCCTTTCCAGCTGATGATGGACTGGTAGGCCAGGCCATCAAAATGCGGCGCTGGATGCCGACTACAGCCAACTACCAGGGAGAATTCCCGGTTTTCACCAATACCATGCGCATTGCCGGATTGGAATCCCTGCTCATTCTGCCGCTGCTGAAAGACGAGGGGGAAGCCATCGGCGCCCTGACCGTGGCGGGACGGAGGCCCGACATGTTCCCCAGGGAACGGCGGGAGATACTCGAGGTCATCGCCTTTCAGGTTGCCACCAAAATTGAACTGGGCCGGGCCCACGAAAAAATTTTCCAGCTGGCCGCCACGGACGGACTTACCGGACTGAGCAATCACCGCACCTTTCAACATGCCTTTGACAACATGCTGCACCGGGCCTTGCGTCAATCGACTCCGCTCACTGTCGTGCTCGGCGACCTGGATTACTTCAAAAAAATCAATGACACCTATGGCCATCCCTTTGGCGATGCGGTTCTGCAGGAAGTCGCCAAGGTGATGGCCGGCGCCAGTCGCAAGGTGGACCTTGCCGCCCGCTACGGAGGCGAGGAATTTGCCCTGCTGCTTGAGGATTCTGATATTGCCGGGGCCCGCAAACAGGCGGAACGGGTGCGCAAGGCCATTAATGGCCTGGAATTTGACCATGAAGGCAACAAGATCAAAATTTCCATGTCCTTTGGCCTGGCCGCGTTCCCGCAGGACGGGGAAAGCAAGGTCGATCTCGTCAATAAGGCCGATCAGGCTCTGTATCGGGCCAAGGAAAAGGGACGCAACATGACGGTCTGCTGGCACGAAATGCGGCGGACGGAATAGGACAGTCTCATTTCTCTCTGGAGTTAATCGTCACGCTATGCTATTTTATCCAGTTTCCCCGGCGCATGGCGTAACGGCGCGCCGGCTTTTTACGGATTCATCAAGATTGATGGCGTCGTAAAAAATCCGATCTACTGCGTTGTAGCGCATTTTTGTTCGTTCGGCATACCACATGTATAGCCTCACTCTCAAAAATACACTACGCCTTGTATATCGAATTTTGTTACTTAGCCATCTGGGCTTTGTCGCCGACTTTTTACGAGTTCATCAAGATTGGCAAATATGCAATGCACAGCAAGGAGCATCCATGAGCAACGAACCGGATAAAATTATCTACTCCATGATCGGGGTAAGCAAATACTACGATAAAAAACCGATTTTAAAAAATATCAATCTCTCCTACTTTTATGGCGCCAAAATAGGGGTGCTCGGTCTGAACGGCTCGGGCAAGAGTTCGCTGCTGCGCATCCTTGCCGGTATTGACCGGGATTTTGAAGGCCGCACCACCATTTCCCCCGGGCTGACTGTCGGGCTGCTCGAACAGGAGCCTGTTCTTGATCAGAATAAAACGGTCAAAGAGGTGGTGGAAGAGGCTGTCCAATCCACCGTCGATCTGCTGGCGGAATTCAACCGCATAAATGAAAAATTCGCCGAGCCCATGAGCGATGACGAGATGAACGATCTCATCGCCAGACAGGGGGAGGTGCAGGAAAAACTTGATACACTTGAGGCGTGGGAGCTTGATTCAAAACTTGACATGGCCATGGACGCCCTGCGTTGCCCACCCGGCGACGCCAGGATCAGTGTTCTTTCCGGCGGCGAAAAAAGGCGGGTCGCCCTCTGCCGCCTGCTGCTGCAGAAACCTGATATCCTGCTCTTGGACGAGCCGACCAACCATCTGGATGCTGAATCCGTGGCCTGGCTTGAGCACCATCTCCAGCGCTACGAAGGAACGATCATTGCCGTCACCCATGACCGTTATTTTCTCGACAATGTGGCGGGCTGGATTCTTGAGCTTGACCGCGGTCAGGGCATTCCCTGGAAAGGCAACTATTCCTCCTGGCTGGATCAGAAGTCTAAACGGTTGCAGCAGGAGGAGAAGCAGGAAAGCGACCGGCAGAAAACCCTGCAGCGCGAACTGGAGTGGATCAAAATGAGCCCCAAGGGAAGGAGGGCCAAATCAAAGGCCAGAATCAGTTCCTATGAGGCGCTGCTGAGCCAGGAAAGCGAAAAACGGGGAAGAGAGCTGGAGATCTATATCCCGCCGGGACCCCGCCTGGGCAATGTGGTTATCGAGGCGGACAAGGTGTGCAAGGCCTATGACGGCAAGCTTCTGGTTGACGAAATGAGCTTCTCCCTGCCTCCCGGCGGCATTGTCGGCGTCATCGGCCCCAACGGCGCGGGCAAAACCACCCTCTTCCGGATGATCACCGGCCAGGAAAAACCCGATTCCGGAGCCATCCGCCTGGGCGACACCGTCAAACTTGCCTATGTCGATCAGAGCCGGGAGGACCTTGCCCCGGACAAGACCATCTGGCAGGTCATCTCGGATGGCCAGGATGTCATTACCCTGGGCAACCGCGAGATGAACTCCCGGGCCTACGTGGCCCGCTTTAACTTTTCCGGCTCGGACCAGCAGAAGAAGGTAGGGCAACTTTCAGGCGGACAGAGAAACCGGGTGCATCTGGCCAGGATGCTCAAAGAGGGGGCAAACGTCATCCTGCTCGACGAGCCGACCAATGATCTTGACGTCAACACCTTGCGGGCCCTGGAGGAGGCGCTGGAAAACTTTGGCGGCTGCGCGGTGGTGATCAGCCATGACCGCTGGTTTCTCGACCGCATCGCCACCCACATTCTCGCCTTTGAGGGTGACAGCAAGGTCACCTTTTTTGACGGCAACTATTCGGAATACGAAGCGGACCGCAAAAGCCGTCTCGGCGCCGCGGCTGAACAGCCGCACCGCATCAAGTACAGACAGCTGACCAGGGTCTAGAACAAATTCCCCCTGACGGTTCCCGGCGCAATCCAACACAGTCAAGGTGGCGCGGGAACCGGGGAAATCAAAAAAGCAGAGACCCTATCTGGTAGACCAGCACCGCCAATACAAAGGCGAAAAGGGTGTTGAAGACCATGGAAAAGGCGCCCCACTTCCAGGAACCCGCTTCCCGGGTAATGCAGACGACCGTGACAAAACAGGGGGCATAGTAGGAAATAAAAAGCAGAACACTCAGGGCCTTGACCGGGTTCCAACCAGGATCCGAAGCCAGAATCTCCGCCAGCGATCCGTTCTTCTCCTGATCGTCGCCTCCCAGGGAATAGGCGGTGCCGAGGGTGGAAAGGATCACCTCTTTCGCCGCCACCCCGCCGATAAGGGCGATATTGGTGCGCCAGTCGAAACCGGCCAGGAAACTGACCCTTTCCAAGGCGATGCCGACCCGTCCGGCCACCGAATAGCGCAAGGTGGCGTTGGCCTCTGCCCGGTCTATGGAGTCGAGCAGACGGCTCCGCTCCGTTGCCTCGGCCTCGGAGAGCGCCATGTTGCCGCCGGCCACGACCATGGCCGGATAAGCCGCCTCCACCTCCTGCCGCTGCAGGGCAAATTTCCCTTTCTCACTTTCAGACAGACCGGGGTAGGTCATCATGGCCCAGATAATGATGGAAATGCCTAAAATCACCGTACCGGCCTTTTTGATGTACTGCCATGTTTTCTCCCAGGTATGAATAAGGAGTCCTTTCAGGGTGGGAAAACGGTAAGGAGGTAGTTCCAGAACAAAGGGGGTGCTCTCGCCTCGCAACACGGTGACCCGCAGCAGCTTGGCCAGCACCAGGGCCACCAGCCAGGAAAGGATGGTGAAGAAGAACATGTAGTGCGCCTTGTTCTCGGAAAAAAAGGCGCCGATGAACAGGGCCAGCACAGGCAGCTTGGCCCCGCAGTTCATAAAGGGCGCGGTAAGCAGGGTCGCCATCCTCTCCTTGGGGGAACGCAGGGTCCTGGTGGCCATGACCCCGGGCACGGCGCAGCCCCCGGCAATGCCGCCGGACAGGATATAGGCCATGACCGAACTGCCGTTTAAGCCAAAGACCCTGAAAATCCGGTCAAGCATAAAGGCGACCCTGGCCAGATAGCCGGAATCCTCCAGGATGGCGATACCAAAAAACATGAACATGATAAGCGGCACAAAACCCAGCACCCCGCCCACCCCGTCAATAATGCCCGAGATGATCAGGGATTTTAACGGCCCATCCGGCAATACTTGCTCCACAACAAGGGAAATCTGCCCGAAAAGGGTTTCCAGCCAGGAAACCGGTAATTCGCTGTAGGTAAAGGTAAAGGTATACAGGCCGAACAGGACGACCGCCATGAAGAGAGGACCCAGGAAACGATTGGTCAGCACCTTGTCGATACGGTCCGAGGTATAGAGCCTGTCCTGGTCATACTTATGGGAAATGACCCCTTTCTGCAAAATTCCCTTGATGTAGCCGTAACGGTGATCAGCCACCATGGCCTCGGGATAGGTCTCCATGGTCTCCAGCAGATGCTGGGAGACAGCGGCAACCTTCTTTTCCAGTTCGGCGGACAGCGCCCCGTTTTCCGCCCTGCCCCGGCTAATGATCTGCTGATCGTTTTCCAGATATTTGATCGCCGCCCAGCGGCTCGGGTACATGGTCAGAAAATTACCCGCACTAATCTTTTCCTCAAGATCAAGCAAGGTTGAATCCAGATCCTCGCCATAGGAAATCGGCTTGGGATGCCACTCCTTCTTCCTGGCCGCCTGACGGGCGGCTTCCTCCATCAGTTTCTGCGTACCGAACCCGGTGCGGGCAATGATGGGCACAACCGGCACCCCCAGAAATTCCGCAAGCCGGTCGGCCTTGATCTCAATGCCCCGGTCACGGGCCGCATCGATCATATTGAGGGCAATGATCACCGGAATGCCCAGTTCAAAAAATTGGGTGGTCAGATAAAGATTTCTTTGCAGGTTGGCCGCATCGATAATATTAACGATTATTTGCGGTTTCTCGAAGATCAGAAAATCCCGGGCCACCACCTCCTCTTCCGAATAGGCGGTAAGAGAATAAGTGCCGGGCAGGTCGACGATATTGATCTTCTTGTCCTCAAGACGATACACCCCCTCTTTCTTTTCCACCGTGACCCCCGGATAATTCCCGACATGCTGCCGGGAACCCGTCAGGGCATTAAAAAGGGTGGTTTTACCGGAGTTGGGATTGCCTGCCAGGGCTATTTTTAATTCTGCGCTCATGTATTGAACTTAGGTCTCCGGCTGCACTTCCACTTCGATAAAATCCGCTTCATTATTGCGCAGGGTAAGCACACTGCCCATTACCCGCAACGCCACCGGGTCATAGAGCGGGGCCCTGCCCCGTATGGTGATTTCCGTACCAGGCACCAGCCCCATATCCCGGATACGCCTGCCCAACTCCCCTCCTTGTTTCACCGCGACAATGGTGCCTCTCTGGTTTTTTTTCATCTGCCGCAACATCATGCGAGACATTTTCTCACTCTCCTGCGCATATCCATCCGGAACAATCAGATTCTCACTCTTTTGCTCTGCCAAATCAGCTCTCATAAATCACATCACATTGAAATTATGATTAAAATATCTTTTCAAAAAATCTTATTTCAGTTCTGCCCGGTTAGTTTTTCCCGCCTGGCCGCAATGATTCCCGGGAAGCGCGGCATCTTCACCCTTGGCTGGGAAAGGCGCAATTCTCCCCTTCTCTTCTCTGCCGCCGTCGCCCTGACAGTGACAGGAACACCCGGAACATTTAGCGCCGCCAAAAAACTTTTTTATCAGGAAAAAGGCGGCGGCCGCCACAATCAAAATTGTCAGTATCGTATCAAAATAAGGCATATTTCACCCCGCCATACCGATTGAGGGTAAGCAACAAAATTAGGAACACCTAATTCACTCATGTCTAAAAAATAATGAATAGGCATCGTCCTGTCAATGTTTTTTGTTGAAACCCGGCAAGGACGACAAGCTCAGCCTCAAACGTGCGGCAGCCCCATTGGCTTTTTGGTTTTGAGATAACCGCGGAAAGATTGAGGGTTTTCCCTAGCCGCCCCTGATTCCGCGGATCAACCGCACCACGCCCTGGGAATAAAAACAAAAAACCATGCCCAGTACCGTTGCCCCCGTGGTGATCCAGAAAAGAATGAGATGAAGGGATTGGTGGCGATGGAAAAAGAGATCAAAAACAAAAAGGATGATGCCGAGATGGATGAGGGAAGAACCAAGACGCACCCAGTAGCCGCTTTTCTCAAAATACAGAACATCGCTACCCGCCAAGGCCAGGAAAAGCACCACCAGCTGCAGCAGAAGTGAGGCGGCAAGCACCGCGACAAGTCCTGTTTTCACCCCCAGCCACAACGATATCCCGCCAGAGGCAACTGCCAGCACAAGGGCAAAACGAGTCAGCCAGACCGTGGGCAGAAGCCTTTTGGGCACGCATATTCCCAACAGCACGATCAGACTGATGATAAATGGGGCGACCACCCTGTTCATCCGGTCCATGTAAGCAAGTTTTTCCGCGGGGGCAAGTTGCTGGATCTGGGCGAGTTTGAAGTAAAACATGCCGTAAACGCAGATGGCCGAAATCACAAAAAGGACCGCAACGGTTACCACAATAAGGTAAAAATCCAGGGAGCCTTTTTTCTTTATTGCCGGTTTCATCATCAGGAGACAAAGGAGTGCTCGCCCGGAAAGAAGAACGAGCTCAGAAAGGTAAAGATCATGGCCAGGAAGCAAATGATGCCGAGAATTGCCGAAAAATACCACATGGCCGGTTTATTGGCGTAAAGGCGCGTATGCAGGTAAGTGCTGTAGATGGCCCACATCATGATCGAACTGCAGATCTTCGGGTCCCACCACCAGTTCGGCCCCCAGGCCTTGAGCGCCCAAGGGTAACCCAGCAGCATTCCCAGGGTGAGAAGAAAATAGCCCAGTTTGGCAAAATCATAGGCCAGCCGCTCCATATCCAGATCCCGCCGCGCCAGCATGAAAACCGAGGCCACGAATGTCATGGTGATGCAGGCATACGAAAGGAAGAGCAGCGGCGGATGGAACCACATGTAGTGGGCGTTATAATAAAAAATCATTTTCGGGTAAAGACGCATGAAAAGCCCGAAGCGCTGTCCATCTGCCCCGCCTCCCGTAAACCAGGGGCCCACCTCGCCGAAAAACTTGGGCAGCGGATCAAGAAAGGGATCCGTTTGAAAAAACAAAATACCGACCTGGACGGCCAGCAGCAGATGGAGGGCGGCGCGGAACCGGTGGTGCGTAAGCCGCGAATGCCCAACCAAAGCCATAATTGCATAGCACATGAACCAGAAATAGTACTTCTCGTTTTCAAGCCAGAGGGGGAGCACATAACGCGGCGGGGCAGCCGCATCATAGAGAGGAAGTCCATACTCAGCCCCCTTGTTCATAACGGCAAGCTGTTGATTGAGCATGTCGGCAAATCGGGAGGGCAGCTCCAGTGCTACCTGTTGATATATCTGATAATGAAACCAGCAGATCAGGAAAAAGCCGCCGAGAAAAATGCAGACAACGGCTGAGAGCAGAAAGGTGGTTACACGGCCGAAGTTCGGTTTGGGACGGATAACATTCGCCACACCGGAAATGGTTATTAAACCGGCAAGAACAAGCAGAACAAACAGCAGAACATGGCCAGTCTGGCTATAGAAGGCTACGGGGAGCAGGTTTTCCATATGATTCCCGGGGCGATTAATCTTAATGTCTCAGAGTATGTTACCATATCCGAACATCAGAGGAATGTCCATCCCCTGAGCATCCCTCTTCATCATGGCAACTCCCACCTGACACATATCATAATCTTGCCGTGTCGTTTCAGGGTGGATTGAAGTTGTGAGTTTGCATGAGTTCCATTATTCTAATTAAATGATGACAGAAGATATCCCTGCTGAAACGGAGACGCAATGAATTTACAAGGCGATTTTGAAGGGTCATTTCTCACCAGCATTCTTCAGCTTTTATGCGACGAGCAAAACACGGGCATCCTGCAGGTAAGGTGCGGCGGGAAAGAGTGTAAAGTCATCTTCAACGGAGGGACAATCATTTACGCGCAATGCTCCCAGAAAAACCATCGTTTGGGAGCATTATTAAGCAGGGATGGCGTCATAACCGAAGAGCAGTTAAACGACGCCTTGAGCCTAACCGGCACAGGCAAGGACGCCATCGGCAAAATCCTGCTGGAAAAAGGCTACATTTCCCTGAAGATTCTCAAGGAGTACAATCAAAAGCAGGTGGAAGAGATACTTTACTCCATTCTTTTCTGGAAAAAAGGCAAATTTGAATACAAAGACGCCCCCATGAGATTCGAGGGTATGGTCATTACCCAGTTGAATCCGATGAAGGTTATCCTCGAGGCCTCGCGCCGGATCGATGAAATGTCGGTCCTGACCCAGACGATTGCCAGCGATGACATTGTTTTCAGGAATGTCGACAAAAAAAGCAAACTGGAGGAATTCGCCTTCAGCACCACGGAGCAACGCATTCTTAACCTGGTGGATGAAGTAAAAACGGTGCGGGACATCATCGAGACAAGCCGTTATGATGAGTTTACCGTCTATAAAACCCTTTACACCCTGGTTTCCGCCGGACTAATTGAAAAATCCGGGAAAAAGAGCGAAACAGACGCCGGGCTCGATTTCAATTTTATTCTATCAATCTATACCGATATTCTAAAAATAATCAGCAGAACTCTTGCTGCCCGATCAGGGGAAAGAACCAACTTCCTGATCCGCCAGGGGAAGGAGAATCTACCGCCCGCCCAGGCAAAAGTGCTCCAGGATTTCAACCTGAGCAGCCAAGCCGGGGTCAACCGCAAGGCCGTAGTCACGGCCTGCCGGAAATCCGGCGGGGACAAGAGCCGACAATGCCTCCTGCTTATTGACGGCTTTAACGGTCTCTGCCATCACCTGCTGGCAAGAACCATACTGCTCACTGACAGTAACCACGTGTATGACATGATCCGGGAAATCGACAAGGTTCTTGAATATGTTACTAAATATCCGCGCAGTTCAGTGGAAAAAAATAAAATCATCAGCGACATGAAAAATGTCTTGAATGATACCATCAAGCAGGTCCGATTTACTCCCGGCAAAGCAAAGAGCGCCGGCTTTCTTTCCCTGTTCATAAAAAAATAGCGGCCCGGCCTTCAGGGGGAACACCTATCCGGCCGCCTCGCGGCTTAGGGGCCGTTATAAAATAACCATTACAGATTTGCTATCATCTATACGGCCCCTTATGCCGTTGCCACGCCTGGTGTGTTACAGTAATTTATTGACAACGGCTTACCAGAAAATTCCGGTCCGCCGCGCCGACAAGATCAGGCCGCGCCTCCAGCAGCAGACGGACGGCAATTTCCGCCCCGCCCCTGGTCAGCTCCAGACAATTCGCCCTCTGGGCCTTATCATCATGCCGCGCCTTCCTGGTCAAAACCCGGCAGCAGGTGGAACGGAATCGCGCCCGAAACCGGTCATGCATTTCCCTGATGATCTGCTGAAATCTCTTCTTTCTGAAACCATCCCCGCCATGGGGTCCCAGAAAAAGCCCCAGGGCCGCCACTGCCCCGGAGAGCGCCCCGCAGGAACACCCTGCTCCCCCCATGCCGTGACAGAAACCCGCTCCCAGCTGCAATGCGGCCTCTGCGGAGAGACCGCCGTCAAAGCCCTGATTCATCATGACCATAACGGCTTCCGAGCAGCACAGCCTGTGGGCCTCATAAAAGTTTGCGGCCCGTTCCACGGCAAGCTGCACCAACTCTTCCGCCTCCTGCTTTTTTTCGTTCAAAGCCGCCACCCTCCGCATCTCCTGTTATTTTCCGGCAAAGGCCAGCCGCTCCTGGCTTGGGGCGACATCAACAAGAATCGTATCCCCCTCCTTGAACCTGCCCTCCAGGATCTCCAAGGCCAGACCATCCTGAATAAAACGCTGCATGGCCCTTTTCAACGGCCGGGCGCCATAAGCTGGATTATAGCCCGCATTGATGAGAAAATCGCGGGCCGCTTCCGTCAGCTCGATAATGAATTTCTGATCCGCCAGCCGTTTGCGCAGCAAGGCTAACTGGATATCAACAATCCGGGCCAGATCACCTTTGGACAGCCCATGGAAGATGATGATCTCGTCAATACGGTTTAAAAATTCCGGTTTGAACTGGCGGTGCAGAATGTCATCAATCTGCAGCTTCATCTCCTCCCGCCTTTCTTCGCCCAGCTCCATGATCAGCTGGCTGCCGAGGTTTGAGGTCATGATGAGAATGGTGTTTTTGAAATCCACGGTTCTGCCCTGCCCGTCGGTCATGCGCCCGTCGTCTAATATCTGCAGCAGGACATTAAAGACATCGGGATGGGCCTTTTCGATCTCGTCAAAGAGAATGACCGAATAGGGCCTGCGCCGTACCGCTTCGGTCAGATGGCCGCCTTCCTCGTAGCCCACATAACCGGGAGGAGCCCCGATCAGCCGGGAGACGGAATGTTTTTCCATGAACTCGGACATATCAAGACGGATCATCGCCTGCTCGCTGTCAAAGAGAAACTGAGCCAGGCTGCGGGCCAGCTCTGTTTTACCGACACCGGTGGGACCAAGAAAAATAAAGGAGCCCAGGGGGCGATTCGGATCCTGCAGCCCGGCCCTGGCGCGCCGGATGGCATTGGCCACGGCGAGAATGGCCTCCTGTTGCCCGACCACGCGCTCGGCCAGTTTCTGATCGGCATGGACCAGTTTTTCCTTTTCCCCTTCCAGCAGTTTATCAACCGGGATGCCGGTCCACTTGGCGACCACTGCGGCAATATCCGTTTCCGACACCTCCTCCTTCAGCATCTGTTGATCCTTCTGGATCTCGGCCAGATGCTCGTTTTCATAGGCCAGCTGCTTTTCAAACTCCGTGATTCTGCCGTAGCGGATCTCCGCCACCGTGCTCAGATCTCCCCTCCGTTCGGCCTGCTGCTCCTCCACCCGGGCCTGGTCAATACCGGCCTTGATCCCGCGTATTTTCTGGATGATCTCTTTCTCAAGCATCCAATGGCCCTTCATGCCTTTCAGCTGTTCAGCGATATCAGCCAGTTTCGCCTCAAGCTTGGCGAGCCGCTCCCGGGAGGCAACGTCCTTTTCTTTCTTGAGGGCCTCACGCTCAATCTCAAGCTTAATACGATGTCGCTCCACCTCATCAATCACCGTGGGCATGCTGTCGATTTCAATGCGCAGCCGGGAGGCGGCCTCGTCAATGAGATCAATGGCCTTATCCGGCAGGAAGCGGTCCGAGATATAACGCTTGGACAAAGTCACCGCGGCGACGGTGGCCGCGTCCTTGATGCGCACCCCGTGGTGCACCTCATATTTTTCCTTGATGCCCCGCAGGATGGCGATGGAATCCTCAATGGACGGCTCCTGCACCAGGACCTGCTGAAAACGGCGCTCCAGGGCCGGGTCCTTTTCGATCTTGCGATACTCGTTCAAGGTGGTGGCGCCGACGCAATGCAGTTCGCCCCTGGCCAGGGCCGGTTTGAGCATATTGGAGGCATCCATGGCCCCTTCCGCCGCCCCGGCGCCAACCAGGGTATGAATCTCGTCAATAAAGAGAATGATCTCGCCCTGCCGTTTTTCCACCTCTTTCAAAACCGCCTTCAGCCTGTCCTCAAACTCGCCCCGGTACTTGGCCCCGGCGATCAGCGCCCCCATATCCAGGGCCATGACCTGTTTGTTGCGCAGGGTTTCCGGGATGTCGCCCGAGACGATGCGCTGGGCCAGTCCTTCGACAATGGCTGTTTTTCCCACGCCGGGCTCGCCGATCAGCACCGGATTATTTTTAGTGCGGCGGCTCAGGACCTGGACCACCCGGCGCACCTCGTCATCCCGGCCGATAACCGGATCAAGCTTGCCGCGCTTGGCAAGGTCAGTGAGATTCTTCGCGTATTTCTCCAGGGCCTGATATTTTTCCTCCGGGTTCGGGTCGGTGACCCGCTGATTGCCCCTGATGCCGGCCAGGGCCTTGAGAAAGCTCTCCTTGCTCAGACCATGGGATTTGAGCAGTTCCGCCCCCTTGCCGCCCCTTTCGTCAAGGATACACAAAAAGAGATGCTCCTGACTGACATAGTCATCCTTCATGGCGCCAGCCTCTTTAAAGGCCTGATCAAGCAGCAGCCGCATCCGCTGGGAGGCGTAGACCTGGCCGAAGCCGGAACCGCTCACCTTGGGCAATTTTTCCAACAGATCGTCAACCTCGGCGGCAAGCCTGGCCGGATTTGCCCCGATCTTCTGCAGTACGGGGATGATAACGCCGTCAGTCTGCCGCAGCAGAACCGCCAGCAGATGCTCCGGCAGCATCTCCTGCTGCCCCTTCTGCCCGGCAAGGGTCTGGGCCGCCTGCAGGGACTCCTGGGATTTCACCGTGAATTTATCAAATTGCATATCCATATCTCCTGAAACCGATCACCCGGTTCACAATAATTTTGCCAAAAAATATTCAATTGAGGTGCGCTGGAGTTCCGCGGGTCAGCAAACAGTCGGCCGGCGGCCCGGAAGGACTAGAACCCGGGCCGCGGGCCGGCTGTTTTGCTGCTGGACCGCCATGTACATGAGCAGAAAAAGAGGAGGAGAAAAACTTGCAGGGCTTAGGAAATATAATTAAGTACAGGTTGTTTGACTGTCAAGCCGACCGGCTGATTTTGCCGTATTTTTTTGTGCCGGCGGATGCTTCTTCCGCGGCAGGACGAAAGGGCGCCCGCAGTAGGTGAAAGTGACGTCCTTGTCTGGAAAATCCCACTCAACCCCACAATCAGCGGTAACAGATCCCGCGGGTGCGGATGACATCGGGATGCGCCTCGATAAGGCGGACCGTTTCGTCGGATATCCCTGCTTCCAGGTCAATGATATTATAGCCGATCACCCCGTTGCTCTCATTGAGGTAGCTTGCGATATTGATACCGTGTGAACCAATGGTCTGGGAGGCAAAGCCGATCATGCCGGGCTTGTCTCTGTTAATCATGATGAGCCGGGTATGAACCGTGTCGCCGGGAATTGATTCAACATTGGGGAAATTGACACTATGGCTGACAGAGCCGTGTTCAAGATAGCCCTTCAGTTCGCTTACCGCCATGGTGGCGCAATGTTCCTCGGATTCCTCCGTGCTGGCGCCGAGATGGGGCGAGGTGATGACTTTGGGATGGCCGAGGAGAATGCGAGACGGGAAATCCGTAATATAACAGCCAAGCTTGCCTGCATCGAGGGCCGCCGCCACATCCTCGTCCTTGACGATCCCCCCGCGCGCATAATTGATCAGCATGGCGCCATCGGGCATCCTGTTCAAAAGCGTCCGGTCAACAAACCCCTTGGTCTTTTCATTGTAAGGCATGTGCAGTGACAAAATATTGGCGCTTGCCACCACATCGTTTAAGGTACGGGAAAGCGTAACCTGGGGAGAGAGCCTATGAATATTTTCCAGGGTAGGGCTGGGGTCAAAGCCAATAGTGCGCATGCGCCGCTGCGCCCCGCCGTTGGCCACCCGCACGCCGATTTGTCCCAGCCCCAGCACACCGAGTGTTTTACCGGCCAGCTCAAAGCCGCGGAAAGCGGATTTCCTTGCCTCAACCTCCTTTGTCATCTCCTCATCACTGAGCGAGGCGAGTCCCCGGCAAAATTCGATGCCCAGATGAATATTGCGGGCGCCGATACCAGCCATGACAAAAACCAGTTCCGCCACGGCATTGGCGTTGGCGCCCGGGGTATTGAAAACGCAGATGCCGCTTGCGGTCGCCTTGCCCACGGTAATGTTGTTGACCCCTGCTCCGGCCCGGGCAACGGCCAGCAGGGAAGGATAACCAGCCGTATCAATTTGCGCGCTGCGGACGATAATGCCCTGGGGATCTTTTTCTTCCGCTGAAATCTGATAGAGGTCTCCCAAAAGGACAAGGCCTTCCCGGCAAATTTTGTTGACAAGCTTGATGCGATATTTTTCCATTTTCCCCTCACCGCAGCCCCATTATATTATTCAGCAGCTTCCACCTGACAAGGGCCTATAAAACAATAAGGGGAAATGTTCTCGAATTTCAACGAAAAACATTTCCCCTTATGGATATTAAGAAACCGAGGAGTATAAATAAAGCCAGCTACGGCGTCATCCGCACACCTGACTACGGCCATTATCCTTGGCCTGATAAAGCAGCCCATCGGTTTCTTCAAGCCAATCTTCAAGTGTTATGCCCGGCTGCCACAGACTCAACCCTATGCTTACTCCCAGTTTTTGCGTCGGGGCGGAGTAAATTTCCAGCTCATCAATTGCCTTGCACAGCCTCTCGGCCAACACCCTGGCCGCGTCCAGACCGGTTTCCGGCAAAACAAGCAGAAATTCATCCCCACCCATCCTGACTAACAGATCACTGCTACGCACCATACTTTGGAAGGTAGCGGCAACCCTTTTTAAAACGCGGTCCCCTTCCGCATGCCCCAAATTATCATTTACCTGCTTGAAGTGATCAAGATCCATGCTGGCAATGGTCAGCGAATGGTTGTGGCGTCTGCTGTTTTCAATAATCGAGTTGATGCGTTCTTCAAAGACCCTTCGGTTGGCAAGTCCGGTCAGGGTGTCCCGGCGGGCAATGGCAAACAGATCTTCGTAATCAAGGGCTCGCTGCAGAGGGTCTCGCAAGATCTCCAGCGCCTGCTTAATCAGGGTACCCTCTTCAGCATCTATCACCGTATCTTGCCGCAGCACAAGCATCAGGCCGCTTGAGTCGAGTGAGCCGAGGTACCAGTTCTGCACATAAAAATCTTCTTCATCCCAAGCCCGCCCAGAGCTTTCCGGACAGGCATGGAAAAGCTTCTCGGCCAGCATGAATATCCGCTGCCGCTCCGGCCCATGGCAGGAGCTGTACATGTAGCTGCGCTTCCGGTCCGGGTTGTGATAGGCCACCAGATCATGTTCCACCAGAGGCATGAGCCAGATGGAAAATGCCTCGATCATGCCGGGCAGATCAACGGCGCCGGCAAGACGGCCATGCAATTCATTAAGAAGCGCGAGCCTCGCCGTTTTCTTTTTAAACTGATCAAGCTCGACCATAAGGCTCGTCATGTCAAGCTGATAGGCATCACTACCGGAAATTCCAGTTCGAGAGAGAGAGACTGATTCACTCATTTCATCCACCCCTTTGTCAATGCAAGCAATTCTTTACTCACTCTCATATGCCATTTCTATGCCACAAAAAACCAACTCAACACATCCGGAGTCTCACAACTACATAACAAGCTGATATTAAATATATTTTTTTTAAAATAGCCCCATTCTCGGCCGCTGTTGCCCGGAAAATTTTGCCTACCGCGCCAGTCTACCCGCCTCGCAACAGGAAAAAAAAACCCGGTAAGCGTCAATTTTCTAACAGTTTTATCGGCATTTTCCGGCCGACACTTGAGATATTCGTGAAAAAAGGGGAGGGAGAAGAGGAATGATCGAAAAAAAGAGAAAAAACTTGCCCGTCCCGTATCTCGTGTCGGAGAACAGCGACGGAAACGGGACTGGAATTTTACCAGCCACGCACCAGCCAACGCGCTATTATCATTAAAATTTCTTGATTTGCTTCTTCACTCATGGCGCCGCCTGTCCGCAGAGCGTCTCACGACAACGACACAAATCCGACAGCGGGTAAATCCTGACCTTTGATGATCTCGTAAAAAGTCACCTCGCAGCTCCCGGATGGCTAAGTAAAAAGTTTGATATACAAGGCGTAGTGTTTTTGACCGGGGTTCGACTATACATACGGTATGTCGAGTCCCTGTCAAAAACCTACAACGCGACAGATCGGACTTTTGCGGAAGCGCTGGGGCCGGAATTAGGGTATCAATACCTCAGGCCTACTTTTTCCCGCACCCTGTTAATGGTTACCGCAGCCTTTGCCCTGGCCTTGTCCGCTCCTTTCGCCAGGACCTCTTTCAGATAGGCGGGGTCAGCGGCCAGCTTCTCTCTTTTCTCGCGGGCGGGGCGGAAATACTCCCAGAGAAGATCAACGAGCTCAAGCTTCAGATAGCCATAGGCTGCGCCGCCATTGATATACAGGTCACGCACCTCTTTCAGCCGGTCCGCGGGGGCGAACAGTTTAAAAATATTATAGAGATTACACTTGTCCGGATCCTTAGGGGATTCAACCGGGGCCGCATCCGTGACAATGGCCATAACGCTTTTTTTCAGGGCTTTCTGCTCCAGGAAAATACCGATGGTATTGCCGTAGGATTTAGACATCTTCTGACCATCAAGCCCGGGAACCGTCGCTACATTCTCTTCTATCGCCGGTTCCGGCACGACAAAGGTCTCGCCATACGAGTTGTTGAATTTGATGGCTATGTCCCGGGCGACTTCGAGATGCTGTTTCTGATCTTTCCCAACCGGCACCAGATCCGCCTGATAAAGCAGAATGTCGGCCGCCATGAGCACGGGATAGGAAAAAAGGCCGTGGCTCGCGGCAATGCCCTTGGCCACCTTATCCTTATAAGAATGGCAACGCTCCAACAGACCCAGCGGCGTCAAGGTTGACAGGATCCAGGTCAGCTCCGTTACCTCCGGCACATCCGCCTGCACCCAGAAAATACATTTTTCCGGATCCAGGCCAAGGGCCAGAAAATCGGCGGCGGCTTCCAAGGTATCCCGGGCCAGGGCCCTGCTGTCGCTGACCGAGGTCAGGGCATGCAGATTGACGATAAAGGCATAGAGTTCACCCCGGTCCATATTGTTGATCATGGGGCGCATCATGCCGAAATAATTACCTATGTGCAGTTTTCCAGATGGCTGGATACCCGAGAGAATTTTCATCACACTTACATTATCATTAAGATTAAACGAATACGGCGGACAGAGAACTGTTTATACCCATCATGCCGAAGAAGGACAATAAAAAAGGGAGCAATAAGCTCCCTTTTTCATCGCCACCCTATGGACTATTGCTCAGAGATTATTTAACCTCTTCAAAATCAGCATCAACAACATCATCGTCGTCCTTCTTGCCGGCGCCGGCATGGGCTCCCGCGCCAGCTCCGCCACCCGCGGCCCCTCCTCCGGCGTCTCCTCCGCCGGGATGAGCCTTGGATGCCTGCGAGTACATTATTTCCGCAAGCTTATGGGATGCCTGGGTCAATTCTTCAGTAGCTGACTTGATCGAATCGGCATCATTGCCTTCCAGGGCCTTCTTCACCTTTTCAATGGCCTGCTCGACCTTGGCCTTTGTCTCGGCATCGACCTTGTCACCCACCTCTTTCAGACTCTTCTCCGTGGCATAGACCATCGAGTCACCATTATTCTTGGCCTCAACCAGGGCCTTGCGCTTCTTATCCTCCTCGGCATGGGACTCGGCATCACGCATCATCTTTTCGATCTCCTGTTCGGAGAGACCGCTGGATGCCGTAATCCTTATCGACTGCTGCTTGCTTGTTCCCAAATCCTTGGCGGAAACATGCAGAATGCCGTTGGCGTCAAGGTCAAAGGCAACCTCAATCTGCGGCACACCCCGAGGTGCGGGCGGAATATCCGTCAGCTCAAATCGGCCGATGGACTTATTATCCTGCGCCATCTCTCTCTCTCCCTGCAGAACATGAATGGACACGGCGGGCTGATTATCCGCCGCTGTTGAAAAAATCTGGCTCTTCTTGGTGGGCACCGTGGTGTTTTTCTCGATCAACCTGGTGGTCACGCCGCCCAGGGTTTCGATACCAAGAGAGAGGGGGGTGACGTCAAGCAGCAAGACATCCTTTACATCACCTTTAAGCACCCCGCCCTGAATGGCAGCGCCAATGGCAACCACCTCGTCGGGATTCACCCCCTTATGGGGTTCCTTACCGCCAAAAATTTCCTTAACCTTCTGCTGTACCTTGGGCATCCTGGTCATGCCGCCAACCAGGATGACCTCATCAATATCGGAGAGGGCAAGGCCGGCATCTTTCAGGGCGGTCTGGCATGGTCCTATGGTCCGGTCGATCAGATCGCCCACCAGGGCTTCCAGTTTGGCGCGGCTGAGCTTGACATTCAGATGCTTGGGGCCGGATGCGTCCGCGGTAATAAATGGCAGGTTGATCTCGGTTTCCATGGTGGAGGAAAGCTCTTTCTTGGCCTTTTCCGCCTCCTCTTTCAAGCGCTGCAGAGCCATCTTGTCACTACGCAGATCAATCCCCTGGTCCCGTTTAAACTCATCGGCCAGCCAGTTGACAATACGCATGTCAAAATCCTCGCCGCCCAGGAAGGTATCACCGTTGGTGGATTTCACCTCGAAAACCCCATCGCCGATTTCCAGAATGGAGATATCAAAGGTGCCGCCGCCCAGGTCGAAGACAGCAATGGTTTCTTCACCCTTTTTATCAAGGCCATAGGCCAGAGAGGCCGCGGTGGGCTCGTTGATGATGCGCTGTACGTTGAGGCCGGCAATACGGCCGGCATCCTTGGTGGCCTGACGCTGGCTGTCGTTGAAATAAGCGGGAACGGTAATGACCGCATCCGTTACCTCTTCTCCCAGATACTCTTCAGCCGTCTTTTTCATTTTGCCCAGCACCATGGCGGAAAGCTCCGCCGGCGTGTAGCGTTTCCCGTCTACCTCAATGGCCGGATCCCCTTTGCCTTCCACTATCTTGAAAGGACTCACCTCAATTGATTTCCTTACCTCGGGATCCGTGAATTTCCGGCCGATCAACCGTTTCATGGCAAAAATGGTTCGGATCGGATTCGTTACCGCCTGCCTGCGGGCAACCTGACCCACCAGTCGCTCCCCGCTGTCTGAAAACGCCACCACCGAGGGAGTCGTTCGATTTCCTTCCGCGTTTGTCAGCACCTTGGGCTCTCCGCCTTCCATCACCGCAACGCATGAGTTTGTTGTCCCCAAGTCAATTCCTATAATTTTACCCATGATAAATCTCCAAAAAAACTATTTTTTAACGCCGGCTACCGTCTGCCTTTTCGTTCTATTTAGCCACGACAACCTTTGCCGGGCGGATTAGCCTGTCTTTATACATGTATCCCTTTTCAAATTCACGCAAAACGCTGTTGGGACTCACCTCTCCACTTTCCTCCATGGCAAGCGCTTCATGGATATTCGGATCAAATGGCGTACCCACGCTCCCCAAGGGAACAAGTTCAAATTTACTCACTGCCGCCATCAGCCCTTTATAGGTCAACTCAACTCCGGCCAGCAAATCCCCTGCTCTCTCGGTTTTCCGGCCCTGTTCAATGGCCCGTTCCAGATTATCTATGCAGGGCAGCAGTTCTTTCAAAACCTGCTCTTCGGCATATTTTAAAGCGATGGCCCGGTCACGCTCCATCCGCTTTCTATAATTATCAAATTCAGCGGCCAGCCGTAACAGCTTATCCTTGGCTTCAGCCGCCTCCACTCGAGCCTGTTCAAGCTCATCCACCTTATCCGCCTCTGCCGTCTCGGCAGTCTCGCTTCTCCCCGGCTCAAGCACCGGCTCATCCGCCGCAAGAGCTTTACTGACGGTTTCCTCTTTCTCTGCCACCAAATTCCTCCTTGTTATCTCTACAGATTCCCATAGCCCCCGAGAAATCCAAAGCGCGGGTATGAAATAAGTATGAAAATAGAATTTCCCCGCCCCGCGCAACCGGAGGGACGCCTCGCGTCCTTTTCCCCAGGCTGGCATCGCATCGTTGTGGGGAATAATAAGTATGCTCTTTTTTAATGTCAAGTAAGCAGGAACTATAGTTAGCTTCTTAATATTTTTTCCCGGCCCGCCGCTGTATCCCTTGATTTACCGGCAAGCTATCTGCTAGTCTGGGATCATCCGTTCATGATTATTTTTTATCGATACCTGCAGGATGCTGCGCAATGCAAAAAAACATCATCTCCTTCCTCCTTTTTCTCACCGCCTTCTCCTCCCTCGCCTTGCAGTCCCAGGCGGAAATGCAGCCAATCCTGAAAAGCAGGGCAGGAGTCCCGCCGCCGGACATACTAAAAGAGATCCTTACCACCGGCAAACAGTCGCTCGACAAAAATGCCACGCCGCAACCGAGCAGCTCCGACGCCCCGTATATCACCTGGGTTGCCGATGCGGATGCCCGAGTGCAGCCGGAATTCATCCTGGCCCAGCCCGTCCGGAGGATTTTTTCAGTCCGTAATCTGGCCAACCAGCTGAACACATCAATAGGCGCTGTTGATTACGGGGTGCTCTCTCTGCACAGCCCCATCCTGCTCATTACCGGCAATACGGACAGCGAATCCCTGCGCTTATTCAGCGCTGGGTATGGTGGACTTGCCCCCACCATCGGCCGCGAGCTTGACCACCTCTACCCGGCACTGGGCGCCCGGGCTGAAAATACACAAGAGGATGACCGGACAAGAGAGCTCCGTCAGGTTGAAAAAAACGTGAACTTCCAGGTCGAGCAGGCCATGGAGAGGTATAGGGAACGAATCAGCAACAGCAGACTGGTGGTGGTGGGAAGCGTGCTTGACATTGCCAATCACTACGGAAGAGGGGCCAATCAGCTCTTCATCATCAACATCAACGGCGAGACTGATGGAAAAAAAATAAAGAAATCGGCTCTATTACGGATGCTTGATCCAAAGCTGCTGGACAATATCGGCAGGCCACCAGCCTTGGAGCAAAAATAAGCTCAGCCTATAGACTGTTAGACTATAGGCTGTAGGCTTGGCGCCGGTTATGAATACCCGCTACCTTTGCGGACGGTTTTACGAGGCAAGATACTTTCTGATATTCTCGGCAATGGTCTCAAAAATCATGCGGAAGGTCGCCTCATCCCTTTCCAGCAGGGTCACCCTGAATCCCTGCATTGGCGTGGCAAATGAGGAGAGCGGCACCACGCAGATGCCGGTGGCGCCAAGCAGATAATAGACAAAGCGCTTATCAAGCGAGACATTGGCCGGACTGACCAGTCTCTCGATCTCGGCCCGCACCTGGCCGCTTTCAATCTCCAGGGTCTGCTTGTGGGTCAGCGCCCCTTCCTGGAAGGCCACGCTCATGTAAAAAGCGCCGTTGGTGCGGTTGACGATGAGCCCATTAATACCTTTCAGGCACTCATAGGCAATGTTGGAGCACTTCTCATACCGGGCCACGCGCTCCGCCAGGTAGTTAGCGTACTCAGGATGGCTGACGATCCTGGGGAATGCCTTTTGCGGCAGGGTGGTTGAGCAGACCTCGACCATCTTGGAATTGAGAATTGAATTCACATATTTCTCAAACATCGGATCGCGATGGCCGTTATAGACCTCAATCCAGCCGCAGCGGGACCCGGGCCAGGGCATCTCCTTGGACACGCCCCGCATGGCAATGGCCGGCACCTCCCCGACGATTTCCGATATCGGCACCGTTTTTTTACCGTTATAAACGATGTTGTGATAAACCTCATCGCAGATGACGAAAAGGTCATAGCGGCGGGCCAGCTCAACCATGCCGCGCAGGATTGACTCGGGATAAACCGCGCCGGTGGGATTATCCGGATTGATGATCAGAATACCGGCCACCGCCGGGTTATATTTGATTCTTTTTTCCAGATCATCCAGATCAGGGTACCAGTTGTTTTCCGGATCAAGGATATAGGTCACCGGCCTGTCGCCGGCATGGGCCGCTTCGGCGGAGGAATGGGTGGTGTAGCTCGGGGTGGGGACCACCACCCGGGCGGTGGCGCGCAGAAAACCGAAGATCTTGGTGATGGCATCGCCCAGGCCGTTGAAAAAAAGGATATCATTGGCATCTATCTGAGCGCCGCCCCGGCTGTTACGCCGCTCGGCGATAAACTGCCTGGTCTCCAGCATGCCGCGGGTCGGGGAATAGCCATAACTGGCATCTTCCATGACCAGTTCCGCCACGATTTCCTTCATCCAGACAGGAATCTTCTCCCCCTTGGCCACCGGATCACCGATATTTTCCCAATAGGTCTTAATGCCCAGTTTCTGTAATTTCTCGCCGACATTGACAATGTTGCGAATCTCGTATGTCAGCTCACCCGCACCGCTATGCACTATGTCTGTACGCATCTATC
This sequence comes from Deltaproteobacteria bacterium, assembly GCA_016219175.1. Classification (GTDB taxonomy): domain Bacteria; phylum Desulfobacterota; class Desulfobulbia; order Desulfobulbales; family SURF-16; genus SURF-16. The sequence continues at coordinate 14,598 of JACRCD010000001.1, read as the reverse complement.
CGTTCCTCTTCCCCGAAGGGAAAATAAAAAAGATTAAAAATTGAACTTTTTTTTCTACCACACCCGGAAAAGATAGTCAACCAGGTGTTAATCTATCCGGCCATGATGCCGATGAGATATGTATGCAGGATTTTCCAAGGAGGGAAGATTATGGCAACGATTTGGAGATTTGCACTCAACGGCAACGTGGTAGTCAGCGGCGGAAAACAGCGCCGGCAACTTTCAAAAAACGGCTGCAACGAACCTTTTAAAAACCGCTACTGGTGCCCGAAATCCCAATGGTTTCAGAAAGAACCCTGCCCCTTTATAAACCGCCGGGAATGCGAGAATTACCTGGTGATGTGCGGCAGCCTCTGATTTACCGCCAATGATGGCCCCGCATCAGGCTGACTGGTGGAAAACTCCCGGCCCCCCGGCCTTGGCCAGATAGAGCGAGGCCACCCTGGTTGTCATCTGGGCCGGCTGCTTGCCGAGACCTTGCCCCGCCTCATCTTTCACGGCCTCTCCCTCTGCTTTTTCCTCGGCAAGACCTTGTCCGGCTTCTTCCTCGACCTGTTCTTTTGCGCCCCGTTTATCGAGATTGAGCTCCAGCCGGGCCTCGGACATGGCAACGGAAGCCGACTGGGCAACTTTCCTGTCCTGCGGCGAAGGATTGGCCGGCGCTAATGCCGCGGCCCTGACCCGCGCCATCTTGGCCACGGTCTCCTCGGGGGTGGCGCCCCTGGAGGTATCGATCCGCACCTCTCCGGCCACTGCATAATTGCGGCCATCCGGGCCTCTTTGATAGGCAAAGGAGGCGCCGCCCTTGGCCAAGCCCCCGGCTGCGGCAAGATGGGCCTGTTCATGGGCGCGCACCGCGGCATCAGCCTTTTTCAACTCAAGAAGTTGCACCACCTCCTCGGAACTGAGGGGTTCTCCGTCCCGGCCTTTAACCCGGGTCCGGGGCGTATCACGCTCGCCTCCGGCTTCATCTGTTCCCTGCTCCTTCTCTTCCGCCTCCGCTTCCCTTGGCGAGCCGATCTTGCCGGCAGCACCCTGCTCCCCTTTATTCTCCCCAACCACGGAGTCCGCGGACATGCTTTTTGCCTGAACAGCGTAAGCCTGGGCGGCACAGGCGGAACAGCCGCCGCACCGGCAGCCGGAGGCGGCAAGCCCGGAGTTGTCACCCGCGGCCCTGTTCCGCCAATGCTGGCCGGCACGGAAGACATCACCCTCCCCTGGCGCCTGCCGATCCCGTGGGGCAGGGCGGGGCTCTACTGAGAGATCCCTACCAGCCACCAGGCCAGGCGGGGAGTATATTTTGGCAAGTATTGAGTTAAGTGCGGTCATGTGAGTAAAAAATATAAAATTTAGCCTATCACTCTTCTTATCGGCAGACTATACCCCTTGCCTTGAATTTTTCAAAAAAAAATCCACGGCAGCGTCTGCTGCCGTGGATTTTCACCTGCTTATTGAACATTTTCGCAGCCGGTCAAATCCGTTCGCTGATATGAACAAAGGGCCGGCGCTTGGGCCCGGTATAAATCTGCCTTGGCCGGCCGATACGCCAGTTCGGGTCATCCCACATCTCTTTCCAGTGCGCTATCCAGCCCGGCAAACGGCCAAGGGCGAACATCACGGTAAACATATTGTTCGGGATGCCGATGGCCCGGTAAATAATGCCGCTATAGAAATCCACATTGGGATAGAGGTTCCTCTCCAGGAAATACTCGTCTTTCAAAACTACCTCTTCAATTTCCCTGGCGATATCAAGCAGAGGATCCGAGGTAACGCCTATCGAGGCGAGCACCTGATCACAGGCATTCTTGATGATGCGGGAACGCGGGTCATGGCTCTTATAAACCCGGTGTCCGAACCCGACGAGGCGGAAAGGATCCTTCGGGTCCTTGGCCTTATCAAGATATTTCATGTAATCGCCGCCGCTCTCGAAAATCTTTTCAAGCATTTCGATAACAGCCTGGTTTGCCCCGCCATGCAGGGGACCCCACAGGGCGCTGATGCCCGCCGAAATGGAGGCATAGAGATTCACCCTGGCGCTGCCGACCAGCCTGACGGTGGAGGTTGAACAGTTCTGCTCATGGTCGGCATGAAGGATGAGCAGTTTGTTCAAGGCGGCAACCACGGCATCACTCACCTGATAAGGCTTGACCGGGGAATCAAACATCATGTTGAGAAAATTGGCGCAGTAGGAGTAGTCATGCCGGGGATAGACCAGCGGCTGGCCCATGGATTTTTTGTAGGAGAAAGCGGCAATGGTGCGGATTTTGGAGATGAGCCTGGCCGCCATCATGTCAATATTCTCACCGGGATTGTCATTCATCTCCGGATAAAAATTGCAGAGAGAATTGACCATGGAGGAAAGAATGGACATGGGGGGGGCGTAAGGCGGAAAATGATCAAAGAAATGAATCATATCCTCGTGGAGCAGGGCAAAGCCCCCCAAGAGCCGGCTGAACTCCGACAACTGAACCTGGGTGGGAAGGCTGCCGTGCACCAGCAGATACGCCACCTCGACAAAGGAACAATTTTCCGCCAGATCCTCGATGGCGTACCCCCGGTAATTCAAAATACTTTTCTCGCCATCAAGAAAGGTGATGGCGCTGGCGCAGGAACCGGTATTCATATAGCCGGAATCAATGGTCACATAGCCGGTCTCAGCTCGCAACCGTCTGATATCTATGGCTTTTTCACCCTCTGTCCCTTCTATAATCGGCAAGGTGTAGGTTTTGCCATCCAGTATAAGCTGTGCTTTTTTATCAGAGACAAAGTTATCCAACATAGTTTCATCCTTATGGTTTTACAGCCACTCACTTGTCACTTTCATGTTCTGCTCAGCTTTGTCTGGCAAGGGAAACCGGCTTGCATGCCTGATCAGCAATTCACCAAGAGAGCTGCATCATTCTTTGCCAAACTTGCCGGCGTGTGGAGGAAACAGGAAGCAAAAAAGGTCCAAGTTTTGACGCGGGTCATGTTTACGGGTTCATCGTTGATTGACGAACGGCGCCATAATAATTATATAAGAACCGATTATATGCAAATTTCAGCCAATTTTCAACAAGTAACATTCGGCCCGGGGATTTGTCCGAGGCGGAACAGGACGAGGGATAACACACTGGAAGCAAACATGAAGAGACCCAGCGCGCGTTATCAGCAAAGGCTGACGCAATTTATTGAACAGGTTACCGTTTATCCTGTTTCCTGCGAAAAACTTGCCTGCGGCAGGAGCGATGAGGAGTGGCTTGAGGCTGTTCTGGCAGGGGGAGCCCGTATCGTGCAGCTGCGGGACAAGCTTTCAGACGACCGGACGGTTTATGAAAAGGCGCTGCTGTTCCGGCGCAAAACAGCTGAAGCAGGCGCCCTCTTTATCATCAACAACAGAGTGGACATCGCCCTGCTGGCGGAGGCGGACGGCGTTCATCTGGGCAACAGCGATCTCCCGGCCCGGGCCGTGCGCGAACTGGCTCCTGACCTTCTTATCGGGGTATCGGCAAACACAAAGGATCAGGCGGCCTCGGCCAGGGAGCGGGGGGCAAGCTATTATAACATCGGACCGCTGTTTAAGACCGCAACCAAATCCGGCCTGCTCGAATTTATCGGGGAAAAGGGCATCAGCGACTACTCTGGCGAATCAGACCTGCCCTTTACCGTCATGGGCGGCATTAAACTGGAGCACGTCCAGCGGTTGACCGCATTGGGGGCGAGCCGCATTGCCGTGGTCACGGCCTTGACCCGGGCCGAAGACATTGCCGAGGAAACAAAACGCTGGATTGAGGCGATCAACAGGGGAAAAGAGGCAGGGAGAAGCGGAATATGATCAGCAAAAAAATAGAAGAGATCAAACTGCTCATGCAGTACGCTGTCCCTGCTGACGCGATGAAACAACCCCTTGCCCTGCTGGAGGAATTCAGCAACGACAGGATCGGACTCAACCTGTTTCACGCCTTTTACAGTTTTTTACCGGAAGGTCTTGATGACGCCATCAAGGGGGTGCGGGTCGTTTCTCTGAAACAGGGAATTTTCCTGCTCTGCGCCACCACGGAGATTGACAACTACCTCTATGTGGTCAGCCAGGAACAGGCGGAATTTCTCGGCAGCGTTTCCCAGGGGATCTGGGACAGTGAAGTGCTTAATTTTTTCGGCTATGCCGACCGCGAGGAAAGCATCAAGAAATTAAAGGATATCTCCCGCTTCCCTGCCTATACCCCGGCAAACGCGGACATGAATCTCTGTCCGCTCTGCTCCGCGGCAAACGGCGAATTTCATACCCTGGGCTGCCCGGTGGAGGTCTGCCCCTGGTGTGGCGGCCAGCTCACCAATTGCCCGTGCCGTTTTACCATAACCGGCAAAAACAAACTGACCAGCGAGGAAGACCTGGCATCTTTTCACGAGCAGCTGGCCGCCAAGGGCCGCATCCCCTTTGACGCGGCAAGCCAGCGCCCGGCCTACCCCGCCGCCGACGAAAAGTGATATCTACTTCACGGCATGCAGATATTTGTAAAATTCCGAATCAGATGAAAGGATCATCCTGGTATTTGCCCCAAAAGAATTCTGGTACGCCTCAAGACTTTTGGAAAAGGCATAAAACCCCGGATCCCTGTTATAGGCATCGGCATAAATGCCCGCGGCCTCGGCGTCGGCCTTGCCTTTGATCTCTTCCGTCTCCCGGGTGGCCTGGGAGTTTATCTGTTTCAATTCCCGTTCAACCTTGCCCAGAATCTCGGCCTTCTCGCCTTCACCGAAAGAGCGTTTCTCAGCCGCGATTCTCTTTCTTTCCGAAATCATGCGTTCATAAACCTTCTCCCGCACGGTATCGATGTAGTTGACCCGTTTCAGCATGACATCAACCAGCTCAATGCCGTAATCAACGGTGAGCTTGGAGGCTGCCTCATAGATCATCTCCGAGATCTTGTCCCGGCCCAGCTTGATGGGTTCGGATTTTTCCTCTTCAGCCACCCCGGGGGTAAAATGCCCCGGCTCCCAATCGGAACTTCTGATTATCTCCACCAGATTATTTTTATTGACCAGATCGCGGATCGTACTGTCAATAATGTCATCCAGCAGGGTCTGGGCGCGCGGCACATTATCCACCGCCTGCAGAAAACGCAGGGCATCGGAGATTTTCCAGCGGGCGGTGGCATCGATATAGACAAAGGTTTTATCGTTGGTGGGAATCTGATTTGGGTCGCCATCCCAGATCATGATGCGTTTTTCAAAAAACCGCACATCCTGGATAAAAGGGGTTTTGAAGTGCAGACCGGCCTCCGTTAAAGACTCGTTGACGGGCGCGCCGAATTGGGTGACCACAGCCTGTGAACCTTCCGGCAGGATAAAAAAACCATCCCATACCGTGACGCCGCCGCCAATGACCAGGGCAATTAATGCATACCGTACAAATATATTCACGCTGTTCTCCCTTATTTCGCTTCTTGAACCGCTGACTTGCGGCTACCGGACAGATCCAGGAAAGGCAGAATCGACTGCTGCCCCTTCTCGATAACATAGATATCCGTGACCGCGGGCAGCACCTTCTGCATGGTTTCCAGGTACATTCTCTTTCTGGTTACATCTTCCGCTTTTTTATACTCCGCCAGCACCGCCAGAAAACGGGCGCTTTCACCCTTGGCCAGGTTGGTGCGCTCAATAGCATAGCCATGCGCTTCCTCAAGCATTTTTTTTGCGTCGCCACGGGCCTTGGGGATCAATTTGTTATAGGTCTGCTCAGCCTCGTTGACCAGACGCTTCATATCCTGATCAGCCTCATTCACCTCATTAAAGGCGGGCTTGACCGAATCAGGAGGATTGACATCCTGCAGCTTCACGGTCAACACCTTGACCCCGCTTTCATACCTGTTCAGGCTGCTCTGCAGCTCCCGGGCCGTGGCTGCCTCGATAACCTCCCGGTTGCTGAGCACATAATCGAAATCCTGATTGCCGACAATGGTGCGGACGGCCATTTCCGAGACATCGCGCACGGCCTGGTCGACATCTCCCACCTTGAAGACAAACTGGAAAGGATCCTGAACCTTGTACTGAACAATCCATTCCACATCGATGACATTCTTATCGCCGGTCAGCATGAGGGACTCCATATCATACCCCTCCTTGACAAAGATAGACTGCTGGCCCGGCACCTTGGTGCGGAAGCCGAATTCCAGCTTGCGCACGGTTTCCACATCGACCTTCACCACCTCGTCAATGAGCGGGACCTTGAAGTTGAGACCGGAGGAGGCGAACTTGCTAAATTTCCCCAGACGCAGCACAACCCCTTTTTCACCGGGCTGGATCGTGTAAAACGATGAGTAAATGATCTGAATAAGAAAAATAACCGCGACGACCGTCAGCACCTTCATGATGCCGCCGCCGATATCAGGAGGTCCGGCGGGGGTTGTTGCTCCCTGGCCCCGGCCCCCGCCTTTGTCTCCGCTGTCCTCAAAGCTCTCTTTGATTTTTTTCAAAAGAGCGGCAATCATTTCTTCCGGAGAAGAGGGGCGTTTTTTTTGGCCCCAGGGTGGTTGCTGATCATCAAATGCCATGTTTTCTCGTTCCCGTATAAAGGTTCACATGTCCAAACGTTATGCGATGAAGCACTCATCAGCCATGCGTCACCAGATGAGCCGACCGACTTTCGCAATGTCCCAGATTTATTTATCCATTACAACAATTTTCTTAAGAAAAGGCAAGCCGCCAGCTGCCAAGAACGATAAGAAAGGCAACGGCGAAAAAGAGAAGCTGTCTCTGCCATGTATTGCACCATTGCAAAAAAAGAGGAAACGATGCCACGGCGACACCGATCCCGCACCCGGCGATAAGCCCCAGAAAATGAGCGCCCAGGTCGGTTCTCTCCCCGCCGCTGCCCAGCATGGCCAGCAGACTCAACCCGGCGCCCAGGGGCAGGAGAACCCCCTTGATCTTCAATTGCCTTTTGAGCTCAAGACCCGTCAGAATACCGATGGCCCCGAACACCGCGGTGGAGAAGCCGACAGAGAGATGTTGCCCGCTCCGCAGAAAAATGTTCAAGCCGTTGCCGGCAATTCCGGACATAAGCACCAGAAACCAGCCAAGGCCGCTGCCAAGTATCTTACAGAGGAAATGGATAATGATGCCGCCGATTATGACATTGCCCAAGACATGCACCGGATCGGCATGCAGGGTAAGCCCGGTGACCAGCCGCCACCACTGGCCATGCCCAACCACCTGCTCAAGATCAACGGCGCCTGAGGCAAACCAGCGGCTGCCTTCTTGCCAGGACCCTGTCACCCAGTAGAAGATAAGCAGCACCCCCATGAGCAGCAAAGTAGGCGGCTGCCTGTCGCGAAAGGAAAACAGTCCCACGGGCTCCTCCTTGGGAGGGGGCCAGTTTCTGTTCTCCTGCTCAAAAGAGGCGATATGCCCCACGGCGGCCGCCTTGAACCGTTCCGCGACCGTTATCAACCAGCCGCCCTGCTCTTTTTCAAGCACATGGGGAACACTGACCGACTGCAGCACAAGCGACCAGATATAGGCCTGCTGATAATTTTTCATGCGGGCAACGGGTACCCGGCTTTCATCTTCCGTCACAGGATTTTACTTTCGATCAGGGTTATTCTTACCGCGCAGCAACAAGATGGACAAATTGAAGGATAGGCGGCGCCGTGGCACATAACAGAAATCAGAACCAACAGCCCACCAGCCTGGCAGACCACAGCCTGTCTATCCGAGGAGCTATTGAGGCTTTAATATAAGCACTCCCTCCTCCGAATCAAGGTGCAGCTGGAACCTGTTCAGGAAGTTCAAGCCCAGCAGGCCGAAATCAGACTGCTGGGGCGTATCGACAACCAGGGCTTTCAGATCATAGACAACCCAGCCGTCAATTTCCAGGGAGGAGAGCGTTACCTCCCAGGCATCTTTCACCCCACCTGCCGTCATGACCTTGCGCCGCGGGGTATTCCTCTTGACGTCAATCCCCAATCCAGCCAGAAAAGAAGCCGGGATTGTCACCAGGGATGCCCCGGTATCGACCAGAAACGGATACTCCCCCCGGTTATTGACCAGCGCCTGCACATGAATCTGCTGCGAACCCGGAGCAAAACGGATGACGATTTCTCCCTCCCTCGTTTTCAGCTGGGAAATCCGGTGGGCCAGCAAGTTGACTCGTTCCGCCATGGCCTCGGGATAGCCGCGCGCCCAGAGTAAGCCCTCGGCCCCGGCCCAGTCTCCCCGGGCGAGCAGCAGGGCAACCGCGTCAAGATGAAGCCGCGGATCATCCGGAAAGGAGCTCCTGGCCCGCGCCAGCACGGCATCCGCCCCGGCCAGACTCCCGCCGGCAATCTCATCTTCCAGCCACAGTTGATAGAGCATGAGGTTCAGCGACACCACCTCGGCAGACCCGCCATTCCCCCAGACATCACCCCCGAACTGTTCGACGAAATCCACTGCATTCCCATAGCCGTTTTCAATAATGCGGGCATCAACAACTATTTTCAGCAGACCGGAATCTCCGGTTCTCCTGATCACCTCACCATTGACCAGCTCGACAATTTTATCCGTCCTGCCCTGCTGATACAGATCAGCCGCCAGATCTCGCACCTGGCCAAGCAGATTTTCAGGATACAGGCTTTCCGGAATATCACGCGGGTCCAGTTTGGGCTCAAGCAGAAAACCCTGCAGAAAAGAGTGTAAACGATCGGCCGCGGGCATGTTTTTATCCATGGCCAGGGCCCGCACAAATTGTTCTTCCCGTCCCCCGGCAAAAGTCATATCATAGAAATCGGCAACTGTTACGGTTACCCCGCCAATGCCTCCCGGCTCACGGGTCCACAGGTATCCCCCGGTAAGCCATGCCCCGAAAGTCCAGCCGGTCACCCTGCCCTCCTGCAGAAAGACCCCGGGTTCATCCCCAACGGCAGACTGCGGGGTGTGCAGAAAAAAACCCTGCTGCCCGTCCGGAGACAACGAAATATCCTCTCTTTCCCGCAGGGAGAGCAGAGAACGCCAGCTCACCTTTTCCATGGGCCGCCAGGGGCCGAGCAGGGGAGATTCTATCTCCAGGGGTCTCTCCAGATGCCAGAGGGCGACATCATCGCCCGCGCGCCACTGCCCTCCGTCGATTTCCGCGGCAAATCCCAGGGGGGTAAAACGGAATATCCATTTCTTGCCGCCCAGACAACCCCTTACCGGCAGGGCAAGCCAGCTGTTATCAAACACAACCGTGGAGATGGCGGCGATCTCGTTACCCCATGGGTCGTAGACGGAAACCACGCCCACCGGCAGCAGTTTCTTCCCTGGTTCGGCAGTATGCGCAGGCGCGATCAGGGTTGTCCCTGTTTGGGCCTGTTTGGCCTCCCCGGCTGGCGGGATGGCGGGTTTCTCTCTTTGTTCAGACCACTGCCCCTGCCCGTTTTGCAGGATGTTTTCCGGCAATCTATCTGCCGGTGCTTGCTGAACATCAGGCTTGCGCTCGGCAGTCTGGAATGGCGGGATAATCACCCTGAAAAAATAAAACACGCCAGCCAGCAACAGCAGACAGAGCAGAGCCCAAAGCCACGCAACATTCCTACGGGGCCTTTTTTGCCGCAAGCCGAGCCCGGCGCCGCATTGCTGGCAGAAATTTGCTCCCGCCGCATTATTGCTGCCGCATTGTTCACACTTCATAACGGAATTTTTCAAAAAAATTCTTGCCATTAAAACACAAAAAGGCAGGGCCCTCAACAGACCCCGCCTTTTTATCTTACCATGATGAAGGGATAATCAAGTTTTCTGCAATCCGCGCTTCAGCCCCAGCAGGGCGGCTAACCCCGCGCCCAGAAAAACAAAGGCGGAGGGAAGGGGCACGGGCAGCGCGTCGCGCACCAGATAACTGCCATAAAGAAAACTTTTTGTATCCTGACCGGGCGCATAGGGAGTATCCGAAATGGTCACCCAGGACTCCAAAGCGCCTTCGTTTAAATGAACACTGCCAGCCTTCAGCGCTGAAGAATTCCCTGCGGGGTCGTAAAGCACATACATGCCGACAGCTTCCTGAAATGTTGATGGGGGGATAGAAAAGGTTGCCGACATCAAGTTCAGCAGATTTTTCACCCCTGCCCCATTGAGGGCATAATACGTTGCGGCATTTGCAGAATAATTGCCTGGCACTCCAAAAATAACAACCCCGGCATGCTGATACAATGTATACAGATCGTTGCCATCCGCATAGTGAAAGCCATGGGTTGTAAGGAATTCTCCATATCCTCCCTTCAGTTCCAGATAGGAATGGGCGCTGGTCGCGGAAAGATCAAGCCACTCCAGCCCGGTCTCTGAATCGAAGGTGATCAGTCCATCACCGGGGGCTAGAAAATCCTGTGAGACGAGTGAGCCCCAGGCTGACGCCCCCGAACCCGAGACCACCACCAGGAAAACCAAGAAAAAAAATGCTGTTTTTTTCATCCTCATCCCCATCGGCAAATACTATTATTTAATGATATCAACCGGATAAATCTACAACAAAGGCCGGCGCATTTCAGATGAAACAAAAAATTTTAATGCGCGGACCAGCCCTTACCTTATAGCTCCCATTATAAGATAGTCTAATTACAGCAATAAAGGCAACAAGAAAGAGGTACTTTATATGAAAGTCGACGGTGCTCGAAACTGACCATGCCGGAGCGCCGGACTTTTATGGTTCGTTGTGGCTGGCCAGCCTGGTCCAACCATGCTGGTCAGCCATAAAATAGTTTATCTTAAGCCTTTCTCGTGCAAAAAAGGGCCATACTTTTTATCAGTGCCCTTGATATGATTTTTCAACCAGTCGCTCAGGAATTTCATGACTGAAATGGATAGCCCGACTTTGCCTTTGTCAAACCCATCCTTGAATTCGGAGACCTTCTGAACAAAATCGACATGCTCTTTTTTGTGGATGGCGGTCTCGGGATAGGCGAATTTATCAAAATATTTCTCTTCGGTTTTAAAATGCGTGGCCGTGTAATTTATCAAGCCGGACAGAATTTTCTCCAGCACATCCTTTGCCTTGCCCTGGCACATGGCATCATTGAGGTCATTGATCATCGCCACCAGCTTCTGGTGCTGCTGGTCAATCTCAGTCACGTTTACCTTATAACTGTCATCCCAATTAAGCATGGCCATACCGAAAACTCCTTATGTTGAAAAATTTATTTTTCCGCTCCTTCTCCCTTATTGCCCGCGGAACGGCTCGGACATTAAATATCATACGCAAACTCCACAAACCAAATCAAGTAATCATTATCCTTTTGCAACTGACCAGATGGTTGTCTGACGGTTGAAGGCGAAAGTAAAGGACGGGCGAGCGGGAGCGGAATCGAAAAAGTTGAGGAATGCGTAGGGGGGAAAAAGAAAACCTGGACAACACTAAACAGCGGCGTCCAGGTTCAATATGGTAAAATAAAGACTATAAAAAATTTGTTATGGTGCCGAAGGCGAGACTCGAACTCGCACATCCATACGGACACTAGACCCTGAACCTAGCGCGTCTACCAATTCCGCCACTTCGGCACATCGTGAAAAAGTTATTTACAGACTTTGTCCGTGGTTTGTCAAGTTTTTTCGTGAGCGGGCAAAAATACAATTTTCAATCTTGTGACATTTCCCGGATGAGATTATCATTAGGGTCATGAAAATATACACGGATCTCTCCCGCATCACAGAGCCAATCGACAGGCCATTCGTCACCATCGGCAATTTTGACGGTGTGCATCTGGGGCATCAGATGCTTTTCAGCGAAGTGATGAGCAGGGCCTACAACAATAACGGGACCAGCGTTGCCGTTACCTTTAACCCCCATCCCCTCAAGGTGGTGCGGCCGGATATCGGCATCAAGCTTATTTCAAACTGCGAACAGAAACGAGAGCTTATTGAACTTGCCGGACTTGATGTCCTGATCATCATCCCCTTCACCAAGGATTTTGCCGCCACTTCCGCTGTCAATTTTGTTGACCAGGTGCTTATCGGCATCATCGGTTTAAAAGAACTTGTGGTCGGTTACGACTATGCCTTTGGCAAGGGCAGAGAGGGCGACATCAGCTTCCTGAAGAGGCAGGGGGAGCTGAAAAATTTTCCGGTGACGGTTGTCGAACCGTTTTATGTCGATGGTGTTATTGCCAGCAGCACCAAAGTCCGGGAGCTGGTCAGCGCCGGCAGGATGCGGGAGGTAAAAAAACTCCTGGGCCGTTTCTACCAGATCAGGGGAGAGGTCATCAGGGGGAAACAGCGGGGCGGGGCGGAACTCGGCTTTCCCACGGCAAATCTGCATATTTCCGAAGAAGATCTCTGCCCCAGGCACGGCGTCTATGTAACCCAGGTCATTTACGAGGGGAAATGCTATGGCGGGGTCCTTAATATCGGCTATAACCCGACATTCGGCGAAGAGCTCCTTTCCGCCGAAACGCACATCTTTGATTTTAACCAGGATATTTACGGCAAACCGATCAAGATCAACCTGCTCAGATTTTTACGGGCCGAGATGAGATTTTCCGGGCCAGGGGAGCTGTCCCGCCAGATAGGGGAAGACATCAAACAGGCCAAGGAGGTGCTGGCGGCCGCCCAAAAAGAAATCATTCTTTCCTGCGAGGAAAAGTATAACAGTTGATGACGTCGTAAAAAGCACCCAAAGGGCATCAATCAATATTCCCCTTCGCTGTCCGGGGCGGCAAGCCTTTCCTGCTTCTTCCGGGATGCCTGCCGGAAAAGCGCATTTCCATCGTCCCGCCTCTGCCCGGTGAATGTCGCGGCTGGCGTGTCAAGCTGCTGGCCTGAGTTTCCCGCACCGATCAGATCAAGCAGTTCCCCGACAAACCCCTTGAGATTTTCCGCCTGGGCATGCATCTCGGTGGCCGCACTGGCGGACTCCTCCGCGCTGGAGGCAGTCTGCTGCACGACCCGGTCGATTTCAAGCATGGCCTTGTTCACCTGATCAAAACTAACGTCCTGCTCGCTGGTTGCGCCGGCTATTTCCGTGACCAGACTTCCCACCTTGGTGATTTTCTCCGACATGTGGGCAAACTGTTCATTCGCCTGCTGCACGTGTTCAGAACCGGCATGGACATGACCGGCAATGGCCGCAATGAGCTTTTCCGTGTCCTTGGCGGCAGCGGCAGCTCGCATGGCCAGATTACGCACCTCTCCCGCCACCACGGCGAAGCCGGCCCCGGACTCTCCGGCCCGGGCCGCCTCCACCGCCGCATTCAAGGCCAGCAGGTTGGTTTGAAAGGCTATTTCATCTATGGTTTTAATAATCTTTGAGGTTTCTTCACTGGCCCGGGAAATAGCCGACATGGATTCAGTCTGCCGGGCCATGGATTTATTTGACAATTCAACAACCAGCTGAGCCTCCCGCATCAGGGTGTCGCCACACCGGGAATTCTCCGAGTTCTTTCTGTTCATGGCCAACAGCTCCTCAAGCGAGGCGGAGGTCTCCTCCAGGGAGGCAGCCTGTTCCGACGCCCCGGAGGCCAGCTGCTGACTGGCAGACTCAAGCTGCCAGGAAGCGTTTGTCACCTCTTCCGCCCCCTGAATCAGCCCCGCGGCCACCAGCCCGACGGGTCGCACCACATAGCGGCGCAAGCTGGCATATATGGCCAGGCAGAGAACAAGAACCCCGAGGAGGGCGCTGACAAGAACAACAGCCATCAGGCTTCTGTTGGCCTTGAGAAGCGCCGCATCGGTCTGGGCGGCAAGCTGCTCGTTGCGGGAGGCTGCCTCCTCATCCTTCTGCCTGATCAGGGCCAGGCTGAGGCCCAGATCAACCCGGCCGATGACCTTTCCTTCAAAGGAAATCTGTTCCTGGATTGTTTTCAGATCCTTTTCCGTCTTTTCCGCAACCTTAGTGATAGCGCTTCCTGCCTCGCCGTAAAAAGTCACATAGACAATGCTTTTGTCCTTCATGGCATTATCAGCCAGCCGCTGCAGGGCGTCAAAATCATAGCCGAGAATTAAAGGAACCGAGCTCAGGGCCAGCAGGTCGGCAATGGACTGCCCCTTTTTTTCGAGCTCCGCGCTTAACGACTGCTTTTCCTGGGTGAGCAGCTCGCCGATCACGCCTTTAAACCCCTCGGCCTGGTGCGTCTGGGATTTTGATGAAGTCTGAATGATCACCAGAGTCAGAACCACAAACAAAACGGTGCTGATGGCAGAGACAATCACCATGAATTTTGCGGCAATACCTTTTCGCTTTCGCATACGCTCTCCAGACCAGGGGAATTTGCAAGTACGTGGTTTCAAACTACTCGGGTGCATAGACTGCGGGTACATGAACTAGCAGCACAAAAAAAATCCGGATCAAGCACGCTTTGCACACTTTTCCCCATCGTTTTTTTTGGCTAACAGACCAAAGTCCAACAGTCTCAGCCACCTGAGCGGTTACAGAATAAGAATCTAAGCCGTTGTCAATAAATTACTGTAACACACCATGCGTGGCAACGGCATAAGGGGCCGTATAGGTGATATCAAATCTGTAATGGTTATTTTATGATGGCGTCGTAAAAAATCCGATCTACTGCGTTGTAGCGCATTTTTGTTCGTTCGGCATACCACATGTATAGCCTCACTCTCAAAAATACACTACGCCTTGTATATCGAATTTTGTTACTTAGCCATCCGGGCTTTGTC
>JACRCD010000035.1 GCA_016219175.1 Deltaproteobacteria bacterium | reverse complement strand
TTATTCAAGAATCTCGTTAATTACACCGGCGCCAACTGTGCGCCCACCCTCACGGATCGCAAATCGTAAACCTACTTCCATGGCAATCGGGGTGATCAGCTTGCCTTCTACGGTGACGTTGTCACCAGGCATGACCATCTCCACTCCCTCGGGAAGGGTTACCACACCGGTTACGTCCGTGGTGCGGAAATAAAACTGCGGCCGATATCCATTAAAGAACGGCGTATGACGCCCGCCCTCTTCCTTGCTTAATATGTAGCATTCCGCCTTGAACTTCACATGCGGGGTGATGCTGCCCGGGGCTGACAGTACCTGGCCGCGCTCGATGTCATCACGTTTGGTGCCGCGCAGCAGGATACCGACATTGTCGCCCGCCTGTCCCTGGTCCAGGATCTTTCTGAACATCTCAACTCCGGTTACGGTCGTCTTCTGCGTATCGCGGATACCGACGATTTCGATCTCCTCGCCAACCTTGACCTTACCGCGCTCTACCCTGCCCGTCGCTACCGTACCGCGGCCCGAGATGGAAAACACATCCTCTACCGGCATCAGAAACGGCTTGTCGATATCACGCTTGGGCTCCGGGATGAATTCATCGACTGCGGTCATCAGGTCCCAGATGCATTTGGCCGCCGCTGCATCCGTCGGATTCTCCAGAGCCTGCAAGGCGCTGCCCTGAATAATCGGGGTGTCGTCTCCCGGAAAATCATACTTGTTCAGCAACTCGCGAAGTTCCATATCAACCAGCTCGATCAGTTCCGCATCATCAACCATGTCGCATTTGTTCAGGAAAACAACGATGGATGGTACGCCTACCTGACGGGCAAGAAGGATATGCTCCCTGGTCTGCGGCATCGGGCCGTCATCAGCCCCGACCACCAAGATCGCCCCGTCCATCTGGGCCGCGCCGGTAATCATGTTCTTGATATAGTCGGCATGTCCGGGACAGTCCACATGGGCATAATGCCGTTTCGTTGACTCATACTCGACATGCGCGGTGGCTATGGTAATACCACGCTCTTTTTCTTCAGGGGCCTTGTCGATATCGCTGAAGTCTGTTTTCTTTGCAAGTCCCTTGGTGGCTAAAACCTGAGTAATTGCTGCTGTCAATGTGGTCTTGCCGTGGTCAATGTGACCAATTGTACCAATATTTACATGGGGTTTAGTGCGTTCAAACTTTTCCTTTGCCATTACATTGCCTCACACATTCGGATTGAATTAAATTAATCCTTTAACTTTCTTCACAATAGCCACTGCGGTTTTCTCAGCTACCTTATCATACACCGCAAATTGCATGGTAAAATTTGCCCTGCCCTGAGAGGCGGATCTTAGGTCAGTTGAGTAACCGAACATCTCCACCAGGGGCGTTTGAGCTGTAATAACCTGATAGCCATTGTCTCGACTTTCAATACCGTTGATTTTTGCCCTGCGAGCGTTCAGATCCGCGATAACATCGCCAACATATTTCTCAGGCACTCTAATTTCTACATCCATCAAAGGTTCAAGCAGTATCGGTTTCGCCTGGGACAGCGCGCTTCTCACTGCTATGGTTGATGCCACGGCAAAAGCTTGCTCTGTGGAATCTTCCTCATGGTAGGAGCCACCTACAAGGCTCACCTTGACATCGATTACTGGAAACCCTGCCAGAGGACCACCATCGAGGCTACCCTCTATACCCTGTTTTATGGCGGGGATAAATTCTGCGGGAATCAGCTTCTCGTCAATTTTACTTTCAAATACAAAGCCCCTGGTTCTCTCGTTGGGTTCAACTTCAAGCCAGACATGCCCATACTGAGTTTTAACACCAGCCTGCTGAACAAATTTTCCTTCAGCCTTTGCCTTGCCTTCGATAGTTTCCTTGTAGGCGACCTGTGGTGCGCCCACGTTGGCGGCAACCTTAAATTCCCGGATCAAACGATCGACAATTATTTCCAGATGAAGCTCGCCCATACCGGAAATAATCGTCTGACCCGTATCTCCGTCCAGACGAATTTTAAATGACGGGTCTTCAAGGGAAATCTTGTTTAAACTATCATGAAGCTTTTCTTCTTCAGCCTTGCTTTTCGGTTCAATGGCTATGCTGATTACCGGCTCAGGGAAATCCATGCTCTCAAGCAGGATGTCATCCCCAGGCTCACAGAGGGTGTCCCCGGTGGTGGTAAAACGCAGACCTATAACGGCAGCGATATCGCCAGGCCCGATCTTGTCAACCTCTTCTCGCTTGTTGGAGTGCATCTTAACAATGCGGTTGACTTTCTCCTGCTTATTCTTACCAGGATTATAGACCTTGCTGCCTGCCTGTAGCTCACCGGAATAAACTCTAATATAAGCCAGATTCCCAACAAATGGATCAGTGGAGAGTTTAAATGCTAAAGCGCAAAACTTCTCACTGGCGCCGGTTCTCCGGATTTCAATCTCGCCTTTACTATTTTCACCTTGGACAGGAGGAACATCTGTGGGCGAAGGCAAATACGCAATTACAGCGTCAAGGAGAGGCTGGACACCTTTATTTTTAAAGGCGCTTCCGCAAAATACCGGAACAACTTGCAATTCAAGAGTTGCTTTCCGTATCGCGTGCCTCAGCTCTTCAGCTGAAATAGGTTGCTCTTCCAGATATTTTTCCATGACCCCCTCATCGAAGTCGGCCAGCTTCTCGACGAGGGCCATACGTGCAGCCGTGAACTTAGCAATGTGATCTTCAGGTATTTCCTGTTCGGAAATATTTATCCCCTGAGATTCTTCATCAAAAACCAACATTTTTTCGGTGATGAGGTCAATGACACCTTGAAACTTCTCCTCAGCACCTACCGGAATCTGCACCGGCAATGGATTAGCCTGCAACCGCTTCACCATCATCGCGATGCAGCGCTCAAAATCAGCGCCCACCCGGTCCATCTTATTGACAAAGGCAATTCTTGGAATTGCGTATTTATCCGCCTGATGCCATACAGTCTCTGATTGGGGCTCAACCCCGCCGACTGCGCAGAAAACCGCAATCACACCATCAAGCACACGCAGGCAACGTTCAACTTCTATGGTGAAATCAACATGACCCGGCGTATCAATAATATTTATTCTATGATTTTTCCAGCTGCAGGTTGTAGCAGCAGAGGTGATAGTAATACCCCTTTCCTGCTCCTGCTCCATCCAGTCCATGACAGCAGCTCCGTCATGGACTTCCCCCATCTTATGGGTGCGACCTGTATAATAGAGAATCCTCTCTGTGGTTGTCGTTTTGCCCGCATCGATATGGGCCATTATGCCGATATTGCGCAGGCGCGCCAATGAGATGTTGCTTGCCACTGTTTTTCCCTTTCTTCAACATCTCGCTCAATTCAACAGCCACTGGCCTTATACGACAAAATCGCCCTTACCAGCGATAATGAGCAAAGGCTTTATTCGCCTCCGCCATCCGATGGGTGTCTTCACGCTTCTTAACGGCTGAGCCGCGATTATGAAAGGCATCAGCCAACTCGGCAGCAAGCTTCTCAGCCATCGACTTCCCGCTTCTTTTCTGCGAGAAATCAACTATCCATCGTATCGCCAAAGCATTTCTGCGCTCGGAACGCACCTCAACAGGCACCTGATATGTGGCGCCACCAACACGGCGGGATTTCACTTCAACCTTAGGCCTAACATGCTCCATGGCCTTTTCAAATACAGCCAAGGGCTTATCGTCGGAAATTGACGATTCGATAATATTCATAGCATCGTAAAAAATACTACGCGCGATACTTTTTTTGCCACGCTGCATCAGTCCGTTTATAAATTTCGATACCAGCACACTACTAAACCGGGCATCGGGGTTTATTTCACGTTTAGCAACAAGTCTCCTTCTGGGCATGTCTTCAGCTCCTTATTCTTAGCGTAAATGCGGTAAACTATTTGGGACGTTTTGCGCCATACTTGGAGCGACCCTGTCTCCTGGCTGAGACACCCAGCGTGTCAAGTGTACCCCTGATTATATGATACCGAACACCGGGGAGATCCTTAACCCTACCACCCCTAATCAACACCACGGAATGCTCCTGGAGATTATGGCCGATACCCGGGATATAGGATGTAACCTCGATACCGTTTGTCAATCTCACCCTTGCTACTTTCCTCAAGGCGGAGTTCGGTTTCTTCGGTGTTGTTGTATAAACACGGACACACACCCCGCGCTTTTGCGGACAAGCCTGCAATGCAGGGGTTGTTGTGCGCTTAACCGACTTCTTACGACCTTGCCGTACCAGCTGGTTGATGGTTGGCATTGACTAGACTCCTAAATAGTTATTATAAAATTTCGCCTTCTTTCAAGAAAAGGCCAATTAGTCATTCACGAAAAACGGAATAATTACACGATGGCTTGTTTGATGTCAAGAATAAACTTCTCTTTTTAGCCGTCGCACTCCAACTTTTCAGTTTTTAGTCGCATTCCTCCATGGAATAACGCTCTAGGCCCGTGCCCGCGGGAACAAGGCGGCCCATGATGACATTCTCCTTCAAACCGCTGAGATCATCAACTTTGCCAGCCATGGCAGCATTGGTAAGTACTTTTGTTGTCTCCTGGAATGATGCCGCGGAGATGAAACTGTCCGTGCTGAGTGATGCCTTGGTTACCCCGAGCAGTAAAGGCTCCGCCACGGCCGGTCTTGCTCCCTGCCTGAGCAGTTTTTCGTTTTCTTCGCTGAACTTCCACCATTCAACCTGTTCGCCAAGCATAAAGGTGCTGTCACCCACTCCCGTGATCTGCACACGCCTCAACATCTGGCGGACAATTACCTCAATGTGCTTATCGTTAATTTTAACACCCTGCAGACGATAAACTTCCTGGATCTCATTAACCAGGAACTTGGCCAGTTCTTTGACGCCCATAACCCGCAGAATATCATTGGGATCGGGAGAGCCATCCATGAGCGGTTCCCCGGCCTTCACATAGTCTGCCTCATGGACGCTGATGTGCTTACCTTTAGGAATCAGATACTCCTTTGGTTCGCCGATTTCAGGTGTTACGATAACCCGCCTCTTTCCTTTCAAGTCCTTGCCGAAACTTATGCGGCCATCGATTTCACTTATCAGGGCATGTTCTTTTGGCTTGCGCACCTCAAACAGCTCGGCAACCCGCGGCAGACCACCGGTAATATCCTTGGTTTTCGTGGTCTCCCTGGGTATTTTGCCGAGCACCGTTCCGGCCTCGATTTCCTGTCCCTCTTCAACATTGATGATTGTCCCGACCGGCAGGGAATAACGCGCCGGCGTACCGGTGGCCGTAAGCTTCAGGGTCTTGCCCTTGTCACCCTTCAACGAAATACGGGGATTCATAGCGGACACCTTGGAGCCGATAATAACATAGTTCGCCTTGCCGGTTATCGGATCAACCCGCTCCTGCATGGTTGTCCCTTCAATGATATCACCGAACTTGACAGTACCGCCGATCTCACTGACGACCGGGATGGTATAGGGATCCCAGTCAGCAATAAGACCGTTCGGTTCCACGGTATCGCCATCGTTTACATCCAGAATGGCGCCGTACGTGATGGGATAGCGTTCACGCTCCCTGCCCTTGGTGCCCAGGATGCTGATCTCGCCATTTCTGTTCATGACAACCAGCCGGCCTTCATTATTTTTAACACAATGGAGATCCTGAAACTTGACAGTACCACCGTGCAGAGTGCGTATCTCGGCCTGCATGACACTTCGGCTTGCCGTACCACCGATGTGAAAGGTTCTCATGGTGAGCTGGGTTCCGGGCTCGCCAATTGACTGGGCGGCGATGATGCCGACCGCCTCGCCGATGTTTACCATATGTCCGCGGCCAAGATCACGGCCATAACAGGAACCGCATACACCCCTTCGGGAATTGCAGGTAAGAACCGAACGGATCATGACACGGTCAATTCCGGCATATTCAATGATGGCAACCTTATCCTCGGTAATTTCGTCACCCGACCGGACAATGATCTCGCCCGAGGTAGGGTCGATTATATCTTCAAGGGCCACGCGTCCCAGGATACGCTCGCCGACGCGTTGAATAACTTCCCCCCCCTCAAACAATGGCTCAGCCATGATGCCGTCCAGGGTTTCACAATCCCGCTCGACAATAGTCGAATCCTGGGCCACATCCACCAACCGTCTGGTCAGGTATCCGGAGTTTGCCGTTTTCAGCGCCGTGTCGGCAAGACCCTTTCTGGCTCCATGGGTCGAAATAAAGTATTCAAGAACAGTAAGACCCTCGCGAAAATTAGCTTTAATAGGTGATTCGATGATGGCGCCGGAAGGTTTCGCCATCAGGCCGCGCATGCCGGCCAACTGACGGATCTGATCCTTGCTGCCCCTGGCGCCGGAATCAGCCATGATAAAAATCGAGTTGAAACTTGGCGTTTCGATGAGCTGATTATTTTTATCGCGCAGATACTGCACGCTCAGTTCCGTCATCATCTCCTTGGCCACATCGTCGGTAGCCCGCGACCAGATATCAACAACCTTATTGTACTTTTCACCGGCTGTTATTAATCCGTCAGCATATTGCTGCTCAACGTCAAGAACCTCGCTTTCAGACTTGGCCAGGATTTCTTCCTTGCCCACCGGAATCTGCATATCGTTGATAGAGATGGAAATTGCAGCCTGGGTGGCAAATTCATAGCCGATATCCTTCAAGCGATCCGCCAGGATAACCGTTTCTTTGGTGCCGGCATGCCGGTAGGTGAAATCGATCAGTTTGGCCAGCGCCTTTTTCTTCATGACCTCGTTGATGGCGGAAAAAGGGATGGAAGCGGGCAAAAGTTCGCCAAGCAGGATACGGCCGATGGTGGTATTGACCAACTGCCCGTCAATACGCACCCGGACCTTGGCCTGCAAATGAACCTCGCCATAATCATAGGCGATGTGGGCCTCTTCAGGTGAGGAAAAGACCTTTCCTTCTCCCTTGGCGTGCAAGCGCTCACGTGTCATGTAATACAGGCCCAGCACGATATCCTGACTGGGAATGATGATCGGTTCGCCATGGGCGGGGGAGAGGATGTTATTGGTTGACATCATCAGCACCCTGGCCTCCATCTGCGCTTCAACGGTAAGCGGCACATGAACAGCCATCTGGTCTCCGTCGAAATCCGCATTAAAGGCTGAACAGACCAGGGGATGCAACTGGATGGCCTTGCCTTCGATCAGCAATGGCTCAAAAGCCTGCATACCCAAGCGATGAAGGGTTGGCGCCCTGTTCAGCACCACGGGATATTCCTGCACTACTTCATCCAGAACATCCCAGACCTCCTTGGTTTCCTTTTCAACCATCTTTCTGGCGCTTTTAATGGTGGTGACATAGCCGTGCATTTCAAGCTTGTTATAGATAAACGGTTTAAAAAGCTCCAAGGCCATTTTTTTGGGGAGCCCGCACTGGTGCAGCCGCAAATGCGGCCCGACCACAATAACCGTACGACCTGAGTAGTCAACACGTTTACCCAGCAGGTTCTGCCGGAACCGCCCCTGTTTGCCCTTAAGCATATCGCTTAAGGATTTCAATGGCCTTTTATTGGGGCCTGTGATCAATTTGCCGCGACGGCCATTATCAAAAAGAACGTCAACCGCTTCCTGCAGCATCCGCTTTTCATTGCGAATAATGATCTCAGGGGCATCCAGCTCAAGCAAACGCTTCAGCCGGTTATTGCGGTTAATGACCCTGCGGTACAGGTCATTAAGGTCAGAAGTGGCAAAGCGCCCACCCTCAAGAGGGACAAGCGGTCGCAGGTCAGGGGGCAAGACCGGGATGACATCAAGAATCATCCATTCAGGCTTGTTGCCGGAATCACGAAATGCCTCTGCAATATTGAGCCGTTTTGCCAACTTCTTACGCTTGGCCTCGGAGCCGGTTTGGCGCATTTCTTCTCTGAGCTTAACTGACAACTCGTCCAAATTGAGGCTTTTCAGGATATCCTTAATCGCGGCCGCACCGATGCCCACCGTGAATTTGCCCGGATACTCCTCCCGATTCTGCCGATACTGCTCCTCGGTCAAAAGCGAACCGACGGCAATGGAAGGCTCCTCGGAGGTGACCACCACATAGGAATCGAAATAAAGAACCTTCTCCAGCTCTTTTAAGGTCATGTCGCAGAGATTGCCGATTTTGCTGGGCAAACTTTTAAGAAACCAGATGTGGGCCACGGGAGAAGCCAGTTCAATGTGGCCAAGGCGTTCGCGCCGGACTTTGGACTGGATGACTTCAACCCCGCATTTCTCACAGATGACCCCGCGGTGTTTCATCCTCTTATACTTGCCGCAATTACACTCGTAATCCTTTACCGGGCCAAAAATCTTGGCGCAGAAGAGCCCGTCCCGTTCAGGTTTGAAGGTCCGGTAGTTAATGGTCTCAGGTTTTTTTACCTCGCCATGAGACCAGTCAAGTATCTTCTCCGGAGAGGCAAGAGAAATTCGTACGGAATTAAATTTTAAAGGCTTTTTTTCTTTATTAAAAAAGCTGAAAAGTTCTTCCACGGCAGCACCTATGTAAGAAGTTATACGTGATAATATCAGGTTGCAGAATCAAAAATGAAAGTTTGAGTATTTACAGAACTCCTTCTCAAACTGACATCTAACGCCTTCCATTTATTCCAGCAGTTCCAGGTCAAGGCAAAGGCCCTGCAGTTCTTTAATCAGAACATGAAAAGACTCGGGAAGACCGGCTGTCAGGAAGTTGTTGCCTTTGACAATTTTTTCATACATTTTAGTACGGCCGGTGACATCATCCGACTTGACCGTCAAGAACTCCTGGAGCATATATGCCGCCCCATAGGCCTCCATGGCCCAGACCTCCATCTCACCCAGACGCTGACCACCAAACTGTGCCTTACCGCCCAAGGGCTGTTGGGTCACTAAAGAATAGGGACCGGTGGAACGGGCATGAATTTTATCATCGACAAGATGATGAAGCTTCATGATATACATAGTGCCAACCGTAACCGAATTCTCAAACTTTTCGCCGGTTAACCCGTCATACAATACAGACTGTCCAACTTCCTCGCACCCTGCCTCAACCAGCATGTGGCGGATTTCGGCTTCCGTTGCCCCATCAAAGACGGGAGTGGCGATATGCAGACCAGTCCCCATGTTGCGGGCCATGTCAAGAAGTTCATCGTCAGTCAAGCCTTCAGTGAGAGCAGTATACTCTTTTGCTGAATAGATCTTTTTGAGCTTTTGCTTCACAGCCTCAACCGCGGATTTCTCAGCCAGTTTCTGTAACTGTTCGCCAAGCATTTTTGCCGCCCGCCCAAGATGTACTTCCAGCACCTGCCCGACATTCATTCGGGAAGGTACGCCAAGAGGATTTAATACGACATCCACCGCGGTTCCATCCTCAAAATAAGGCATATCCTCCTCGGGAAGAATGCGGGAAACAACGCCCTTGTTGCCGTGGCGGCCCGCCATTTTATCGCCGACCGCCAGTTTTCGCTTGGTGGCGACATAAACCTTTACCATTTTAATGACACCGGGTGGCAGGTCGTCACCCTTGCGCAGGCGGGTGATACGCGCATCATAGCGATCGTTGACGACCTCAACCTGTTTTTCAAACCGTTCAAAAAGAAGGTCAACTTCGCCCTGCAGTTTTTCCCGGTTTGAAAAATCTATCCTCTTGATGGCGGAAAGAGACATTTTTTCAAGAACTTCCAGACAGATTTTCCCACCCTCTTCCAGCAATTCCTCGCCATTTTTGGCAAGCAGGGGTGAGTTGGTGGTTTCCTTGCCCAGGATATCCGCCAAGCCGTTTTTAATGGCCTTTTTTAGACAATTAATTTCATCATCCCTGTCACGTTCCAGCCGTCTGATTTCCATCTCTTCTATGGCAAGGGTCCGCTCATCCTTCTCAACACCCTTGCGGGAGAAAACCTTGGCGTCGATCACGACCCCTTCAACGCCGGGCGGGACCCGGAGCGAGGTGTCTTTCACATCACCGGCCTTCTCGCCGAAAATTGCCCTCAGAAGTTTTTCCTCGGGCGAAAGCTGTGTTTCGCCCTTTGGCGTCACCTTGCCCACCATCGTATCGCCCGGCTTGATTTCAGCGCCAATCCTGACCACGCCGCTCTCATCAAGGTTGCGCAGGCTTTCTTCACTTACGTTAGGAATATCCCGGGAAATTTCTTCCTTCCCGAGTTTAGTATCCCGGGCAACTGTTTCAAAAACTTCAATATGCAGTGAAGTATAGGTGTCATTTCTGAGCAACTTTTCACTTACCAGAATTGAATCCTCGAAATTGAAGCCGCGCCATGGCATGAAGGCGATCGTCACATTCTTCCCCAGAGCCAGCTCTCCCTTTTCAACGGCAGGGCCATCCGCCAGAATCTCACCCTTGCGCACGCGCTGCCCCGGCAGAACAAGCGGGGTCTGAGTAAAACAGGTGGACTGATTGGACTTTCTGTACTTATCCAGGCGGTACACCCCGATGCCGGTATCAAAACCGTCAGTTCCAGGTTTGTCATAACGCACCACCACGCGGTTGGCGTCGACTTCCTCCACAACGCCATTGCCACCGGCCAGAAGGCATACCCCGGAATCATGCGCTACTGTCTTTTCCATGCCGGTGCCGATAATCGGGGCGGCGGTGCGCAATAACGGCACGCCCTGGCGCTGCATGTTTGAGCCCATCAAGGCCCGGTTGGCATCATCATTGTCAAGGAAAGGAATCATTGAGGCCGCCACACTGACCAGCTGATTGGGAGACACATCCATACTCGTTACCTTATCAGCGCTGGTGATGACCACCTCACCCTCTTCGCGGCCAATAAGATTATCGGATACCAGATAGCCTTTTTTATCAAGTTCAACATTGGCAGGGACAAACACCTCATCCTTTTCCTGCAGAGCGGTCATATAATTAACTTCAGCGGTAACCTTCCGGTTTACGACTTTACGGTACGGGGTTTCGATAAACCCGTACTGATTCACCTTGGCAAAAGAGGCAAGCGAGACAATCAGACCGATATTTGGCCCCTCAGGGGTCTCAACAGGACATATTCTCCCATAGTGAGTCGGATGTACGTCCCGCACCTCAAACCCGGCTCTTTCACGGGAAAGACCTCCAGGTCCCAGGGCGCTTAACCTTCTTTTGTGCGTAATCTCCGACAGCGGATTGGTCTGGTCCATAAACTGCGAGAGCTGGCTGGTGCCGAAAAACTCCTTGATGGCGGCAGTGATCGGTTTGGGATTGATCAGATCATGGGGCATCAGCGTTTCAACCTCCTGCAGACTCATCCTCTCCCGGATGGCCCGCTCCATGCGCACAAGCCCCATGCGATACTGATTTTCCACCAACTCGCCCACGGTGCGCACCCTTCTATTGCCAAGATGATCGATATCATCCACAGGACCTTGAGAATCTTTGATACGCAAAAGATATCGGACAGTTTCCATGATATCTTCCTTGGTCAAGGTCTTTGTTTCAATACTGGTGTTCAACCCGAGTTTGGCATTGATCTTAAAACGACCGACCTCGGAAAGGTCATAAGCATCAGCGTTAAAAAAGAGGTTTTCGAAAAATTTACCGGCAATCTCGTGGGTTGGAGGGCTGCTTGGCCGCAGTCTCCGGTATATCTCCAACAGGGCCTCTTCAGCAGTGTCAGCCTTGTCAAGAGCAAGAGTTCTGCGAAAGGAATCCGTAATCTTAATGCCATCAATGAATAATGTTTCGATTGTCTCTACTTCTGCTTCGCGTATATATTCAAGTATGGCATCCGTTATTTCCCCGTTGCAGGGGAGAATCACCTCACCTGTTTTCTGGTTGACAATATCCTCCGCAACAAACTGGCCGAGCAAACTTTCCGCCTCAACCTCGAGATTCTTGATTCCTGCTTCCTCAAGCCGCACCGCCAGGGCCTTGCTTATTTTTTTATTTTCCTTGGCAAGGATTTCTCCGGTTTCAGGGTGGATCAAATCATGGGTTGCTCGCTGACCAACCACCGTTTTAGGATCAAATTTCTTGAATATTTTCGCCCCGGCAAAAGAAATTTTTTCGGTTTCATAAAAGTAGCGCAAAAGTTCCGGCGCGCCATAGCCTAACGCCTTCAGAAGAGTACTGACGGGAAATTTGCGGCGGCGGTCAATACGCACATGCAGAATATCCTTGGCATCAAACTCCAAATCAACCCACGAGCCGCGAACTGGTATGATTCTCGCTGAATAAAGCAGCTTTCCTCCAGCATGGGTTTTCCCCCCGTCGTGGGCATAAAAGAGACCAGGGGATCTCTGCAGCTGGCTGACGATAACCCTTTCGGTGCCGTTCACCACAAAAACGCCGGATTTGGTCATTAACGGGATGGAGCCAAGGTAAACAGACTGTTCCTTAATGTCCCGAATGTTCTTGACTTCGGTTTCCGGATCAATATCGTACGAGACAAGACGCACGGTAATTTTTATCGGCGCCTCAAATGTCATGCCCCGCTCAACACATTCCTCGACGGTATATTTGGGCTCACCGAAGTTATATCGTACGAACTCCAATGTACATAAGCCGTTAAAGTCCTGAATCGGGAAAACAGACTTGTAAATCCCCTGCAATCCTGTGTCTTCGCGTTCATCAGGATCAACGTCAATCTGCAAGAATTTTTCAAAGGATAAACTCTGCATTTCAATTAAATGCGGTTTTTCTATTACTTCGCCGATTTTAGCAAAACTTTTCCTGACTCTTTTATTAACCTTCATTAAGCTATGCCCTCGCCTCAGAAAACTGATCAAACAGCTGATTATACCTGCCCACACACTACACAACAGTATTACCCAAGGGAAAAACGCAATATAACGCTACAGAGAATTTACCCTGCAGCGTTATATCTTGCGTATCCTTAATAGCCCTTTACTAAAAAAAACATAAAGTACTACGGATCTATATACCGTCTATCACAATATCATACTTACTTGATCTCAACAGTACCGCCGGCAGCCTCAATCTTGGCCTTGATATCCGCGGCTTCGTCTTTTGATACTGCCTCTTTAACCGGGGCCGGTGCACCTTCAACCAAGGCTTTAGCCTCTTTCAGACCAAGAGCGGTAATAGCGCGTACTTCCTTAATGACTCCGATCTTGCTGCTGCCGGCTGAAGTAAGAATGACATCAAATTCAGTTTTTTCCTCGGCAACAGGGGCGGCGACGGCAGGACCCGCTGCAGCTACGGCAACTGGCGCGGCGGCGGAAACACCGAATTTTTCTTCCATTTCTTTTACGAGCTCAGAAAGCTCAAGAACGCTCATATTGGCAATAAAATTGATAACATCTTCTTTTGATACTGACATTTATATATCCTCCATTAAAAAAACATTCGTTTTGTTATAATCAGTTGTTTTCCTGCTCTTTTTTTTCTTTCAGCGCCTGCAGGGTATACAGGAAACTGAGCGGCACAGCATTAAGAACCCGGACAAAGCTTGTGGGGACAGCCTGCATAACAGAAAGCAGGATCGAAAGCATAACCTCCCTGCTGGGCAAGGTCGAGAGAGCTTTCAAATCATCGGCGGTTAAAGCCTTGCCGTCAAGAACACCTGAACGTATCTGCAGTTGAGGATGATCTTTGGCAAACTCTGTCAGGATTTTGGCTGGCGCGACAGGATCCGCATAGGATACTGTGATGGCTGTAGTGCCTTCCAGTTGGGCGTCCATGGGCGCAAAAGGCGTGCCCTGTATTGCCCTGCGGAGCAGTGTGTTTTTGGCTACCCGGATTTCCGCATTGTTTTTTTTCAGCTCGCGCCGCAATTGCTCAAAGCTGGAAACGGGCAACCCTCTGTAGTCTGACACAATGGCAATTTTGGCTCGTGCAAATTTGTCAGTGAGATCAGCTACGACCGCAGCCTTTTCATCACGATTCAATGTCCTACCTCCTTACTTACCTATCATCTTTAAAGTAATTTACCCTTTCTCTCACAATAGATGAAAGATGAGGGCACGATTAGCGGCTTATTATCCCTAAAAGCCGCCGCAAGATAAAGCAGTTGAAGTCGAGAAGGACAGACAAGTGCCGCGCTTGAACTCATTCTGCAAAGAGTAGCAACAGACATCAGAAAACGATGGCATTCTGGTTTCACACTTGTTCAGTTGCATGGTGTGCAACGAAATTAGTCTCGGCAGGCCTTCTTAGGAAGATTAAACGTTAGTACCTGCTGTCTTCGACATCAAAACTACTTTGATAAAGTCCACGCAATAAAAAGTGGACGTTTATTTTGAAAACTACGCCTGTTTTACCAGGGTTCGCAATTCAAGGGGATCAATTTTCAATCCAGGACCCATTGTACTGCTCAGGCAGACACCCTTAAGATAAATACCCTTGGAAGAAGCGGGTTTCAACTGGAGAATTCTGTCAATGAAAGCGAGCAGATTTTCCTGTATCTTGGTCGCGCCGAACGATGATTTACCAATCATGGCATGGACGATACCGGCTTTATCAACTTTAAAGTCAACCTTGCCGGATTTGATTTCCTTTACAACCCGGCCCACATCAAAGGTAACAGTGCCAAGTTTAGCATTCGGCATGAGATTCCGGGGCCCAAGAACCCGTCCGATCTTGCCAACGGTTCCCATCATATCCGGAGTTGCGATTGTTCTTTCAAATTCAAGCCAGCCCCCCTGAATTTTTGCAACATAATCGTCGCCGCCAGCATAATCAGCACCGGCATCCAGGGCTTCCTGAACCTTGTCACCCTTTGCAAAAACCAGAACACGCTCCGTTTTGCCGGTTCCATTCGGTAAAACCACGGTACTGCGAACCATCTGGTCCGCATGGCGAGGATCAACACCAAGATTTACGGCAACATCAACCGACTCGTCAAACCGCGCATATTTAGCCTTAAGTAGCGCATCAACCGCCTCGGCCAACACATATAATTTTGTTCTATCAAGACTTCCTATGGAATCTTGATATTTTTTTCCTCTTTTTGGCATGACTTACACCCTTGTTATCCTATCAATCAACCACGGTTATGCCGCAACTTTTTGCAGTACCACTGACAATTTTCATTGCCGTATCAATATCATACGCATTCAAGTCAGGCATCTTAATTTCAGCGATCTCCCGGATCTGATCTTTGCTGATTGTCGCCACACGATCCTTTTTGGGATTGCTTGAACCACCTTTCAAACCAAGCTTTTTAAACAAAAGGTTGGCCGCCGGAGGAGTCTTGGTGATAAAGGAAAATGAGCGATCCGCATAAACCGTTATGACAACGGGGATTATCATATCACCTTCATTCTGTGTTTTCGCATTAAAACCTTTGCAAAACTCCATGATATTCACACCATGCTGACCAAGTGCCGGACCAACAGGCGGTGACGGATTTGCCTTGCCTGCCGGTATCTGTAATTTAATATATCCTGTTATTTTCTTTGCCATTTCATTCTCCTAACGACAACTCAACCAAATACAGCAAAATTTGCTGTTAGCATCCCGCAAAAGGAACAAGCTACCCTTTTGACACCTGTACATATTCTAGTTCAACGGGCGTCTCACGGCCAAATATGCTGACCGTGACGCGAACTCGCCCCTTATCCGGATAAACTGTCTCTACTACGCCCTGAAAATTTGAAAAAGGACCATCAATAACCCGTACCACATCGCCAATATCATACGTAACTTTTGGCTTGGGTTTTACAGCGCCATCCTTTATCCTGCCGATTATCTTCATCGCTTCCTTATCGGTAAGGGGTTCGGGATGAAGATCATTGCCGACAAAGCCTGTTACCTTGGGAGTCCCACGAACAATATGCCATGTCTCGTCATTCAAATCGACGTTTAATAATATATAACCAGGAAAGAATTTTCTGGACGAGGTCTTTTTAGAGCCTTTGATCATCTCAACGACCTGCTCGGTAGGCACTAATATTTCGCCGAACATTTCCTCTTGGCCGGCCTTTTTTATGCGTTCCAGCATCGCAGATTTCACTTTTTCTTCAAAACCTGAATAGGTGTGAAGTATGTACCAAGCTCTTGCCATAATAATTCCAGGAAATGTTATCTCAGACTAGCCGTTGAATTCTTTATTTAATTACAAGCCCAATGAGCTTTCCCAGGATCAGATCAACTGCTCCAAGATAAAAAGATATCATAATTACCAAGATGAAAACAACACCAGCGGTCGCAACGGTGTGTTTTTTGTCAGGCCAGGCAACCTTCTCAAATTCATTTTTTACTTCCCGGACAAATTCTTTTATCGCGGCGAGCTCAAACTTTGAACCCTCTTCAGGCCCCGCCTGTTTTGCAGGCTTGCCATTTTTTCCGGATTTTATTGCCTTATTGGTTGACATGGTGATAATTATTCTCTCAAGAATTCTCAAAACAAATTAATGCCTCGCTAATCTGAATCATTAACGAAGCATTAATTTATCTGGCAGGCCAGGAGGGACTCGAACCCCCAACTTCCGGATTTGGAGTCCGGCGCTCTACCATTAGAGCTACTGGCCTTTTAATTTACTTACGTGTTTCTTTATGAAGGGTATGAGTCTTACAAAAACGACAATACTTCTTGAACTCAAGTTTCTGCGGAGTTTGTCTTTTGTTTTTTGTAGTCGTATAGTTACGACGCTTGCACTCAGAACACCCAAGCGTAATGATATCTCTCATGCCAGCTTCCTATATAAAATCGCTAAAATTAATTATTCAAGAATCTCGTTAATTACACCGGCGCCAACTGTGCGCCCACCCTCACGGATCGCAAATCGTAAACCTACTTCCATGGCAATCGGGGTGATCAGCTTGCCTTCTACGGTGACGTTGTCACCAGGCATGACCATCTC
>JACRCD010000036.1 GCA_016219175.1 Deltaproteobacteria bacterium | reverse complement strand
TCTACTGCGTTGTAGCGCATTTTTGTTCGTTCGGCATACCACATGTATAGCCTCACTCTCAAAAATACACTACGCCTTGTATATCGAATTTTGTTACTTAGCCATCCGGACTTTGTCGCCGACTTTTTACGAGTTCATCAACATTGCAGGGCTGTGTTTCCGGGACGGATATGCCGGGAACGCGGGCTGAAAACGGGAAAAGCTTCCGCCAATATCCTCTTGACATTGGCTGTCCGGATACCATTCAATAAGAATTGGAAACTGCTTCGGCCAGATCAGCCTTCAGTCTTCATCCCAAGCCCCTGAGTAGTTGCTTTTTATCTCCCATTACCCGAGAAAGTCTCATGACCAGAAGCGTCAGACTCACATACGCCATTGCCGGCGGCCTGCTTGCCGTTCTCGTGCACGGGCTGTTCTATGCGATACTCCGGCCCGGCGACAACCTTTATCTGCATGGGTTGGACGTTGTGAGCTGGTCCTTTGCCGGTTTTTTTATCGGCAGGGCCAAGGAGAAAT
The DNA here is from genome assembly GCA_016219175.1 of Deltaproteobacteria bacterium. Lineage (GTDB taxonomy): Bacteria > Desulfobacterota > Desulfobulbia > Desulfobulbales > SURF-16 > SURF-16. The sequence continues at coordinate 12,666 of JACRCD010000036.1, read as the reverse complement.
GGAACAGAAGGACAGGTGAGCTTGAAGAGGCCAACAGGGGGCTGCAGAGGGAGATGCAGGAGAGACAGAAGATGGAACAGGCTCTGCGGGAACGCGAAGAGCTGTTCAGTGATCTGTTTGATAATTCACGTGACTTCATCCAGACTATTTCCCCTGATGGCAAAGTGATGTATGCCAATCGAGCCTGGCGTGAAAATCTTGGCTTTGCCAAAAACGAGGTCAGCGGTTTTCCGATGTTTGAGCTCATTCATCCCGACTGCCATGAGCACTGCATGGAAAGATTCGCGGAGCTCCTGGCCGGGAAAGAGGTTGATAAGATTGAAACCGAGTTTGTCGCCAAGGATGGCCGGCGAATTCTGCTGGAGGGCAAGTGCAACTGCAAATTTGTCGAGGGCAGGCCTGTCGCCATACGCGCCATATTCCGCGATATCACGGAACGGAAAAAGCTTGAAGCGGAACTGCAGAAGGCGCAAAAGCTTGAAGCCATTGGCATTCTAGCCGGCGGCATTGCCCATGACTTTAATAATATTCTGACCGGGCTGCTGGCTGTGATCACCCTGGTTAAATCCGCCCTGCCGCCGGACAACGAGCAGATCGAGATTCTGGAGGAGGCCCGCCAGACTTGCCTGCAAGGCAAGGAGCTGACCGGTAAGTTTATCACCTTTGCCGAGGGAGGCTCACCCCTTAAAAAATGCATCATCATCACCGAGCTGCTGAAACAGTCCGTACAGACGGCCCTGAGGGGATCGAATATGGTGTGCGGCTTGGCTATTTCCGAGGATATCAATAAGGTATTAGTTGACGCGGGGCAGATTCAGCAGGTAATCAACAATATTATCATCAATGCCAGGGAGGCCATGCCGGATGGAGGGGAGTTGTCAGTCATGGTCGCCAATCAGCAGATCAGCCAGCAGGATGGGCTTGATCTTATCCCTGGACAGTATCTGAAGATTTCCATAAAAGACAATGGTGTCGGTATTCCCAGGGAAAACCTGTCAAGAATCTTTGATCCCTATTTCACCACCAAGAGGATGGCGAATCATCGGGGCACCGGTTTCGGGCTGGCCATCTGCTATTCGATCATGAGGAAGCACGACGGAACCGTGACCGTCGAATCCGAGAACGGCAAAGGGGCGACTTTTCATATTTATCTGCCCGTTTGCAGCTGAAGGTCAAAGCCGGTAAAGCGTTGCCACGAATTCTCTGATCTTTTGCCGGGTAAGGATGAACCCCGCTAGTTTACGGTCCCCTGCCGTTAAGGCGGGAATCATTCTGATGCCGGCCTTTAGCGCGGCATGCGGTTGGGCCATCACCTCTATTTCCCTGATAACGAGGTCGCCATATTCCTTCTGAATTTCCCGCAGGGCCATGCCGGCCATTCGACAGCGCGGGCAGAGAGCGGATTGGTAAAATGTGATTTCCATGTTTTTTATCTTCCCACCCGCATTTTCCGGTTATAGTCAGCCATCAGCCATCAGCCATGAGCCATCAGCCATCAGCCATCAGCCATGAGCCATGAGCCATCAGCCATGAGCCATCAGCCCTTATTTTTCCAGCTGACTCTGGATGTAATGTTTTTCCGGCTGATCCGGTATGTAGATTTCCATGTTATTATTCCAGCGGCTGACAAAATGTCTGGTCAGGAGGAGACGCATGGCGTTTTTCAGCTGTATCAGGCTGGTATAATGGTGGTGATAATATTCACCATAGTTATTGACGGTAATGATGGACGATTGCAAAGTCTGGGAGCCCTTGACCGCTTCTTTTTCGAAGTTGACGATGATCAGAGCCATGGTCACCTTTTCCTGGCTGAGCAGCTCAGTGGCTGAAATCTGGGAAAAGTTGACGAGAGGAAAGGTTTTGATGAGAATGTTAGCCAGATTCTGCAGATCGGAGAGATGGACGGCCAGGAAGTTTTTGGTAAGATGAATGATTGTTCCCTGCTGCATAATGCCGTTTATCACCAGCCATATAAGCAGCAGAACCGGATCGGTCTCCCGTTTGATCAGACCCTGCTGGTTGTTTTTGATTGATTCGGCGTCAAGTATCCCCTGAAAAACATAGTAATAGATCGCTCCTTCATAGCGCGTCAGGTGAAAGGTCAGATCCGGCTGCCGCATGGCCTGGCGGGAGAGGGTATGGAGATAGGGGATTTTGTCCGGTTTGACATCATAAAAACTGAAAAGTTTTTTGCCTAGAATGGAAAGGTCCCGGTCGCTGATGGTGCGTCCCGTGTCGTCCTGGAACGATTTTCTCAGCCAGCGCAGGCGGTTGTAAGTGTCAAGAAGATAGGCATGCACCCTGGCGCCGAAAGAGAGCAGTTCCTTGTAGTTCCAGTACTGCAGCTGGGTCATCCGTTCATAGTCAGGCGGCAGCAGGTCCCATTTCTCCATCAGGGCCAGAATGGTTCGCAGATGAGCATCATTCTTCCGTGACTTGGTGCCTTCCAGGGTTTTGAAAAAAAGGCACTCTCTGATGAGATCATCCTCGTCCTTGATCTTGTTTTTCTGGTAGAAGGCGACAATCTCCTTGGCCAGCAGGAGATAAGGGTCGATGTGGTTGAGGGGAAGCTTGACCTCATCCCGCGGCAGCTGTTCCGGAAAGGTGACCAGGCATTGGATCTTGGTGGAAAAGAGCGGCAGAATTTTTGTCTTATGCTTGAGAAGAAGTTCCAGATAGGCGAATTTGATAACCGACTTGAAGGGACTGTCAAGGGCCTTGTTCAGCTGCCAGAGGCAGGCCCCGAATATCTCTTCCTTCGGGATATCGGACAGATAGCCAAGATCAACAAAGCTGTCCAGGTTGAGAGAGCGGCTTCTGACGAGTTCTTCGACATACCCGCGGTATTCTTCTTCCGTAAGCCCTGGCGGGATCAGCCACCAGAGCAGCATCTTGCCGGCCACAAGGATGTGGGTGCGGAAAAGTTCATCTTTTAACAGCAGTTTGAGGGCCGATCCCGCGGATTCCTCTTCCGCAACGGATGAAAAGCTGTTTTCCCTTGTCTGGTCGATATCCATTAAAAAGAAATAGACTTCTATGCCCTGTTCTCCGGCCCATTTTTCGATTTTTTTACACTTCTGCTGCAGCAGGGAAAAGCCGCTTTCCCCAAGTTCTTCCAGGCGTATGCTTACCCAGAAATCGCAATCCGATTTTTCGGACTGGGCAATGGTGCCGATGCTGCCGATGGTTTTCAAGGAGTGAATGCAGGGATTCTTCGGATACGGTGAGGGGGTTTTCTGGTTTCTTGCCGTGGAGTCAGGGAAATAGGCGCGGAAGAGCTCACTGTCAACTATTTTGTCCGGCAGGAACCGGTAAATGCCGAAGGGGCAGTGGGGATCATCAACAAAACCGGGCAGATCAGGATAATTGCAATGCAGAAGATAGGGAATAACCTTAAAGAGAAGGGTCGCTTTTTTGGGATTGAAGCCGATGGCGTTAATCTTGCGGCTTTTGTTGTAGGCCTGATATCGTAGGATTCGTTCGCGCATAGGAAGTGTTGCCCCGTCAGGCAGCTCAAGCGCCGGTTGCCACGCAGCCCTGTTTGATGGCGCGGGAAATGGTTACAGCCTGAACGGTTCGCGCTACATCGTGAACCCGTAAAATAGCCGCGCCATTCCAGGCGCAAAGAGCCGAGATGACCGCTGTAGCCTCATCCCGCGCCTGGGGATCATCAATGCCAAGGATCGTGCCCATGAATGATTTGCGTGAGTGACCCATCAGAACCGGGCAGCCGAGGGTGGTGAACTGCCTGAGTTCCCTGAGGATAATCAGGTTGTGGTTGGCTGTTTTGCCGAATCCTATGCCGGGATCAATAATGATTCTGTCCCGGGACAGGCCATGCTGCCCGGCCCATGTTATCCGTTCCTCAAGTGCGCTCAGGATTTCGGCGACAACATCTCCGTAGGTTGGTTTGATCTGCATGTCGCAAGGCGTGCCTTGCCTATGCATGATAATGACTGGGACGTTGTGTTCAACAGCAACGGCAATCATGGCGGGATCATGGGTGAGACCGCTGATGTCATTGATCATGTCCGCGCCGGCGCCTATGGCTTGGCGTGCTACCTCCGCCTTGGTGGTGTCTATGGAAATGGGGAGCTGATAACGGCTTCTTACCGCCTGAATGGCCGGGATCACCCTGGCGAGTTCGTTATGCAGTGACACGGGCGGGGCAAATGGCCGGGTTGATTCGCCGCCGATATCAATCATGTCCGCCCCGCTTTTGACCATGGTATCAACCTGGCTCAGAAGCGCTGTTTCATCAGTGATTCGACCGCCATCGGAAAACGAGTCCGGCGTGACATTGACAATGCCCATGACATGGACCCTGTCCTTGAAATGGAAAGTACGTTCCCGGATGATTATATCCATCTGGCATCTATTGTTGTTGTCTTTCTTATGACGTGCTCCCCTCGGTCTGACTGGCCGGCTGTTGCGGGACAGGAGGCACTTCACTGACGGGCGGCGTGTTGGTGTCCTCGCTGGCCGCCGGGGTTTGCGCTTCATTCTTTTGCGTTTTCACAGGCGGTTTCGGTTCCAGTTCATGCCCGTTTAGTAGTTTTTCAATATCATCCAAGGTAAGCGTTTCCCGCTCAAGCAGGGCATTGGCGATGACCTTCAGTTGTTCGATATTATCACTGAGCAGTTTGACCGCCTTTTCATTGGCCTCGACCACCAGCTTTTTCACCGCCTGATCAATTTTCACGGCGGTTTCTTCACTGAAATCACGATGCTGGGCGATTTCCCGTCCCAGGAATATCTGCTCTTCCTTTTTGCCGAAGGTGAGGGGGCCCATTTCCTTGCTCATGCCCCACTCACAGACCATCTTGCGGGCCATGACCGTGGCCCGTTCAATGTCATTGCCGGAGCCGGTGGTGATTTCCCCGAAAATCAGCTCTTCCGCCACCCTGCCGCCCAAGAGGATGCAGAGGTTGTTGAGCAGGTAGGATTTGGCGTGGGTATATTGCTCCACCGTGGGCAGCTGCTGGGTCAGACCCAGGGCGCGGCCGCGCGGGATGATGGTGACCTTGTGCAGCGGGTCGGTGCCCGGCAGCAGTTTGGCGATCAGGGCGTGACCCGCCTCATGAAAGGCGGTGATCTTCTTTTCCTTCTCGGTGATGATCATGCTGCGCCGTTCCGCGCCCATCATCACCTTGTCCTTGGCCCGTTCAAGATGGTCCATGTTAACCTTCTCTTCGTTGAAACGGGCGGCCAGCAGGGCGGCCTCATTGACCAGATTCTCCAGATCAGCCCCGGAAAAGCCCGGAGTACCGCGGGCAATGACCTTCCAGTCGACATCATCCGCCACCGGCACCTTCTTGCCGTGCACCAGAAGAATTTTTTCCCGGCCGCCGACATCGGGAATGGGCACGACTACTTGGCGGTCAAAGCGGCCGGCCCGCAGCAGGGCTGGGTCGAGCACATCGGGCCGGTTGGTGGCGGAAATGATAATAACCCCTTCATTGGATTCAAAGCCGTCCATCTCAACCAGCAGCTGGTTCAGGGTCTGCTCCCGTTCATCGTGGCCGCCGCCGAGTCCTGCCCCGCGATGGCGGCCCACGGCATCGATCTCATCAATAAAAATGATGCAGGGCGCGTTTTTCTTGCCCTGGGTAAAGAGATCCCGCACCCGGGACGCGCCGACGCCGACAAACATTTCCACGAAATCCGAACCGCTGATGGAGAAAAAGGGCACATCCGCTTCGCCGGCAATGGCTTTGGCCAGCAGGGTTTTGCCTGTGCCCGGAGGACCGGCCAGCAGCACGCCTTTGGGAATACGGCCGCCCAGGCGGGTGAATTTTTTTGGCTCTCTGAGGAACTCAATAATTTCGGAAAGTTCTTCCTTGGCCTCATCAATGCCGGCCACATCCTTGAAAGTGACTTTAGCGGTGCCGCTTTCCAGCATCCGGTGCTTGCTGCGGCCGAAACTCATGGCCTTGCCGCCGCCCATCTGCATCTGGCGCATGAAAAAAATCCATACCCCGATAAGAAGAAGCATGGGAAACCAGGAGACAAGGATGGTGATATACCATGGGGTCTCTTCCTTTTGTTTCACCGTGATATTGACCCCGGCCTTCCTGAGCTGCGGAATCAGTTCTGAATCCGTTGCGGGAGAAATCACGCGGAACTGTTTCCCGCCGCTGGTTCCGGTTATTTCATCGCCCTGTATGGTAACCTGGGTTATTCCTTCAGAGGTTACGGCGGAAAGAAAATCGCTGTAACTCATTTCAACTATGCCGCTTTTGGGCTGGTTGAACATATTGAAGAGGAGGATCATGGTCAGACCAATCACCAGCCACATAGATAAATTTTTATAAAAATTATTCAAGAAAGAACCCCGTAAAAAGAAAAATTTAAATTTAAGATTTAAGGTTTACGTTAACCGCCGTAATTGCGGCGGCATTTACCAAGTAAAAGTTACCATAAGGATTTCGGGTCTGAAAGTCCAGAGTATGCATGTTTTTTGCCTGATAGGTAAATCTTGAATCTTAACACTTATAAAAAATACTCCTGGACCGCCTTGACCTCCATGGATTGCTGTTTGAGGGTGGCAATCGCCATGGCCATGGATTCGGCGCCGGCCGTTGTGGTCGTGTAGGGCAGGTGATAGTTAAGAGCCGCCCTGCGGATCGTGTAGGAGTCCGCTGTGGTGCGTGTCCCTCTGGAGGTGTTGACAATCCATTGTATCTGTTTGTCCTGGATTTTGTCCAAAATATGGGGGCGGCCCTCGGAAACTTTGTTAATTCGTGTGCAGGGTACGCCATTGCTGTTAAGAAATGCGGCGGTGCCCTGGGTCCCCATGATGTGAAAGCCGAGATCCAGCAGTTTTTTGGCAACAGGCAGAATAACCGGCTTGTCGTCAGGCCGCATGCTGAAAAGAACGGTCCCGGACAGGGGAATAGGCTGGCCTGCGGCGAACTGTGATTTGGCGAAGGCCAGACCGAGGGATTCATCAAGGCCCATGACTTCGCCCGTGGATTTCATCTCCGGTCCGAGCAGGGTGTCGACATTGTCAAAGCGATCAAAGGGGAAGACCGCCTCTTTCACGGCGTAATGGGAAACCTCGACCTCTTTTGTCAACCCCAGGTCGGGAAGTTTCATGCCCATCATGACCTTGGTCGCCAGTTTGGCCAGCGGCACGCCGGTGGCCTTGCTGACAAATGGAATGGTCCGGGAGGCCCGGGGATTCACCTCGAGCACATAGAGGATGTTGTCCTTCACCGCGTACTGGACGTTCATCAGCCCGATGACCTTCAACTCCATGGCCATGGCCCTGGTTGCCTCTTTGATCTGCTCGATGAGTCCGGGGGAGAGACTGTGCGGAGGCAGCACGCAGGCCGAATCGCCGGAATGGATGCCCGCCTCTTCAATATGCTGCATGATGCCGCCGATGATGGTGTTTTCACCGTCTGAAATGGCATCCACATCAATCTCAATAGCCTCCTTAAGAAATTTGTCTATCAGAATGGGATGTTCCGAAGAGACATCAATGGCCGTGGTCATATATTCTTTCAGGTTTTTTTCATTATAGACAATGCGCATGGCCCTGCCGCCCAACACGTAAGAGGGGCGCACTACAACCGGGTAACCGATCTGCTGGGCAATCTTCAAGGCGTCATCGGACGTTCTTGCCGTGCCGTTAGCCGGTTGGACCAGGTTGAGTTTCTGCAGGAACTTCTGGAACCTCTCCCTGTCTTCGGCCCGGTCGATGGAGTCGGGGGAGGTGCCGACGATGGGCACATTCATTTTGGCCAGCGGCACGGCAAGATTAAGCGGCGTCTGACCGCCGAACTGGACGATAACGCCATCCGGTTTTTCTTTTTCTATAATGTGCAGGACATCCTCGCGGGTCAGGGGCTCAAAGTAAAGCTTGTCCGAGGTGTCGTAGTCGGTGCTCACCGTTTCCGGATTCGAATTGACCATGATGCTTTCAATGCCCATTTCCCTGAGGGCAAAGGAGGCATGCACACAGCAGTAGTCAAACTCGATTCCCTGGCCGATTCTGTTGGGCCCGCCGCCCAGAATCATGATTTTGCGTCGATCCGTCTGGCGCGATTCATCCTCAACCTCGTAGGTTGAGTAATAGTAAGGGGTATAGGCCTCAAATTCCGCTGCACAGGTATCCACCAGTTTGTAAACGGGTTTCTGCTGCTCTTTTTCCCGCAATTCCCAGATATCCTCCTTGCTGGTTCCGGTAAGATAGGCAATCTGTTGATCGGAAAAACCCAATTGTTTGATTTTGCGCAGAAAATTACGGTCAAGTCCTGAAAAACCAACCTTTTTGATCTCTTTTTCCGTGTCGACAATCTGCTGGAGATTAACGAGAAACCAGGGATCAATTGCCGTAAGCTGATAGAGACGTTCAATGGCCATGCCCCGTTTCAATCCTTCATAAATGGCAAAAACCCTGAGTGAATTCGGGATTTTCAGTTTCAGTTCCAGATCGCGCTGATCCATGGCGGAAAAGTTGAACTTGCCATCCGCCCCGAAGCCTGAACAGCCGATTTCCAGGGAACGCAGACCTTTTTGAAAGGCCTCTTTGAATGTCCGGCCGATCGCCATGGTTTCACCGACGGACTTCATGGCGGTGGTGAGGATGTCAGCCGCCTCCGGAAATTTTTCAAAGGTCCAGCGGGGAATTTTCACCACGCAGTAATCAATGGTCGGCTCAAAGGAGGCATAGGTCTCCTTGGTGATATCGTTGGAAATTTCGTCCAGGGTATAGCCCACCGCAAGTTTTGCCGCGATCTTGGCAATGGGAAAGCCCGTGGCCTTCGAGGCCAGGGCGGAACTGCGCGAAACCCTGGGATTCATTTCAATGACCATCAGTTCGCCATTCTCGGGATTGACGGCAAACTGGACATTTGAACCGCCGGTTTCCACCCCGATTTCACGCATGATGGCGATGGCCGCATTCCGCATCTGCTGGTATTCAATGTCTGACAGGGTTTGCGCCGGCGCGACGGTGATCGAGTCTCCGGTGTGCACCCCCATGGCATCCATGTTCTCAATGGAACAGATAATGACGACGTTGTCATTTTTGTCGCGCATGACCTCGAGTTCATACTCTTTCCAGCCCAGAAGACTGCGTTCAAGCATGACCTCGCTGTTGAGGCTGAGATCAAGCCCGGATTTGCACAGAGTCTCCAGCTCCTGGCTGTTGTAGGCCACTCCGCCTCCCGTCCCGCCAAGGGTAAAGCTGGGACGGACAATAACGGGAAAGCCGATGTGGTCGGCGGCTGACCGGGCTTCTTCCGTGGTATGGACTATGGCGCTTTCCGGTACTTTGAGGCCGATTTTATACATGGCCTCGCGGAAGGAATCACGGCCTTCCGCCTTTTTGATGACAGCGATGTTGGCCCCCAGCAGTTCGACGCCGTATTTGTCCAGAATGCCGGTCTCGGCAACCTTGATCGCCGTGTTGAGTCCTGTTTGGCCCCCCAATGTCGGCAGCAGCGCGTCCGGACGTTCCTTCTCGATGATCTTGCAGACCATTTCCGGGGTAATAGGCTCTATGTAGGTGCGATCCGCTATTTCCGGATCGGTCATAATGGTGGCGGGATTGGAGTTAATCAGTATGACCTCGTAGCCTTCTTCCTTGAGGGCCTTGACCGCCTGGGTGCCTGAGTAGTCAAATTCGCAGGCCTGGCTGATGATAATGGGGCCGGAGCCGATGATGAGAATCTTTTTTATGTCAGTTCGTTTGGGCATATGAGTATGTCGTTGATAGCTGTTAGCTCGTAGCTGCTGGCTCGTAGCAATAATTTAAATTGTGAGTCGATATCTTGTTCAATCCTTCGTAACGCATCTGCCGCGCTTTTCCATACGTTCTTTTGTGTTGCCGTATTCCCTGCCTCTATTATATTTTATCAGCCATCAGCCATCAGCCATCAGCCATCAGCCATCAGCCATCAGCCATCAGCCATCAGCCATCAGCCATCAGCCATCAGCCATCAGCTATTTCATCGTCTCGATAAACCTGTCGAAAAGATAAAGTGAGTCATGGGGCCCCGGGGCATTCTCGGGATGATACTGCACGGAAAAGGCCTTAAATCTTTTGTGCATCATGCCCTCAAGGCTTGAATCGTTTAAGTTGATATGCGTCATTTCAACCTCATCCTTATTCAGGCTGCTGAAATCAACGCAATAACCGTGGTTTTGCGAGGTTATCTCGATTTTACCTGTTAACAGGTCCTTGACCGGTTGATTGATTCCCCGGTGTCCGAATTTTAATTTATAGGTTGATCCGCCGTAAGCAAGGCCAAGGATCTGATGGCCGAGACAAATGCCGAAAATAGGTTTCGTCCCCAGCAACTCGCGCACCGTGTCGATAACGCCTTCGACCGCGGCGGGATCGCCGGGGCCATTGGACAGAAAAATCCCGTCGGGATTCATGGCCAGGATATCCCTGGCGCTGGCGGTGGCGGGCATGACCTGCACGGAACAGCCTCTCTCCGCCAGCAGCTTGAGCTGGTTATATTTCAAGCCGCAATCAAGGGCAACGACTTTATAGGAGCCGCCGTCAGCAGTGGAAAAATTCGTCCCGGGAACAGGTCTGTTCTCTTTCCAGCCATACGGTTCACCGCAGGTTACCTCCCGCACCAGATCGCGGCCTTCCAAGCCCGGTGAGTTTTGAGCCTTTTTAATGAGGGATTGGGGGTCAAGATCCTCCGTGGATACAACGGCTTTCATCGCTCCGCCAACCCGGATATGGCGAGTCAGGGCTCTGGTGTCGATTCCCTCAATCCCCAATATATTGTATTTTTTCAGGAGATCCCCCAGGGTTCCCCTGGACCTGAAGTTGCTCGGCAGGGCATGATATTCCTTGATAAGAAATGCCTCCACCTGGATCTTGTCGGATTCCATATCCGCCGGATTGACACCATAATTACCGATCAGCGGATACGTCATGGTAACGATCTGTCCTTTGTACGAAGGATCGGTCAAAACTTCCTGATAACCGGTCATTCCGGTGTTGAAGACGATCTCACCAGTTGTTTCCCCTGGACCGGTAAAGGATTCACCTTCATATATGGTGCCGTCTTCAAGGGCAATAAGGGCTTTCATGTCGTTATTCCTTAAGGTATTTCAAATTCCTCGCCGTAACAAAAGGCTTGTCCGGCCACGATAGAAGAAAATGGGTTAGTTATTAGATTTACGTTGCCGCAAACCATCCCGTATCAGTTCCGCCTGCAGCCGGGACGATCCCTGCTGAGCCATGGCAACCTCTTTCGACCTGCGGCATATCCCGGCGTATTCCCGTGGGGAACCCAGCAGGGTCAGCACCGAACGGACAAAATCATCAGGTTGTTTGATCCGGATTGCCGCATTACGGGACTCGAGAATTTCGGCCGCATCGGCAAAATCTTTCATATGAGGCCCGTAATAAACAGGTTTGCCCCATATTGCCGCTTCCATAATATTATGGCCGCCCTTGGGCACCAGACTGCCGCCGCAGTATATAAAGGTTCCAACGGAATACAATGCGGACAACTCCCCCATGGTATCAAGCAGGACTATATTATGACAGCGATTGCCAGGGGATATCCGGCTGAATATGTCATACTTCAGACCATGTGAGGAAAAAAGATTTTCAATCTCGGCAAGTCTGTTCAGGTGGCGGGGGGCTATGATGAAAATCGCATCCGCAATGTGCTCCCGCAGTCTGCATATGGCATCAACAAAAAGTTTTTCTTCGCCTGAATGAGTGCTGCCAAAAATGAATGCCTGCTGATTTTCGCGAATTCCAAGGCGATATCTATAAGAGGAGGCTTGATCGCCGGATGTTTCAATTTTCAAATCATACTTGGCATTGCCGGAAACAATAATTTTTTCGGTATCGGCGCCAAGTGCTGCAAATCGTTCTTTGTCGGTTTCGCTTATTACTGAAATTGCCGTAAACGAGTTGAGCAGAGGGGTCATCAGTTTCGGTATTTTCTTATATCGTTGCAATGACCGGGCTGAGAGACGACCATTCAGCAAAAACAAAGGAATGCCTGCCCGGTAAGCCTCCGTGAGTAAATTCGGCCATAATTCGGTTTCAAGGCATATATAACATGTCGGCTTGAGGGATGCCAAGGAACGCTTAACAATCCAATTGGCATCCAGTGGCGCGTAAAAAAGGTCTAAAGCGCTGCCGAGGTGTTTCTTTGCCACCTGTTGGCCATACTGTGTCATTGTTGAAAGTAAATACGCGGCATCCGGCAGAATTTTCTGTAATTCGGGCAGTAAGGCCTGAGCCGCCCTGACTTCACCTGCTGAAGCAGCATGCATCCAGATGCTCGGCTTCCCTCTCAGTGGCTTACTGATGCCGCCGTAGGAGCCAAGACGGTTATGAAGGCTGTCTTTGTGTTTTCCTGTAAACCAACTGTATAAAAAAAATGGCGGGAAACCGATGGCAAAAAAAAGATTGCTCAATAATTTATATGACCAGTATTGCAATGGGACTGCCATTCCTTTGTACAAACAACCACAGTAATTCAAGCAAAAATTATAACATTAAAACTGGTATTTTGGTGCGCGTCAATAAAAAACAAGTTGTCCCGGGTAAAGTCGATGGATTTAATTGATGGCCCCTTTTTTTTAAATAAGAATTTATGGCGGCCCGGGCGAATATCGCGGGAATTATTTCGCTATTTTGGGGAGGGGATATTTGCTTTGCAATGTCGT
>JACRCD010000034.1 GCA_016219175.1 Deltaproteobacteria bacterium | reverse complement strand
CTTCTTAAATATCCCGACCTGAAGAAATGGCTGCCCATGCTGGCCGACCGCTTCGCCGCTTTGCCTGATTTCAACAAGGAGAGCGCGGAACAGGCGGCCAGGGAACTTGCCGAGGAAGTCGGCGTCAAACCGGGCATCCCGATCAACGGTTCCCGGGCCGTCATCACCGGCCTGGTGAAAGGACCAAGCATGTTTGAGCTTTTTGTTCATCTGGGCCGGGAAAAGGTGGTGGCCAGACTGCGGGACGCCGGGAAGTATTTTGAATAGAAGGCTGAAGGCACCAGGCAAGATACCCAACACCAACTCATAACTTTAGATAACCAATAAACAGAAATGACAACTACCCAGGAAAAATCCCGCGACTTCATCCGGACCATCATTGCCGAAGACCTGAAAAACAACAAACACGGGGGCAGGGTTGTCACCCGCTTCCCGCCGGAACCAAACGGTTTTCTGCATATCGGCCACGCCAAATCCATCTGCCTCAATTTCGGGGTGGCATTGGAAAACAACGGCGTCTGCCACATGCGCTTTGACGACACCAATCCCAGCAAGGAAGAACTGGCCTATGTCGAGGCCATTAAAAAGGATGTGCAATGGCTGGGCTTTGACTGGGGAGCCAACCTCTTCTTCGCCTCCGACTATTTTGAGCAACTCTACGACTACGGTATTCAACTCATCAAAATGGGCAAGGCCTATGTCTGCAGTCTGTCGGCCGATGATATCAGACAGTACCGGGGCACCTTAACCGAGCCGGGCCGGGAAAGCCCTTTTCGCAACCGGAGCGTGGAGGAAAATCTCGATCTTTTTACCCGCATGCGGGCCGGGGAATTCGCCGATGGGACCCATGTCCTGCGCGCCAAAATCGACATGACCTCCGGCAACATCAACATGCGCGACCCGGTGCTGTACCGCATTCTGCACGCCAGCCACCACCGCACCGGCGACACGTGGTGCCTCTACCCCATGTACGATTACACCCATCCCATCTCCGATGCCATCGAGGGTATCACCCACTCGCTGTGCACCCTGGAATTCGAGGATCACCGCCCCTTTTATGACTGGCTGCTTGACACCCTGGGCACGCCCTGCCATCCCCAGCAGATCGAATTCGCCCGGCTCAATCTCACCTATACGGTGATGAGCAAGCGCAAGCTGCTGCAGCTGGTCAATGAAAAATACGTCAGCGGCTGGGATGACCCGCGCATGCTGACCATCTCCGGCCTCAGACGCCGCGGCTACACCCCGGCCTCCCTGCGCGGCTTCTGCGACACCATCGGTCTGGCCAAGCGGGAGAGCAGTGTGGAGATGGGCGTGCTGGAAAACGCCATCCGCAATGACTTAAATGATACGGCCCCCCGGGCCATGGCCGTGCTGCACCCCCTGAAGGTGATTATCACCAACTATCCGGAGGGCCGGGAAGAGGAGCTTGCGATTGACAATCATCCGAAAAATCCGGAGATGGGCAAACGCCAGGTGACATTCTGCCGGGAAATCTTTATCGAACAGGACGATTTCATGGAGGAGCCGCCGAAAAAATTCTTCCGCCTGGCGCCGGGGCAGGAGGTACGGCTGCGGGCCGCCTATCTCATCACCTGCGACAAGGTGATCAAGGACGCGGACGGCAAGGTGACGGAACTGCACTGCACGTATGACCCCGCCAGCCGCGGCGGCTCCGCCCCGGACGGCAGGAAGGTCAAGGGCACCCTGCACTGGGTTTCGGCCCGCCATGCCATTTCCGCGGAAATCAGGCTCTATGACCGGCTTTTCAACATGGAAAATCCCGAGGCGGACAAGGAGACCAATTTCAAGAGCCATCTCAACCCGGATTCCCTGCAAATCCTTGCCGGCTGCCGTCTTGAGCCGGCTCTGGCCGGGGCAACGGTAAGTGACCGCTTTCAGTTTGAGCGGTTGGGATATTTCTGTCTCGACTGCCTGGACACCAGCCCTGGGAAATTGGTGTTCAACAGGATCGTCACCCTGCGGGACAGCTGGGAGAAAATGGAGAAAAGCAATTAACGCCCCACTCCGGTATTGACTTCCGGAGTGCGAAATCATACACTGCGCCCAGGTATAACTACCCACAACAATAACAGAAATGGGTCTCCCTAAAACTCCGGAGACGATAAGCCGAAATGATTGCAGACAGAACTTTCGTCATTGACCTGTAAAATTTTCTCAAGGAAGCCTTATGAACTGGAAGAATCTGACTATCGGCAAAAAAATAATTTTCGGCTACTCGATAATCCTGCTGCTGCTGCTTGCCCTCGGGGCCATCAACTATGTGGGAGTGGGCGTCATTGTCCGGAATGCCGATGAGGTCATTGCCGGCAACCGGCTGAGCGGCCTGCTCACCCAGAAGGAGCTGGACCACATGCAATGGGCAAGCCAGGTCAATGCCCTGCTGACCGACAGCAAGGTCACCGAGCTGAAAGTGGAGACCGATGACCACAAATGCGGTTTCGGCCAATGGCTTTACAGCGACGCCCGTAAGGAGGCTGAAAATCTTGTTCCCTCCCTCGGACCTTTCCTGAAAGATATCGAGGAACCACACCGCCGCCTGCATGAGACAGCCATTGCCATCGCCAAATCCTTCAGGCCGGTTGATCCCAGCCTGCTGGCCGTGCTTGCCGATATTGAGTCATCCCATCTGGTCTGGGCCGCCAAGGTCCGGGACGGCCTGATTGCCGGCGACGCCTCCCTGGGCAATGCCCAGACCGACTCAAGTCAGTGTCAGCTGGGCAAATGGCTTACTTCCGCGGATGGCAAGAAGGTCTACGAGAAAGGCGGCGAGGCCTTTAAGGGGATATGGAATTCCATTCCCGGCAATCATGATGCCCTGCATCAGTCAGCCAGCCGCATCAAAGAGGCGCTGGCCGCGGGAAACAGCGACGAAGCCATAAAAATTTACCAGCAGGAAACCTCCGCCATGCTGCGCAGCACCATTGACAAACTGCAAGGACTGCGTAAGGAAACCGAAGACGAGATGGAGGGGTTGGAACAGGCCAAGGCAATCTACGCCAATCAGTCCCTGCCGAATCTGCAGAAGGTTCGCTCCCTGCTGAGCGCTATCCGGGAGGAAACAGGCAAGCACATCATGACGGATGATGTCATGCTTGCCGCGGCCAAGGCAACCAGGCTGCAGGTCTCCATCCTTGCGGCCATCACCCTGCTAACCGGCATCTTCATGGCCTTTTTCACGGCCAAGGGCCTTATCACCCTGCTCAGCGGCGTGGTCAGACAGCTTTCCCAGAGTTCCGGCGAGGTCAATGCCGCCTCGGAACAGATAACGGCGGCAAGCCTCAGCCTGGCGGAAGGGGCCTCGGAACAGGCCGCCACCCTGGAAGAAACCTCCTCCTCCCTCGAGGAGATGTCATCGCTTACCCGCCAGAATGCCGACAACACCCAGCAGGCGGACCATATCATGCAGGAAACGAGAACGGCCATCAAAAACGCCGACCACTCCATGCATAAGCTCACGGAGTCCATGAAAGAGATATCCGCTGCCAGCGCCAAAACACAGAAAATCGTCAAAACCATCGACGAAATCGCCTTCCAGACCAACCTGCTGGCTTTAAACGCCGCGGTTGAGGCGGCCAGGGCCGGATCGGCCGGGGCCGGCTTTGCCGTGGTGGCGGACGAGGTGAGAAGTCTGGCCATGCGAGCCGCGGAATCCGCCAAGGACACCTCAAGCCTCATTGACGCCACCATGGCGAAGGTCAACAGCGGCGAGTCACTGCTGCATGAGACAAGCGAGGCCTTCACCCATGCGGCCCGGGCCACGGACAAAATCAGCAGCCTCATTACCGAGATCGCCACCGCTTCCGGAGAACAGGCCCAGGGCATTGAACAGGTAAACAAGGCGGTCACCGAGATTGACAAGGTGACCCAGGCCAATGCCGGCGCGGCCGAGGAGGCGGCGTCCGCGGCCGAGGAACTCTCGGCCCAGGCGGCGGCCATGAACGATGTAGTCGCCGACCTGCAACGCATGGTTGAAGGCGATAAAAAAGGGACAAGGGCGTCAGTCCGGTTTGCGGAAATGCCAAGGGAAAGCCGTGTGGCGGGAAGCAAGGAACCTGCGCGGAAACTGCTCAAACATCCGGCGGCGGACAAGACGCAAAAGAACACAAAAAGCCCCGGCAAATCACCGGCCCCGCGGGAGGTTATCCCCTTTGACGAGGATAACTTCCAGGATTTCTAAATAAAAGTGAGGCAACAGGCGGAAGCGGAGGGCGCCATCCGCTCGCCTATGCCTCTTGCCCTTCTGCCTCTTGCCTTCCTATTCCACCAGAAACCCCTCGGCCTCATCCACATCGAGCTTGCTGCCGATTATCAGAGGTACCCGCTGGTGCAGATCATTCGGCTCGATGTCGAGGATGTTGATGCCGTCATCGGTGATGGCCCGGCCCCCGGCCTGCTCGATAAGCATGGCGAGCGGCGCGGCCTCATAGAGCAACCGCAGTTTCCCGTAAGGTTTTTTCGGGTTTCTGTTGTCCCTGGGATAGGCAAAGACGCCGCCGGAGATGAGGTTGCGGTGGAAATCAGCCACCAGCGAGCCGATATAACGGCAGCTGTAGGGCCTGCCCTTTTCCCTGTCTTCCTCGATCAGGGAATCGATGTAACGGCGCACGTTCTCCGGCCAGAACTTCCTGTTCCCCTCGTTGATGCTGAGATATTTACTGCGCACCGGGGTCCTGATATCCGGATGGGAGAGGTAAAACTCGCCGACGCTCGGATCAAGGGTGAAACCCTGCACCCCGTCACCGGTGGTGAACACCATCATGGTGCTTGAGCCATAGAGAATGTAGCCTGCCGCCACCTGGTCGCGGCCCCTTTGCAGCAGATCCTTCCGGTCACCCTGGCCGCCGCTGGATCGCCTGCGGTGCACGGAAAAAATAGTGCCGATATTGACATTGACGTCAATATTGGTGGAACCGTCCAGGGGATCGAAGGCCAGGGTATATTTGCCCTCATAACCATCAACAACCGGGATGATGTCATCCTCCTCCTCGGAGGTCATGACGCAGAGATACCCGCAGCGGGCCATCCGTTTCTTGATGGTGTTGTTGGCAAACTCGTCAAGCTTCTGCACCTTCTCGCCCTGGATATTCGTTTTGCCCGACATGCCGAGAATATCGGCAAGGCCTGCCATGTTGACTTCAGCGGAAATGGTTTTGCCGGCCACGATCAGTTCGTGCAAGAGACCGGAAAGATCACCGGTGGCCTCGGGGTGCAGACGCTGGCTGTCGACAATATGCCTGATAACGGTTATGCCAAGAGGTTTATTCATTTTCCCTCCAAATATACGTTGAAATGATTGACTGGAGTATGAGTTTATTTCGTAACGGCTTCTCATATGGTATAATTGGCCGGTAGTTACCATTCAACCATATAACCAGCCACCTGTTCAACAATTTATCCACCTGCCACCCAAACTTCCCATGTCGTTGAAATCATCCCCTCCCAAACCACAGATGCTGTCAGTCAGCGACTGGAGGAGCTATGTCACCCTTTTTAAAACCAATCCGCGGTTCAGCAGATTATGGCTGGCCGGGGTCATCAGCCAGTTCGGCAACTGGTTCAATTACATTGCCGTCTTTGTTCTGCTGCAGCAGCTTACCGGCTCGGGCATGGCGGTCAGCTGGTTTCTGATCGCCAAATTCATCCCCAGCACCCTGGCGGGTCCGGCCGCGGGCGTGGCGGCTGACCGTTTTTCCCGCAAGACCATCATGATCGCCTGCGACCTGCTGCGGGTGGCGATCGTTCTCTGCTTTCTTTTGATCAGCCGCAAGGAACAGGTGTGGGTGGTGTACACCCTGGCCCTGGCCCAGGAAACCATGTGGACCTTTGCCGATCCGGCCCGCCGCGCCTCCATCCCCAATCTCTGCCGGCCGGAGGAATTGAACCTGGCCAACGCCCTCGGCGGGGCAACCTGGTCGATCATGCTGGCCTTCGGCGCGGCCCTGGGAGGATTCACCACCGCCCGTTTCGGCTGGCGCACGGCTATTGTCATGGACGCCGCCACCTTTCTCATTTCGGCGGTCATGATCATGGGGCTTGCTCTGCCGCGGCAGAGCCGGGACAAAAAGGAGCAACCCACCCCGGCTGATTATCTGGGACTCGCCGATCTGCGCGAGGGTTTGCATTACGTGGCCCGACACCGGCAGGTCGGCGCCCTGCTGCTGGTAAAGAGCGGCTGGGCCCTGTCCGGCGGCATCCTTGTCATGCTGACCGTCTTTGGCGAACAGGTCTTTGCCGCGGGTCACGGACAGGGCGGCAACAGCGGCATCCTCTACAGCGTCCGCGGCATCGGCGCGGCGCTGGGGCCGCTGCTGGCCTGGAGATTTTTCGGGGAGAGCAGGCCGGCCATGTCACGGGCCATCGGCATCAGTTTCTTTGTGGCCTCCGTCTCCTATATTTTTTTCAGTCAGGCCCCCACCCTGGCCTGGGCCGCCCTTTTTGTCTTCTGCGGCCATCTGGGAGGCGCGGTGCAGTGGGTATTTTCCACCACCCTGCTGCAGAAATTGGTGGAAGACCGCTTTCGCGGCCGGGTTTTTGCGGCGGAGATGGCCTTCCTCACCCTGATCTTAAGCCTCTCCACCTATTTTACCGGGGCCGCCCTGGAACATGGCGCGGACCCGAGAAGCGTCGCCCTGCGCTTGGCCCTGCTTTTTATGCTGCCGGGCCTGGCCTGGATGCTTTACCGCAGGATGGCCGCGGCCAGCTCAACATAATACCCCCCCTCATCAGGCCTCCCATGCTTGAGGCAGCCGTTGCCGTAAATCCGGCACTTGCAGGCCAGCTCCCGTCTGGCGAGCCGCCTCTGCTCCCCGGTCAACACCCCCTGGTCCAGCAGCTTCAAGATGGCCTTGATGCGGAACTTGTCCATGCCGGCACGGTACTGAACCGAAACCTGATCAGGCCGGCCGCCGGCTTTCATGGTCAAGGGGGCGTCAATCTTTAAAAAGGGCAGGGAAATGGCGGCCCGCAGCCAGAGATCATAGTCTTCGCAGCAGGGCAGATCCTCATCAAACAAACCGGCGCGTTCAAAAAACTCCCTGCGCATCATGACCGTTGACATGCCCACCACGCAGAGTTTCAGGGCGTCGGCAAAGATAAAACCATGGGGCCGGTGGTGTTTCTTTTTCTGGTTCAACAGCGCGCCCCTTCGGTACCAGATCTCATCCGTGTGCGAAACCAGATAGTCAGGGCGCCGCGCCATGGCGGCTTCCTGCACAACAAGTTTTTCAGGGGCAAACCAGTCATCCGAATCAAGAAAGGCGAGCAGCGCACCGTGGGCAACCCTGATTCCCGCGTTTCTGGCTGCGGCCGGCCCCCTGTTTTCCTGCCGGACAGGGCGCAGCGCAGCGCCATAGCCGGCCACCAGGGCAGCCGTGCCATCCGTTGAGCCGTCATCAACCACGATCAACTCAAAATCCCGAAAGCTCTGGCCCAGCACGGATTCGATCGCCCTGGGCAGATACTCCTTCCGGTTATAGGTGGGGATGATGACGGATATCCTCGGAGGCGGTTGACTACCCATCTTCATTTCCCCGGTGGTTTTCCCGAGCCACATTCAATCCAGATAGACAATCTCACCACCATACTCGGTCACTTCGACATCATCTACAAGCAACAGCCGCAGGCCGCCGTCCTCGGCCAGACCCAGCGCCTTCGCCTCGTACTGGGGCTGTTGCTGCACGTCATAGCCAAACCTCACCCGGCGGCCGGCCGTGTCACTGAGCTGCTTCCAGCGCTCAAGAATCCCGCCTTCCCCCCAATCCCCCTCGGCCAGAAATCTCGCCTCCTGGTAGTACAACAAGCCGATGTTCCAGGAAAATTTAGCCAGCAGGTCCGTAACGACCAAGCCCAGATCAAATGTTGTCCCGCGCACATCCCCCATGGACACGGCCAGACTGGCAAGTTCCGGCGGAAAGTCCCCATTATTGACGTTCAGCCCCGCGCCGATGAGAATATACTCCTCGCCGGAACGGCTGCCATGCAGGGTTTCCATGAGAATACCCGCCACCTTGCGTCCTTTGACATGCACGTCATTGACCCATTTGACATGGGCGGGAACGCCGAACCGCCGCACCGTTTCACAACAGGCCACCCCGGCGGCCAGCGGCAGCAGGCGGCTCACCTCGGGCACCATGTTGTTGACCAGAACCATGGTCATCCATATCCCCCCATCCGGGGCATGCCAGGAGCGCTTGAATCTGCCTTTGCCCCCGGTGAGCTGCCCGGCCAGGATGACCAGACCGCTGGGAAAGGAACGGTCCCGCCGTTCATACTCATCAATAAAGCCGCGGGCCTGGTCCATGCCGCGTTCAAGGCTCGGGTATGCGAAAATATGCGAGCCGGCAATGGCGCCATAACGCAAGATGGCCCGCACCTCTTTTCCGGGCAGACAGCGGCACCGCTCAGGGGTTTCCCGAGCGGCGATATAACTGACAATGTCAGCGGGGGTGGGAAATTTCAGTTCCGGGCTGGGGGTTTTGATGGTCAACAAAATAGTGAAAACGCACGGATAGATCAGCAATTATCAGTTTTCAATTATCAATTTTCAATTGATAATTGGCCATTACTCCCATTCAGCTTTCACGCGGGTGATGATTTTTTCAATAAGGGGAAGCGTGTCAGGGGGGCAGACGCCGATCAGCGGTTCCCCCTGATCAACGGAGACGCCGGGCTGAAAATAGACGGAATGAATAATCCCCGGTGCTCCCTGGTAATAAACCGGCCGATCCCGTTTCATGAGCGACATGGTAAAAATTTCCTCGCCCGGTTTAACCGAGACGGAGCGCTGACCGAATTTTTCAATCCTGGCCTGGATTTCCATGGAGAAAAAATATCTGGCCCGTTCCGGGGCCGGAAAGGGCAGCAGAACCTTGCGCAGGATCTGTTCAATAATCTCCCGCTTCTTCAGGGGATGCCTGATGGTGATGATTTTTTCGCCGGCCTCGACAAAGCACCCTTCCAGATCATCGCGGATAAAGGAGATGACCCCGCTGGAAGTGGAATAGATCGCCTTGTTGTTTCTCTCCCGGCCGAGAACGAAAAGTTGGGTGCCGCGGATATGGTGCCACTGACCTGTTGTTCCCTCTACCTTGTCGTCCAGACCCACTTGAAAGTGAATCTGGCCGGTATGCGAGGTGAAGATATCCACATAGCCATAGGGATCTGACCGGTAGGTGCGGAGGATCTGTTCGTAATCGATGTCGTTATCGTGCATGGTTTGTTTTATTAGTCTTATTGGTCTTACTGGTCTTATTGGTCTGACTCGTCTGATTGGTCTTACTGGTCCTACTGGCCTTATTGGTCTTATTGGTCTAACTGGTCCTATTAGTCCTATTGATCTTATTGGTCCGGGTGTTTTTTCGACCAATCAGACCAATCAGACCAGTTAGACCAATTTATCGATAATACAAATTCCTGCCGCCCATGGTCAACAGGGCCTTATGCAGGTTGCGGCGGAATTCCCTTCTGTCCCAGATACCCTGCACGTGTCCCCGCTTCAGCGCGTTTTTGGCGCTGTGATAGCCCGGCGGGATGTCCTCGCCCGTGGTGTCCCTGATCACCCGCGGACCGGCAAAACCAATGCGGCTTGAGCGAATGGCAAACTGATAATGGGAGCAGCCGAGAAAACTGGCCACCGGTCCGGCGTAGGAGTTATTGTCATAAACAACGATATACAGTCCGCCCGAATCCACATATTCCCTGACCGCCATGGTGCATTTGGGCATCTGCACCACACCCAGGGTGCCCTCCTGGATACGGATGCCGCCCGTGGTATGAACATAGGCCAGCAGAGGTCTTCGTTTCAGTTTCGCCAGTTCACAGGCGCGCACGAACTTCTCCCCCTCGGCGGCCCCCACGGTGCCGTTCCTGAAATCACTGTAGAGCATGGCCACCACCACATCGACCCCGATAACCATGGCCTCGAAGGTGATGATCGCGCTTTTCCGGCCCGTTTTCGCCTTGGCGGAGGAGAGACGTTTATCAAAACCCTGGGCTGACAAGGGATTGCCGGAGGCGATCTCACTGTTGAATTCCTTGATCGAATCCCGGTCAAAGAGATGCTTTAAATACCATTCATACTCCAGGGGGAAATGGTGGCCGCATGTCTCGCATACCCCGCAGAATTCGCCGTACAGATCGGGGACCCAGAGATCCTTGCAGCCGTATTTCTCGGTGTTGGGACAGCTGACGGTCCGGTCGGCATTGGCCAGCGGGCTGGTATAGGTATCACCGAACTCCGTAACCATGTTCTGCTGCCAGCCGGAGGGAGTCCTGCTCTGTCTGCCATCCTGCTTGGAGGAGATGAAATCATAGGCGGCCGCTATGGGCGCGGAAACCTGCTTGAGCAGCACCGACCCCTCGCCGGACACATCCTTGATAACCTGCTTGACCTGTTTGTGCTGACTGCGCAGCAGGTCATAGCGGAAGGAATAATAAAACTTGTTCGAGCCTTTGATGATCTTCTGGCAGAAGGAAGAAAAGGAGGAAGGCTTACCGCTGAAGCCGTCGAGCGCCATTTCCCGGTATTTTTTTGACCGGAGCTGCAGAAGACGCTTGATCTCGTCATTATTGAGATCCCAGGAGATATCAATGAGATGGTCTTCCGGATTGACCTCCTCATTCTTCTTCAGCTTCAGCTCGTACGCCCTGAACGCCCGGAGACTCTTGGTCTTCAGCACCACCTCATCGGTGGCCCGGATCATCTCGAACTTCACCCTTTTGAAAAAGGCGAACTCATCCCTCTTGGCGCCCAGAATCGGTTCATCGATCACCCGGTCTATGGTGCCGAGTTTCAGATTATCCGCGGCGGTTATGCGCAGCCACTTGGCGCAGTCCTCAACCAGCTGCTTGGGAACCTTCTCCCCTTCCTTGATTTTTCCCTCAATGGCGGCGGCCCCTTCCGGCGAAATAACCGAATAGTAGCCATGGGAAAACATCATGCGGAAATCGGTGAGTCCGATCGCTTCGGCCCCGCCGGACCCCCCCTCGGAAATCACGGAAATCATCGGGACGCGCAGCTTGGCCATGGCATAGAGATTTCTGGCTATCTGCTGGGCCGCGCCGGGATAATCCTCCACCGGGAAAGAACCGGGGGTAAAGATATAGAAATGGATGGGTATGCCCTCGGTCTGGGCCACCTGCATGAAACGCAGGGCCTTTTCATTGCCCCAGGGCTTGCAGGACCCGCCGTTCCGGTATTCTTCGCCGTGGCCCTTCTCCTGGCCGATCACCATGACCTGCTGGGTAAAATTTTTATTTTTCACCCGCCGGATAATGGTGGCCTTGGCCGCCACCATGGATGGATCGATGTTGGCCTCGTCCAGCCCTCCCAGTTCGGTGAAATCCTCATAGACATTTTCCAGGAGGTCCTGCAGGGAAAAACGCAAGGGAATGCGGACGATTCTCACCCGCTCCATGGGGGTAAGGTTTTCCTCGCAGCGCTGTTCGAGAAAGGAAATACCCTCTTCCAGGGTGCAGACCTGCTTTTGCAGCTCATCCTCGGCAAAATCGTAAAACGAGTTTCTGACCGTGTCCAATTTTTCCTGCAGTCCGGTCAGATTACCCCACTCCATTCCTTCCCGGATCTGGCTCAGATAGGAAATGCGCTCGGCGCTCTTCAGCAGCCTTTTTCGTAAATCTTCCATATATTTTAGATTTTTACTCTTTATAGTCGTTGGCTGGTGGTCGTTGGCTCATGGCTCATGGCCGTTGGCTGATGGCTCATGGTTGTTGGCTCATGGCTGATGACCGTTGGCTGATGGAGGGGAATTTCCCCATAAGCTATCAGCCATGCCCCATGAGCTATGAGCCATGACCCACGAGCCAACGACCATGAGCCATGAGCTATTAAAATGTCAGCAAATTATCTATCTTATCCTTAAGATAGGTAAGGTTGGTCAAAATCGGCTCACCCGCTCCGTTTGTTCCTTCAATGCATACCTCATCCAGAAACCTGCGGCCCCGTTCTTTCGCCTCGCTGATGGAATCGCCCCAGACAATGGCCAGAGCCAGGTTCGGATCATAATCGCTGGGAATGATATAGGGACGATCAAAGGGGACATGGGTATAGACCGCGGCCCATTCTTGCCGGGGAAAGTCAAACCTGGAAATAGTGCCGATCCAGGGGGCAAAGCCGCGGCGCGGATCCTCCGCCACAATCCTGAATTCGATGCTTGCGCCCTGGCAGATTATTTTCTTCTGACTGTAGCCCACTCTATCCCCCAGGGCCAGACGGATCTGCTCCCGGATCAGGTTCGGCTGTTTGCCCTTCACATAGCTGATACGGGCTGAAACATCATTTTCCACCTGGATGCGGGTATTGACCTCAAGCAGATAGGGCTGGCCGGAACGGCTGACAATCCACTCCCAGGTGCCCACATTGTCGTACCGCACATGGGCCGCAAGCTTTAACGAATATTGCACGATCTTGTCAAGAACATCTTTCGCGTCAAACTCATAGGAGAAACAGCTGTCGTCAAAACCGGGCGCGGCTTCGAGCCGTTTCTGCCTTCCCGTGCTCTGGATGGTGCAGTTTCTGGTGCCGAAGTGGACTCTTTCGCCATGCCTGCTGCAGAGAATCTGCACCTCAAGGTGATTGTAATCACGCAAACACTGTTCAATGAGCACGCCGGGATCGCCGAACTGCCGCTTGGCATAATTCTGCACCTGGCGGTAGGTTCGGCGGAACTCATCGATACGCTTGACCTCCTCGATGCCCATGCCGCCGCCGCCGGCAGCGGCCTTGACAAGAATCGAGGGATCCTTGATTTTCTGCAGCCGCTGCTCTTCCAGCAGCTGATCGGCAATGTCCTCGGCCTCCATCTCATTATAGATCGGCCCGTCGGTGCCCGGAATGGTTGGAATCCCGAGCTTGTTGGCGACCCGCTTGGTATTGATTTTGTCGCCAAGATCCCTGATCACCTCCCATTTCGGCCCTATAAAGGTAAGGGGCCGTTCGCGGATGGTCACCCGGCGGGCAAAACGAAAATCCTCGGAAAAAAAACCATATCCCGGATGGATGGCTGTGCAGTTTGTGTGGTCGGCCACTGAGAGAATGTCATTGGGATCGGTATAGCTTGCTACTTTCCAGGCCCGTTTCGAAACTCCGGTTGACTGCAAAAAGGGCTGAACATGCTCCGAACCCTTATCCGCCTCCGTATAAATCATGACGAAATCAAGGCCCAGATCCTCACAGGCCCTGGCAATCCTGATGGCGATTTCGCCCCTGTTGGCAATGAGAACTTTTTCTTTCAAACTCTACCCTGAACCGGCAATGCCGTGCGTAAAAATTAAACAGTAAAGACATCTTTCACAAAATAAAGCAATATACAGCAATACATGAAAGAACGTGAACGAATTGTGACCCAAGCGAACCGCTTGCATTAAAAAAATGTATTCAGTTATACGAATACATCTTAATTTGAAGTATATATTTTTTAGCGCTTATCCCTTTTTAAAGCAAGATGCTTATACCGATTTCACCGGCCCCAGTCAATTTTTTTCTTGACATGAAAGGGCTTTTACCGTAGCCAACATATAGAATAGCCAAAGATTCCTTCTACCGGCCAACGGCTTGCGAGCCGTTGAAAAAAAACTACTCATTACAGCAATGGACAAAGAACAGCCTCCCTCGGAACCCAACCAGTCGCTCATCCGCCGCCTCCTGCAATTCTCAAGGCTCTCCCCTCAACCCGACACATCCGAAGATCTGGAACAGGAAATCCAGGAACTCATTGATGAAGGAGAAGAACAAGGGCTGATCTCAAGCCATGAAGGGCAGATGATCAGCAGCATCCTGGAATTCCGGGATACCCTGATCAGGGAGATCATGACCCCGGCCACGGATATTGTCAGCGCGCCCCTTTCCGCCACCCCCTGTGATATCATTAAGCTGATCAAAACCAAAGGGTTCAGCCGGATTCCGATTTACGACAGCAGTCCGGACAATATTGTCGGCTTTCTCCATGCCAAGCAACTCCTCACCTGCTCCGCGGAAACACCATTGCCGCCCCTGCGGGAGCTGCTCAATCCTCCTTTTTTCGTCAGGGAAAATGACAAAATCGTTTCCCTGCTCCTGGAGTTTCAAACCAGGAAAAGACATATGGCCATTGTCACCGACGAGTTCGGCAGCATCCGCGGCCTGGTCACTCTGGAGGATATACTGGAGGAAATAGTCGGCGAAATCGCCGACGAGACGGACATGCAGGTTGAGGAATGGCAAGTCCTGGATGACGATACGGTTATTACCTCGGCCAAGGTCGATATAGAAAAAATCGAAACATTCTTCGACCTCGAGTTTCCCGAAGGGCTTTACGAGTCCGTGGGCGGCTTTATCATCAGCCAGCTGGCCAGAATCCCCGAAAGCGGGGAGAAAGTGGAATTCGGTCCCCTTACCTTTATTGTGCTGACCGCCAGCAAAAGACGGATCAAGAGTGTCAAGATTAACCGCAAAAACAAATGACGCCCCCTGGGTCAGCCCTGGGGGATGAGAAATTTCTTCTTTCGCCATCCTGACTCATCTTCACTAGACATTTCCATGCAAATTCCCCTCATCTTCCTGAGCAGCGCACTCCTGCTCTGGCTCGCGTCCCCCGGTCCGGGCCTGTCCTGGTGCGCCTGGTTCGCCCTTGTCCCCCTGCTGTGGGGCTGCGCAACTGTTACACCCAAAAAAGCAGCCAGGCTTGGCTTTATGGCCGGCCTTTGTTACTACACCCTGCTCATTTACTGGGTTGTCATCTCGCTCGGCACATACGGCCATCTGCCCTGGTGGCTCTGCGGCATCGCCCTGCTGCTGCTTTGCGCCTATATGGCGCTCTATCTTGCCGTTTTCTGCGCGGCCTGCAGCTGGAGCATGAAGATCATGCCGCCCATCTGGAGCGCCCCTTTTCTCTGGGTCACGTTTGATTTTATCCGCGGCCGCCTTTTTTCGGGCTTTCCCTGGCAGGACCTGGGCTACACCCAGTTCAAAACCCCTCTGCTTATCCAGGCCAGCGATCTTGCCGGCCATCACGGCATCACCTTTCTTATTATCCTGGCAAACTGCCTTTGCCTTACCCTCCTGGCCGCATGGAAAAAAACCCCACCCTGGCCGCAGGGAAAAGCGCTTCCCCACGTGCTGGCCGCCGTCCTGCTTCTCGCTGCAAGCCTCGGCTATTCCATGTTCCGCTACAAGGAAATTGTTATTGACGTGCAAGCCGCCCCGTCAAGTCACACCGTAACCGTGATCCAGGCCAACATCGAACAGGACCAGAAGTGGCTGCCGGAAAAACAGCGCGACGCCGTGGAAACATATATCAACATGACGACGCAGGGCGTTGCCGGACACCCGCCCGATCTGGTCATCTGGCCGGAAACCGCCATGCCCTTTCATCCTCCCGCTAGCCCCCTTTTTCCCGAGATCCTGGCGCGCACTGTTTTCGCAGGCCAATACTCCCTGCTCGCGGGTGCTCCCTATTTTCAGGAAAGGGCGGGCGATTTCGATCTGTATAACAGCGGTGTTCTTGTCCGCCCGGACGGCGGTCAGGCCCTCTACTTCAAACAGCATCTCGTCCCCTTCGGCGAGTATGTTCCCTTAAGCGATATCCTTCCCCTGCCCGGCCCCGTGGTGGAGTCGGTGGGCAACTTCAAGGCCGGCGAAAAAGCCGAACCCTTGCCGGACGGCAAGGCCAGACTGGGTATCCTCATCTGCTTTGAATCAATCTTTCCGGACCTGGCCCGCAAAGAGGCGGCCAACGGGGCCAACATGCTGGTCAACATGACCAATGACGCCTGGTTCGGCAGGTCAAGCGCCTCAATCCAGCATCTGGCCATGGTGGTTCTCCGCGCCGTGGAAAACCGCCGCAGCCTGGCCAGGGCCGCCAACACCGGCATCAGCTGCTTTATTGACCCGGCCGGACATATCAGCCAGGAGACCCCCATTTTTACAGAGTATGCGATTACCGCAAGCCTCAAGCTCCTGGAGGATAAAACTTTTTTTACCCGGACCGGCCACCTTTTCCCCCTTCTCTGCCTTTTCACCTTGATTCCTTTAGCCATCGGCCTGAAAAAACGTGCGTCAGGGATGAAGGACAAAAAGTAAAGACCCGAGGCCCGAGCCGTTGCCTCATCGGCCGTGCTCCGCCATCCCTTCTTCAGCCTTCAGGCTGTGCCTAAAGCTCCCCCAACCGGTCTCCGTCGCGTTAACACGAATCCGCCGAGGAATCGTCGCCGCCGTCGTCTCTGGAACGAAACCCCGCTGCGACAAAATGCCGCAGAGCCTTTATCCGTTCAATATAACAGGGCTTGATTTTCACCCGAGAAATTGTCCTGTAAAATAGTATTGAAAGCGCGGACACAAGATGATAAACCTTGACCCCTGCCCGTCCTTTCGGCAAAGAGGCAGGGAAATTGAGACGGCAGGGAATCGCTCGATCCAGGGTGAGGTTTTTACGGCATGAGGCCAGCCCGTCTTTTGCCGATCCAGGCGGGGCATGATCAAAGATCCGGACAAATGATAAAAGACGACAAACTTTCAAACGTCATCGGGACGTTGCAGCGGCTTTCCTCCGCCATATTCAGTGATGCCATTCAGCGCAAGCTCATATTGGATAATTTGACGGAAGGTGTCTTCACTGTTGATACCGGCCTGAAAATCACCTCGCTGAACAAGGCAGGCGAGGCCATTCTGGGCCTGAGCGAGGAAGAGGCGATCGGCAAGGACTGCCATGATGTCCTTTTTCCCCGGGCCGAGGAAAAATTCTGCATCATCGATCAGGTCCTGGCGGAGGGACGGCCCCTGCTGAAGCAAACCAGGGTCCTCAAGATTGAAGGCAAGCAAATCCCGGTTCTGGTCAGCGCTTCCCCCCTGGAAGACAGCAATGGCGAAATTGTCGGCGGTGTCCAGTCCTTTCAGGAAATCAGGGAAATCTTTCACCGTCAGCTTATCCTGGACAGTTTCTTTGACGGCGTCTTCACGGTTGATTCCGAGCTGAGAATCACCCTGTTCAACAAGGCGGCGGAAAAGCTCACCGGCTACCGGCAGCAGGAGGTTGTCGGCCGGTCGTTTATCGAGATTTTTCACGCCGGTGACGCCAAAAGCGCCGAAGACGATATCCCGCTTGTCAGGGCAATCCGGACCGGCAGGCCGGTTCTGGGAAAATCAACCTCGCTGTTGGCCGCGGATAAACGCATTCTGCCGGTAAGTGTTCAGGCCGCGCCGCTGATTGATCCCCATGGCATGGTCATCGGCGGCATGGAAATTCTCCGCGACAACACGGGTGTCATCCAGAGCCGGCATATTCTTGACAGTGTGGCGGACGGGGTTTTTACCGTGGACCATGACTTCCGGATCACCTCGTTCAACCGGGCGGCGAAAAACATCACCGGCTACCGGAAGGAGGAGGTGCTGGGTAAAAGATGCAGCGATGTATTTTGCGGCAGTCTCTGCGGAACCTCCTGTCCGCTGGTCAAAGCGTTCCAGACAAAAAACAAGGTGCTGGACGGTGATGTGATCATCCTCGGCAAAATGGGCAAACGGATCCCGGTCAGCATCTGCGTGACCGCCCTGGTTGATGACGGCAACAATATCATCGGCGGGGTTGAAACCTTCCGCGACCGCACGGAAATTCTCGCCTTGCGCAGCCGCCTTGTCGAGGAGAGCAATCAGGAAGGGATCTACAGCAAAAGCAAGAAGATGCAAAAAATTATCTCCGTTCTGCCCGAGTTCGCCAAAAGCGACAGCAACATCCTTATTCTGGGGGAGAGCGGCACCGGCAAGGAAATCATCGCCACCGCCATCCACCGCATGAGCAGGAGAAGCAAGGCGCCCTTTGTGGCGGTGAACAGCGGCGCCTTGCCCGACACGCTGCTGGAATCGGAACTTTTCGGCTACAAGGCCGGCGCCTTCACCGATGCCAGACAGGACAAAAAGGGGCGTTTCGACGTGGCTGACCAGGGGACCCTTTTCCTGGACGAAATCGGGGACATCTCCCCGGCCATGCAGGTCAAACTGCTGCGGGTGCTGCAGTCAAAGACCTATGAGCCCCTCGGCTCCAACACCCCGGTCAAAACCAATGCCAGGATCATCGCCGCGACCAACAAAAACCTGACTGCCCTGGTCGAGAATGGGGGGTTCAGGGAAGACCTCTACTATCGTCTCAACGTGGTCAAAATCGAACTGCCTCCCCTGCGGGAACGGATGGAAGACCTGCCTTTCCTGGTGGAATTCTTCATCGGCCGCTACAACAGGCAACGAAACAAGGCGGTGAAGGGTATTTCCGAGGAAGCGCTTAGTCTCCTCCTGCAGGCTGATTATTCCGGCAATATCCGGGAGCTGGAGAATATCATCGAATATGCCTTTATTCTCTGCAACGAAGGCTATATCCTGCCCCATCATCTGCCGGAAACGCTGCGGCAGATGAACGCCGAACCGGCCACGGAACAGGGGCCCCTGCCCGCCGATGAAAACGTCTTTCATATTCCCCGCCTGACCCTGGATGAAATTGAAAAGCACGTCATTATCGACACCCTGGCCAAGAATAACTTTAAAAGGATGCAGACTTGCAGGGATCTCGGCATCTCGAAAGACACCCTGCGCCGGAAGCTCAGCCAGTACGGCGATATTGGCCAGCCGGCAAACGAAGACCTCGAAAACGACTAGAACAGCTGGAAGACGTCCTACACCATGAGATTCCGTTACGTATTTTATTTTTTCACCGTCATCCTGATGGGCAACCTGAGCGCCCTGGCGGATGAGGTTCTCCGGCCCGAAGCCGCC
The DNA here is from genome assembly GCA_016219175.1 of Deltaproteobacteria bacterium. Classification (GTDB taxonomy): domain Bacteria; phylum Desulfobacterota; class Desulfobulbia; order Desulfobulbales; family SURF-16; genus SURF-16. The sequence goes on along the minus strand of JACRCD010000034.1, from coordinate 12,579 downwards.
TACTTCAGCCGGGACCATTTCATTGTCGGCGGCACCACGGCATTATTTACCTTGCTGCTCTACTTCATGCTGGAGACATGCTTGCGGGAAAAAAAGGAAGGGACGGCCCGCAACATCCCCCAGGCCAGAATCGACAAGGGATACGGTTGGCCCCTGGCCGTCATCTGGACGGTGATCGTCGCTATCTCGCTGATCTGGAATATCTCCCTGAATAAACAGCGGACCTTGAAAATCGCCCTGATCGAGGCGAAAACCGTCTTTGAAAAAGATCTCATTTACTATCGCTGGGCCACCGAGCATCATGGCGTTTACGTGCCCATCACCGACAAAACCAAACCGAACCCGTATCTTGAGCCGATATTTGATCATACCGTGGCAATCACCGGCAACGGCCAGAAACTGACCCTGGTCAACCCGGAATATATGATCCGTCAGGTCTATGAGATGCAGACCAAGCAGTACGGCCCCTACGGCCATATCACCAGTCTGGATCCCATCCGCCCGGAAAACGCCGCCGACACGTGGGAAACGGCGGCGCTCCAGGCCTTTGAAGACGGAGTGACGGAAATCAGTTCCGTGGAGAGCATCAACGATGAAAAATATCTGCGCCTCATGCGGCCCATGATCACCGAGACGGGCTGCCTGCAATGCCATGCCCCCCAAGGCTATGAGATGGGCGACATCCGCGGCGGCATCAGCGTATCCATTCCCATGGCGCCGTTGCTGGCCATCTCCCGGCAGGACATCTTCACCTTCACCCTGGCCCACACCACCTTCTGGCTCCTCGGCTTGCTGAGTATTTATCTGGGAGTGCAGCGCCTCAGCATCACCATCTGGGAACGGGAGCAGGCGGAAACCCGGGTCAGGTCCATCATTGACAACATGTTTGACGGCCTGCTCACCATGGATGAACAGGGCAGAATCGAATCCTGCAATCAGGCGGCGTCGCGCATGTTTTCCTGGCCCCAGGCGGAGATGGTGGGCGAGCATATCGGCATGCTGATCGCCGGCGCCGAGGGTGACCTGCATGGGGGTTCGGGGCTGCCCGATGACATCAGAAAGGCGCTGGAAGCCCCCCGCGAGTTGCAAGGGGTCAGAAAGGACGGGTTAAACTTCAGCCTGGAAGTCTCGCTCAGCGAAATGCGGCTGGGGGTCAACCGGCTCTTCATCGCCATGGTGCGTGATATCACCGAACGCAACATGGCTAAAAATGCCCTATTTGAAAGCCAGGCACACATCATCAAGCAGGAAAAACTGGCATCGCTCGGCACCATGGTGGCCGGCATTGCCCATGAAATAAACAATCCGGCCCAGGCGATCAGTTTTTCCATGGACGGCCTGATAATGAATGTCGGCTATGTCAAGGAACTGGTCGGCTTCCTCAACAACTACCTGGCCCGGGAACCGGACGATCCGGCGGCGGAGCGCGAAAAGCTGCGCCGTCTGATGGCCGGGCTGGACATGGATCTGGTCATCGAGGGGATCGACGGCATTGCCGAACGCAACATCGAGTCGGTGGAACGCATCGATCACATTATCAAAAGCACCAAACGCATGGCCCACAGTGAAGAGACCTTCAGGTTGTGCGATCTCAATACCATTGTCAGCGATGCGGTGGTCCTCACCCATAATCAGGTCAAGTACGATCTGGATATCGACATGGAGCTGGCGCCTGACCTGCCGCCCTTCAAGGGGCTGGCCCAGGAGATGGGACAGGTCTTCATGAATCTGATTATCAATGCCAGGGATGCGGTCAAGGAGAAGGGCCTCTCCAAAAAAGACGGACGGATTCAGATCTCGACCAGTCATAACAAAGAAAAAAATTACATTGAGGCGTGCTTCCGGGATAACGGCATCGGCATTGAGCAGAAGGTGATTGACAAAATTTTTGATCCGTTTTTCACCACCAAGGCCATTGGCAGCGGCACCGGCCTCGGCCTGAATCTCTGCCACCGGATCGTCGCAACCCATGGCGGCGATATTCTGGCCGCAAGCCAGCCGGGGGAAGGCGCAACCTTTACGATCCGGCTCTTTCTGCAGCCCGTCTTGAAAAATTTGACTGACAAGGAGTGCAGCCAGTGAATCTTGAGACAACCGCCAACGGTAAAAACCAGAAACCAGCGCTGGTGATCGTCGATGACGAACGTTCAATCCTGACGGAACTGAAAATCCTGTTGGGCCGCTCCTATGCCGTGCAGACCTTCATGAATCCGGAAGAGGTCGAGGAATTTGTCGACAATAATCCGGTTGACCTGATCATCTCCGACGAACTGATGCCTGAGATGCGGGGCAGCGTGCTGCTCAGCCAGCTGCACAAAAAGCATCCCGACATCTGCAAGATCGTTTTGTCCGGCCAGGCGGAAAAAAATGACATTGTCCGGGCCATCAACGAAGGGCACATCTTCAGCTTTCTTTTCAAGCCGGTGAACCAGCGCCAACTGCTCAATGTGATTGAAAAAGGCTTGGAAAACCGGGGGATGAAGCTCACCCTGCGGAAGCAGAACGTCGAGCTGCGGAATTACAGCGAAAACCTGGAGAAGATGGTGCGGGAAAGGAGCGCCCAGCTGGTCAAGGCCCATGAACGACTGCAGCAGCTGGACGGCAATAAAATGTCCTTTCTCATCTATCTGACCCATGAGATCAACTCTCCCCTGGACCGCATCCAGAAACTGGCCGAGACCATTATCACCTATTTCGGACTGGCCGGCAGCAACCTGAAACCGCGGCGCCAGACCGTTCATCCCCGGCAGACCGTGACAGAGCTGCTGGAGAGGAAAAACCCGGATCTGGACAAACGGTCGCTTAAGGTCGACTGCGGCATCGACTCCGGGCTGACGCTTGAGACCGACCCGGAATACCTGGAACGCATTTTCAGCGCCCTGCTCGACAATGCCGTCTGTTTTTCCAATGAAGGCGGCTTGATCCGCATTAGCGCCTCCCAGGAAAACGGCAGAACCAGGCTTTCGGTGACGGACCGCGGGGCGGGCATTGACCCGGCTGATCTGGAAAATATTTTCACCCCCTTCTGCCTGGAACCTGAGAAACGAAGGCCTAGGGGGTTCGGCCTCAACCTGCCGGTGGCAAGGATTCTGACCAGAGCCCTTGACGGCCGGATATGGGCGGAAAGCAGGGGAAGCGGGCAAGGTTCCGCCTTTTACCTGGAACTGTGAAGAGAAATGCGGATTTTGACGGAGTCCTGATGGCTTCAAGAGTTTTTCTTGGCGCATTTTTTCTCTTTCGGGTAAGATGAAAAATTGTTTGATAATTCTATTACACACCTTCACCCACACGGCGGGGAACACATATGTCAGCAGAACTAAAACAGAAACTCCAGGAAATTCAAACAAGGCTCCTTGCCTTAAAGGAGCATCTTTGAATTAGCCGACAAGACAGAAAAACTGCGGGAACTGGAGCAGAAAACCACGCACCCCGATTTCTGGAACGACGCCCAGGCAGCCACAAAAATACAACAGGAAATAAGCAGACTGCAGAACCCCATTGAGGGGTGGGAGTCCCTGAACGGTCTGATGGAAGATGCGGAAATCCTGCTGGAACTGGCCATCAGCGAACAGGACGCCGGCACGGAGCAGGAGGCCAGGCAGACGATGCAGGTGCTGGATGAAAGGATCGGCGCCTTTGAACTCGAACGCATGTTTTCCGGTGAGCATGACACAAACAATGCCATGCTCACCATCCATGCGGGCGCCGGCGGCACGGAGGCGCAGGACTGGGCCAGTATCCTGCTGCGCATGTACCTGCGCTGGGCCGAGGATAAGGGTTTTGCAGCCGACATCCTGGACATGCAGCCGGGCGACGAGGCCGGAGTGAAGAGCACCACCATTATGATCAAGGGGCGCTATGCTTACGGCTATCTGCGCTCGGAAATGGGCATTCATCGCCTGGTGCGCATCTCGCCCTATGATGCCGGAGGCAGACGTCATACCTCCTTTGCCTCGGTGTTCATCTTTCCCGAGCTCGATGACACCATCGAGGTGGAAATCAATGAAAAGGATCTGCGCATTGATACCTACCGGGCCAGCGGCGCGGGCGGGCAGCATGTCAACAAGACCAGTTCCGCCATCCGCATCACCCATCTGCCGACGAACATCGTTGTCCAGTGCCAGAATGAACGTTCCCAGCACCGCAACAAGGACACGGCCATGAAGATGCTGAAATCGCGGCTCTATGAACGGGAAAAAAATCTGCAGCGGGAGCAGCGCGTGGAGCTGGGCGGTGAAAAAAAGGAAATCGCCTGGGGCAGCCAGATCAGATCATACGTCATGCAGCCTTACCGGCTGATAAAGGATCACCGGACCGGTCATGAAACAGGCAATGTTGATGCCGTGCTAGACGGAGTCCTTGACCCGTTTATCAAGGCATACCTGCTCTGGCAGAAGTGATTCCACGTTGCATTCAAACCGGCCAGCCACACAGCAGACAGCGGATGATTGCGCCAAATGCGGGGCCTGCACCGCTGTCTGCCCCGTTTACCAGGTAACCGGACGGGAATCGCAGACAGCCAGGGGCAGGCTGCATCTGCTTGGCCGTCTCACCCGTCCTTCTTCAGCGGCCTACAGCGCCATCATCTCTTCCTGCCTGCTCTGCGGGGCCTGCCGGGATGCCTGTCCCAGAGGGATTGACACCCTCGCCGCAGTGATACACGCCCGCCAGCAGCTGCCACCGCTGGCCCACCATCAATTCCTGGAAAAGCTGCTGGCCCGGAAAACCTTTGCCTCGCCCAGGCTTCTTAAAAGCCTTTCAAGTCTCCGCAACAGTTTGTTAAAAAACCTGCCCAAGGCAAGCGGTCTCTGGCTCAAACTGGCCTTTCTGCCGGAAGATTACGCCCAGCAAATGATCCCGCCCGATTTTTCCACGGCGGAGAACAAGCCGGGCCCCCAGGCCATTAGTTTTTTCAGCGGCTGCCTGGCCCGCTACCTGAGCCCGGTCATTGGCACGGCCACCGCTTTTCTGACCAGGGAAGCCACCGGCAGCTCATTACTTGTACCCGAGGAGCAGACCTGCTGCGGTCTGGCATCATTCGGGAGCGGCAACAGAGAAGAGGCAAGGAAACTTGCCAGAAAGAATATAGCCGCCTTTGCCGGCCACAACCTGCCCATCCTCACCTCCTGCGCCTCGTGTTACAGCCATCTGCGCTCCTACCCGGAGCTGCTGGCTGATGATCCCGCCTGGGCGGACCGGGCCAAACATTTTGCCGCGCGGCTTCAGGAATTTTCCCAATTTTTCGCGGGCAGCGGGCTTTTTTCCCCGCCCGCTCAAACGGCCGGCAGCGCTCAAGACCTTCCCCGTGTTTTTTATCACGATCCGTGCCATCTTCGTTTCGGCCCGGAAAAAATCACCGCCGCTCCCCGCACTCTCATCAGAGACCTTTACGGTTCTCTTCCGGTCGAACTTGCCCGCGGGCCGCACTGCTGCGGCCAGGGGGGGCTCTTTCGCCTTGCCCATCCGGATCTGGCCGATCAGATTTTCAGCTCCGCACTGACAGAACTCATGGAACTATCCGTTGCGCATGTGGTCACTACCTGCAGCGGCTGCCTGCTGCAATGGCAACAGGGGATAGGCAAGGGTGGCCATGACTGCCAATGCAGCCACCTGGCGGTGTTTCTGGCCCGTATCATCCGGCAAGGACGGGAAAGCCCCGCCGCGATGTCGCGCGATAATCGCGGCAACAGTGCCATCCCGCAAACAAGGTAAGGGAGGGGTGATGAAATGGTTAGAATTATGATGGTTGTTTCGTAACACCCCTAAAAAACTAGATCGCGAAAAATAACAGTTGAAAATTAGCAACAGATCAAGAACAATTGTCGGCAGTAAAACTGCATTTACTACGTGCTTATTACTCAACTTTCTGGAGGTTGTATGAGATTAAAAACGTTTTTACTGATATCGCTCTTTGGCGCCATGTGTTTTTCTGTGCCTGCCCAGGCAAAGGTTGATTCGACGATCAGCAACTCCTTCAAACCTGCCTCGGCCCCCCTGGACATTGCCAGTTCCGTGAACGGCAAGTATGTCTTTGTGCTGAGCAAGGGAGCGGTCAATATTTACAGCAATGACGGCAAGCTGGAGGACACCATCGCCGTTGACCCCTCCTGTAATCGTATTTCCGCCTCCGGACTTGACATGGCCAGTCTTGAGGATAAAATATTCGTCAGCAGCGACACCACCGGGATGGTGCAGGAAATCAGCTACTCCTTTATCGTCAAGATTGACACCACGGACGCCCCTTTTCTCGGCATGCCCGAGGCCCCGATATCCGTTGTTATTTTCAGCGACTTCCAGTGCCCCTACTGTTCCCGTCTCAGTCCGATTTTCGCCCAGCTCCTCGAACAAAACCCGGAGACGGTGAAAATTGCCTATAAGCACTTCCCGATCCGTGGTCACGAACAGGCCGCCCCTGCGGCTGTCGCGGCAATTGCCGCCCAGAAGCAGGGGAAATTCTGGGAATACCACGACAAACTTTTTGAGAACATGAAGGATCTGAAACCTGAAAAATTTCTCGAAATAGCCACCTCGCTCGGCCTGGACATGACAAAATTCCAAAAAGACATGACTGACCCGCAGAACATGGCCAGAATCAACAAAGATCAGCAGGATGGCGCCGCAGCCGGGGTCAAGGGCACACCCTCCATCTTCATCAACGGCAGAACGGTTAAAGACAGAAGCGTGGTCGGCATGCAGAAAATGATTGATGAAGAACTTGCCAAAAAATCCGGCAAGAAATAAGCCAAAACATGTCTGTCACCGCAACACGGAAGGAACTTGCTTTTGCCGATAACGAGGCGGCCCGCCTCCTGTATGGAGACTTGAACCGCAATCTGCTGGCCATTGAAAAGGCGGTGGGAGTTACCGTCAAAGCCCGGGGCGCCACCCTGACCATTACCGGCTTTGATCACGATGTAGCAACCACCGCCGCCACCTTGAATCAGCTCTATGATCTCATTGTCACCGGCTATCCCGTTTATCCGGCCGATGTGGCCTATGCCTTAAAAATCCTGGAGCGTTCACCGCGCACCAGCCTGAAGGATATTTTTCTCGACCAGGTTTATATCACCGCCAAACAGCGGATTGTTTCTCCGAAAAGCATCAATCAGAAACAGTATATCGATGCCATCCGCAAAAACGACATCGCCTTCGGCATCGGTCCGGCCGGCACCGGCAAAACCTATCTGGCCGTGGCCATGGCCATAGCCGCCTACAGCGCCAATCAGGTCAAGGCCATCATTCTCACCCGTCCCGCCGTAGAGGCGGGCGAGAATCTTGGCTTTCTGCCAGGCGATCTGGTGGAAAAAATAAATCCCTATCTCCGGCCCCTGCATGATGCCTTAAACGACATGCTCGGCCGGGAACGGGCCAAGGATCTGGTGGAGCGGGAGATTATTGAAATAGCCCCCTTGGCCTTCATGCGGGGACGGACCTTAAACAATGCCTTTGTTATTCTCGATGAGGCCCAGAATACCACCCCGGCCCAGATGAAAATGTTTCTCACCCGGCTCGGCTTCAGTTCCAAGGCCGTCATCACCGGAGATGTCACCCAGATAGACCTGCCCCATGACAGGGGTTCAGGCCTCATCCACGCGGCGAAAATCCTGAAAAGCGTCAAAGGGATATCCTTCAGCTATTTCACCGATGTCGACGTGGTGCGCCACCCCCTGGTGCAGCAGATCATCCGGGCTTACGAGAAAAAGGAACAGAAAAGCCCCCCGAAAAAAGAGAAAAAACATGCCGGTTCTGCTGCGCAGTGAAGTAAGACCTGCCCCGGTTCCTTTGGCGACTTTGCGAAAAATCGCCACGGCGCTGCTGCGCCATGCCGGAAAGCAGCAATGCGAACTGAGCATTCTTTTTGTTAATGACACCCGCATGACCGAGTTGAACCGCACCTACCGGAGCAAGAACACACCCACCAACGTGCTTTCCTTCCCCATGCTTGACGCCACCGCGCTTCCCGGCCCGCAACTGCTGGGCGACATTGTTATTTCCCTTGATACCGCGGCACGGGAGGCGGCCGGCGGCGGCATAAGCCTAAGTGATCATCTCCGCGTCCTGCTGGTGCACGGACTCGTGCATCTGCTCGGCTATGACCATGAGCGCGGACCGGAGGAGGCAGCGGCCATGCTGGCCATGGAAAAAGATTTTCTCGCCCGGTTCGACGACGCCCATAACCTGGCGCCGCTGTCAAAATAGCGGTCTATCCCCACTACTCTTTAAAAATAAGGAAAAAATATGGTAAAGCTTGCCATCAATGTCGATCATGTTGCCACCCTGCGACAGGCCAGGGGTATTGATGAACCGGATCCGGTTCTTGCCGCCGGCATCTGCGAACTGGCAGGGGCGGCGGGTATTGTCGTGCATCTGCGGGAAGATCGCCGCCATATTCAGGACAGGGATGTGGAAATCCTGCGGAGGACGGTGAAAACCAAGCTCAATCTGGAAATGGGGGCAAACGAGGAAATCATCCAAATCGCCCTGCGGCTGAAACCCGACATGGTCACCCTGGTTCCGGAAAAAAGGCAGGAACTGACCACCGAGGGCGGCCTTGAGGTGGCGGGACAGATGGACCATCTCGCTGGTGTCATCTCCAGGATGCGGGACGCCGGCATTCCGGTCAGTCTTTTTATCAACCCCGATTCAAGACAGATTGACGCCGCGACAAAGGTGGGGGCCACCTTTGTGGAGATCCACACCGGCCGTTACAGTGATGCGAAAAATGACACGGAACAAAATCGGGAATTTGCGCTGATCGCCGCGGCCGTGAATGCCGCCCATGAGGCGGGGCTGAAGATCAATGCCGGGCACGGCCTGAATTATCTGAACACGGCAAGAATCGCCGCACTCGACAAAATTGAGGAGCTGAGCATCGGCCATGCCGTCATGGCCAGGGCCATCTTTGCCGGGCTGGACCAGGCGGTCAGGGAAATGCTGGCCCTGTGCAGGTAAGCATTTGCCCTTATTTTCAAACTGTTGCAGAGTTTTACCTTATCAGGAGGCTAACCAGCATGGCTGGACCAGGCTGGTCAGCCAGTTTTCGCGGTTTGTAAAATTCAACCGCGTTTTCATGGAAGACCCGCCCTGCCTGTTGGCTCGCCGAGGGTTTCGATGACGAGCATGAAGTCAGCCTCCTTATCCGGTCTTGCCGCGCGGGTGGATGGCGGATCCGAGCCAAACATCAGGGAATCGGGGTTGGCCGCATAGAGATGAAAAAGGCAAAACGGCGATTCGTTTACAGGGCATGATATCCTTTGTAGCGTTTCTGAAAAGTTGCTTTGCCGTGACTAAGGAAATCCGCAAAATCCCAGCCCGACTGTTCAAGATGGTCCAGGAATTCCGGCCTCAACACGTAGGCTGCGGCAAGCAACGAGGTTCCGTCCTCCAGCCCAACCCGCACCAACTCGCGGCTATACAGCTCCCCTTCGAAGCCGTCCAAACGGCGCCACGCGCCAGGCGTCAGGTTCAGGTACACCACCCCTTCCACCCTGCCCCCGCTATCAGGGACGATGGCGGGATAATGCTCACCCTTGACGCCCCGCCGGCAATAGCCCTGCAATGTCCCGGGCACGGAGGGCAGCCGGCAACCCGAGACCTCCAACATAATATCCTCACACATCAGTGTCCCGTATGCAAAAAGATGCTCCATTTCTTCTCTCCAATCCAAGGCCATTAATTCAACTTTCCGTGTTGGCGTAAGGGGTTGCAATCGTAAGTTATCTGACATTATTGCCGGTCGTCATTCCGGCATGCTTTCAGCCGGAATCCAGCAGTTATGGAACCCGGGCTTTTCTCAGACCTGATCAAGTTCAGCATGACGAACTGACGGAAATCACGGGATGCCGCGGAAAAAAAAGGGCCAACGACAATGGCGCGGCGGAGGTTGAGCGGACATTTGACCTTAACTTTCCGCCTTATCACGAGGTGGTATCGATAATAATCCCGGTTTCATGCCGCAGGTTGTCCAGCGTGGTTGTCAGGTCCTCAATTTTCAGGGTGACATCATGGGTCAACCGGCACACCTCGCCATCGGAACAGTCATAAACATCCACACCGTACCCCGCCTCGTTTCTGGCAAAAACAAGATGCAGCGGCAGGCCATTGGCAACCAGGTCTTCATTGACCTGACTCAGCACATGCTGGATGTCTCTTTCCGTCACCGGGATGGGGACCACCATGTTTTCCTCGTACACTCGAACCTGCCGGTTTGCCCATGCCTGCCTGAGAGCCGCCCGGCCAGTGGGCCGCGCCCTGCCGGCGGGCAGCGGCGGCCGGATTTCACCCGCGACCGGCGCGGGTTCCCCTGGCCCGGGATTCGGGTTCCTGGTCTCATAAACAGCTACCACATAAGGAGTCCTGTCCGGATTCAGCAGCGAAAAAGGCAACCTGAACGGCGTGAAGGACTGGGTCACAAAGGTTGCGGCAATCGGAGTGGGGGCGAGAACCGTTGTGGCCTCCGGCAGGGCGACAACCGGCTCCTCCGCTTCGGCAGCAGGAACCGCCGCCGTGACCTGGCCGGCCCCCGGTAAGACGGCGGCAACGGTTTGTTGCCCGGCAACCGTTACCCTGGCGGCAGTCTCCGCCTCTGTCGCGGTGACCGTCTGGGCACGAGGGAGGTTCAAGGTGAGCAACGCCTCGTTGATCAGCACTTCATTCTGCTGGATGGCGTCAAGGTCCTGGAGCGTTTCATCGGCTTCCAGGATCGGAGGCGTTTCATTGATCAACAAGGCCTCCCGCTGGGCTCGGGACACCAAAGTCAAATTCTGCAGGGCCTGGTTGATCAACAGTTCTTTCTGTAACACGATATCCAGTTCCTGCGCGGCCTCGGGGTCAACCAAGGGAGGAGGCGTCACATTGATCAGCCGGGTAATCGCGGGCGTCGGAGCCACAAAATTCAAATTTCGCAGGGCCTCATTGATCAGCAACTCGTTCCGCAGGATGAGGTCTTGTGCCAGCGGAGCCGCCACGGCCGCCCGGGCCTGACTTGCCCCACTCGGCCCGGCAGGGGAAGCCCCCGCACCGTTCCCGCTTTGTATCCGTTGTCCCGCCGGCGGAATGGGATTTATTGTGTTTATTTCACTGACAGCCATGGCTTTATCTCCGTTAAACCGCTGTTCCCTTATCTAAATCGTAGGTGCCAATGATAATAATGTCAATAGCAGTGAACCAAGTCATCCCCAACCAAACCTGCTCCGGAGCTCATTTGTCCTGCGACAGAAGAATCGTCCCGTAAAGCAGGACACAAAAGCCCTTTCCCCTCTTACTCGTCACATTCTCTTGCCGCTACTGTTGTCAATACCTGTGCGATATTGACAACAATTTGTCATTTTTCACCCCGGTGGGCAAAGTTTTTGCATCAGATTAACGGCATTAACGGCAGACATTTGCCGCGCAATCTCCAATGTCGATCCCCATGAGGGAAAAGCCGCGGCAACGCTGGGCAAACAAGGAAGAACCATATGAACCATCGACTTGCAAACAAACGGGCATTGGTAACCGGCGGCAGCCGCGGCATCGGAGCCGCCATCGTCAGGCGTCTGGCCGGCGAAGGCGCGCATGTGGCCCTGACCTATGTCAGTAATCCCGTTAAAGCCGACGAAACGGCCAAAGCCGCCCTGGCCTTGGGGGTAAAGGCTCTGGCCATCCAGGCCGACAGCGCCGACGCCAAGGCGGTGGTGGCTGCCGTGGAGCAAACGGTACGGGAACTGGGCGGCATCGATATTCTGGTCAACAGCGCCGGCATCGCCGTCATTGCGCCCATTGACGAATATCGCCTCGAAGACCTGGACCGCACCCTGGCGGTGAACGTGCGCGCCGTGTTCGTGGCCACGCAGGCCGCGGTGAAACATATGCAGCCGGGCGGGCGCATTATCAACATCGGCAGCTGCAATGCCGAACGGATGCCGTTCACGGGCGGCGGCGTCTATGCCATGAGCAAGGCGGCCCTGGTAGGGCTGGTCAAGGGCTTGGCGCGAGACCTCGGTCCGCGCGGCATCACCATTAACAATGTGCAGCCCGGTCCGGTGGACACCGATATGAACCCCGCCACCGGCGATTTCGCCAGGATGCTGATACAGTTGATGGCCTTGCCCCGTTATGGCGCTGGCGACGAGATCGCCTCACTGGTGGCCTATCTGGCCAGCCCCGAGGCCGGCTACGTGACCGGGGCCAGTTTGACCATTGACGGCGGGTTCACTGCGTAACGCCGGCCAGGGACGGAACATGGCGATGCTTCCTGGCGACACCGGGGCATAGCCTGCCTGGACAGCGAGAGCCCCGATATGACCACTGCGGAGCGGATGGCGAAGCAGCAGGATATGATCGAGCTCAAGAGCGACGACCACAGGGTACTGACCTCGCATATCCTGAGCGATGACAACCAGTGGCATGAGATTAGGATGGCGAACTGCCGCCGACTTTTTACGGATTCATCATTTCTGATGAACTCGTAAAAAGTCGGCGACAAAGCCCGGATGGCTAAGTAACAAAATTCGATATACAAGGCGTAGTGTATTTTTGAGAGCGAGGCAATACAGGTGGTATGCCGAACGAACAAAAATGCGCTACAACGCAGTAGAT